>CAMVMM010000004.1 GCA_947168565.1 uncultured Clostridia bacterium | reverse complement strand
CAGAAAGCCATGATGTGAATGCATACTTCTTCAAATGCTTCTTGCAAAGAGAAGATGTCCAAAAGAAGATTTATGCAGAATGCGTCAATGGGTCCACAAACCAGATTGAGCTGTCAAAGGAGAAGCTGTCAGATGTGTTACTCATCGTACCGCCAATGGAACTTCAAGAGCAGTTTGCAGCTTTCGTCCGGCAGAGCGATAAATCAAAATTTGCCGTTCTGAGCTGTTCAAATCTCAATTTATGGAGCAGTTCGGAGACCCACGATCAAACCCCAAGCAACTGCCCGTGAAACAGCTTGGTGAAGTCTGTATGGTAGAACGGGGTGGATCGCCACGTCCAATTGCGGATTATGTTACTGATTCCGAAAACGGAATCAACTGGATCAAAATCGGAGATGCGGACGGTACAAGATACATCAGCAAAACAGCAGAAAAGATTATTCCGGAAGGCGTGAGGAAGTCTCGGATGGTGCAGGCGGGTGATCTGATCCTGTCAAATTCAATGAGTTTTGGCCATCCGTATATACTTAAAATCGACGGATGCATTCATGACGGATGGCTCGTGCTTCATTTTGAAAAGACAGTCTTTGATGCTCTGTATCTTCAGACGTACCTTGGACTCCCGGTGGTCTATGCAATCTTTGAAACAATGGCGGCAGGAGGTGTGGTTAACAACCTCAACAGTGAAATCGTAAAAAGGCTGCCAGTTATAGTCCCCGCTATCGACCAGCAAGAGCAGTTTGCAGACTTCGTCCGACAGAACGATAAATCAAAATATAACGCCTCACAAGCGATGAGGCTTTGAATAGAAAACGAAACCAAGGTGAATGGATGGTTTCCTTTCTGTAATTTGCAGAATACTGCAAAAATCAGTGGGTCAAAGTGACCCACTGATCATCAACTCCACTTTCCAGTGCTTGATGAATAATCAAGTGACAAATTTTGTCACTTGATTTGGTGTGGGTCATTTTGACCCACACCACTTTTACAGGATAAATCCAACAATCAAGTTCCCATTTTGGGAACTCGATCCGGTCTGGTTCATTTTGACCCAGACCACTTTTGCAGAGCAAGGTTTGTGCATCGCCGGAAAACACTTGTCCTGCGACTCATGAAGAGTGCTTATGACCAAATTGGTCACAAGCACTGGATTCGGTAGATGACCAAAATGATCATCTACCACGATAATCCGGAAAACCAAAGAAGCAACACTCTAACCTTATAAGAGAGCGCTTCGTATGGTAAAAGTTGAAATATCAACGGTTCAAAATGAGCCGTTGATCCCACCATGCAGTACCTGTTATCTGCGCAAAAATCAAGTGGTCAAATTGGTCACTTGATTTCAAGCGGGTATTACAAGTGGTTTGCACGGACTATGCAGCCGTTCCCCCTCAATAACAGCACATACATTACGCTCAGACAAAGTCTTAGCAAGCAAGGTGGCTTGGAGCCACTTTTCGCTTGATGGTGCAAAATCCCCCATACCCCTTTGAACGATTTTTGCAAAATCGGCTGCGCGCCGTTCCGGCGCTTTTCTGAAAATGACACCATTCGTAACACACCCGCAAACACCGGTCAAGGCACCGGCTTCGCCTCGCATTCTGCGGCCTTGACAGATGCTTGCGGGTATGTTTTTGTGCAGGCAAGAGGAGCAAGCACCTCTATTTCTATCGAGTATAGAATGTGTATATTATGTTAATTTACGATTGACATGATCGCAGTTTCCAAGTATAATATTCTCACAAGGATTGGAGGGAATGCGATGAAAATCATCGGAGACAGACTGAAGGCATTGAGAGCAAGCGTGCAGTTCTCCCAAACGAAAATCGCAAAAATGTTCGGCACGGCACAGTCCAGCATTTTCAAATATGAGTCCGGCGTTTCTACCGTTCCCGCCGAGATCATGCTGAAATATGCGGATTATTTCGATGTATCCATGGATTTTCTGTATGGAAGAACAGACGATCCCCACGGAATGTACTATGCCTGCAAGACGCCGGAGGTCGAAAAGTCTTATCCGGAGATGGACAGGTTTATCGAAATGTGCTTTGACCCCGGTTCTGCCATGAACGAGAGATTGAAGGAGACGCTCAAAAAAATGATGCGGGAGGAAAGCGAAAATGCCGGAAAATGATAAGATTCAGCTTTTTGAAGAGCAGACAATCCGTACCGCATGGGACGAGGAAAAAGAAGAATGGTTTTTCTCCGTCGTGGATGTGGTAGGCGTGTTGACCGATCAGCCCGACACCCGCCATGCCGCTAAATATTGGAGCGTCTTAAAAACGCGCCTCAAAAAAGAAGGAAGCGAGTTGCCTACAAATTGTAGTCAACTGAAAATGCGTTCCGCAGACGGCAAGCGATATAAAACCGACGTCGCCAATGCCGAGCAGCTTCTTCGCATCATTCAGTCGATTCCTTCCCCGAAAGCGGAGCCTTTCAAGCTGTGGCTTGCGCAGGTCGGCAGAGAGCGCATAGAGGAAACCATCGATCCCGAACTTGCGATTGACCGCGCATTGGAGACTTATCAGAAAAAGGGATACAGCGATGAATGGATTCACCAGAGGATTCTTTCCATCCGAGTACGCAACGCTTTGACGGACGAGTGGCAGAAAAGCGGCGTTAAAAAAGGCGTCGAGTATGCGATCCTTACGGATGAAATGACAAGAGCCTGGTCGGGCATGAGTACGCGGCAGTACAAAAACCTGAAAGGGCTCAAAAAAGAGAATCTGCGCGATAATATGTCGGACATGGAATTGATTCTGAATATGCTTGCCGAGTCCACATCAACGGAGATTTCAAAAAGTGAGAATCCAACCTCCTTTGAAGAAAGCCATGCCATTGCAAAGCGCGGCGGCATAGCGGCAAAAGAAGCGCGGCTTGCTGTGGAGCAGCAGACCGGAAAGCCGGTGATTACAAGTCGGAATGCCACGCAGCTCAACGCCGTTGTAACGAATCTGCTCGAAAGCACCGACGATATCATTGACGCAGACGATGGAAAGGGCGGTGACGAATGAAAGCGGTCATCTACGCAAGATATTCCTCCGACAGCCAGCGGGAAGAAAGCATTGAAGGTCAGCTTCGGGAGTGTACGGAGTACGCCGAAAGAAACGGCATCACCGTTCTCCGCAGCTACATCGACAGGGCTTTGTCCGCCAGAACCGCAGACAGACCGGAATTCCAAAACATGATAAAGGACAGCGAGCAAAAGCTGTTCGATGTGGTGCTGATTTGGAAGCTTGACCGCTTCTCCCGTGACCGCTATGATAGCGCTCACTATAAGCGAATTCTGAAAAAGAACGGCGTCAAGGTCATCTCGGTGAAAGAGAACATCTCCGACGGACCGGAGGGTATCATACTGGAATCCATGCTGGAAGGCTATGCCGAATACTACTCCGCAGAGCTGTCCGAAAAAATCCACAGAGGACAAAGGGAGAACGCCCTCAAGGGCAGAAACAACGGCGGCGGGATTCCTCTCGGCTATCTGCTGGGCGATGAACAGAAGCTTGTAATCGATCCTGTTACGGCTCCGCTGGTACGGGAGATTTATCAGCGGTATGCCGACGGAGAGATCGTCCGCACCATTGTGGAGGATTTCAACAGAAGAGGCTTGAAAACAAAAAGCGGCAAGCCGTTTTCTCCGAACAGCTTCAACCGCATTTTGAAAAACCGCAAGTACATCGGCGAGTATCAATACCAGGACGTCGTTATCCCCGGAGGCGTTCCCGCAATCTTATCGGACGATCTGTTCTATCGGGTGCAGGCGCGGCTGGAGAAAAACAAGCGGGCGCCCGCAACGGCAAAAGCCGACATCGACTACCTGCTGACGACCAAATTGTTCTGCGGTCTTTGCGAGCGCATGATGGTCGGCGAGAGCGGGACGAGCCACACGGGAGGCAAGCATTATTACTATAAATGCGTCGGGGCAAAACGAATAAAGGACTGCAAAAAGAAAGCAATCAAGAAGGATTTCATCGAACGAGCCGCCGTTGTCCTGACCGTCAATCGTGTCCTGAAAGACGATGAAATAGACCGGCTTGCCGACAGCATTATAGCCCTGCAAGCCAGCGAGGACACCACTGTCCCGGCGCTGAAAAAACAGCTTGCCGATACGGAACGCGGCATAGAGAATATGCTGAACGCCATTCAGCAGGGAGTGCTGACCAGCTCTACAAAAGAGCGTTTGGAGGCTCTGGAAAAGCAACGGGACGATCTGAAGATAGCCATCCTCCAAGCGGAGCTTCAAAAGCCCAAGTACACCAAAGAGCAGATCGTAAGCTGGATCGGACAATTCAAATACGGCGACGTGGACAGCCGGGAGTACCAGAAACGTATCATCGACACCTTTGTAAACTCAATACACCTGTTTGATGACAGGCTCGTCATCACCTACAACTTCAAAGGCGGCACCGAAACCATTACCCTCAAGGATATCGAGGCTGCCTACGGTTCGGATTTGAACGCAGTGTCTCCACCAGAAAAAAGCAGCCGCAAGGCTGCTTTTTTCAATGATGTTTGCCCGGTCGGGCAAATTATACTGCCTGCGGCAACGATGCCGCTTCGCCAATGATGTGTGCCTTCGGCACGTTGGGGCAAGCATCGCATCATTGCGAGCAAAGCGAGCAGCATCATTCCCGAGCGAAGCGAAGAAGCATCATTAGCCGCCGATGGCGGCGGCATCATTTGATCAAAGCCCAGCTTCATTCTTGAAGCGATTTGCTTTTGCGGACTTCGCGGGAGTTCAACTCCCACCGCAAAAATCCGAAAAATCTTTTTCGGTAAGATAACACAGAAAACAGCAGCCGCAAGGCTGCTTTTTTCAATGATGTTTGCCCTGTCGGGCAAATGATACTGCCTGCGGCAACGATGCCGCTTCGCTAATGATGTGTGCCTTCGGCACGTTGGGGCAAGCATCGCGTCATTGTGAGCTTTTACTCACAGCATCATTTCGGAGCGCAAGCGGAGATACATCATTAGGCGCAAAGCGCCGCCGGCGTTCATTAAGCGCCTGCTGATATGTAACCGGCGCGAAAAGCTGCGCCTGCATTATTGAAAAGCCTGCGTTTTTTGAGTATGATCTTTTGAGATGGGCCGACAAATTTAGATTTATGAAGATAAGGGGATTTCCCGTCACGGAAAGAGCGGAATTAACTGCATTGTTTGACAGATACGTCTAAAAGCTCCGAATCACGCCGGCATGGGATGTTCTTTGGTCTTTCACGATGCTTTTTCCCGCAAGAGCAGCTCCGTCTTTTTCGCATATTATTTTCGGTCAAGCCTCACCGAGCTTACTGTTTTTGTTTTTTGCGCGTATTTTACAACGGTTTAATATTGAAAAATCTGCCAAATTGCGATATAATGTCACTTGAAGCAAATGAAGCCGCGCAAGCAGGGCGGACGATTTGGCAAAGCGCCGAAGAAACGCTCGAATCGCCTTCCCTGCCGATGCGGTTCGTTTGCAAAATGCTTATAAGCGGCTCGCGGGAGGTGAAATCTGCAAATAATACACGAATCAGGTGCCGTACAGCCCGGTCGGAGTGTTTTGATTTTGCCGATACGGGAACCGTCACATACGGACAAATGGAAAAAGCGGCTTCAAATCCGCCGAATCGATTGCAAACCGGAAACTTTCAAAAACAATGAATTGTGAGGTAAACAAAAATGAAAAGCAACAGAATTCTAACTTTGATCCTCGGTATTCTTATGATCGGCGCCGGTATATACTGCGTTCTCACGCCGGAGCTTACCGTTGTTTCGCTCAGCTACGTTATTGGCGTCACCATGATAATCGACGCTATTGCGAGCATCATTCTTTGGACGGACCTTAAAAACGCGGGCTATGCCGACGGCTGGTCCCTCGCGGGCGCTATAATCTCCCTCATCTGCGGCATCGTGCTCGTGGGCAGCCTCGTGATGCAGCTTGCCGTGACCAACTTCATGCTCTACCTTGCCGCCGCCTGGCTCCTGGCGCTGGGCATCGTTCGTATCGTCATCGCATTCAAGCTTAAAAAGGCGGGCGAGCAGTATAGATCCAGGTTCCTTGCAAAGCGCTGGTGGCTGGTGCTGATTGCGGGCATCCTGCTCGTTCTCTGCGGCATTTTCAGCTTCATCAACCCCACCGCGCTTATGATCGTTATCGGTATCAACATCGGCCTTGCCATCATCCTTGCCGGTGTGGCGCTTGTGAGCATCGCGGTATGATCAAGCTGTGAAGATGGATCGGCGTTTGAACAGTAATCCGTTTTCGGACGCCGATCCATTGTTTTTTGCATGGGGGCGGCTTGCATGAGCCGATTCCCTTTTTTTAATCCCATTTTTGAATTTAACCTTTGAAGGAGGGGAAAAATGATCTACAAAAAGCAAAGCTTGGTGAGCGCAAGCATGTGCGACAGCACCAAAAAGCTTTCGGCCATAACCGCCGTTCAGCTTGTGGAGGACGCGGTTACGGAGCTGATGGGTGAATTGAAGGTGGACGGCATCACCGCCATGCGGCTTTATAACGCAATGTGGGTTTTCACCAAAAACCGGATCCGCGTGTTCAGGCGCCCCGACTGGCGCGAGCGGATAGAGGTGCGCAGCTTCTTTTCAAGGGTTTCCTCCGCGCTGATAGCGATCGATACGGAGGTTTGCGGCACGGACGGCGCTGCGCTCATCCATGCGCGGGTGGAGCTTACCGCCATCGACATGGCGGAAAAGCGCATACGAAGAACCGGCACCGTGGGCATTTCGCCTGATTTCGTGTGCGCCGAGCCGCTGAGTGAGCTTGATTTTACCCGATTCACCGACGAATGCGGCACTCTTTTGGAAACCGCCCCGGTGCGCTCCACCAATATCGATTATTGCAGGCACACCAATAACGTTGAGTATATCCGCTTCATTCTGAACACGTATCCGCTTTCCAAGCTGATCGAGCGGGAGCTTTGCGCGCTTGAGGTGCATTACAAGGCGCAGACCTTTGAGGGCGACGAGCTGAAAATACTGGGCGGCGCTTCTGAGGGCGCGGATCGGTTTGCGATCGTTTCAAACGATAAAACGGCGTTTGAATGTATGCTTTGGTGGAAATGAACGGCTTCCCGCACGGATAGCGGAGCGGCGCAAGCGATTTGTGAAGCCTGCATTCAGGCATCCAGATAAAAACAAATATCCGACTTGCCCGCCTGATTCGTGCCGGAATACACCTCCGTATCGAGCCCTCCTATGCGAAAGCCGACCGAAAGATAAAACAGGCAGGCGTCGAGATTATTATCCTGGCAAACGGCATAAATGCCCCCGTATCCCCGCTTTTTTGCCGCAATAAGCGAGGCCGAAACGAGCTTGCGCCCCGCTCCGAGCCTGCGCGAGGCGGCCCTCACCTTCAGATCGTGCAGCAGCATATATGAAAACGGCGCATCCTTCAGAATCGCAAGCCCTGCGCATTCGCCGTTTTGATACGCGCCAAGGAACTCGCATTCCGCACGCAGCGCGCCGTAATCATAGCCTTCATCCGGAAAGCGCATCTCTGCGGCGGTTTCGTAAAAAACGGGACTTGCGCTCCAGTTTTCTCCGTCAAAGCACACCTTGAGCCTCCCCCGCAGCGGGAAAGGCTCGTTTTTTATGTTTATATCCGCCTTGCGGCTTTCGTCTATAAGCATTATCTCCATCATTCGCACGTTCTCGGTTTTTCACACCTTGCCTATCGGTATCTGGGCTCTTACCTCGCGCACCTCCGCGGGATCGGCGGAAACGATCAGCACGGCTTCCTCCGCGCCGGCGCTTGCGATCACCCTGCCCCACGGGCTGACGGCGATGGAATTGCCGTATGAAACGTAGCTTGAAGCCTCGTCCCTTGCGGGGGCGCAGCCGAAGGTGAAAATCTGCTCATCCACGGCGCGGGCTCTGAAAAGCAGCTCCCAGTGCAGAGGCCCCGTGGTCATATTGAACGCCGCCGGAACCGCAAGAAAGTCCATATCCTTCATTTGATGGATGAATTGGGGAAAGCGGATATCGAAGCAGATGCACACGCCGAATCTGCCGAAAGGCGTGTCGAACACGGTCACGCCCTCCCCCGCCGAAAAGGAATCCGACTCGCGGTAGCGCTGACCGCCTTTGATATCCACGTCGAAAAGATGCGCCTTTCGGTGCCTTGCGATGCGATTTCCCGATGGATCGTAGATAAAGCAGGTGTTGTAAAGCGCATCCCCATCTCTTTCCGGCATGCTTCCGCCGATCAGGTATGCGCCGGTGTGCTTCGCTATGCGCTCAAGCGAGCGCGTCACCTCCCCGCCCTCCCGCTCAGCGTACGTTAAAAAGGCGGAGCGGCGATACTCGCAGCAAAACATTTCCGGCAGCACTATCATCTGCGCCCCGTTTTCGGAAGCGTAGAGCGAAAGGGACGCGGCGCGGGCAAGGTTTTCGTCCCTATCCGCGCCAACCTTCATTTGTATTAAAGCGATATTCATGCAAGCCCCATCGAAACGCGCAGGATCATTATGGCGTCCGCAACGCCAACGGCGCCGTCGCCGTTCATATCGGCGCGCGCAAGCTGCGCCGCATCAAGCTCTATAAGCTGCATTGAGGCGCGCAGCGCGAGTATTGCGTCGCCTACGCTCACGGAGCCGTTTCCGTCCACGTCGCCGGGAAGACCCGGCTCGGAGCCGCCGCTGAACACGGCCAGGACCACGTCCACGCTCCAGGGATCGGGAACGTTATACTCCGCCTGCTGGGAGATAAGATTGCCGTTGCCATCGTACCAGCCGATGAACTCCCCGCCCTCCTGCGGAAGAGCGACGAGGCCAAGAACGTCCGTCACGCCCAGATCGAGATACATATAGCCGAAGCTGCCGCTTCCAGTGCGGCTGAAATGGTTTCCCGGGAGCTGCGGATTGTGAGAAAGATCAAGCTCGGCCATATTGCCGCCGCCTGTAAAAAGATTATGAAGCTGCGGATTGTTGGAAAGATCCAGCTCGTCTATCGGGTTATCGGCGGTGCCGAGATCGCGCAGCGCGATATTGGTGCTGACGTCCAGCTCGCTCACCTCGTTTTGAAGGAAATTGAGTATCTCAAGCTTGGTGCAGCCGTTCACCACCATGCCCGATATTCTGTTTTGCACGGCGTTCATGGTCACAAGCTCGGTGCAGTCCGTAAGATCCATCACGCCCACAAGGTCGCTCGCGTTCGCCTTTATCTCAACGAGGCGCTGCTCGCCGCCCACCTGCTCAAAGCGGAAGGAGTTTATTTTGGAATTGCCGACCATGTAGCTTCCCCAGGAATTGGGATCGTTCGGAGTGTAGTTTATATCCAGCTTTTCGCCGTTCTTCACGCCCTCTTCGTCGGTCTGCTCAAGGAAAGCAACGCAGCGGGAATAGTCGTTTGCATTGTAACCCTCCGGAAGCTCCCACGAGGGGGAAACGAGTGCGCTCACGGGGAGCACGGTAAAAAGAAGGAGCGCGGCAAGCGCCGCAGAAAGCAGTTTTTTGAGTTTCATTCGGTATACCTCCTGATTATTATTGGTATATTATATCACGTATGCGGGTTATGTTCAATACCTTTTTTTAAAGTAATCGCAAAAAAAGTGTTCTTTGGCAAAACCCCATGCTTTGATTATTCGATTGATTTTTTGCAAAGATATGCTATAATCCTATGTAAGTATGAAAGGCGCGGCATACCCGGGAAAGGAGCGATCCATGCGCGAGCTGTATATTGCAAGCAAAAGGCTTTTGGAGCGAATACATTTGCTTACAGGCGAGATAGCGAATAAAAGCGGCGGCAGGCTGCGTTTTGAGGAGCATATCGCGCTGCCTGAATTCGGGCAGATCATACTTCGCTTCGAGCTTTTGAGCGGGAGCTGCACCCTTGACGAGCTTGACGGCTGCGAGCGCATGATGCAGGAGGTGCTGCGCGGGGAGTTTCTTTCCGACTTTATGGGTTCCGTGTATAAGAAAGCCGGCGTTACGCCCGAGAAAATGTTTGCAATTATTCCGCTGTGCAACGAGCGCTATTCCGGGGAGGAAATAACCGAAGGTGTTCACGCGGAGGGCATTCGCAGGGACGCCAGGTATCTGCTTGGCGCGTGCGGCTTGAGCGAGGATACGCCCTGCTGGGAGATACAGCCTGAGGATGAGCTTAACCTTTTGATCTTTGGCGACCCGGAGGCCCCGATGCGCTCTTTTGACGCGGATGGCGTTAAAGTGAATTTGCAGGAAGTGGACAGATTTTTCTGCGAAGGGCTGATGCGGGCGGAATTTTATGCAAAAAGAAACGGGATCTCCCTTGCAAGGGCGCTCATTCAGGCGTGAAGGAACGCGCATATATGCGGCAAGCTCCTGCTGATAATCGGGGTTTGCCGCTTTTTTTCACTCCTGCTTTAAGCTTTTTCCGCCTTTTCTTTAACCTTTTTCCGCCTTTTCTTTAACCTTTTTTCGCCTTTGCTTTAAGCTTTTTCCGCCTTTGCTTTGATTTGTATGCAGATTCAGCCGTGAAGGGTATAATATATTGCTTTTTGTGCTTTTACACCGATAGAAAATATGATAAAATAGATTCAAGTCCGAACCCGCTTCGGTATTTGCGGCGGGCGGGCAAATTCAATTCAGGGAGATTAAACATGAAGAAGCTTACAAGTATCATCCTTTCCCTCCTGCTGGCGCTCAGCGTGCTTCCCGTGGCCGTGCTTGCAAAGAGCGCGCCCGAAGCGCAGCCTAAGCTCGTTCAAAACAACGTTGAGTTTGACAGCGACGGCAGCGACGGCTACAGCGGCGACTACGTGGTGATCTACAACCCCTCCACCAGCTCCTCATCCACCGCAGCCACGGGCAATATGTCCGGCCTTATAGAAACCGACGTGGGCGAAAGCGCTGTCGGCTTCACCCCCGAGCGCAATATCGCCGACAGGGCCTACCGCATCGACGTGGACCCCGAGATGACCGAGCAGTCCGAGAAGGAGGGCTTCACCGGCAAGCCCGAGTTTGACGGAGCGGGTATCGCCGTTTCCTTCAACGTGGGCGACACGCACACCTTCCAGCTCAACAGCACCTACTGCCCCCTTCCCTCCACGAACGTTCAGTTCAAGGTGCTTGCAAAGGGCGAGCACTGCTATATCTGGACTCCCACCTCCACCGCGGAAAACGTTTACCCGCTCGATTCCATCGACGAGAGCTTCGGCGAAGCTGCAGCGGCGGAGTTTGACTCCAAGTTCGACCTTATGCAGAGCTCCTTCGGCAACCACTCCAACGGCAGCCAGGGCGACGGAAGGCTGAACATTCTTTATTATAACATCGACGACGGCTGGCAGCCCGGCCAAGGCTACGTGGCGGGCTTCTTCTCCCAGAGCGACCTTTACTACAACGGCATGCCCGTGCTCAATATAGACACCTACCCCGGCGTTTACTATATAAACACCGCGGGCGAGGAGATAATCGACCTTGAGAGCACCTACGGCACCATGGTGCACGAGTATCAGCACCTTATCAACTATTCCGAAACCGGCGGCACCGACACCTGGATAAACGAGAGCATGAGCGCCGCCGCGGAGGAGATCTGCTACCCCGGCAGCTCCATCGGTCCGCGCGTGCAGAGCTGGCAGAACTATAAGTTCAGCGTAAACAACGACTGGCTCAACCCCCCTGCGGAATATGAATACAACAGCGCCTTCAGCCTTCATAAGGGCTATTCGATGTATAGCTGGAGCAATTATCTTGAGATGAACGACAGGCTTGCGCTCTATGCTCAGGTGGCGTTCTTCTCCCAGTATATTTTCACCCAGCACGGCAATCCCACCTTCCGCGCGCTGCTTGAGCGCATGGCGGCGGGCGACAGCTTCCCCAACGCCTTCCAGACCGTTACCGGCGAAAACACCGCCGATTTCGTGCAGAATTTCAGAATAGCCATGACCGCGAACACCACCCCCGATATCGAGGACGGCATCTACGGCTTCCGTATGCAGGAGGGCTACGATCCCGCCGGCTATCACGACGTTGAGAATATCTACAACCTTCTTGCCCCCGTGGTGTTCACCGGCAGCTCCTGCTCCATAGCGGGCGGCGGCGCGATCACCGTTAAGCCCGTGGGCGGCGTTTACAATCCTCCTTCCGGTGCAAGCGGTCAGCTCCGCTATATGGGCATAACCGTTCACAGCGAGCCTCCCGCGCCCGTTGCGCTCACCTCGCTCACCCTTGACCCGAGCGCCATCACGCTCTTTGAGGGCGGCAGCGCGGTAATAAACGCCGTTCGTGAGCCTGTGAACGCAAACAATCTTGAGATCACCTGGTCCAGCTCCGACGACGCTGTTGCCTCCGTTACCGGAAACAGCCGCAGGGCGACCGTGACCGCGAACGCCGTGGGCACCGCGACCGTTACCGCCACGGCGCACGATCTTATAAACGACCGCTATTTCACCGCCACAACGCTTGTGACGGTTCGCGGCATCCCCTCCTTCAACGAGGCGGCAAACGTTGAAAACGGCACCGTGGAGTTCAACAACAACGTGGGCACCTATCACTGGGTTGTGGATCCCGTTTCCGACGTCGGCAGGGTCAGCGTGCGAAGCGACAACCGCGGCGTGAACAGCTCCAACGCGGCGTTCAGCGTGAGCGTGCAGCTTAACGCTGGCGATACGGTCACCTTCGATTGGAAGGTCAGCAGCGAGCGCAGCTATGATAAGCTGAATTTCTACGTGGACAACGCGATACAGTACACCATCCACGGCGAGGAGGACTGGGCAACCGTGAGCTACACCGCAACTCAGACCCGCTCCTACACGCTCAAGTGGGAGTTTCATAAGGACGTTTCCACCCACGTTGGCGCCGACTGCGGCTGGGTGGACAATATCTCCATTCCCGGCTATATCAGCACCGAGCCCGACTACCTGCCCGGCGACGTGAATATGAACGGCGAGATCGAAATGTCGGACGCGCTTATGGCGCTGCGCCACGCGATGGGCATTATCGAGCTGACCGAGCTTCAGCAGACCATAGCCGATATGAACGAAAACGGCACAGTCGAGGCTTCCGACGCGCTCGTTATCATGCGTGCGTCGATGGGCATCGTCTGATACGGCTTCATCCGCACACACCTGCCGCCGCTCCTTACGGGGCGGCGGCGCTTGCTTTTTTTGCTCGAATGCGATCCAAGCAGTTTTTTTGAGTGACAAAAGCGGATTATTATGGTATTATATTGCCGGAATTACATCGCCCCTCGCAGAGAGAAGCCTTTTCGCCGTGAGCGGGCTAATACTATATCACAAGGAGTTTAAAATGACAGTTCGCACACGCTTCGCACCCTCCCCCACGGGCTTTATGCACGTTGGCAATCTTCGCACCGCGCTCTACGCCTGGCTTTGGGCCAGGAAGAACGACGGCGTTTTCATGCTTCGCATAGAGGATACCGATCAGGCGCGCTTTGTGGAGGGCGCCGAGGAAATGGTTTATAAAACCCTGCGCACGGCGGGGCTTGACTGGGACGAGGGCCCGGACAAGGGCGGCGATTACGGCCCCTACGTTCAGTCCGAACGCAAGGATATGTATCTGCCTTATGCTCAAAAGCTGGTGGAGATGGGCAAGGCGTATTACTGCTTCTGCACCAAGGAGGAGCTGGACGCCCGCCGCGCCGAGGTGGAGGCCGAGGGCGGCACCTTCAAATACGATAAGCACTGCCTGCACCTTTCAAAGGAAGAGGTGGAGCGCAGGCTTGCAGCCGGCGAAAGCTACGTTATAAGGCAGAACGTGCCCACAGAGGGCAGCGCGGATTTTGACGACGCGATATTCGGGCATATCAGCGTGAACTGCGCCGATCTGGACGATATGATCCTTATCAAGGCGGACGGCATGCCCACCTATAATTTTGCAAACGTGATAGACGATCACACGATGGGCATCACGCACGTTATGCGCGGCATGGAATACCTTTCCTCCACTCCGAAATACAACCTGCTTTACGACGCCTTCGGCTGGGAAAAGCCGGTTTACGTTCACCTTACCACCATCATGCGCGATGCGACGCATAAGCTGAGCAAGCGCGACGGCGACGCCACCTTTGAGGATCTTGTTAGCCAAGGCTACCTGCCCGAGGCGCTTATAAACTACCTTGCGCTCGTGGGCTGGAACCCCGGCGACGAGAGGGAGTTTTTCACTCTTGACGAGCTGAAGGAGGCTTTTTCGCTTGAAGGGCTGAGCAAATCCCCCGCCATCTTCGACCACAACAAGCTGCGCTGGATGAACGCGGAGTATATCCGCAGGCTGGACGACGAAGCCTATTTCCGCCATGCGCTGCCCTGGCTTGAGAAGGCGGGCGTGGGCGAGATAGCAGGTAGGCCCGGCAACGGGGAGATAATCATACGCATCCTTCAGCCGCGCACCGAGATCTTTTCCGACATCGCTGAAACGGCGGGCTTTCTTGCGCAGATGGACGAGGGCTACGACATAGAGCTTTTCACCAATAAAAAATCCAAAACCAACCCCGAGCTCTGCCGCGAGATCCTTTCCGACGTGATACCGCTGCTTCGCGCTCTTCCCGAATGGAGCGAGGGTGCGCTGCACGATTTTCTCATCGGCTATGCCGAGCAAAAGGGAATGAAAAACGGCACCCTGCTCTGGCCCATCCGCATAGCTATGAGCGGCAGAACCGTGACCCCCGGCGGCGCGATAGAGATCGCCGCGCTGCTTGGAAGGGACGAGGCGCTCAGAAGGCTTGAGCTTGGGCTTGAGAAGCTCAAGAGCGCGTAAGGCGCCGGTTCCGACTTTTTCAATTTATCGGCGGAGGCTTTCCTCCGCCGTGTTTTAAGATAAAAACCTTTTTGGGGCGGGATAAGTATGACGCATGAGGAATTTTGCGCGCTTGCGCTTGAGCACGGCTTTAAGCGAGTCTTTTTTCTTGCGCCCGAAAAATTCGAGCTCTCCGATAATCCGCATCATCTTGTGACGGACGTGCGGGCGGAATTTCCCTTTGCTTCAAGCGTTGCCGCGCTTATCCACCCCTATGCGCCATTTGAGGAGGGCGAGCGGATCCCGCCGTATTATCTTGCGTCAAACAAGGCGTATCACGGCATGAAGGCGTTCATAAAGGAGCTGAACGCGCTCGGCATCCGCGCGGAAAAGGCGGAGATACCCATTCGCCCTGCGCTTTTGCGGGCGAATATCGGCGCGGCGCTCCGCACGGGCTTTATTTCCATACCGCCCTTCGGCACGCGCATGGTGCTGCTGAGCATAGCGGTATCCCGGCTTGCGCCGCTTGACTATGATATTCCCGTCAGACCTCTCTGCGCCGCCTGCAAAAGCTGCATTTCCGCCTGCCCCGCCAAGGCGATAAGCGAGAGCGGAGTTGATTTTTCGCTCTGTCACCGCGCCTTTATGGAAACCGCCGCGCATCCCGATCATATTCGTGATCGCCAAAGCACCTATATCGGCTGCGAGGTGTGCCAGCGCTGCTGCCCGATGAACGCGGCTCTTGAAGCGGAGAAGCCCTCACCCGAGGTGCGCGAGGCTTTTGACACGGAAAGACTTATCCGGGGCGACGCCGCCGCCGCGCGTGCGCTCGTTGGCAAAAACATGACCTCGAACGGCAAGCTCACCGCCGAGGCGATCGCCTTTGCCGCGCGGGACGGCCTGTATGAGGATTTGATAACGCAGCAGGAGGGCTCCCCGTTTGAGGCGGTGCGGGACGCGGTTCGATACGCCGTTTCAAAGCTTAAGAAATGAAAAGCATATTGCAAAGGCACGCCGGATAAGGTATAATTACGTTTGAAAATTACGCGCGGAGGCACAATATTTGCCGCGCATGGAGGTTAAATGGCATACCCCAGAGAGCTAATCAGAAATTTCTGCATAATCGCGCATATAGATCACGGCAAATCCACCCTTGCGGACAGGCTTATGGAGCGCACCGAAACCGTTTCAAGCCGCGACATGGCGGATCAGCTTCTTGACTCCATGGATATAGAGCGCGAGCGCGGAATAACCATAAAATCCACCGCCGTTCAGATGTTTTATAAGCATACGGACGGCAAAACCTATATGCTGAACCTTATCGACACGCCCGGTCACGTGGACTTTACCTATGAGGTTTCAAGGGCGCTTGCCGCGTGCGACGGCGCTGTGCTCATAGTGGACGCAACGCAGGGCATAGAGGCGCAGACGCTTGCAAACGTTTACCTTGCTGTGGACAACGGGCTTGAGATACTGCCCGTTATAAACAAAATAGACCTGCCGAGCGCGGATCCCGAGAACGCGATACGCGAGATCGAGGATATAATCGGCCTGCCCGCCGAGGACGCGCCGCAGGTTTCCGCAAAAACGGGGCTCAACGTGGAGCAGGTGCTTGAGCGGATAGTTTCCGACTTCCCCGCCCCCAAGGGCGAAACGGACGCGCCGCTTCGCGCCCTTATATTCGACAGCTACTACGATAATTACAAGGGCGCCTTGAGCTATGTTCGCATAATGGACGGCTCGGTGCGCCCGGGCGACCGCATTCGCTTTATGCACACGGGGAATGAATTCGACGTTACCGAGGTGGGCGTTTTCTCCCCCAGCCTGAAGCCCGTGAAGGAGCTTTCCGCCGGCGAGGTGGGCTATATCTCCGCCTCCATCAAATCGGTTGCCGAAACCAAGGTGGGCGACACGATAACCCTTGCGGAGAACCCTGCAGGCGAGCCCCTGCACGGCTACAAGCAGGCGAGCCCGATGGTGTTCTGCGGCATCTACCCCGCGGACGGCGCGGAATACGAAAACCTTCGTGACGCGCTTGAAAAGCTTATATTAAACGACGCTTCCATAAGCTACGAGCCCGAAACGAGCCAGGCGCTTGGCTACGGCTTCCGCTGCGGCTTTTTGGGGCTGCTGCACATGGAGATAGCGCAGGAGAGGCTTGAGAGGGAATTCGACCTTGATCTTGTGACCACGGCGCCCAGCGTTATCTACCGCGTTATCCTCACGGACGGCTCCGTGGTGATGATAGACAACCCCGCGAACCTGCCCTCTCCCACCGAGATAGAGCGCATGGAGGAGCCTATGTGCCTGAGCCACATCATGACGCCGCCGGAATACGTTGGCACCATAATGGAGCTTTGCCAGGAGAAGCGCGGCATATTTCAGGATATGGTGTATCTTGAGCAGAGCCGCGTAAAGCTGACCTATCAGATACCGCTGAACGAGATTATTTTCGACTTTTTCGACAGCTTAAAGAGCCGCTCAAGGGGCTACGCTTCGTTTGACTATGAGATAAGCGACTACGTGCAGAGCGATCTTGTGAAGCTGGATTTCCTTTTGAACGGCGATATGTGCGACGCGCTTTCAACCATAGTTCACAGGGATAAGGCGTATGCAAAGGGCAGAGCCGTTGCGGAAAAGCTGCAGGAAGTCATTCCGCGCCAGCAGTTTGAAATACCCATTCAGGCGGCGATCGGCGGCAAGATAATCGCAAGGGAGACCGTGCGTGCTTTAAGGAAGGACGTTTTGGCGAAATGCTACGGCGGCGACATAACAAGAAAGAAAAAGCTGCTTGAAAAGCAGAAGGAAGGCAAAAAGCGCATGAGGCAGATCGGCTCCGTGGAGCTTCCGAGCGAGGCGTTCATGAGCGTTTTAAGGATCAACTGATGGCGGGACTCTATATCCACATACCCTTTTGCAAAAGAAAATGTGCATACTGTGATTTTATCAGCTTCGCGGGCAGGGAGGATTTTTTGCCGTACACCGCCGCGCTCATCACCGAGATGCGGCTCTATGCCCCGCTTTTGAAGGAAAAGCGCTTTGAAACGGTGTTCATCGGCGGAGGCACGCCCTCGCTGCTTCCGGCGTGGCTCGTAAAGCGCATACTCGGCGAGGCGCGGGAGTGCTTTTCCATTTCCGATGGAGCTGAGATCACCATTGAATGCAACCCCGAATCCGTGAGTGAAGCGAAGCTCTCCGAATACCTTTCCGCCGGAGTGAACCGCCTTTCGATAGGTATGCAGAGCGCGGATAACGCCGTGCTTGCCGCCATCGGCAGGCTTCACGACCGAGAAGGGTTTCTTTCCGCATTCGAGCTTGCCAAAAAAGCAGGCTTTACCAATATAAATATCGATATTATGCACGGAATCCAGAAGCAAACCTGTGAATCGTATCTTGACTCGCTTCGTCTTGCCGCGAGCCTTGGCGCAGCGCATATTTCCTCTTATTCGCTTATTCTTGAGGAGCATACGCCGCTTTATGAAGCCGTTTCGTCAGGGAAAGCGATCCTTCCCGATGAGGACGAAACCGCAGATATGCAGGACGCGGGCATCGAGCTTCTCGAAAGCCTCGGCTATCACCGCTATGAGATCAGCAATTTCGCAAAGTCGGGCTTTGAGTGCAGGCACAATATAAACTATTGG
The DNA here is from genome assembly GCA_947168565.1 of uncultured Clostridia bacterium. Classification (GTDB taxonomy): domain Bacteria; phylum Bacillota; class Clostridia; order Christensenellales; family CAG-138; genus PeH17. The sequence goes on along the minus strand of CAMVMM010000004.1, from coordinate 130,861 downwards.
AACAACGGCGATTACCTCGGACTTGGCGCCGCCGCGCATTCGGCGCTGCATATCCGCGATAAGTGGGTGCGCTTTCGCAACCATGAAACGATCGAGGAATACGTTAAAGCGCTTGGCGAGGGCAAGCTGCCGCTTGCGGAAACGCAGGAGGTGGAGCGCGAGGACGAGATGTTTGAATGCGTTATGATGGGGCTTCGAAAGCTTGAGGGCGTGAGCCGCGCGGAGTTTGAAGCGCGCTTCGGCATAGACCCCGTGGAGCAGTACGCCGCAGCAGTCAGCGCCGCCACGCTTGACGGCATGATGGAAGTGACCGAGGAGCGAATGAAGCTTACAAGGCGCGGGCTTGATTTTCAGAATGAAGTGCTGCTGAACTTTATGTGATGCGGCTTTCCCGAGCGCATTCATGCTCAACTGATGGGAAACGATTTGCTCCGCCGTTTTCTTGAAGCGGCGAACGGTCGGAAGAAAAGTAGATAAAATATGGATAACAGGGCTAAATCGAAGTCTTTGGTCAGATCGGCGGCCGCGCTTATGCTCGCGCTCGCCATGTTGCTCTGCTCTTTCGGCTGCGGAGGCTACAATTCAAAATACAAGGCGGTCGGCTTCGTTCATTCAAACGATACCGAATCCGCATATATGAGCTTCTATACCTTTGATGGAAGGATGGTTTTTAAGTTTCATACCACCCGCGAGAGCGATATCAAATATTCCGCCAAGCTTGAAAGCGGAAGTGCAACGGTCTATTATGATTACTCAGGCAAGCAGGAGCTTTTTTCCGTAAAGGGCGGCGAGGAGCTCGATTCGCGCGGCGGATACGTCGATAACGGCACTATCCATATCATCGTTGAAACGGACGGCGAATGCATGAACGGCGAGTTCAGCTTCAGCATCCACGCGCCGGAGGAGTAAGTATTATGTTCGTTTATCCAAGTACTGTAGCTGAAAGAAAAAAGCTCATTGCGTTTCTTGAAGCAAACGGATTTTCTTTTGAAAAAGATAAGGAAACCGTTTTCGGTTCAAAGTATCCGCTTTCCGTTGATTTTAGCAAAAAGACGGTTGGCGTGATCGGAAATACAGTATGTGCCGCCGGCGCAGCTTCTGCCAAAGCATTGTATACCGAACAGCAATTCTACGATGTATTCGCAAGCTTAAACAATTCAGACCGAGGTGGATAATATGCAGAACAGATACACAGGCGATATAGGCGATTTCGGGAAGCTCGGGCTCTTGCGGGCTCTGCGTGCTTCGGGTTTGAGCATCGGGGTCAATTGGTACCTCGTTCCCGATGAGGGACATAATAATGACGGCAAGCATACCAAGTACCCCGAGCTTAAAGAGGGCGCGCTCAACGGCAGAAAACGGATGTATATCCCAAGCACCGCCGCCGATTGCTGCGAGGATACTTCCGCCGTCGAAGCTTTCGATGCGACCTTCCCGCCCAAGGAAAAGAAATGGATGCCGAGCCAGGAGGAATTCTATATCTATCGGCATTCGTCGGTGGTTAGGTAGAGCGCGGGCTGCAATAACGCGCTTGCCGCTTCCCCCCACCGCAAGATTCTTCTATGAGAATATCGCCGCAGGCAACGCGGTTTTTGGGGCTTTGCTCGTTCAAGGGGGGCTATGCCTCGATTTGCGGTATTCGCCTTGTGTTTTAACAGAAACGCCATAGAGCCTGCTTGACGGGATCGGCGCCGCAGAAAGGAAACCACTAAATGTTAGCACAGAACAAAAGCGGGTGGAAGCTGCTGGAATACCTGAATATAGGTGAGGAAAGAATAGGCGACTATGAAAACGTCACCGGCGCATTTGCCATAATAAATGTCGGTGATAAGTTCCTTGTCGGCTTTAATCCTATGAGGCAGCAATGGGAATTCCCCGCAGGGGGTATTGAGGAAGGAGAAACTGCCCGCGAAGCGGCTGTTCGGGAACTGTTTGAAGAGACTTATCAGATCCAACGGGAGCTGAATTTCGCAGGCTTGTTCAAGGTTATGGATCCCAAAGGAATTATCAAGTATCAGGCAGTTTTTACCGGCGAACTGCCGGAGCTGCAGCCATTCATTCACTCCGAGGGCGATGAAATGACACGGCTCCGTTTGTGGGATCTAAAGGAAGATATCGGTTATGTTGACGAATGCGATTTGGCTATCGCAAAAACGGTAAATCAGAGAAGGCAAGTCGGATGAACAAAATGAACAACACGAAAAGTACGCACATAGAGCCCGCAATTAAGGAGCTTTTCTCCTGTTTCTTCGATGGCAAGCCGATTTCCGCCGAGCTTATAGACACGAGCAGGTGCGAGGACGACTTTAGAAACACGCTTATAATAACGACCGATGACGGCGAAAGATTCGTTTTGAAGATAGTTTCAAACGATTTCACCTTCCCCGAAAGGATACGAATGTGGCAGCGGACGGCCGAAGAATACCGCGATCTCGGGTATTACTGCCCGCGCATCTTCTGCGATAAAAGCGGCGGCTTCCCCGTTATCGAGTATCGCGGGAAGCGCTGCATCGTTTACGCCGAGGAGTTTTCGATATTCAAGCCCCTGTCGGATCGCGCGGCTGACGGAAGCGATCAGGCCGCGAGCGCGAAAGCCTATTTCAAGGATATTTGGAGCATGAGCGCAAAGCTTGCGGCAAAGAAGCTCGATCATGCGGAATATCCTTCGGGCTACTGCCTTTTTGATACCTTTTGCCCGAGCGATAAGACCGACGAGGTCATGGAAAACGCGCTCGAATGGAAGGAGTATGCTTTTTCGCTTCCCGCGGAGTTTTTGGAGCAGGTTCAAAGGATATGGGATGCTTGGAGCGCCAACAGAGAGGCGCTGAAGGAGCGCTATTTCCGTCTTCCGACCTCGGTTTTTCAGGCCGATCTCAACCCGACCAATCTGCTCATAGATGAAAGCGGCGCTTTTCGCGGCGTTTACGACTTCAATCTCTGCGGTCGGGACGTTTTTCTGAACTATCTTATGCGTGAGAACTACGCCGATTTTGAGGAGGAGCTTGATCTTATCCGCAAAGCGTTGACCATCGCCAAGGAGCACTATGCTTTTTCCGAGGATGAGAAGGCGGCGGCGCTCCCCCTCTATCGCTGCATCAAGCCGCTTTGGTATAATCGGGTGTGTGATCTCAAGCAGGCGGGAAATGATGCTGCCGAGATAAAGCATTGTCTTGATCGGATAGAGCATTATCTTACCGCTGATATTGATTTCAGAAGCTATATGGGCTGAGCTTCGCCAAACGGAGCATTATATGGCAGAGTTTACGGAGGTTTTAAAATGAGTTTTCTTGAATTGGCGCGCAGCAGGTTTTCGGTGCTTGAATACGAGCATAGACCCGTTGAGAGCGAAAAGATAGACGCTATAATCGAGGCGGCGATCGCGGCTCCAACTGCGTGCAACAACCAGCCGCAGCGGATACTTGTAATCGACAGCGACGAGCTTCGTGCCAAGCTCAACGAGGTGGTTCCGAGCAAATACTATGTTCCCGTTGCGTTTTTGGTGTGTTATGACATGGAAAGCTGTTGGGTTCGCCCGATGGACGGCAAGCCCAGCGGGGATATCGATGCAAGCATCGCGACAACTCACATGATGCTTGAAGCTGCCGCGCTCGGTTTGGGTTCGATATGGGTCATGTATTGGGATCCCGATAAGATGAAGGAAGTCTTTTGTTTGGACGAGCAGCTTGAACCCGTGGCGTTGCTTATAGCCGGATACAAGGCGGATACCGCAAAGCCCCGACATGGGCATTTGAGCCGCAAGAGCAGGGATGAAATAATCCTTTAGCGGCGGCTTTACGGAAAGGAAGCACAGGCATTGAAGATAGAAAACAACATACTGAAGCATTATCTTAAAAACGTTTATTTTATCACCGGCACGGCGTACGCTGGCAAATCCACTGCGGCAAAGCTGCTTTCCGAGCGGTACGGGCTTATCCTCTGCGGCGAAAACTACCACAGCAGGGTGTCGGACGTCGTTGCAACGCGCGAAGCGCAGCCCGATATCAGCTTTATAAACGAGCTGACCGACTGGCGGCAGTTCGTGCTTCGCTCGCCCGAGGAGTACGAGAGGTGGATATTTGCGGTCGGGCGCGAGGCGGCGGAATTCGAGGTTGCGGAGCTTATCGCGATATCGCAGGAAAGAAAAGTGATAGTCGATACGAATATCCCTCTCGATATCCTTAAAGAAATATCCGATTACAACCGCGTTGCAGTTATGCTTTCGCCGCAGTCTTTGAGCGTTGATCGCTTTTTCGACCGCGAAGACCCCGATAAACGCTTTCTGCTCGAAGTTATCGAGAGCTGCGACGATCCCGAGGCCGCCATGGCGAACTATCGGCGCGGGCTCGAGCTTATAAACAGCCAAAAGCACTACGACGAATGCGCAAACAGCGGCTTTTTCACGCTCGTTCGGCAGGACGACGGGCGGGATACCCGTGAGGAGGTCCTGGAAAAGCTCGCAAGGCATTTCGGTCTGATATGATGGGCGGCTGCCGGGGAGGAGCGCTATGCTGGTTACATATAAAAACCCGGGTTTTGAACACTCGATAAACAGCATACTTCTATTTCAGGAGGACGGCACCGCGCCGTTTTGGTCGGATGCGCTTATTCACTTCTACCCGCAGATAAGCAGGGAGCGGCTGATCGGGCTTTCTTCCGATGAAAAAAGGGAATATCTCACCCGCGAATTGAAGGTTGCTTGGGACGGGATCGGCTATGAGCTTGAGCGCAAGGTCGAAGCCTACAACGCACATTTTATGAAATACCATAGTCAGATAGAGGATGCGCTTTCGGAGGCTTTTTCTATCGACACAGGCACAGTTTTCAATGATTTGGTCGGCAATATAAGCCTTAATCCGATATGTCCGCGGTTTTTGCAGGAGCGGTATTTCGATATTTTTTATAAAAACAGCGAGCGCGGCGCTCTTGGGCTGAGCCTGCATGAGATCATCCACTATCTTTGGTTCCATGTTTGGAACGCGCATTTCGGCGATGACTATTCCGAATACGAAACGCCTTCTTTAAAGTGGATATTGAGCGAAATGGTGGTTGAAAGTATAATGAGCGATGAAAGGCTTTCCTCGATAAATCCCTATTATCCGCGCGAAAACGGCGGCTGCGTTTACCCGTATTTTCAGAATATGGTCATCAATGGCGAGCCCATACTCGATACGCTGATGAAAATGCACCGCGGCAATCGCATTACCGACTATATGGAGCTTTCGTATCGGTATTGCTCCGAAAACGAAGCCGCGATAAGGCAGCATATCGCGGAAGCTGAAAAACAGTTTTGACCATCGCCGCGATTTTTAGTATAATTATAAATAACGCGCCGTAGAAATCGGCGAAACAGAAGGAGGGAACAGCATGGATAAAACAGCACGCAACGCGCGCCCGCTCAAGCTTTGGGCGATCATACTCGGAATAGCGTATTTGATCCTTCAGCACGCCTTTTATCTTGCGGGGCATGAGCTTGCGCTTTTGATCGGCTTTACGCCATTTTCGCCCAAGATACCTTTGGACGATAAGATACCGCTGCTTTCCGTATTCATTATTCCGTACATTTGGTCCTACGCATATTGGGCGATGGGGCCGATGGCTGTTTCCAAATGCGAAAAGAATCATTTTGCGGATTTTATGGCGGCCTGCCTCGTTGCCTGCCTTGCGGGCGTTGTGGCGCTCGCGCTTTTCCCGACCTATATGAACAGAGTCGAAGAGGGGCTTTATAAAACCGTTGAGAACCCGACTGTTTTCGATAAGCTGCGCGAATTCTGGTATTCGCTGGACGGCTCCGAAACAGCGTACAACCTGCTGCCGAGCTTCCACTGCCTGAACAGCACGCTCTGCTATCTTGGCGTTGCGGGGCGCAGGGAGCTGCCCCTGTGGTTCAGGGTGTATTCATTTATCACCACGCTGCTCATCTTCGCCTCGACCGTGTTCGTTAAGCAGCACTTTTTCCTCGATATCCCAACGGGCATAGCGCTTGCCGCCGCCGCGTACTTCCTTGCCAAACAATTCCATTGGGGCAGGATGTTTGCTCCTGTTGAGCGGCTCTATGAAAGGCTGACGGCAAAGAAGCAAGCTTGAGCGCATAGGAGAAAAACATGGCAAGAGCAAAATATCAGGTGTTGATCCTGCCCTATCGCCGCGATGGCGAAAGCGTGCTATACTGCGTTTTCAAGCGCAGCGATATGGACGCTTGGCAGTTCATCGCGGGAGGCGGAGAGGACGAGGACGGTTCGGCGCTCTCTTCGGCAAAGCGCGAGGCGTTTGAGGAGGCCGGCATTTCGGAAAGCTGCCGCTTTTTCCCGCTTGAAACGCTTTGCAGCATACCTGCGGACTGTTTCCCGAAGGCAAGAGCTGCATGGGGCGAACGCTGCCTCGTTATCCCCGAGTACTCGTTTGCCGTGGAACTTGAAAATAAGGAGCTTTGCATTTCAAACGAGCACACCGAATACCGCTGGGTTGACTATGAAACGGCGAGGAAGCTTCTTCGCTACGACAGCAATAAAACGGCGCTTTTCGAGCTTGAAAACAGGATCAAGCTTGGAATGATAAAAACGGAGCAAGGAAAAAAGGATATTTCAAACCTTCTTATGTGCCCCCGCTGCGGCGGCGAGCTCGGCCAAAACTGCAAATGCCTTGGCTGCGGAAGCGAATATGAGCGAAAGATGGGCGTTTACAGCCTGCTTTACGAGGATATGGGTGAAGACTACGGCTTTTCCGCGTGGGAATTCGATGAAAGCGATATTCAAAAGAGCGCGGACGAGTACCGCGCGTTCCGCGAGAAGTACGAGGGCTGTCTCACAAGTGATTGTAAGCAGGCTGAGCAAAGGCTTGACGATGCGGTGCGGGAGCACATCGAGGACTGCCGCGGAGTTGCGGTTGATATCGCAACCGGGCGCGGAATGCTTTTGAGCAGCGTTATGGAGTGGAACCCCGAATTGAACCTTATCGGAACGGATATCGATGCGCGGATACTCGCCGTTACCAAGCTCGTGCGAAACTGCGGCGAAAACGTTTCCTTCGTGGGCTGCGACGGCAGGCATATCGCACTCAAAGCCGGGAGCGTGGATCATGTTTTCTCGTTCGTCGGAATCGCGAATATGCCCGAGCCGGATAAGGCGATCTCGGAGGTTTACCGCATTTTGAAGACGGGCGGAACCTTCATCTATAAGGGCCTTTTCATGGACAGGGAAAGCGAAGGAATGCGCGACCTTGCGGAGAAATTTGACCTTGCAAGGATCATGGATATCGAGCTTCTGACCGCGCTTTTTGTAAACGCAGGATTCAAGGTCGTGCGATCCGAGATCATCGCGTCGGCTGTTTGGGGCGAGAATCCCTACGACAGATACCCGTTTGCGGGCGAGAACTGCAATTACGGGCTGATTGTGGTTGAAAAATGAGCGAAGGATTTGAAAAAGGGTTTGAAATAGTGCTCGATGAAGCCGAGATAGACTTCGTTTTATTCGAAACGGAGCGGCTTTTTGTGCGCGAATACAATATCGACGATTTTGATGCAGTGAAAGCATACGCAAGCGATGCGGAGGTCACCGCATATCTGCCATGGGGTCCCGCCGACGACGATACGGTTCAAAAAATCGTTGACTCGCGCCTAAAAAGTCAGATAGAGGAGGCGAGAACGCGGTTTGAGTTCATCGTGTGCCTCAAAGCTTCCGGCGAAGCCATCGGCGCGGTCGGGCTGCATTTGAGCGACGATCTTAAGCAGGGTGATCTCGGCTTCATCTTCAACAGGCGCTTTTGGGGCAGCGGCTATGCTTCCGAGGCCGCAAAGGGTATGCTTCGCTTCGGGTTTTTGAACCTCGATCTGCACCGCATTACCGCGAAATGCGACAGCGAAAACCTTGCTTCCGAGGCGGTGATGAAGCGCATAGGGATGCGCAAGGAGGGCGAAACGAAGAAAAGCGTTTATACGAAGGTTCGCGGAGTGGAACAGTGGCGCAGCGAAAAGCACTACGCCATGCTTCAAAAGGAGCTTTTGCTTGCGCTTATTGAGCGCGGCGAAATATAAGCCTTATTCGCGGGGTGCGCTCCCCCGCTTTTTGTTTGCCCTTTGCGCGTCAATATATTTAACGGCAGGCAAAAACAGTCGGCTCCCGATAATAGCCTTTATTTTTACCGCATTTCAATTAAATATATTTGCAACTGCGGCAAAAAAGGGCTAAAATGGACTTATATTAAAGTTTCTGAGTACGGAGGTAATTATCATGCAGATAGCAAACAGAATGCAGGGCATTTCCGGCAGCGCGATCAGAGAGCTTTTCAAGCTTCTCGGCGATCCGGCTATTATTTCATTCGGCGGCGGCAACCCCTCCAAGGCGTGCTTCCCCTCCGAGACCATCCGCACCATTACGGACGAGCTGCTCCGTGAAAAATCCGATATCCTTTTGCAGTACGGCGCCACCGAGGGCTATATGCCGCTTCGCCGCGCCTATCTTGACCACATTCTGCCCGACAACGGTCTGCACGGCGAGCTTGAAAACGTGCTTGCGCTGACCGGCTCCATGCAGGGGCTTGACCTTATCTGCAAGGCGGTCATCAACCCGGGCGACGTGGTGCTCGTGGAGGAGCCCAGCTTCCTCGGCGCGCTCCAGACCTTCCGCGTGGCGCAGGCAAAGCTTGTGACCGTGCCCATGCATACGGACGGCGTGCATGCCGACGAGCTTGAGGAGATCGTGAAAAAGCATCGCCCCGTGGTGTTTTACACCATTCCCACCTTCCAGAATCCCGCAGGCTACGTTACCGGCGCGAAGACCCGCAAAAAAATCGCTGAGCTTGCCGCGGAATACGATATGCTGGTTATTGAGGACGATCCCTATGCCGCGCTGCGTTTCTGCGGCGAAAAGGAGCCCACCATCAAGAGCTTCGACACCAGCGACAACGTGATAGTGCTCACCAGCTTTTCCAAAACCATCTCGCCCGGCCTTCGCGTTGCGCTGTGCTTCGGAAATAAGGACCTTATACGCAAGATGACCATTGCCAAGCAGGGCAGCGACACGCATTCGCCCAACCTGAATCAGGCGATAGTGGCGGAATTTATCAATCGCGGCCACATGCCCGCGCATATCGAGTATATATCCGGCGTGTATGCCCGCTCCGCCGGCGTGATGACCGACGCCATGGCGGAGCATTTCCCCGAGTGGGTGCATTACGAGAAGCCCGTCGGCGGACTTTTCATCTGGTGCACCCTGCCCGAGGGCTGGGACGCGCAGGAGCTTTTCAAGCGTGCGGTGGAGCGCAAGGTCGCTTTCGTTCCCGGTGCGCCGTTCCACACCACCGAGGGCGCAGGTCTGAACACCTTCCGCCTCAATTTCTCCGCCGAGCCCGAGGAGCGCATCCGCGAGGGCATTAAGAGGCTTGGCGACCTTTTGAAGGAGATGGCGGAGGAAAAATAAGCTTTCTCCCAAATCGAAATTGAAAGGATAATCCCTTATTCTATGATAAACGCCTACGACCTTTTAAACGAGCGCGGCTACTTAAAGCAGTGCTCCCATCCCGAGGAGCTGCGAGAGCTGCTCGGAAAAGAGAAGCTGACCTTTTACATCGGCTTCGATCCCACCGCGGAGAGCCTTACCGTGGGGCACTACGTTGCAATGTGCGTTATGGCGCACATGCAGCGCTGCGGGCACAGGCCGATCGTGCTGCTTGGCGGCGGCACGGCCATGATAGCCGACCCTTCCGGCAAAACGGAGCTGCGCAAGCTGCTCTCCGTGGAGGAGCTTGACCACAACGTTGAGTGCATCAAAAAGCAGATGTCCCGCCTTATCGACTTTGAGGGCGAGAACGCCGCACTCCTTGTGAACAACGCGGATTGGCTGCGCAACCTCAACTTTATGGACTTCATGCGCGAGATCGCGGTGCATTTTTCGGTAAACGAGATGCTCAGAGCGGAGTGCTACAAGCAGCGCTATGAGCGCGGGCTCACCTTTTTTGAGTTCAGCTATATGCTGATGCAGAGCTACGACTTCCTCTGCCTCAACCGCAGATACGGCTGCGAGCTTCAGATGGGCGGCGACGACCAGTGGAGCAATATCCTCGGCGGCGCCGATCTTATAAGGCGCAAGGAAAGAAAGCGCGCCTACGCCCTCACCACCCGCCTACTCACCACGGCGGACGGCAAGAAGATGGGCAAAACCGAAAAGGGCGCGGTGTGGCTGAGCGAGGAGCGCACGAGCGTATTCGATTTTTACCAGTATTTCCGCAATATCGACGATGCGGACGTTAAAACCTGCCTGAGCCTGCTCACCTTCTTGCCCATGAGCGAGATAAACGCGCTCTGCGCCGAGGGAGCCGATATAAACGAGGCAAAGCGCGTGCTTGCCTACACCGTCACAAGCCAGGTGCACGGCGAGGAAAAGGCGCAAAGGGCGCAGGAAGCCGCGCTGGCGCTTTTTTCCGGCAAGGGGGACATATCGCACATGCCCACCGTTGCCGTTTCGGATGAGGACGCGGAGGCGACCGGCATGAGCCTTGTGCGCCTGCTCGTTCACGCGGGGATAGAAAAATCCAATTCCGCCGCGATCCGCTCCATCAGGGAGGGCGGCATCAGTGTGAACGACGAAAAGGTGACCGACACGCAGGCGGTGCTGGACCGCGCGCTGCTTGACGAGGGCATAATCCTTAAAAAGGGCAAAAAAACCTTCGTCCGCCTTATTAAATAAGCATTGTTCACAGAATAAACGGAGCCAAAGCAATGCCGCTCAAGCCCTATAAAACGCCTGAAAAGGCAAGCGAAACGGAATATATCGTGAACCGCTCAAGGTTCATCGGAAGATGCTTCCCCGTTTCCTCGGAGGAGGAGGCGCTTGCCTTTCTTGAGGAGGTTCGCAAAAGGCATTACGATGCAACGCATAACTGCTATGCCTACACCCTTTTGAACGGCACGCGCCGCTTTTCGGACGACGGCGAGCCGGGCGGCACGGCGGGTATGCCCATTATGGACACGCTTATTAGAAGCAGCACCGAAAACGCGCTTATAGTCGTGACCCGCTATTTCGGCGGCATACTGCTTGGCAGCGGCGGACTCGTTCGCGCCTATTCCAAATCCGCTTCGGACGCGCTGAACGCTTCCGGCGGCCTTGTAATGACCCCGTGCAGCGAGATAGAGTTCACCGTGGACTACACGCGCTACGGCGCGATAGAGGGCTTTGTGCGCTCAAATTCCACCGTGAAGGCAACCGAGTTTACGGACAGCATCCTTTTTCGCTGCCTTGTGGAAAAGGAGAGGGCCGAGGGCTTTATTGCGGATATAATCGAGCGCACGGACGGGCGGAGCACGCCGAAGGTCTGCGGGGAGGAATACCTTCCCGTGAAGAACGGCTGAGCCCCTGTTTCCGCTTTGCAGCCGCTTCACCGCCGAAGCTTATCAAACCGTTTTCCCGCGCGGCAGGCGCCGTGCAAGAAATAAACCGTCACAGCAAAAACAAATTTATTGGAGGCTGAAAAATGGATATCAAGATCACCAAAGCAACCGAGCTCAAGAGAAAGCCCACCGTTGAGGAGGAAGGCTCCCTCGGTTTCGGCAAGCGCTTCACCGACCACATGTTCATCATGAACTATGACAACGGCGAATGGCATGATGCCCGCATCGTGCCCTATCAGAGGTTCTCCATGGACCCCGCTTCCTCCGTGTTCCACTACGCGCAGGAGATCTTCGAGGGTCTTAAGGCATACCGCACCGCTGACGACCGCATCCTCATGTTCCGCGCGAAGGACAACGCGCAGCGCCTGAACGATTCCGCCGACCGCCTCTGCATGCCGCGCGTGGACGTTGATTTCAACTACGAGGCGATGCGTCAGCTTGTGGACGTGGAGCGCGACTGGGTTCCCCACTCCCCCGGCACCAGCCTCTATCTGCGCCCGACCATGATCGCAAACGACGAGGCGCTGGGCGTTCACGCCGCGAAGAGCTACATTTACTACATCATCTGCGCGCCCTCCGGCGCTTACTACAAGGCGGGCCTTGCCCCCATCCGCATCCGCGTTGAAGATAAATACGTTCGCGCGGTTCGCGGCGGCACCGGCTTTGCAAAGACCGGCGGCAACTACGCCTGCTCCATCCTTGCGGGCGCGGAAGCCGAAAAGGAGGGCTACAGCCAGGTGCTTTGGCTCGACGGCGAGCACATGAAGTACGTGCAGGAGGTCGGCGCAATGAACATGATGTTCCTCATCGACGGCAAGCTTGTGACCGCTCCCCTTGAGGACACCATTCTGCCCGGCATCACCCGCCGCAGCGTAATGACCCTTGCCCGCGAGATGGGCGTTGAGGTCGAGGAGCGTCCCCTCTCGGTTGACGAGCTGTTTGAAGCGGGCGAGAGCGGCAGGCTCCAGGAGGCGTTCGGCACCGGCACCGCCGCCGTCGTTTCCCCCGTTGGCGAGCTTGCATACCGCGACAAGCATATCTACATCGGCGATAAATCCGTGAACAACGGCATCGGCGAGCTGACCATGAAGCTTTACAACACCCTCACCGGCCTGCAGTGGGGCCGCATACCCGATACCCACGGCTGGGTGACGGATATAGACAAGAAGTAATTCAATATTGAGTATTGCTTCAGCTTGAATATGCTTTAAGCAAAGTGAGCCGGCCCGATCGGTCGGCTCACTTTTGATATTGATTCGGAATCTGTATTATTTATTGTGGGTTTGTTTAAGAATACTCCCCCAAAAGCTTATTGCTTCAGCAGCCGATAAGCGCGTCGCAGAAATTGGCTATCTGCCTTTCGCTCGCCTCGCTCGGCTTGGTTTTGGGGTCTATGAGCGCCAGCTTCGCCTCAAGGCTCTCGATGCCGAGCGCGGCTTTGAGCTTATCAACAGCCTTTTGAGCGCCGGAGCCGGAAAGACATACGAACGCCGCAAACCGTTTGCCGGCGAGCGCGCGCTTGTTTTCCTCTATGAAGCTGCGCAGCGGAGGCGCTATATTGCCCGCCCATACGGGCGTGCCGAAAACGATGCGCTCATACTTTTCCGCATCGAAGGAATAGGGCTTGAGCTTGGGGGTTTCATTTTTGAGCGCGCTCCTTCCGCCGTGGAAAAACTTCATAAGCCCCTTTTCGGGGTATGCCTTTTCGGGCTCGATGCGGATAAGCTCCGCGCCGAGCTTTTTTGCAATTTTTTCCGCGGCAAGCGCCGTGTTTCCGTTCAAAGAAAAATACACTACTGCCGTTTTCATATTCTTCATCTCCTTGATGATTTATACTATCCTACGTCTAAAACCTTGATTCGGACGGCATCTTTTCCGCCGTATCTGCTTCGTCGAATCTTGATTGGCGCTCCGAGCCAAGCTGCGATTCTCCTCATTGATACAACGAAAAATCTGCTCGCCCGCTCTCAATGTTTTAGATGTACGATAGTATTATCGCTGCAATGACGGTTCAGCGGCCGCCGTTCCCCATGCCGCCCTGCGCGTACAGCGCCAGCAGCAGGTCCACGTCCCTGCCGTAGCTCCTCAGCCCGTCGTCATGCCCGTGGTACTGAAGATACGCGTCGTTTATGGAATTATTCACCTGCGCGGCGGGATGGTTTTCGTATTTTTTATAGTATTCGCGGTAATTCTCAAGATCGCGCTTCATGCCCTCCGTAAAGCAGCGGTTCCAGATATCGGCATACTTTTCGCTGTCGTTTGAATTCAGCTTATTGCTGCAGGACGAGAGCGCCGCCATCGCAGCGGAGTACCGAAACGCCGCATCCTCCGACCAGAGCGAGGCGTAGTAGGCTATAAAATTTGCCTCCTCCTCCGCCGCAAAGCCGTAATAATGCCCTATCTCGTGCGCCGCTCCGCTCAAAAGGTACAGGTCGGGCTGCTCGGCGTTCACGTTCGGCTCCGCAAGATACGGTATATAGATGCCCGCTATATCCAGCTTGGAGAGCACCTCCGCAAAATAGGGCGTTTTTGCAAAGTAGCATTTGTTTGAAAACAGCGCGTTATCCCTGCCGAGCCTGCGAAAGGCCTCCGAAACCGCGCGAAGCGAAACGCTCCTCGTGCCTGCGGTGAAAACGCCGCTTTCATCCTCCGAAACCTCCTTGCGAAGCTCGGCAGCCTCGGATGCAAGATGCTCCGTAAGAAGTGCAAGCTCATCCACCGGGCGGGGATGCACGTTCAGCTCCATGAGCGTTGAGAGCGGCTGCCTGTAATGATTGAAGCCCCAGAGGACGTAAAACAGATTCAGCATCGCTCCGGCGAAGATCGCAAGCGAAAGCACGAAGCTGAAAAAGCGCATTCGGTTTTCACGCCTTGAGCGCAGCTTGCCGAAGGGTATTTTTAAAAGCCTTATCACAAAAATAAGGATCAGCGCGCCGCCCACGCAGATAAGCACGATCTCGGAGAGCGAAAACGGCACGAGCGAGCTGAAAAAGCCCAGCACCCTTGAGATGAGCGGATAGATGCCGCGCGCATAGTATTTTTCGATAAATTCGGGCGAGCGCTGCGCAAGGCGCGGCAAAAGCAGAGCAAGCGGTATTAAAAGCAGCAGCGGAAGCCTTCTGAGCATTCCTCCCCATGAATACTTTGAGCGCGTATTCTCCCGATTCGCGCCGGAGCCGCGCGCGCGGGTGCGGTTTCCGTTTTCCAAATCATTTTTCCTGTATTCCATCGTGTCCTCCGTGGTATGCCGGTCTTATTGGCGGAGGCCTTGCGCCGGCATTATCGGTAACAAGGGTATTATTATCATTTTTGCGGCTTTTGAAACGCGAACTCAAGCCCGCTGCCGTTTGAGAAAACGGCGATGCTGCCGCGCTCGTCCGTTCTATAAATCTCCGCACCCGTGCCGGAGAGCAGCCGCAGTATATCCGCATCGGGATGACCGTACAGGTTGTCCGCCCCAACGGAGATAACCGCCGTTTTCGCGCCCACGGTTTCCACAAAGCCGAGCGATGAGCTTGAGGTGGAGCCGTGATGCGCCACCTTCAGCAAATCCGCCTTAAACAGCGCCTTTTCGTTGTGAAACATGGCGAGCTGCTCCGCGTGTACCGTGGCGTCGGCTGTGAGCATGAAGGCGGTTTCGCCGTATTCAACGCGCAGGATAAGGCACCCGTCGTTTGCGTCAAGCTCGGAGTATTCGCAGCCCAGCACGGGCGAAAGCACGGTGATGCGGCAGGCATCGTCCCACTCGATATTATCGCCGCACCAGACCTGAGCTATACTAACGCGCTTTTCCTTCAGCGCCTCCGAAACCATGTCGGAGGAAATGCTTTCCACGTTTCGCGCGGTGGTGACGTACGCGCCGACCGGAAAGCGCTCTATCAGATAGGGCATTGCGCCGATATGGTCGCTGTGTGCATGGGTGCCGATCAAAAGATCTATGCGGTCAACGCCCGCCTGCCTCAGAAATTTTTCGACCCGCCTTGAATACACGACCTCGCCCGCGTCTATCAGCATCGTTTTGCCGCTTGGGGACACGAAAAGCATGGAATCGCCCTGCCCGACGTCTATAAAATATGCCGAAAGCAGCCCCGCTTGGGGCGCTTTGGGAACGATCATGCCCTCGTCCGCCTGCTCCTGAGGGGCGGGCGCACAGCCAAAGCCGATAATACCGGTTTTATACCCAACGAAAATGAGCGCCGCGGCAACGAATACGGCAAGCAGGATCATCAGGGTTTTTGCAAGTTTTTCACTCATATTTTATTCGATCGGGCATCGGCACGGGCTATTCCCCCGTCAGCCTGCGCATTATCTCGGCGCCGTGCTGCCTCAGCCATGCGTTATGCGTATCGTAATCCGGCATCACCCTGCGCACCTCGGCATAGAAGCGCGGCGAGTGGTTCATCTCCTTGCGGTGGCAAAGCTCATGCACCACCACGCTGTCCACCACCTCCGGCGGCATAAGCATCAGAAGGCAGTTGAAATTCAGGTTGCCCTTGGAGGAGCAGCTTCCCCATTTGGAGCGCTGTGAGCGGATGGTGATCCTGCCGTAGGAAACGCCCACCTTGGGAGCGAAGAAGCGCACCCGCTCCGGAATCACCTCAAGCGCCTTTTTTGCCAGCGCCGCTATCTCCTCCCGCGTGAGCACGGGCTGCTTTTCGGCGTTCGCCGCCACGCGCCGCTCGTACTCCGCCGCGTGCTTTTCTATCCAGTCGCGGTGCTTTTCAATAAAGTACCGTATCTCCTTTTCCCCCGCGCTCTGCGGCACGCGAACAATGAGCCCGTTTCGCCCTATCTCGGCGGCGAAGGAGCGGCGATTGCTGCGAATGATCTTGAATTTTTTGAATAAATCCTTCATGGGCTATATACCTTTTATTATATTGTAGCACCCGCGCCGCGCAAAGTCAACTTTTATACAGTGGCATTTCTGTGACAGTTTCAGCTTCGGATACGGCAAGGCTGCGCGGGGAGCCGCGCAGCCGGAGAGAATAAGTATGCTGTTGTCAGTTTCCCGCGCAGGAGGAAGCTCTTGGGGCGGCCGAGGCGGAGGAATCGGAAGCCGCGGCAGGTTCCCCGCCGTTTCCTTCCTGAGCCTTGCTCAAAGCCGCTTCAACGTAATTGAGAAGCTGGTCGTAGCTTGCGAACATGCCCACCCTGTGCGCTATCACCTTGCCGCTTTGATCCACGATGAGGGTTTGCGGAATGGAATCGCTTGTGTAAAAAACTCTGTCCAGCTCGGCCGAGGAGCGGATATTGCGCCAGGAGAAGCCGTTTTCCGAAAGATACTGCTTTGCGCTCTGGGGAGTGCAGCCGTTTATCTCGCAGATAACGCCGAGGATCTGCGCGTCGTTTTCCGGAGTCTTTTCAAAATGCTCGTGCAGACGGGAAAAATCCGGCATCTCGCGCTTGCAGGGCGGACACCACGTGGCCCAGTAGTTTATTACCGTGACCTGAGCGTTTTTGAATATTGAGGAATCCAGCTCGTTTCCGTCCAGATCCGTGCTCTTGAAGGCTTCGATCGTCATCCCCTCCGCCGGCCCCCTGTCGGAAACGCCCGTAACGGGAGCGGGTGAAGCGGAATAAAGTATAAATGCAAAAAGAATCGCGCACACGAGCGCCAGAAGCTTTTTCATAGTTCCTCCGAGGATAATTGATGCAGGGGCATGCCCTGCCCTCAAGCATTATATCGTGTTTGGCAGGTAAATACAACACCCGGCGGGCAAATGCAGCGCTTTTTTGCGGATCGCATTGAGCTTCTGTTAGTCTGAACAGAATCGAAAAGCGGTGCGGAAGGCGGAAAACGGGTGCAAAACGGCGCTCGATGCACAAATAGTACACCGTTTTCCATTATGATTTATATTCTATTCACAAAAAAGACATAATCGGAGCTTGAAAAATTTTGAAAAAGATAATATAATCAATACATGATCGGTCGAATGCAGACGAATCGATCCGTTCACGCGTGACAATACTACTTCCGGAGGTGTTTTTTATGAACAATGGAGAATCTACGCTTATCAAGGGCTTCGGCGCGAATCTGTTCGCGGCAGTGCTGTTTTTCGCAGCCGGTGTGATCAGCTTTCTGTGCGGCTTTACCGGATGGCTCGGCTTCATAATGCTTGTGATAGCCGCTTTGCTGTTCTTTATTGAAGGCAACTCATTCGTGCGCAGAGCCTGCTTCACCATAATGCTGCTGTGTGTGCTGACTCTTGTATCCTGGCTGCTTTTCCGAGTGATCCTTCCCTGGGGCTTCTTCAAGGTTATCAACTGGATCATCGACGCGGCAGTTACGCTGTTCCTGCTCTTCAGCGGTCTTTGCGCACTGAACGGCAAGAGTGTGAACATCCCCTACCTTGCAAACCTGATCGATTCCGTTTGCAAATGATCCCCGCCGCGAATAATGCGGCACAACGCTAAACTGTTTATGGAGGTATAAAAAAATGGCATTTTTTGACAAACTGACCCGCCTTACCAAGGAACTGACCGACAACGCTTCGCTCCAACTCAAGCTTGCCGAGGAAAAGCGCAAGATCCCCGAGCTGTACGAGCGCCTTGGGCAGTTCGTTTTCACCCGCTTCGAGCAGGGCGAGCCCACCGACGAGGCTTATTCCAAGATCATCAACAGCATTCTTGCCGTTAAGGAGAGCATCGGCTCCATCGAGAATGAGATCGAAACCGCCCGCAACTACGTTGAGCGCAAGAGCACCTGCCCCATGTGCGGCGCGGTGAACACCAACGCCGACGTTTGCGTGATCTGCGGCTCCGAGATCCCCGCTTCCGCGCAGGAGACCTGCGAGGACGAGTGCTGCTGCGAGGACGACTGCTGCTGCGAGGACGAGTGCTGCACCGATGATAAGTGCTGCAAGGACGAGTGCTGCGACCAGCCCAAGGACTGCGAAAGCAAGAAGGATGACTGCGGCTGCGGCTGCAATTCGGACAAATAAGCTTTAATGCTTTTTCCTTCCAATCAAAAAAACGATCCTCCGCTCCACGCGGGGGATCGTTTTATACAGTCGCTATAATTGAATCAAAGCCGGAGGGCTTTATTTTTTATCGCTTCTGCCGTCGCTGCTTTTCCCGAAATTTTCGGGTTTCTCGCTCTGTTCGGGCTTGCCGCTCTCATCGGTTCTATCGTTTTCTTCGGTTTTATCGCTCTTCTCGGTCTGCTTGTCCTTCTTTGCGTTCTTTGAGTCCAATTCATCGATCGAAACGTTGCTTGAATGAGGGATCGGCCTCCAGCCCGCCTTGGAAAACAGCGAGATGATGGTGATGGGAAGATAGGTCGCCATATAAACCGGGAAGAAAACAATGGTGATCACCTTCATAAACCAGGACGCCTTTATCATTTTCCACTCCGATGCGGTGGTGATAAGGCCCATCAGGAAAAGGGTCAGATAGCCCGTTCCAAGAAGCTTGGCAAAGGAATTGAGAACGCCGAGATAGTCCATCCTGCCCGTAAAGAAGCTGACGAAAAGACCGATCACGAACACAAACTGGGCGATTATGCTTATGAAATACGCCGGGGAAAGATTCATAAACATATCGAAGCAGGTGAAGCTGCCGTTGAGCATCTTTTTAAGCAGCCTTTTGCCGTATCTTACAAGCAGCTCGAAATAGCCCTTGCACCAGCGCATGCGCTGATTCCATGAGGCAACGAAGTGTTTGGGCTGCTCATCGTAAACCACCGCCTCGCGGCAATAGCCAATTTTTTCATCGGCAAGCGCACACTCAACGGTGAACTGGATATCCTCAATGAGGATATGGTAGTGCCAGCCGCCCATCTTCTCAAGAAAATCCCGCTTTATCATGAAGCCGGTGCCGGAAACGGCGCAGCCGGAATCTATAGCCATCCTGGGGTGGTTGAGGTAGCGGCTTTCACGCAGGAACCAAAGGCCGCTGCACGCGGCAACGAGACTGTCCGAATAATTCTTGGTGTTGCGGTAGCAGGTGGACACGTTGTACCCCTCGCCGAGCATATCGTTCATAGCGGAGATAAAATTCTTATCCACAACGTTGTCGGCATCGAAGATAACGTAGGCCTCGGCAAAGTCGGGGTCGTCCTCGTTGATCCGATCGAAAAGGAACTCAAGCGCGTAGCCCTTGCCTATCTGCTCCTTGTTGAAGCGCTCATAAACCGCTGCCCCCGCATTTCGCGCCCTCTCGGCAGTGCTGTCCGTGCAGTTATCGGCGGCAACGTAAACCTTTATACGGTCCTTGGGATAATCCTGAGCAAGCACGCTCTTTATGCAGTTTTCGATAACCGTTTCCTCGTTGCGCGCGCAGATCAGCACGGCAAACCTTGCCTTGTTCGGATTCCGTTTAAGCTTTTTCTTGGTGATAAGCGCTATTACAATGTATATGTATTGGTAGAGGTAGCATAGCGTGAAAATGGTGAACAGCACCTCAACGAATATGTTTATAAAACTCATTAAACTCCCCCTATGGCGGCGGCTCGGCTTAAGAGCCGGCCGAACGTTTCAAGCAGGATGCGGCCGACTGTGCGCGCCGCCTCCTGCTTTATGAGTAAATGGTCTTTCGTGAATGCAGCCTTTAAGCTGCAAGGCCGATATTCCCGATCGCATCCGGCGGAAGCGTGGGCAGGCCGGGCGCGGTGGGCGCGGGCGTGGGCTTCGGCGTGGGGCTCGTCGGCGCCGGCGGCTCGGTGGGCGCGGGCGTGTCCGTGGGCACCGGAGTGTTGGTGGGCACGGGCGTGTCCGTGGGCGCCGGAGTGTCGCTGGGCGCGGGCGTGTCCGTGGGCGCCGGCGTATCGGTGGGCGCGGGAGTATCCGTGATCACCGGCGTTGCCGTGGGCGCGGGAGTGGGCGTGACGCCGGGCGTGGGCGAAATGCCGGGCGTGGGCGTTTCCGCCTCGGGCCTGTTGATGGAGCCGTTCCAGAGTCCGTGCGCCATTGCGTATTCGTAGTCCGCCTGAGCTATCTGCGAGCGGATGGTGTAGCCCGCCTTATAGGTGTCGCCCCAGGGATTTGCCCTGTCGGGATCGGTGGGATCCCAGCCGCGCAGGAAGATATTCCCGGTGTCGAGGCGAAGCGGAGTGGGCTGACCGAGCGGACCGGGGCTGGAGGGATCGTTATAAATAACGACGGTGGTGCCGAGCGGGCAGTTGTCGTAGATCCACTTGGAATCGTTGCAGGGAAGACGGATGCAGCCCGCGGAGGCGAGGCGGCCGAGCTTGTTGTAGTAGTTATACTTGAGGTCGTACTTATGCACGGTGTTGTAGGGCACGGAGTGGAAGAGCACGCCGCCCACTATGCGGGTGCAGTACTGCCCGTAGCAGGGGCCCATGAGCGTGTGCCAGCTATATCTGTCCTTCGTGTTGAAAACGCCGAGCGGAGTGTCGTTTCCGGCGGAGCATACCATGGAGAGATAGGGACGGGTGTACTTGCCCTCCTCGTCCACGCAGAAAACGGTGACGGTGTTTTTATACTGCGCCTTGTTGATGGCAATGAGGTACGGATAACCCGGGCGGGCGTTGATATTGAGCTTTTCATAGCCCTGCATCGCCTGAAGCACCCTCATAAGGCTCTTTCCCGCTTCAGCGTATGCGATCTCCTGCGGATCGGTGGGATAGGGATGGCCGGAGGGCATGGGCGCGGAGGTGGGCCTTGGCGTGGGCGTTGGAGTGGGCCTGGGCGTGGGAGTGGGAGTGGGCTTCGGAGTTGCCGAGGGCGTGACGGCCGTGCCGGCGCTCACAGCAGGGTCCGTGGGTGCGCCTGCGGGCGTGCTGCTTGAGGCGGGATCGGTCGAGTGCACGTCGGTGCCGCCGGGCGTTGCGGACTCGCCGGTCTGAGCGGGATGGGTGTCGCCGGGAGCAGCGGGTTCGTCCGAGCCGGGAACATCGGTTTGCGGAAGGCCGGAGGGCGCGTCCGTCAGAACCCCGTCCGTATTCGGAACGCCGGACTCGGGCTCATCCGAGGGCAGCTCGGTTTGCTGTCCGGCGGCGGTGCCGTCCACGTCCAACGGCGGATACACCGGAACGACAGGCGGGTCGTTTTTGCTTATGAGGCTGCACGAAGCCGCCGTGAAAAGCATAAATACGATCAATACCGCGCCAATAACTCTCTTCATTAAAAATATCCTCCCTAATTACGAAAACAGAATATCTGTTTTGAGCATTCAAAGCATTGTTGAACGGCTTTCGTGCGATTTTAGGGCACAAAAACACATCCTACTAATTTTAATGTAAAATGTTAAAAATATCAATAGTTGAACGCACCTTTTTTTCGATATAATTTCATTTGTCACAAAGAGTTTATTTTTTACCGATAAAGCCGCCGGAAGCTCATCCCCCTTTAGCGCCGTCAAACGCTCCCCCTCCCGTTTGTGTTCCCTTTCCTTTCGGTTCCCTCCCGCCCTTCCCCGCCTTCGTACTCAAGCACGATGCATTCTGTTTTTTTTCGCGAATTATGGCGCGGACTTTGCATTATCCGCCCGTTCGTGATAAAATAGATATGACGGCTGTGCTTTTACGGCAGGGCAAATTCAAAAGCGTTTTCGCTTACATGAACGGAGCTTCATACATGAATAAAAAAACCGACGCCATGATAGGCAGGGGCCGGGGCTTTGGGGCCATACTCCCCTGCGCACGCGGGTATGTGTTTCCAACCGTCATCACCCCCGTGCTGATGATATTCGAGGTTGCCATGGAGGTATTCATTCCCCTCCTGATGGCCGCCATAGTGGACGGCGGGCTTTACCGCAAGCCGGATTTTCAGCTCAAGGCGCTTTTCCCGCCGGAGTTGATAGCGGATAATACGCGCTTTATACTTACGCTCGGCGGGCTTATGATAGTTTCCGCCCTGCTTTCGCTCGCCTTCGGCATGCTTGCAGCAAGAACTGCGGCGGTGGCGGCCATGGGCTTTTCCAAGAACCTGCGGCACACGCTTTTTCAAAAGATACAGTCCTTCTCGTTTAAAAATACCGATAAATTCTCCACCCCCTCGCTCGTTATGCGCGCAACTGCGGACGTGAACAATATTCAAAACCTGTATATGCAGGCGATACGCACCTTCGTGCGCGCTCCCGTGATGATGGTGCTTGCGGCGATCATGGCCTTCCGCATCGATTCGCGGCTTTCGCTGATCTTCGTGCTGTGCCTGCCCGTGCTGGTGCTCGTGCTGATCGTGTTTGCAATATTCGGCAGGCCGCGCTTCCGAATCTTTTTAAAGAAATATGACGATCTGAACGCCTCCGTACAGGAGGATCTGACAGCCATCCGCGTGGTAAAGAGCTATGTGCGCGAAAAATACGAAAAGCTGCGCTTCAATGCCTCCGCGGACGATCTGAAAAAGGCGCATATCCGCGCCGAAAAGCTTTTTGCGCTCACCAACCCGCTTCAGCTTGCCGTGATGTGGACCTGCTCCGGCATACTGCTGCTGCTCGGCGGGGACAGCGTGCTTGGCGGAACGCTCAACACGGGCGAGCTTGTGAGCCTTTTGACCTATACCAATCAGGTGATAGGCTCGCTTGCCATGGTGGCGGCGATAATAGTTGTGCTCACGATGACGCGCGAATCCGTTTCGAGGATCACCGAGGTGCTTGCGGAGGTGCCGGACATTCCGGAAAACGACAGCGAGCTGAAGGTGGAGAGCGGCGAGATCGAGTTTAAAAACGTTTGCTTCAGCTATACCGCAAGCGAGGATAATCTGACGCTGCGCAATATCGATCTTCACATCCGCTCCGGCGAAACGATAGGCATAATCGGCGGCACCGGCGAGGGCAAGTCCACGCTCGTTCAGCTCATCCCCCGCTTTTACGATATACTTTCGGGCGAGCTGCGCATAGGCGGGCGCGATATAAAGGACTATTCGCTGTATGAGCTGCGCGAAAGCGTTTCAATGGTGCTGCAAAAGAATATGCTGTTTTCCGGCACTATCAAGGAAAACCTGCGCTGGGGCGACCCGAACGCGAGCGACGAGGAGATAGAACGGGCCTGCAGGCTTGCCTGCGCGCATGATTTCGTGTCCGCATTTCCGGACGGGTACGATACCGAGCTTGGGCAGGGCGGCGTAAACGTTTCCGGCGGCCAGAAGCAGAGGCTGTGCATCGCAAGGGCGCTTTTGAAAAAGCCGAAGATACTTATTTTGGACGACTCCACGAGCGCGGTGGATTCGCGCACGGACGAGAGCATCCGCAAGGCGTTTCGGGAGTTCATACCCAGCACCACGAAGCTCATCATCGCCCAGCGCATCTCCTCCATTATGGATGCCGACAGGATCATAGTTATGGAGGAGGGCCGAATTTCGGACGTGGGCACGCACGGCGAGCTTATGGAGCGCAGCGAGATCTACCGCGAGGTATACACCTCCCAGCACAAGGAGGTGAGAGAAAATGCGTAAAACCGAGGCAAAGGGCGAAAGGGTGCAGAGGAATATCAAAAAAATAAGAAAATCGCCGCTCCACAAGGGAAAGAACGCGGCGAACCGCCCCGCAAGCCCCATCAGGACGCTTGCAAGGCTTTTCAAATACTACGGGAGCTGCCGCGCGCCTTTTATCGCGGCCGTGATCGCAATAATCCTTTACTCCGCCTCCACCATCGCGGCAAGCTACATGATGCGGCCTCTTGTGGCGGTGCTTGAGGAGGCGAACATCACCAGGGAAGCCGCTCACGCGAAGTATCTTGCGCTTTTGATAGGCATGGCGGGGCTGTACGCGCTTGGCGTTATCACAAACTATATTCTGAACGTGCTGATGCTGAAATGCGCCGCCACGGTGCTTTGCGATCTGCGCAAGGATATGTTTGACCACATGCAGGATCTGCCCATCGGCTATTTTGACACGCACACCCACGGCGAGCTGATGAGCTATTACACAAACGATACGGACGCGCTGAGGGAGCTGATGCACCACAGCATCACGCAGCTCATAATCTCCGTGACCTCGCTCATAGGCGTGGTGGCGATGATGCTCGTGCTTTCCGTTAAGCTGTTTTTGATAGTTGCGGTGATGGGCGTGATCGTGTTTTTGACCGTGAAATACATCGGCAGGCGCAGCTCAAGGAATTTTGCGCGGCAGCAGAAGGCGGTCGCCTCCGTAAACGGCTATATCGAGGAGCTTATGGAGGGGCAAAGGGTCGTGAAGGCGTTCAACCACGAGGAAGCGGCCGTGCGCGGTTTTGACGAGCGAAACGGCGAGCTTTGCACCGCCGCCACGAGGGCAAGCACCTACGCGAATATCGTCGGCCCCATTATGAACAACCTTTCTCATATCTTCTACTCCATCACCACCACGCTTGGCGTTGTGGGGCTTGTGTCCGCAGGCAGCGTGCTAATCGCGTTTTTGCAGTACATTCGCCAGTTTGCGGACAGGATGAGCCAGATCTCGGAGCAGTTCAACTTCGTGCTGCTTGCGCTTGCGGGCGCGGAGCGCATATTCGCGCTGATGGATCTGCCGGCGGACGTGGACGAGGGCGACGTGGTGATAGAGAAAAACGCAAACGGCGAGGAGTGCTGGCGCGTGCCCAGGGAGGGCGGCGGGTTCGACATGATACCCGTGAAGGGCATGATAGAGCTGCATAACGTTACCTTCAGCTACGACGGCAAGGTGGACGTGCTGAAGGATATTTCCCTTTACGCCAAAACCGCGCAGAAGATCGCCTTCGTGGGCTCCACCGGCGCGGGCAAGACCACCATCACCAATCTGATCAACCGCTTCTACGATATTTCAAGCGGCGAGATAACCTACGACGGCATAGATATCCGCCGCATCAAAAAGGCGGATCTGCGCGGCACGCTGGGCATAGTGCTTCAGGACACGCATCTTTTCACCGGCACGGTTATGGAGAATATACGCTACGGAAGAGCGGACGCAACGGACGAGGAGTGCATCGAGGCGGCGAAGATAGCGAACGCGCATTATTTCATAAGCCATCTGCCGGAGGGCTACAACACCATGCTGATCTCGGACGGCGCGAATCTTTCGCAGGGGCAGAGGCAGCTTATCTCCATCGCCCGCGCCGCCGTTTCCAACCCCGTGGTGCTTATTCTGGATGAGGCAACGAGCTCCATAGACACCCGCACGGAGCTGCTTATAGAGCGCGGCATGGACAGCCTGATGCAGAACCGCACCGTGCTTGTGATAGCGCACAGGCTTTCCACCGTGCGCAACGCGGACGCGATAATGGTGCTTGAGCACGGAAGGATAATCGAGCGCGGAGACCATGACGAGCTGCTCAAGAAGAAGGGCAGATATTACGAGCTTTACACCGGAATGTTTGAAATGAGCTGAGGCATATTCGCCGCCCGGCGCGAGTGCGCAGCGGCGTGATTCCCGCTTGGGGCAAAC
Source organism: uncultured Clostridia bacterium (assembly GCA_947168565.1). Taxonomy (GTDB): domain Bacteria; phylum Bacillota; class Clostridia; order Christensenellales; family CAG-138; genus PeH17. Next base: position 105,183 of record CAMVMM010000004.1, on the reverse strand, counting down.
GAACGCCGTGGTTCGCGGCGCCGACAGGCGGTTACACCGAATTACGACGAACGATTTGCGCGGATAAGCGGTAAAAAAGTGCATAGCGTATAGAAAGTTTTCAGCGTATTGAAAGCGTTAAGCGTAAAACAATGGGGCGGCCGATCAGCCGCCCCGCTTCATTATCTGTATTTACTTATCTGCCGCCTTCTCAGTTGATGCCGAGATAGCTCCTTGCGAAGTTGTCGATATAGGTGTTGTTCAGCCTTACGGGAGTTTCCTCGACCCACTTCTTGAGGGACTCGGTGTAATGATTGTTTTCAAGCTCCTGACGATAGAACTTGGCGATATTCGCGTAAACGGGATCCTCCTCGTTGTTCTCGTCCATGGTGGCTGCGCCGCTCTCAAGCTCCTCATTGAGGAACATGAAGTGGATGCCGCCCCTTGCCACGTTGGTCTTGACCTCGGCGATCTTGTGGCCGTCGGTGGTTTCGTAGAACTTGATGCTGTACTTCTCGATAAGGTCCTCCTCGGGAGCCTCGGTAGCCTCGGGATCGGCGGAGGGAGCCTCGGTGGGCGCGGCGGTGGGAGCCTCGGTGGGCGCAGCGGTGGGCTCTGCGCTTGCGTCGCCCTCGGGAGCGGCGGTGGGCGCGGGAGTTGCGCTGGGCTCGGGGGTGGGCTCGGTCCAGTCCTCGCCGTACTTGAGCATGCAGGCGGCAACGCCGAAGCCGTCGAAATACCTGCTGAGAAGCTTCTCGTGCATTATGTAGCCATGCTTGCGGTAGCCGAGGGTCTGAGCGGATTCCTCAACCTCGGTGCCGTCCTCGTTGGGCTCGGCGGGCACAAACACGGTGTCGTTATTATAATCCTTGTTGGAAACGAAGTTCTTCACGAAATCGTCCAGGCTGATGCCGCCGTCGAGCGCAGCGCGGACCTCGTCCAGCTTTTTGTTGAGCTCATCGTTGAAAACGCCCTCAACGGTGGCTGAAACGGATTCGTTGTTCTCATACTGCACAAGAAGCTGCTTCACGGTGAACATTCCCTCGGGGGTATAGAGCGGGATAAAGCCGCTGTCCGCGATGTAGGAATTGTACGCGGTGGCGAAAGCGTTGGGGTCGTTCTTATATTTTTCCTCATCGGTGGCAAGATGCTCGTCAAAATAGGTCTTGACCTGCTCCTTGCCGAATTCGACCTCGGCATTCACCTGCTCGCGGAGCTTCTCCATGAGCTTGGATTTGCGAAGGTTGTCCTCAAGCTCGCTCTTGTAGGAGGCCTCGGTGTAGCCGTTGTCCTTCATCTGCTTTTTGAACGCCTCGAGCTTGGCGGCGTAGATGGCGTCCTCGCCGGTAACGTCGCTCGGAGCGGTCATGGCCTCAACAGCCTTTTTGAACTCGGCCTCAACGTCCTGCTTGAGCTGCTGCTCCTCGGCCTCGTCCAGCTTGATGCCCTGATCGTAGCAGCGGGTGAGGGTGGCGCCGTAGTTGATGAGCTGGTTCTTAACGGTTTCGTTCAGATTGCTCATGTACTGCACGTACGGAGCATAGGTATTGTAGCTCTCCATATAGTCCGCAAGGGTGAAATTGACCTTGCCGACGCTGCCGATAGAGATCTTGCTCATATCGTTCTGTGCCGCAGAGCACGCGAAAACGCCTGCGAACATGATGCAGGCAAGCGCGAGCGCAGCGAATTTGATGAGTTTGGTTTTCATTTCGATCATATCTCCTTTTTGATTTCATCAAAACTCCGAATTATTATAATTGATTGCGCGTGATTTGTCAATATGGATTTTTGCGCTGAACAGGCTCGGGAGAATAATTCCCGCAGGCTGGATCCGCGCCGTCCGTCTGCGGAAAGCTATGGCGCGTTCACACGACCTAAACGCTCTACGAAAGGCAAAGAGCGCTGACCCCTTGACTCAAGCAGAGGCAGCGCCCTTTGGATGCTTATCAAAGCGGAGCTGTTCCGTTACAGCTTTGCTTTATTGCGCTTGAAAATAATACCCTTCCTCAATAACCATCGGATATGGGAACAGCGCCTCAAGCTCCGCGCGATATGCCTCCACCGCCTCAAGATCCTCGGGGAGCACGCTTAGCTCTATGCGGTTAAACCTCTCGTCCACATTGATACCCGTCACTTTAAACCCTTTTTCGCGCAAATGATCGAATATCTCCCCGCACCTGCTTTCAAGCTCGTTGTAGGAATAGGGCATATCCTGCTCATAGAAGACCGTGTGCGAATAAGCGCTCAATGCCTTTTCCGTCAGTTCCCGCGCGGCTTCGGAGGCGCAGCGCGCAAACGCAAGGTGCAGCTTATTGTCCTTTCCAATCCACGAGCCTCCGAACCAATCGGGATAATGCATTCCTTTTGGGAGCTCGTTTTCAACTGCCCTGTCAAATGCTTCAGCGGCTTTAATGGCATCGGTTTGAGCATTCATTACCGCATCAGCTTCAGCGTCGCTCAAGTTCGACAGATCGAGGCTGTCGTTCTCATCCGATGGGTGATACCATATTATTTCGGTTTTCTCGGACTGCTGCGAATGCGAAGCATCTGTCTGCGGAGCTTCGGTCTGCGGAGCTTCGGTCTGCACACTTTTCGCCTGAATATCTTCCGCATGCGCAGCTCTTTCCCTGTTTATAACTGCCTTTGCGCCGAAAAAGCCGCCGACAACCAGCGCGGCGCAAACGATAAGGGTAATAACGGTTTTCTTCATGGAATTACTTTTCCCTTCCATGGCATAATATCCTTTAATTATGATCATGCCCGCAAAACGGCGCAGAGTCCATCTGTTCTTCCGCGGGTGACGGCATAAAACCGTTGGTACCGCTAAACGATCCTGTTCTCCCGTGGCAAGACCATTATTCCACGAATTAGCCCGAACGATAGAGCTGCCGAAAAGATTCTTTTGAACTGCATACATATCACCTTCATAGAATTATTATGCAATGAGATTATATCATTTCTTTGCTGTGACGTCAACTGTTTCCAAATGAAATCACGGAAATCAATTTTTGCTTGACATTTCGTCTGCTTGCCTATTGTCTTGGCATGAGGCGCACAATATTTTATGCAATAACGCTCTGCTTCAAGCGATTTTGTGTAACTCGCTGTGTATATTCAATGCTGCTGATTCTGCTTATTGTGAAAATACAGGCAAGATTGATTTCCGTGAATGAAAACATTCTCAAGAGAAGCAAAAGGCCAACGCTTCCGCGTGCAGAGCCTTGATGCGGGATAACGCCCGATTCCGAGCCCTCCCCCGCTTTTTCGCAATAATTTCTTTTCTTATATTAAATTATTCGCCCCCGCCGTATTGCCGTTTCCCGGATAAAGTGCTATAATCAAGCTTAGGGCGCAATGAAGCGCCGAAGCTTCGGTTTTTAAAATATTAACCTTTTTGGAGGCACAAAAATGTCTAAACTTTCCGTAACCGACGTTCCCGTAAAGGGCAAGCGCGTGCTTGTGCGCGTTGATTTCAACGTTCCCCTCGACGATAAGCTCAATATTACCGACGAAAGCCGCATTCTGGGCGCTCTGCCCACCGTGAAATACCTTGTTGAGAACGGCGCAAAGACCATTCTCTGCTCCCACCTCGGCCGCCCCAAGGGCGCGTTCGTGCCCGAGATGAGCCTTGCTCCCGTGGCAAAGCGCCTTGCGGAGCTGCTTCCAGGTGTGAAGGTAGTTTTCGCATCCGACGTCATCGGTGAGGACGCAAGGAAAAAGGCCGCCGAGCTCAAGGAGGGCGAGGTGCTGCTGCTTGAAAACCTCCGCTTCCATAAGGAGGAGGAAAAGAACGACCCCGAATTTGCAAAGGCGCTTGCCTCCTATGCGGAGCTGTATGTGTCCGACGCTTTCGGCACCGTTCACAGGGCGCATGCCTCCACCGAGGGCGTGGCGCACTATCTGCCCGCCGTTTCCGGCTTCCTTATCGATAAGGAGCTCAGCTTCATGGGCGGCGCGCTCTCCGCGCCCGAGCGTCCCTTCGTTGCCATCCTTGGCGGCAAGAAGGTGGGCGACAAGATCGGCGTTATCAAAAACCTGCTCAATAAGTGCGACACGCTGCTTATCGGCGGCGCGATGAGCTACACCTTCTTCAAGGCGATGGGGCTTGAGATAGGCGATTCCCTGCTCGACAGTGAGAATATCGAGCTTGCAAAGCAGCTTCTTGACGAAGCAAAGGCAAAGGGCGTGGAGCTGCTTCTGCCCGTTGACTGCGTGGTTGGCAGGGAGTTTGCTCCCGATACCGAGCATAAAACCGTGCCCTTCAACGCCATGCCCGAGGGCTTCCAGGGGCTTGACATCGGCGAAAAGACCGCACAGCTCTACGGTGAAAGGATCCGCGCCGCGAAAACCGTTGTGTGGAACGGGCCGATGGGCGTTTTTGAGATGGACGCCTTTGCAAAGGGCACCGAGGCGGTTGCACGGGCCTGCGCGGAGTGCGAGGGCACCACGATCATCGGCGGCGGCGACTCCGCTTCCGCCATCAACAAGTTCGGCCTTGCGGATAAAATGAGCCATATCTCCACCGGCGGCGGCGCGAGCCTTGAATTCCTTGAGGGCAAGACCCTTCCCGGCGTTGCGGCGCTGATGGATCGCCCCGAGCGCAGGCAGATGATCGCCGGCAACTGGAAGATGAATAAAAACAGGGACGAGGCAAAGGCGCTTATCGACGCGCTCAAGCCCCTTGTGACCGAAGCGAAGTGTGACGTTGTGGTCTGCCCGCCGTTCGTTGACCTCTGCTGCGCGGCAAAGCATCTTGAAGGCAGCAATATCGCCCTCGGCTCCCAGAATATCCATTGGGCGGCAAAGGGCGCATTCACCGGCGAGATCAGCGCGGATATGCTCAAGAATATCGGCGTAAAGTACGCCATAATCGGACACAGCGAGCGCAGGCAGTACTTCGGTGAAACCGACGAAACCGTGAATATGCGCACGAAGGCGGCGCTTGAAAACGGCATACTGCCCATAGTCTGCGTCGGCGAAACGCTTGAGCAGCGCGAGGCGGGCATTACGGACACCTTCCTTGCGGGTCAGGTGAAGGCGCTGTACGAGGGCATCGAGGCGGCGGAGGCGGCGAAGATCACCGTGGCATACGAGCCCATCTGGGCGATCGGCACGGGAAAGACCGCCACCAATGATGAAGCGAACCGTACCATCGGCGCGATCCGCAAGGTGATAGCGGAGCTTTACGGCATCGAGTTCGCGCAGAATGCCCGCATCCTGTACGGCGGCAGCATGAACGCAAAGAACGCGGCCGGCCTCAAGGCGATGCCGGAGATCGACGGCGGTCTTATCGGCGGCGCGAGCCTCGTGGCGGAGGATTTTGCGCAGGTCGTGCTTGCGTGATCCTGCGGATCAAATAAACCGCTTGACAGCATAATAAAAACCGATCATAGGGCTTCGGCATTCCCACGTGCGGCAAATGCCGCGAACAGGCGGGAGCGCCGGAGCCCTCCTTGAATCGACACAAGCCATATTTATAAAGAGAGGAATTTACCATTTTGGAGAACAAAAAGAAATTGACGGCGCTTATCATTCTGGACGGCTTTGGCTACACCACCGAGGAGCACGGCAACGCCGTGCGCATTCAGGGCATAAAGAATATCCGTGCGCTGAAGCAAAAATATCCCCACACGCTTATAAACGCCTCCGGGCTGGACGTTGGCCTTCCGGACGGGCAGATGGGCAATTCCGAGGTGGGACACACCAATATCGGCGCGGGACGCATAGTGTTTCAGGATCTTACGAGGATCTTTCTTGCCGCAAAGGACGGCAGCCTTGCAAAGAACCCCGCGATAGTCGGCGCGATCGAAAACTGCAAAAAGCACGATTCCGCGCTGCAGCTCTGGGGCCTATTATCGGACGGCGGCGTTCACAGCCATATCGAGCACCTTTATTCGCTGATCGAGATCGCGCGGGACGCGGGGCTGAAAAAGGTTTATATCCATTGCTTTACCGATGGGCGCGACGTGCCGATAGACAGCGGCATAGACTTCGTGCGCGCGCTTGAAGCGAAGCTGCGTGAGCTTGACTGCGGCAAAATAGCCACGGTGATGGGCCGATTCTACGCCATGGACAGGGACAACAACTACGACCGCGTTGAAAAGGCATACAATGCCATGGTTTTGGGCGAGGGGCTTAAATACGAAAGCGCCGAGCAGGCCGTGCTTGAGGCGTATGCGCGCGATCCAAAGAAGGACGAATTCATAATCCCCAGCGTTATCACCGAAAACGGCGAGCCCGTTGCCACCGTGAAGCCGAACGACAGCGTAATCTTCTTCAATTTCCGCCCCGACCGCGCCTGCGAGATAACCAGGGCGTTTGTGGATCCGGATTTTGACGGCTTCGAGCGCAAGCACGGCTTTTTCCCCTTGAATTACGTTTGCATGAGCGATTATTCCGCCGAGTTTGCGGATAAGGTGAGCGTTGTTATCCCCCCCGAGCCGCTGAACAACACCATGGGCGAATACCTTGCAAAGCTTGGGAAAACCCAGCTTCGCATTGCCGAAACCGAGAAATTCCGGCACGTGACCTCCTTTTTCAACGGCGGCGCGGAGCAGGTTTTCGAGGGCGAGGACCGCATTCTCGTGCCGTCCCCCAAGGTAAAGGGCTATGAGATGATGCCGGAGATGAGCGCGCGCGGCGTTTGCGACAGGGCGCTTGAGAGCATACGCTCAGGTAAATACGACTTTATGGCGCTGAATTTTGCCAACCCCGACATGGTGGGTCACACAGGCGTGCTTGAGGCGGCGGTGAAGGCGGTTGAAACCGTGGACGGCTGCGTGCGCGAGCTTGTGGACGCCATTTTGGAATGCGGCGGAAGCTGCCTTATCACGGCGGATCACGGAAACTGCGAGAGGATGATCGACGATAACGGCGAGCCCTGCACGCCGCACACCACCAACCCCGTGCCGCTTATCTACGTTTCAAACGAGCCGATCGGAACAAGGCTTATTGAGGGCGGCAGGCTTTGCGACCTTGCGCCCACCCTGCTCACCATGATGGGGCTTCCCGTGCCGAAGGAGATGAGCGGAAAGTGCCTTATTGCTGTGGACGGCGAACGGGCGGACAGATAGGCGGAGCGATCAGCGCCGTTTGCGGCTGTGAATCCGAACAGACCACAGGCGTGCCGTAATGCGGTTTTGCACATAACGATACTGTATTTGGAGGGATCGAATGAAGAAAAAGGCTTCTAACGAGAAGCTCAATACGGCGGAAAAGCTTGAGATGCCCACCGGCTCCACCGAGAACGCCATAAAAACTCCCCCCTGCGGGCTCAGCAGCGAGGAGGCGGCGAGGCGCGCCGAGAGGGGCGAGAGCAATATTCGCTCCGAGGACGAGCATAAAACCGTGATGTGGATAATTTCGGATAATCTCTTCACGCTTTTCAACCTGCTCAATTTCGCGCTTGCCCTCTGCCTGGCGCTCGTGGGCTCCTGGAAAAACATGATGTTTTTGGGCGTTGTGTTTTCAAACACGCTGATAGGCACCGTGCAGGAGCTTCGCGCGCGCGCCACGATGAAGAAGCTGAAGCTTTTGAACGTTCGCACCTCCCGCGTTATACGCGACGGGGCGGAGCGCTCCTGCCCTGCGGAGGAGCTGGTGCTTGGCGACCTTGTGATCCTTTCAAGCGGCGATCAGATACCGGCGGACGCGCTTATTGCCGAGGGGAGCTGCGCGGCGGACGAATCCCTGCTCACGGGCGAAAGCGAGCCGATCACAAAAAAGCCCGGCGAGGTGCTGCTTTCCGGCAGCTATCTGACCGAGGGAAGGGTTACGGCGCAGCTTATCGCCGTTGGAAACAACAGCTATGCCGCCAAATTCACGCAGGAGGCAAAGCGCATCGTGGCTCCCAAGTCGGAGCTTTTGGGCGAGCTGAAAAAGCTTGTGTCCATAGTCAGCAGGCTCCTTGTGCCGATCGGCATAATTATGTTTTTGGAGCAATATTTCTACCTTAAAGCGCCGCTCGACGTTGCCGTGCCAAAGGCCGTTGCCGCAATGATAGGCATGCTGCCGGAGGGGCTGATACTTCTCACCTCCGTGGCGCTGATGGCGGGCGTGGTGAAGCTTGGGCGCAGAAAAACGCTCGTTCACGAGCTTTTCGGCATAGAAACGCTTGCGAGGGTGGACACGCTCTGCACCGATAAAACCGGCACCCTCACCACGGGCGAAACCTCCTTTGAGCGCTTTATTCCGCTTGAGGCGGGCGAAGCCGAGCTTAAAGAAAAGGCGGCAAAGCTTATCTCGGCTTTTGAGGCGGGCTCCGGCACGCTGCGCGGCATAGCCTCCGCAGTGGGCGCAAGCTCGGAGCACGCCATCGCCACCCTGCCCTTTTCCTCCGCTCGAAAAAAATCCGCGGCTTCGTTTGCAAACGGCAAAACGCTGATACTCGGCGCACCCTCTTTCGTGTGCGATAAAGAAATAGAGCAGGCGGCAAAGGCCACGAACGAGGGCTTCCGCGTGCTGCTGCTTGCGGAGGCGGACGGCGTGCTTAACGGCGAAGCGCTCCCCCCCGTTACCAGGCTTTTGGGGCTCGTGCTGCTGCGCGAGACCCTTCGCCCCACCGCCAAGGACACTCTTGCCTGGTTCAAGGGCGAGGGCGTGAAGGTGCGCATAATGAGCGGCGACGATCCGCGCACCGTGGCTGCGCTTGCGCGGATGCTTGAGCTTGACGGCGGCGACCGCGTTGTGGACTGCGCCAAGCTTACGGACGAGGAGCTGTGCGAGGCGGCGAAGAGCTGCGTTATCTTCGGCAGGCTCACGCCGGAGCGCAAGCGCATTCTGGTGGATGCGCTCAAATCGGAGGGGCACAACGTGGCGATGACGGGCGACGGCGTGAACGACATCCCTTCCCTCAAGGCGGCGGACTGCTCCATAGCGATGGGCGGCGGCGCGGAGGCGACGGAGCACGCGGCGCAGATAGTGCTGCTTGATAACGATTTCAGCTCCCTTCCGGCTGTCGTGGCTGAGGGCCGGCGCGTGATCGGAAACATAACGCGAACGGCGTCGCTCTTCCTTCAAAAAACGCTGTATTCCTTCGCGCTGAGCGTTTTCAATATACTTATTGCGCTGTTTCTGCCGCTCAACTACCCCTTTGAGCCGATACATCTGACGCTTATAAGCTCGCTCACGGTGGGAATACCCTCCTTCTTTCTGGCGCTTGAGCCAAGCTCGGAGCGCTTTTCGGGCAGCTTTTTGAAGCGGATAGTTTTAAGCGCGATACCCGGCGCTCTGGGCGTTACCTGCTGCGCGCTTGCCGCGATGATCGCCAATTATTATGGTGTGCAGGACAGCGTTGCATCCACCATGGCGGTGCTTTCTGCGGGCGCGATAGGGCTTGGCAACCTGATCCTGATCTGCCGCCCCTTCTCCGCGCTGCGAATCGCCGTTTGCTCCGCAATGTGCGCCGCGTTCGTGCTGATAGCGGCGTTCCTTCCCGCCATGTTTTCGCTGGACGTGCAGTCCTTCACCTCCGGCAACTGGATAATGTTTGCCGTGATGGCGGCGGGCGGGATCGCGGTGCTTATGCTTGCCCGCCTTGCGGTGCAGCCCTTCCTTAAAAGGCTGGACGATCCGATAAAGGCGCGTGCGGCAAGGAAGCGCTGAGGCCGAGGTTCCATTAACATTAACATTAACATTAACATTAACATATCAAAACGGGCTTTCAAATCGAACGAAAGCCCGTTTTTTTCATCATATAAGGGGTGTTTAAACAGTATTAAGCAGGATCAAGCACTATTAAACAGTATTAAACACCATAAAACAGTATCAAGCATTATTAAATAGAATTAAACGGTATTCAACCGGTATTAAATCGGTATTAAATCCAAAACCGTTTTTTCTATCTTTCAAACCATTTCAGTATTTTCAGCTTTCTCTCCCCCGCCTTTCCGGAATACGGATGCTCCCGCAGCGGCAGATTGAAGCGCCTGCTGCCCGTGAGCACGGTTTGCGGATGGGTGAATTCGCGGAAGCCCCATTCGCCGTGGTACGCGCCCATTCCGGAATGCCCGGTGCCGTTGAAAGGAACGCCCTTCACCATAAGATGGATGCACACCTCGTTTATGCAGCCGCCGCCGAACTGATGGGTGCTCATAACCTTATTCGCCCAGTTTTTATCGGAAGTGAAAAGATACATCGAAAGCGGATGCTCGCGCCGCGCTATCATATCCATCACCCTTTCCGCCTCCGCATCCTTAAACGGCACTATCGGCAGTATGGGGCAGAAAAGCTCGTGCAGCACTATATCCTCGTTTTCATCCACCGGGTAGATGATCGTCGGCTCAAAGCGGCGGCAGGCCCTATCCCCTTTGCCGCCGAAAACGATCCTTTCCGCGTATTCGGAGGCGATGCGCTCGCATTTATCATAGACCTTTTCGGTGATAAGCTTGGGATAATCAGGATTTTGGCAGGCGCTTTCACCGATCTGGCACACGAATTCCGCCTTTAGAGCCGAAATGAAGCTTTCCGCGATCTCCTCGGCAACGGCGATTTGATTGATATTTATGCAGATCTGCCCCGCGTTGCAAAGCTTGAAGAAGGCGATCTTCCGCGCCGCGTCCCGAAGGTCGGCATCCTTTCTGACAACGCACCAGTTCCCCGTTTCCCCGCCAAGCTCCAGCGCCACGGGCGTGAGGTTCCTTGCCGCACAATCGAGCACATGCTTTGCAACCGAGGGCGAGCCGGTGTAGAAAATTTTATCGAACCTTTCCGCCAGACACAGATCCGCCGCATCGTGCCCGCCATCCACAACGGCGGCGTATTCCTCCGGAAAGGTTTCCGAAATAAGCTTTTTCAGCACCCTTGTGGTTGCTGCTGACTTGGAGCTTGTTTTGATAACCGCCGTGTTTCCGCCGCAGATGGACGCGGCGAGCACGCCGAGCGTGAGCAGCACGGGAAAATTGAAGGGGCTTATTATCAGCGAAACGCCGTAGGGCAGCTTGTATACCGTGGTTTTAACGCTTGGAAAGCACATGAGCCCGCTGAAATGCCTTTCGGGACGCGCCCAGCGCTTGAGGCCGCGGATGATCTCGTTTATCTCCACTATCACGGGGCCTATATCGCAAAGATAGGCCTCCACCTCGCTTTTGCCAAGATCCTCATACAGGGCGTTCGAAAGAAGTTGCTTATTTTCCATCACTGCCTGCTTCAGCTTTTTTAGCTGAGAAATGCGCCAGGCCACATTCAGCGTTTCGCCCGTGCGGAAGTATTCGCGCTGCTTCTCCACCAATGCGTGGATGCTTTCCCTTGTGTGAAGCATATCGTTCACCTCTTTTTATATGCAGTAATATGGTGATCAGCTCGCCGTCGCGGCAGGCTTACGGCGGCGAACGGCCTGCGGCGCCCCATTCCCATAAAACAAAATGACGCAGCATCACCCAATGCGAAGCAAAACCCCGCTCTTTTGATGAGCCGATTATATCACGGTATATGAAAACAATCAATCGGCTGCGCGTCAAAACCGAAGCCTTGCTTTGAGAGAAAGCGTTTTTTCCCATCGCAAAGGTTTACAAAGCGGCGCGGCTTCTGTATAATAAAGTCGGCTTGGATGATCGAGCCATACAAAGCGCAAAAAGGAGGTCAACTTATGATACAGGTCGGCATCAGGGGCGTAAAGAGCGCCAAAGTTACCGAGGAATACACCGCAGAGCATCTTTTGAGCGGGCTGCTGCCGGTTTTCGCCACGCCCGCGCTCGTTGCGCTGATGGAATACACCTGCTCGGACAGCGTTCAGCCGGAGCTTGAATCGGGCTTTGGCACGGTGGGCAGCTTTATAAACTGCAAGCATCTTTCCCCCTCGCCCATCGGCAGCACCATCACCTGCGAAAGCGAGCTTATAGAGGTGGATAAGCGCAGGCTGGTTTTCAAGGTGCGAGCCTGCGATGATTTTGGTGAGATCGGCAGCGGCGTGCATGAGCGCTTCATAATAGATAACGCAAGATTCATGGGCAAGGTGAGCGAAAAAGCAAGGGCGCTTGAGCAAAAGGGCGATCAAAGCTGCGAACAAAACTGCGGCGGCGACGGCTGCTGACGGCTTGCCGCGCTCCGTTCTTCCTATACGGCTGCGAATTAAAACGGATAGCGGATCAGAGCATATAGCGGATCAAAAGGATCCCCACCCCCGAAAAGCGGGAGCAGGGATCCCTTTTTAGATGACTTTGGGCGAAATGCCGACTTTCGGACCTATCCGAAATCGTATCGGCGGCACGCAGGCCGTGCCACTGCCCGGAAATGAAGTATTATACTATCCGATAGTATTAGTTCATCATGCTGCCGCCGTTCATGTTGCGCTCGGCGTACTCTATCATCCTCTTCACCATCTGACCGCCGATGCGACCCGCTTCACGCGCGGTGATGTCGCCGTTGTAGCCCTGCTGAAGGTTGATATTCATGGAGGAAGCGACCTCGTTTTTAAAGCCCGCAAGCCTCTGCTTCATCTCCCTGCTCGTTCCGGAGGAAGAGCTGCCGTTGGAATAGCCGGAATTGCCGCTGCCGGCGGAATTCATGCCGTTCATATTGTTCATGCCGTTCATGGTATAACTCCTTAAATTTATATTATTCCCGAAGGAAAATCACTCATCGCGGTGAATGAAGCATCATTACCCGCTTCAGGCTTATCTCTGCATATTGCTTTCGGCGTACTCTATCATACGCTTAACCATCTGACCGCCGACACGGCCCGCGTCACGGGCGGAAATATCGCCGTTGTAGCCCTGCTTGAGCTCGATATTCATCGAAGAAGCCACTTCGTTTTTGAACTGCTCCAGCGCGCCGCGCGATTCGGGAACCGTAAGCCTGTTGTTCCTGCTTGACATATTTTTCACCTCCGTTCTTTATGCCCGCGCTTTCCCGGGGCAAGAGCGCAAAGGGAAAGCACGGGGTATCATTACCGGCGAAGCGGCGCCGCCCGATCGGGCAAGGTTTCCTTTTAATAAAAAAGCAAGCTCGCTTTAAACCTTTTTGAGCAAAAGCGCTTTTTCGCCGTGCAAGCTTAATTTGTCCGTTTTTGTTGAATGTATGAGCGGTAAAATCTTGCATTTTCGATACGGAAAATTGATTATTTGCAGCTTTTGACCGCCGCTCGAAAAAAAGCGGCGGGTGCGCCGCCGCGTGAAGGGCTTGAGTATTCCGTTTCCGTTTGAGTTTCCGTTTCCGTTTGAGCATTAAGGAAAAAGGGATGAAAAAGCGGCTCCATGCTTTCAGTTTATCACTATATCCTCAAGCGATCTTTCATATTTACGCATCGCCTTTTCAATAAGCCGTTCGCTCTTTTCGGGAGGCATGGCAAGCAGCTTCCTTGCGCAGTCCCGTGCCTGCTTCAGCGTTTCAATATCGGAGGCAAGCGCCGCCGCACCGAATTCGCTTATGCCGTGCTGCCGCATTCCGATAAGCTCGCCCGGGCCGCGCGCTTCAAGATCCTTTTCCGCTATTTCAAAGCCGTCGCTCGTTTCGGTAAGGGTTTTCAGGCGGGAAACCGACGACTTGGAGCGGCTTTCGGTCAAAAGATAGCATTCGCTCTGCTTATCCCCGCGCCCGACCCTGCCGCGAAGCTGGTGAAGCTGCGCAAGTCCGAAGCGCTCCGCCGATTCTATCACCATGACGCAGGCATTCGGCACGTCCACGCCCACCTCGATCACGGTGGTTGAAACGAGAATATCCGTTTCCCCCGTGCGAAAAGCCTCCATCACGGCGTCCTTCTCGGCGCTTTTCAGCCTGCCGTGAACGAGGGCAACGCGCACGGAAAGATTGCTTTTCAGCTCCTCAAACAGCGTTTCCGCCGAGCGGACGCGCTCAAGGTCGTCGTTTTCCTCGATCATGGGGCAGACAACGTAGCACTGTATGCGCTCAGATTTTATCTTATTTTCAATGTAGCGATACATCGCTATGCGCTTTTCACCCGGCACGAGGCGAGTTGTGACCGGTTTTCTGCCCGGCGGCATGCCCTTGACGAGCGACACGTCCAGATCGCCGTAGAGTATGAGCGAAAGCGTTCTCGGAATGGGTGTGGCGCTCATAATGATGGTATCGGGCGATTCAGCCTTTTTGCCTATCTCCGCTCGCTGGCGCACGCCGAAGCGGTGCTGCTCATCGGTTATCACCAAGCCGAGCCTTTTAAACTCCACCTTGCCCTCGATAAGCGCGTGCGTGCCCGTGACGGCGATTATGCTGCCGTCCGCAATTCCCTTGAGCACCTGCCGCTTCACCGGAGCGCTCATGTGTCCTTTCAGAATTGCCGCCCTTTCACCGAAAAAGCGCTTGAGCTGGATATAATGCTGCTCCGCAAGTATCTCCGTTGGCGCCATCAGCACGGACTGCGCGCCGTTTTTTGCGGCGATGAACATGGCATACAGCGCAAGCGCGGTTTTGCCTGAGCCCACGTCGCCCTGTATCAGCCTGCTCATAGGCTGCGGCGACGCCATATCGAGCGCTATCTCGTTCATCACGGAATACTGCGCGCTCGTGGGCTCAAACGGCAGCAGCTTTAAAAAATCATCCAAAATGCCGGAGGTATTGAAGCTTATCCCCTTCTGCGCCTTTTTATTTTGACGAAGCTTTTCAAGCACTATCGTCAGCACCGCCGCATCCTCAAACGCGAGCCTTCTTCGCGCGGCGGCAAGCTCCTGCGCGTTTTTAGGAAAATGCACGGTTTCCATAGCCGTTTTGAGCGGTATAAGCCCGTACTCCGCTCTTATCTGCTCGGGAAGCGTTTCCGAAACCGAATCAAGGCAAATATCGAGCGCGGCGCGAACGGCGTTTCTAACCACGCTTTGCGTCAGCCCGCTTGTGAGAGGGTAAACGGGGATGATGCCCGGAAGCTCCTTTGAAAAGCTTGCGCGAAGCAGCCGCGCGCCGTTTCGCCTATCCACCGTGCCGAGCGCGTAGCCGCCCGCTTCGGAGGGTACGGAGCGCGAAATATAGGGCTGATTGAACCATGCAGCGGTGATATTGCCGGTTTCATCCCCGATCGAAACGTTGGTGACGGTGAGCCCCGATTTGGCGCGGAAGGTTTTCACGGGGCCGATGAACAGCGCCCTTATCGCGGCGGTTTCGCCGTCCTCCGCATCGCATATCTTCACGGGCCTTGAATAATCCAGATAGCTTCTTGGAAGGAAGGAGGCGAGATCCTGCAACGAAAAAAGCCCCAGGCGGGCAAAATGCTTGATGCGCCCGGGGCCGATGCCTTTTATTTTGATAAGATCCGTGCTTTTTTCCACAACAGCTTTAGTATCGCAGATTTGCCGAAGCTATTCCGAACCGAAGCGGCGCCGGCTTTTTGCCGCGCCGGAACGGATCATTCAACGGCGATATAGTAGTAGTAAAGCGGCTGACCGCCGTGCTGCACCACGAACTCCGCTTCCTCATGCTTTTTGCCGAGCCTGTCGCAGAGCGCCTGCGCGTCCTTCGCGGCAACGTCCTCACCGTAGAAGATGGAAACTATCGCATCCTCGCCGCGCTCTTTAAGCATCTTTTCAATAAGCTCCTCGGCAGCCTCGTCCACGGTTTTGGCGGTGACCTCGATCTTATTTTCAATAAGACCGATTATGTCGTGCTCATGGATCTCCATGCCCTCGTAGGAGGTGTTGCGAACGGCATAGGTCACGGAGCCGGAGAGCACGTTGTCAAGAAGCTCGGTGAGCGTGTCGCAGTTTGTTTTGGCGTCCGCATCCGGATCGAAGCCGATCATCGCGGTGATGCCCGAAACGATGGTTTTGGATGGGACCACGAAAACCCTGCACTCGGCGGACTGCGCCGCGCTTTCGGCCGCAAGGATAATATTGGGGTTGTTCGGCAGTATGATAACGTTTCGTGCGTTCGCCTTTTTGACGGCCTTCAGGATAACGTCCACACTGGGGTTCATGGTTTGACCGCCGTGGATGATAACGTCGACTCCGAGGCTCTTCAAAACCTCGTCCACGCCTTCGCCCGCGCTGACCGCCACCACGCCGAGCTCCTTTTCATTCGCCTTGCGCTGCTCGATAAGGGCGCGGTTCTGCTCGCGCATATTTTCGATTTTGATGCGGTCCACCTCGCCAAGACGGAGCGCGTTTTGGATCACCTTGCCGGGATCGTTCGTGTGAACGTGGACCTTTATCATGCCGTCGTCATGCACCACGACCACGGAATCGCCAAGGCTCATGAGCTTTGCGCGGAATTTGGCGACCTCGGTATCGTTTGCCTTTTCATTGAGCCTGATAACGAAAAACTCGGTGCAGTAGCCAAAGACTATATCCTCGGCCTCGCCGGAGATGATGGCGCGGTTTTCCTCATCCGAATCCGAGCCGGCGTTTGATTTTACAAGCAGCTCGAAATCCTCGCCCGGCTCCTGACCCTCAAGCGCCATTTTGAAGCCGCGGTAGATCGTTAAAAGACCCATTCCGCCGGAATCGAGCACGCCCGCCTCCTTGAGCACGGGCAGCAGCTCGGGGGTTTTTTTAAGCGCTTCTTCGCCGCTTTCAAGCATGACATCGATCACGCGCAGCGCGTCCGCGCCGGAAGCGACAGCCTTTGCAACGCTTTCGCTCATCATCCTTGCCACGGTGAGCATGGTGCCCTCCTTGGGCTTCATAACGGCCTTATACGCCGCCTCCGTGCCGGCGGTGAGCGCGTCGCTGAGCATCTGCGCGGTTATTTTATCGTCCGCGCCCTTGAGCGCCTTGGCAAAGCCGCGGAATATCTGCGAAAGGATAACGCCGGAGTTGCCCCTTGCGCCCTTGAGCGCACCGGTGGCAAGCGCCGATGAGAGCGCATCCACGGAATCCGTTTTAACGCCCTGCAGCTCCTGAACGGCGCGCTGCATCGTCATGGACATATTGGTTCCGGTATCGCCGTCCGGCACCGGAAAAACGTTCATCGCGTCTATGGATTGCTTATTTTTCTCAAGGCACATCGCGCCCATCATAAGCATATCGCGGAACATGGACCCATCTATATTGCGAACTAACAATTCCTTTTCCTCCAAGAGCGAAGCGCGTTATACGCGAACCGCCTCAACAAAGATATTGACCTTGCGCACCTTGATGCCGGTCTGATCCTCCACCCTGTATTTAACGTTGCTCATGGCGTTTTCCGCAACGGCGGGGAACGAGATGCCGTAAAGCAGGGTGACGTAAAGGTCTATATCAACGCTGTCGTCCTCAAGGGTGGTGATCTTAACGCCGCGGCGGATATTTTCACCGCCTATTGCCTGGCGGATGGAATCACCCGCGGTTTTGCTGTTCATTGCAACTATACCGTAGTTTTCACAGGCGGCATAGCCCGCTATGCTCGCCAGAACGTTTTCATCGAAAGAAACAAGCCCGATATCGGTTTTGATCGTGGCAGTCATGGTAAACACCTCCGTATTATTTGGTTTCCACCGACTTTCGGTGGTATTTTATAGCATTTATCGGTATTTTTCAAGTACCAGAGGCCGATTTTCCGCCAAAATGCCGCCAAAGGGCAAATTATATCCCAAATCGGCGGGTCACGCAGCGAAAAAGCGGCTGTTTTAAGCGTTTTGAGCAGATCAAGGCGCCGCTACACAACGCCGATCTCGCCCTCGGCTTCCTCCTCCGCGCTCGGCATGGGCGGCAGCTCGTCAAGGCTGTGCAGCCCGAACTTACGCAAAAACGCATCCGTGGTGCCAAAAAGCATGGGCCTGCCCACGCAGTCCTTCCTGCCAAGCTCGCATATCAGCCCCTGCTTGAGAAGCTGGGACACGGAGTATTCGCAGCGCACGCCGCGCACGGACTCTATATCCGCCCTTGTGACGGGCTGGCGGTAGGCTATCACGGAGAGCGTTTCCATCATGGAATCGCTCATGCTCCGCTCCTCCGGCGGGGCAAGCAGCTTGACGATCTGCGCGTTGTACGCAGGATTTGTGACGAGCTGCACGGTTTTTTCGGTAATAAAGGGGATGATCCCCCTTCCCTCCGCGATCATGCCCTCAAGCATTTCGTTTAAAGCCTGCTTCACCTCGGCCTCGGACAGATCAAACACCCTTTGAAGCTCGGCAAAGCCTATCGGCTCGCCCGAAACGTACATCAGGCTTTCTATCGCGCCGAAGATCTCTTTCTTTTCCATAGGCAAAAATCTTTTAACGATCCATCGGTTTTTTCAGTATAAACCGCTTCTCAATCCAATTCGTCCATATAGCTGCGGTTCGCATCGTCCTTTGCAAGCTTTTGCTCGAAAATTTCGATATCGCCGCAGTAGGAGCTCTGCTCCACGCGAATCTCCCCGGAGGATATCATCTCAAGCAGGCTCATGAAGGTGACGATTATCTCCATTTTGCCCGCGCCGTCGATAATTTCGCGGAAGGTGGTTTTGCCTCGATTCGTGCGCAGCCTTGAGCGTATCCTCCCCGCGCAGTAGCGAATGGTGAAATCATCCCTTCGCACGGCGTGAACGCGCTCCTGCTTTTCGGGCTCCTTCACCCGCTCAAGCGCCGCGAGCATCGCTTCAAAAAGGCGCTCCACCGTGGTATCCCTTAGAATTATTTCCTTGGGCGGCAGCGGAAATTCCTCCGGCTGCTTCGTGCGCATCAGCGAAGCCTCGGCATAGAGGCGGCGCATCGTTTCGGAAGCCTCTTTAAAGGCCTTGTACTCGCGCAGCCTGCGCACCAGCAGCTCTGCCGGGTCCTCCTCGTCCTCCTCCTCGGCCTTGGGCTCCGGCGGGAAGAGCGAGCGGGATTTGGCGTATACAAGCGTTGCGGCAACGGTGAGAAACTCGCTCGTTTGATCCGGATCGGGCTCATCAAGCTGCTTAACATATTCAAGGAACTCGTTTGTGATCTCCGAGATAAAGATATCCCGAATATCGACCTCCGCCTTTTCCACAAGGTGCAGCAGCAGGTCCAGCGGCCCCTGGAATTGTTTTATGCTAACACGGTAATCCAAACTTTACGCTCCAAAAAACTGTTTGCTGCTCATACGGGCGCGCTCAGCCGTTCATTCCGAACAGCATGAGCATGAGCCTTAAAAGACCTCTGAACATCCAGCCGGAAACGGAGCCCACGAAGGAGAAGCCGAACCTGCTTAAAAGCAGGATGCCGATCAGGATAAACTGCCCGTAATTGCGCAAAAACTTAAAGAGCGTCGGCCCGAGCACCTTGGATAAGAGCACCTCCGCCACGTGGAAGCCGTCCAGCGGATAGACCGGAATGAGGTTAAACACGACGAGCGCAAGGTTGAAGGTCACGAAGCTTATCAGTATATTCAGAAAGGTGAGCATTCCGCCGCTCAAATTCGCGGTGCCGAGGAAATAGATTGCGCTTTCCTCAAGGCGGAAGCCCATGCCGTTCAGCTTGGCGATAAGCACGAGCGCAAAGGTTCCCGCAAGCGCAAGCAGCAGGTTCATGGTAACGCCCGCAAGCGAAACCACAAGCTCGCCGAGCCTGTAATTGCGGTAGTTGTTGGGGTTGACCGGCACGGGCTTTGCCCAGCCGAAGCCCGCCACTATCATCATCAGAAAGCCGATGGGATCGATATGCGCAAGCGGGTTGATCGTCATCCTGCCGAGATTTCGCGCGGTGGGATCACCCATTTTATACGCGGCATAGGCATGGCCCCATTCATGGAAGCTGAATGCGATTATGATGCCCGGGAGCGTTTGTAAAATTTGAAGCAGCGTACCCATTGAGTAAACTTCCTTTTTATGCTGCGCAGGCGCACCGAAAAGGGCTGCCCGCGCGGAGGCGGCGCAATATCGCGCTTAACTCCAAGCATATTTTACCACATTTTTCGGTTGAATGCAACTTTTACCTATCCGATATGCAGAAAGCCGTTCAGCGCTATCCTAAAAAAATCCGAAAAGCCGGCCTTTGCGGCGCTTTTATCCGCAACGAGCGGCGTTTCGGCAAGCACCTCTCCATCGTTGGCGCGAACGGTGAGGGTGCCAATCCGCTCGCCCTTTTCAACGGGCGCAGAGAGGGAATCCGGCAGCAGCGCCTCAAGCGTGTACTCCCTTTTATTCATGCTGAGCAGAAGAAAGGTATCGTCCGCGGCTTCGGCATTTATCTCCCGCACAAGCGAACCCGATACGCTCACCGTGCCGAAAGCCTCGCCCGCGCCGCTGACGCGAACGCTTCTGAACGCCGAAAAGCCGTGATCGAGCAGCTCGCGCCCCGTTTCAAACCGCTCCGCGCCGTTTTTGGCGCCAAGCACCACCGCTATATACGCGCTTTCGCCGCGCCTTGCCGCGAACAGTCCGCAGTATCCCGCCGAAGCGGATGAGCCGGTGCCGACCCCGATGCAGCCGGAATACTGCTTTATAAGCTTATTCGGGCTTGCAAGCTCCGTTTCCCCTGCGGATTCGTGCGAGATATGCTCGTAGTATTTCGTGCTGTATTTTAAATACGTGGGGCTTTTAATTAGCGCGGAGGCTATCGCCGCAAGCTCCAGGGCGGAAAAGCTTTGCTCCGCGCCGCAGATATCCGTATAAACCGAGTCCACGCCAAGCCCCGCAAGGCGCTCGTTCACGGCGGAAATCGCGGCGGTATCCGAGCCGCAGGCGGCCGCTGCAAGCGCATGGGTGGCATCCCCCGCGTTTATCATCACGGCGGCAAGCAGCAGGCTTTGAGCGTCCATGGTTTCGCCGGCGCGCAAAAAGGCGGTCGTGCCGCCGATTCGTGCAGCGGCTTCATCCACGGTCACGGGCATTTCCCCGCTTATATCGCCCCGATCGAACGCCTCGCATATCACGAGCAGCGGCGCAAGCCTTGCAAGCCCGGCGGCGGGCAGCTTTTTTGAAGGATCTCGCTCAAAAAGCGCTTTGCCGCTTGAAGCGTCTATCAAAAGCGCCGAGCGAGCGGAGCGAATATCCACCGCAGCCATGCCGCCCTCCTGAGCGAGCGAGGCTCCGCCCCCAAAGGAGCAGAACGCAAAAAACGCGCATATCATGCTAATAATTCTATAAATGCCTTTTTTCAACAAAAAAAATCACCCTTTCCGCTTTTTATACAGGGTATTCACGGAAAGGGTGAAAATATGCGTTTTTGCACCGTGAGCGGGTCGGGAGCGGAGCAAAGACCGCGCCAAAGAGCGGGTCGGGAGCGGAGCAAAGACCGCGCCCTTTTTATACCGTTTCGCTTTTCAGTATTTTCGGCATAAAGGATTCGCCATGCTCGATTTTTTCGCCCGTAAGGTAATCCACAACGCTTGCGCCGAGATCGGCAAAGGTGGGAAGCGTGCCGAGCGCAGCGGGCTGCACCCTTCTGCCGCACACGAGCACGGGGATATACTCGCGGCTGTGATCCGTGCTGGGCGTGGTGGGATCGCACCCGTGATCGGCTGTGATGATAAGGATATCCGCATCGCTCATCGCGTCGATTATCTCCGGCAGCTTTCTGTCGAAATATTTCAGCGCATCGGCATAGCCGCGCACGTCGTTTCTGTGCCCGTAGAGCGAATCGAAATCCACAAGGTTTGTGAAGATAAAATCGCCCTTTCCGCTTTTCAAAAAGCGCAGCGTGGATTCTATGCCGGTTTCGTTATTCTTGGTGTGATCCACGGTGGTTATGCCGCGATTGCAGAAGATATCCTCTATTTTGCCGATAGCCACCACGTCCATGCCGCGCCGCGTCAGCCTGTCCAGTATCGTTTCACCGATAGGCTCCACGGCGAAATCGCGGCGGCGCTCCGTGCGCTTATACCTGCCGTCGCTGCCCCGGAACGGGCGGGCGATCACCCTGCCCACAAGGTGCTCACCGCGAAGGATCTCCCTTGCGATATGGCACATATTATAGAGCTTTTCCGGCGGTATCACGGCCTCATGGGCGGCGATTTGAAACACGCTGTCCGCCGAGGTATACACGATGGGCTTGCCCGTGCGCATGTGCTCATCGCCAAGCAGGTTTATTATCTCCGTGCCGGAAGCAACGCAGTTTCCGAGCGTTCCCCTATGGATCTTCATTTCAAATTCGTTCATCACGGAGCGCGGGAAGCCGTTCGGATAGGTTTTAAACGGCACCTCCATCGGCAGCCCCGCCATCTCCCAATGCCCGCTGGTGGTATCCTTGGCGTGGGTTTTTTCCGCCGCTCGGCCGTAGGCCGCCTTCGGGCTTTCAACGGGCGGCAATTTGGAATTTTCTATATTGCCAAGCCCGAGCGCAAGCAGGTTCGGAAGATCCGGCTTGAGCTGCGCGTAGATATTTCCGAGGGTGTGCGAGCCCTCGTCCGAGAATTCGGCGGCATCCGGCATTTCACCGATGCCGACGCTGTCCAGCACTATGATTATCGCGCGTTTTTTCACGCAGATTACCTCCTTATCATTTTCGGGAGGGGTATGCTCCCGAAGCATAAGCTCTATTTGTATTATAAAACAGACGGCGCAAAAATGCAATTATCAAAAGCCGGGGAAAAGGCTCACTGATATGAATAATGCCGGGGAAAAGGTTCACTGATAAGAATAATGCGCTTGCTTCATTGCAAGCCCCCATGGATACCGCTTCGGCATAAAAGCGGCGGGGAGCAATATCATCTATATTGAAGATGCTTTGAGATATGCGCAAGGATGATGCCTGCGCGGTTCGGGAGAGGGAATGCTTATTTATATCACAAGCGAGGAGCGCACGGCGGTTTCCATATATATGAAAAGCGGCTTTTTGGCGGGGACGGATAAAACTGTTTTCCGAATCGACGAGCCGAAAATCGGCGACGCCGCGGACGCGGTGATAACGCTCACGCCCGTGGATGAAAGCGGCAGGCTGCCGATATGTGCCGCCATCCGCATCGGCAATACGGAGGGCGCGGGCAATGGCGGCGAAGGGCTTGCAGCGGAGCCCTGCGGCGCATGCGGCGTTCGGAAGATCGATTGGGGCAGAATTGGTGCAGAGCGCAGGCTTGAGCTTGCCGTGCGGTATCCGTTAAGACCCGCTTCGGGGCAGGCCGTGCTGCTTCAGCGGCTTGAGGTTGAGCCGGAGCCAGGCGGGCAAGGCGAGGGTGAGAGTAAAGGCGAAGGTGAAAGCGAAGGCGTGACGCTTGAATTATACCGCGACGACGGGCTGAGGCTTGTTTCCCGCAGCGCCGAGCGTGAGCGCGGCTATCTGCTCTGCCCCGGGCGCGGCGGCTCGATGCGCCTGCTGGACGCCGGATTTGCAAGGTTCATAATAGTTCACGTGAAGGGCTGCCCCGTGCCCGAATCGGGCGAAAGCGCGCAAAACGGGGCTGCGAACGGCAAATCAAGCGAAAGCGCGCCTTGTTTTGAGGAATGCGAAAGGCTTATCGTGCTGACCCTTGCATTTGAGCGCTTCGGCTCGGTTTCGGGAGACCGGTGCTTTATAGAGGACGGGCTTTTGACCGTGACGGACGAGCTTGGAACCGTGCTTGGCCATCAGTGCAAAAGAAGCTATGAGCTTTGCGCGGAGGGGCTGAAATGCCTTGGGGAGAGCGATTCGGATGAATTTTTTGCTGAGCAAAGCGCCACCTATCCGGAGGAAAGCGAGTGCATCGGCGAGATAGGCTTTTTCACGCACGCTGCAAGAATGCCGGGAACGGATAAGGAAAAGGCGCTTGCCTTTCTGGAGTGCCTGCTGCTTGGAAGGGAGGCTGAGGCGGCGGCGCTGCTCTCGCCCGCGCTTATGGCGGGGCTTGGCTATAATGCGATAGTCGATTTTTTCGGTGATTTCGACGAGGCGAGGATCGCGCCGTGGCAAACCGGAAGCGAGGGAAACGATTTCGAAACTAATGAAAGCAACCGGTACGAAAACGGCAAAAGCGTTGAAAGCGCGAGTGAAATCGGCGAAAGCTTTGAAAGCGCGGGTGAAAACGGAGGGAATAAAAACGGGCTCCCGATCATGGGAGCCGTGAAGGGCGGAATTGCCCGAAGCTATGCCTTTGAATTTGAGCGCGGGCTGATCTCGGATATCAGTGAGTATGATACGCACGATTTGCCGCCCGTGGAAGCAGGCGCGAGAGAATGAGAAGCGCGGTGCCGAGGGCGAAAAGCACGGCGATATACGCCGTTTCGCCGTTCAATGCGGCAAGGTACTGCCCCTGCGGAGTGAAGCGCGAAAGGGTTTTGAAGCCTCCGCCGAGCGCGGTGGGATCGGTGAAGCAGCCGCCCGCAAGCGCCGTCAGAAACGCCACAAGGGGAGAGGCAAGCTCCGCGCGTGCGGAGCCGGAAAGGCTGCCGAGCAGCATTGAGAGCGCACAGGCGCAGAAAACGTATGCGCTTCCCGAAGCGACGCCCCATGCGCCGCCCGTGCCGGAGGGGATGAACGAAAGGGCGAGCAGCAGCAGGCCGAAAAGCAGCAGCGCGAAAAAGGTGGAAAAAAAGCTCATTACGCGCCCGAATTTTAAGGCGCTAATGCGCTCAAGCGCGCGCCTTTCATCCCTTGAGCCGCAGAACGCGCCGAGCATAAGAAGGACAAGCATTATCACGAACGAGGCAAAGCCCGAATACCTTGCGAAAAACGCGCTGAAAAGCTCCGTTTCGCGCGGCTTGCCTGCGGCGGCGGGATCGGCAAAAACGGTGGTTTTTTCAACGGACGAGCCCTCGCCGGAGCGCCGAACCGAATAGACGGCTTCAAGCTTTTTCAGCTCATCCGCAGTCGGCTCCCGCCCGCTCAGAGCTTCAAAATACCCTGCGGCCCTCAGCCTGCTGCCGAGCGTCACCGCCTCCCCCGCTATCAGCTCCCTTGCCGCCTGCGCGCTTGAAGCGCCCCTTGCGGGAAGGTACTCAAACGCGGCGCTGCCCGAGGCAAGGCTTTCATCGAGCCCCGGACGGATGATAAGAAGCCCCTCCGCGCCGCCGCTTTCAAGCACGGCTTTTGCTTGTTCGGCATCGGCGCACTGCGTAAGCATCACGGAAGCGCCGTTTGCTGATTTTATGAGTGAGATAAACTCCTTTGAAAGGTCGGTATCATCGTTATCCACATACACAAGCTCAAGCGCCGAGGGCGCTTTTGCGTTCAGCGCGAAATGGGCCGTAAAGAACATGAGAAGCGAAGCGGCAAGCGCGAAAGCGAGCGCGAAATGGCCGCCCGCCATCGCGGGGAGCTTGATAAGTGCAAGCGCAAGGGTTTTATAAGAGGTTTTGACGGCTTCCCTCATGCGCCCCGCCTCCCTTCCGCTCTGACCCTGCTTCTGCCGGATGAAAACGCCTCGATCAGCACGAAAACGGCAATAAATGCGGCGGCGATCACAGCAAGCGGAACGAGCGATTCGGCGGGCTCCGTCTTTTCAAGCCCCGCAAGCAGATACTTTGGAACGGTGAGCCTGCAGATATGGCGAAGCGGCGGCGGAAAGAGCTTTTCGGGGTAGATAACGCCGCCGAAGAGCAGCGAAAACGCCGTAACGATGCCGCCCGCAAGCAGATAGCTTTCCGTGTTTGCAGTCAGCCTTGTGAGGGCAAGCATGATGGAAAAGCAGGCGATAAACGCAGCTATCAGCACCCAAACGCCGCCGGGAAGCTGCGGACGAAGAATGAAGCCGAGCGGAACCGTGCCGATCGCGCAGAATACGGCGGCGGTGATGAATTTTGAAAGCACGAGCTGAAGCAGGCTGCCGCCGAGCGAAATGAAGCGGTCGTAAAGGCCGAGCCTTCGTTCGTCGGGCAGGGTTTTTAAAACGCCCACGGACACGAAAAGCATCAGCATGGACGCGGCGCAGGCAAAGAACGGCCCGATAACGCCTGCGCTCACCTCGGCGCGGAGATTCGGATCGGAGAATACGTTCAGCCTGCCGAGCGCATTGTCGAGTATGGTGCCGGCGGAGCTTTCGCAGAAGCGCTCAAAATCCGCGGGATCGAATTCTCCTCCCGCGTTCACGGAATAGGCGGCGTACCACGCGGCGCGTTCGCTCTTGAGTATGCCTGAAACGGAGGACGCCATTGAGGAAGCAAGGGCGCTTTCAAGCGGCATATCGCCATTCAGAATAACGCGCACGATCTCCTCCCTGCCGGAATACGCATCGTAAAAAAAATCCTTGGGAAGCACCATCACCACGGCGCAATCCTTAAAAAGCTCCCCCGAAAAAAGCCCGCTTCGAGGTGTCAGCGCGCCGTTTTCATCAAGAAGCTCCGCAAATTCACCTGTAAAGCTTTTTTCGGTATAGCAGCGAAGGTTTGAAATGAGCTCTACGTTTCGAAGCTGGGAAACGAGCGAGCGGGACATCAGCGTGTCGTCCCGATCGTACACGGCTATATCGAAGCGCCGCACGCTCGTGCTCGCGCTCTGGGCGTCGTTCAGCCCAAGCATCAGCGCCGCCGCGATAAGCGCGGGCAGAATAAAGCTGATGATGCCGCTTGCGGTCAAAAAAAGGCGGATATCCTTATAAATGCCGGCTCGAAGGCTCCTCATTTTTCTATCCTGCCCTTTCTCAGCTCTATCGTGCGGGTGCAGAGCCTTTTTATTTCGTCCGAATGATGGGAAACTATCAGCACGGCGCAGCCCTTTTCGGCAAGCTCCTTCACCGTGCTCAGCATCAGCTCCACGGAGGCGGCGTCCGCCCCAACGGTGGGCTCATCGAGCAAAAGCAGCTTCACGCTTCCAACGAGGGCGCAGGCAAGATTGAGTCTGCGCTTCATTCCGCCCGAATAGGACGAAACGGGCTTATCCGCCTTATCCTCCAAATTTACAAGCTTTAACAGGTAATTCACCCTTATCCTTCGGCGCTTTGAAAACACGCCCGCTGCCGCCGCCCAGTATTTGAGGTTTTGCCTGCCCGTGAGGTTTTCATAAAGCGCAAGCTCCTGCGGCACGTAGCCCGTTTCCCCGCGCGCGGCGAAATTGAAGCTGATGCTGCCCGCATCCGCCCTTTCGGCGCCGGCAAGTATGCGAAGCAGCGTGCTTTTGCCCGCGCCGTTCGCCCCCACCACGCCGACTATCTCGCCCGCTCCGACGGAAAGGGAAATCGGCCCCAAGACCTGCTCGGGGCCGTAATGCTTTTCGATATTTTCGATCGTTATCAGCGCACGATCATCCATGGAAACATAATCCGTTCGGCCCTTGTGAGAAAGAGCGTCAGCCGAGGACGAGCATCAGCAGCAGCCTGGTCACGACCTCCTGGAGCGGCTCGGAAAGCTCCTCCACGATGCCGCTCAGCTGCTCCTCGCTCTGCACCTTCACGGTTTCGGCGGTGGGCGCCTTCAGCGCGGAGGGCGTGTCGGTGGTGTGAAGGGTGAAGCCGATGCGCTCGGGCGCATCCTCCGCAAGCTTATTAAGGCCGTACAAATAGAGCGTGTGATCGGTGCCGCCGCTTGCGGATCTGACGACGTTCATCTCAAGCTTGAGGTTTTCAAAGCCCTTTTCGGTGGTGACGCCGGAGAAATCGATGCTGTATTTGCCGCAGGGAACGTTCAGGCCGGACTTATTGTTTTCCTCCAGCTCGGAAACGCTTATCACGACCTTATCCGCCTTATCGTTCAAAAGCACGGTGATGCTGCCGTCGCTCTTTTCGCCGTTCTTATTGAGGCTTGAAACCACGTTCAGCTCGGTTTTGCCGTTTTCGGTGAAATTGAAATAGTCCTTTTCACCGAAGCTTTCCGCAGCTATCTCGCCCTTGTTCCACTTGATGTACTGGGCGGGGGCTTCATCCCCAACCGTCAGAATGCGCCAGGTAAAGCCGGATTCGGTGATATCCTTGGCGATCTGCTCCTTGCTTGACGAGAGCTTTTCGGCAAGCTTTTCAAAGAGGGGCAGAAGACCCCTTTCGCCGTTTTCAAGCTTGCCCCCTCCGGCGCAGGAGGAGAGCAGCGACTTCATGGCGGATTCGCCGAGGTAATGCTGCATGAGCGAAAGCAGATGATCCGAAAGCGCCTTATCGGCTTTGATGCGCTCCGCCATCTCGCCTATCATGGCGGGGAAACGCTCCGCATTGGGAACGAAGGTGATCTCGGTGCAGCCCTTGAGCTCGTCGCCCAGCCCTTCGAGCCTTGCGCCGCCCTCCTTCTGGGTGAAATCCTCGGTGGCAAAGCCCTTGTAGAATATTTCAAGATAATCCTTTTTCAGCGCCTCGTAGCTTGCCTTCAGATCGGCAACCTTATCGAATTTGACATCGAAGGCGCCGCTTTGAGAGCCGTCCTCATTCCCCTGCTGCATGAGCTTGGCAAGCAGCTCCGGCGAAAGCTCGTAGCGCTTATCGGAAAGCTCCGGAATATACACGCCCGCCGCGTTTTCGGTTTGATCGAGAGTGGCGGAGAGCAGCGATGAGCCGTTGTAGCGGAGCTGTATGCCGGTAAGAGAGCCGGTTTCACCGCTCACAAGCTGAAGAAACACGCTGAGCTTGGAGATCTTGTCGTTGATGTCTATTCCGGGAATGCCCAGCTCGCCAAGATCGAGGAGATTGGGATCGAGGCCGGAGAGATCGAGCTTGAGCTCCGCGTCCGTGGAGATATTCTTTATCTCCGGCTTGTACTGCCCGCTGAGCAGGCTGTCCACCGTGAGGCCCTTTTCGGCAAGCTTTTCGTTTGTGATGAACTCATCCTGCGCGGCGAAGAAGCGGCGCATAACGTCGAGCTTTCCGCGCTTGGGAATGAAGATGATCGCCGCGGCTGCGGCAAGCGCCGCTATAGCGCCGATAATGCCGACGATAAGCCCCGTTTTTTTCTTTTTTGTGGGAGCCGCCTGCTGCGCGGAGGTATCCTCCACGGCCGTGGTGGGCAGGCCGCAGGTTTGGCAAAACTTTTCCGAATCCGGGCAAAGCTTATTGCAGTTGCTGCATTTTCTCATAAAAAATCCTCCTAAATCATATTAAATCATAATAATAGAGTTTGTGTATCCTCCCATGCGTATATTTTATTGCAATATCGGCTTTTTGTCAATCTTTTTAAATGGGTTTTCATGTCAGAAGGAGGAACAAATTATCAGCCGTTTTTTGGTGGAATTATGGCAGAGGGCTTTCAGGCTCAATATATTTGCCTGTTGAGCGCATATTCGGTTGACAAAGCGGCGGCGCGGGAATAGAATGTTAAGCGTTTAATTATTAGGCGCTTGATTGTTAAACGCTTGATTTTCGGGCGTTCGAGCGATCGGCGCTGCAAAGCTGCCTGTTGAAGGGAGGGTAAGCAATTGGAAAAAAACAGGCCGAGGATCGGCAGAAAGCTGCACAGGCTGGATCTGCTGATAAAGCTGTATCTGCGCACCTTTGGGGACGAGCTGATTCCGCCGTCGCAGATGCGGATGCTTGAATTTATTGAGAAAAACGACGGCTGCACGCAGACCGAGGTTGCCGAGGAGATGCAGGTTTCCCCCGCCTCCGTGGCGCAGAGCATAAAGCGCATGGAGGCTTCGGGCTGCGTTATAAAAAAGGTCTGCGCGGGCAATCTGAGGGCAAACAATCTTCAGATCACCGAAAAGGGCAGCCTTGCCGCCAGGAATTGCCGCGTCGTGTTCGACGGGCTTGAGGCAAGGATGTTTGACGGCTTTTCAGACGATGAGCGGCTTCTTACGGACGAGCTTATATCAAGGCTTATCAAGAATCTTGAGCCGGACGAGGTGGAAAGCCTTGACAACGCTGAGCTGAAAAGGCTTGTGAGCGTGGATAAGCCCGGAGCGGATAAAGCGGGCGAAGCGGATCCTTCCGCATCGGAGCCCGCATCGGAAGCCGCATCCGAAATCAAACCCAGACCCAAACCGATAATATAGTCAAAGCAAACAGCAAACAGGGAGAAAGCGCATGATAAAAAAATTCTTTCCCGCGGTGCGCGGCTACGGATGGCAGTCCGTCGGCGCTTCGCTGATGATCATTCTTGAGGGCGTGCTTGAGATAATGATCCCCTTCTTTATGACGAAGCTTATAAACGAGGGCATAGACGTCGGCCCCGGCCTGCCCCCGAATATAGACCTGATAATCAAATACGGCGCACTGATGCTGCTTATGGCCGTTTTCGCGCTTATTGCCGGTGCGCTCTGCGCGCGCCTTGCCGCCGTTGCCGGCACGGGATTTGCCGCGAACCTGCGCAATATGCTATTCACGAAGGTGCAGGATTTTTCCTTTGCAAACGTTGATAATTTTTCCACGGCAAGCATAGTTACCAGGCTCACCACGGACGTTACGAACATTCAGAACCTTTTCACCATGCTGATAAGGATGACCGTTCGCAACTTCATAATAATGTTTACGGCGTTCTTTTTCGCAATGGCGGTGAACGCACGGCTCTCGCTCGTTTTCGCCGTTACGATACCGCTGCTTGCGGGCATAATGCTGCTCATCATGATGAAGGCGCATCCATTCTTTGAAAAGATGCTTTCAAAGCTCGACCTTATGAACTCCAGGGTGCAGGAAAACCTTATTGCAATAAGGGTCGTGAAGGCATTTGTGAAGGGCGAGGACGAATACGTGAGCTTTGCGGACGCGGCGCTCGCGCTCAAAAAGGCGCAGCTTGCCGCCGAGCGCATAGTTATATGGAACAACCCCATATCCCAGTTCATCTTTTACGCCGCGATGGTCGCCGTGTGCTTCTTCGGCGGTCAGCTCATAGTGGGCGGCAAGATGAAATACGGCGATCTTTCGGGCTTTCTGGCGTTTATCGGTCAGATCCTCTCAAGCGTGATGATGCTCTCCATGGTGTTTGTGAGCTTCATAATCACAAGGGCGTCCCAAAAGCGCATAGCGGAGGTGCTTGACGAGCGCATAGATATAAACGACGATGATGCCGACCCCGCTCTCACCGTTTCGGACGGCAGCGTGGAGTTTGAAAACGTGAACTTTTCATACTCCAAGAACCCCGACAACCTCACCCTGACGGGCGTGTATTTCTCCGTTCGCTCCGGCGAAACGATAGGCATAATCGGCGGCACGGGCTCCGCGAAAACCACGCTGGTGCAGCTCATCCCGCGCCTTTACGAGGTGCTTTCCGGCTCCGTGCGCGTGGGCGGTCACGACGTGCGTGAATACAAGCTGCACACCCTGCGCGACTCCGTGGCGATGGTGCTGCAAACGAATCTGCTTTTCAGCGGCACGATAGAGGATAATCTGCGCTGGGGAAACGAAAACGCAACGAGGGAGCAGATGGAGAGCGCCTGCCGCGCCGCCTGTGCGCATGATTTTATAATGAGCTTTCCAAACGGTTATCAGACCGATCTGGGTCAGGGCGGCGTGAACGTTTCGGGCGGTCAGAAGCAAAGGCTCTGCATAGCAAGGGCGCTTCTCAAGAGCCCGAAGGTGGTGATATTGGACGACTCCACAAGCGCCTGCGACACGGCGACGGATGCGGCGATAAGAAAGGCGCTTCGCACGGAGCTTGCGGGAACCACGACCTTCATCATAGCGCAGCGCATAGCCTCCGTGATGGACGCCGATCGCGTGATGGTGCTTGACGACGGCAGGCTCGTGGCGTTCGACACTCCGAAAAACCTGTACGAAACGAACGAGATCTACCGAGAGGTGTATGAATCCCAGATGAAAGGAGGCGAGGAGGAATGAGCAGCGCACCCAAGGCATCCGAAAGGGTGGCAAGAGGCCCCGGAATGCGCGGCGGCCCGAAATTTGCCAAGCCCAAGAACACGAAGCAGACCTTCACGCGCCTTCTTAAATACTTCAAGCCCTACGCGCTGACGCTTATATTGGTTACGATCTGCATAATTGCCGCTGCCGAGGCGAACGTTTACGGCACGGCGCAGCTCAAGCCCATAATAGACGATCACCTTGCTCCGATGGCGAAGTTCGGCGCAACGGGCGAAAAATGGGGCGCCTTCACGCTTGCAATTATCAAGATGGGCATAGTGTACGCCCTTGGCGCGGTGTGCATTTACATTCACTCAAGGCTCATGCTGAGGGTTTCCACCGGCATACTTTACGACATCCGCACTGAGATGTTTAAAAAGATGCAGCGTCTGCCCGTTAAGTATTTCGACAGCCATACCCACGGCGAAATAATGAGCAGATACACGAACGATACCGACAGCATGCGCGAGATGCTCGGGCAGGGCATACCGAACCTTATAAACAGCCTTTTCCGCGTGGTGAGCGTGTTTATAATGATGCTGATACTCTCCCCCGCGCTGACGCTTATCACCGTGGTGATGCTTGTGCTGATGATATTCGTGGTGAAAACTCTCGGCAAGCGCAGCGGCGCATTCTACAAAAAGCGTCAGGCGGCGCTGGGCGTTGCGAACGGCTACATAGAGGAGATGACCGAGGGGCAGAAGGTGGTGAAGGTTTTCTGCCGCGAGGAGCAAATAAACGAGCGCTTTAAAAAGCTGAACGACGAATTGAGAAAGGCGGAGGCGGGCGCGAACACCTGGGCAAGCATACTGATGCCGATAATGGGCAATTTAAGCTACATCCAGTACGCCATAACCGCCGTGCTTGGCGCGCTGATGGTGGTGGCATCGCTTAAGGGCGATTACCCCGCTCTCTTAACGCTGAGCGTGGGCTCGCTGGTTACCTTCCTTCAGTACACGCGCAATTTCGCCCAGCCCATCACGATGATGAGCCAGCAGTTCAACTCCATCCTCTCCGCGCTTGCGGGCGCCGAGCGCATATTCGCGCTTATAGACGAGGAGCCCGAGGCGGACGAGGGCAGCGTGAAGCTTGTGAACGCAAGGCTTGACTCCACGGGCGGGCTTGAGGAGGTTTCCGAGCGCACGGACGTGTGGGCATGGAAAACGCCGGAGGGCGAGCTAACGAGGGTGCGCGGGCACGTTGTGTTCAACGACGTTACCTTCAGCTACGACGGCGAAAAGATCGTGCTTGACGATATCAGCCTTTACGCCAAGCCCGGGCAGAAGATAGCCTTCGTGGGCTCCACCGGCGCGGGCAAAACCACCATCACAAACCTTATTAACCGCTTCTACGACATTCAGCAGGGCGAGATAACCTACGACGGCTTCAATATACGCGATATAGCCAAGGACGATCTGCGGAAAAGTCTTGCCATGGTGCTTCAGGATACGCATCTTTTCACCGGCACCGTGCGCGAGAATATCCGCTTCGGCAGGAAGGACGCCACGGATGACGAGATCGTGAAGGCGGCGAAGCTTGCAAACGCGCATTCATTCATAATGCATCTTCCGAACGGATACGACACCATGATAGTGGACGACGGCGAAAACCTTTCGCAGGGGCAGCGCCAGCTCATAGCGATAGCCCGCGCCGCCATCGCCGACCCGCCGGTGCTGATCCTTGATGAGGCGACCAGCTCCATAGACACGCGCACCGAGGCGCATATAGAGCGCGGCATGGATGAGCTGATGCGCGGCAGAACGGTGTTTGTGATAGCGCACCGCCTCTCCACCGTGCGCAATTCGGACGCGATAATGGTGCTTGAAAAGGGCAGGATAATCGAGCGCGGCGACCACAGGGAGCTTATAGCGCAGAAGGGCAGATACTACAAGCTATACACAGGCGCGTTCGAGCTGAGCTGATCGAGCGGCGGCAAAACGGTTTTGCGCGTCACACAACGGCCGTCACACAACGGCGCATCGCACAACGGCGCATCGCACAACGGCGCGTCACACAACGGCAGGGGCTTTCAATGATGGATCGCCCCTGCTTTTTTCAAGCTTTTGCCGTTTTCATTCAAGTTTGAATTATTCCGCCCTTCGGATTGACACGGGGGGCGGGAAAGTGGTAGAATCGAGAGCGAAAAAGCGCGGAGGGTGCGTATGGTTCGGCATATCCTCCCGCACGAAAACCGCTTTTATTACAGGGAACAGGCCTCATGAAAACCACCGCCATCATCAAGGACAGCGCCCTTTTCGGCTATACGCCGGTTGAGGATCGCTTTATTCTGGAGCTTTTGAGCACGCTTTCCGGCGACGCCGTGAAGGTTTATCTTTACGCGCTTATGCTTGCGCACAAGAGCATCGGCACGGCGGATGAGCTTGCCAATGCGCTTTGCCTGAGCGACGATAAGATAGAGCTTGCCTACGCGGAGCTTGAGCGCGCGGGCGCGGTGAGGCTGATAAGCGGCGAAAACAGCAGCATCGCGGTGCAGCTTTTGAAGCTTTCGCAGGGTGAATATGAGCTTTCCGCCGCCGAATCAAGGCGCTACGGTGCGCTAATAGAAAAGCTTCGCGCCGTGCTTGGCACGCGCAGCCTTTCGGGTGCGGAGCTTAGGCGGATCTACGACTGGATAGAGGTTTTCCGCTTCGAGGAGGACGCCGCCATAGAGATAGTGCGCCGCTGCATCGCGCTGAAGGGCGCAAGGGTGCATATAAACTATATGGACGCCGTGGCAAGGCGGCTTGCGGCGGACGGCTGCACCACCCTTGAGGCTGTGAAGGAAAGCTTTGAGCGCGAGGAGGAGCTTTCCGGAGGGGCGTCGGTTATTTTGAAGCGCTGGCGCATTTCAAGAAGGCCCACCGAGGACGAGCTTGCGCTGTATGATAAATGGACGCGCGAATGGGGCTTTTCCGAGGAGGCGATACAGCTTGCCTGCACGGGCGCTGTTTCGAGCGACCGCCCGAATTTTAAGTATCTGGATGCGATCCTTTCAAGCTACCGCGAGAGCGGCGGCGTGAGCGAGGAAAAGATGCGCACTCTTATGCGCGAGCAGGATATGCTTTTTGACCTTGCCGCACAGTGCTTCAAGCGGGCGGGGCTCAAAAGGAATGCCTCCGCAAAGGACAGGGCGCAGCTTGAGCTTTGGGTGAAGGACTACTGCATGGAGCCGGAGATGATACTTTACGCCGCCGAGCTTGCTTCCGAAAAGGCCGCCGCTTTTGCGGAGATGAAGCGCATAATCACGGATTGGCACGCGCGCGGCATAGCGAGCTACAAGGCGGCGAAGGAGGATGCGCAGAATCGCTCCGCGCAGCAGGCAAGGCCCGAAAACGCCGCAAAGGGCAAAAAGGTGAACAGGGCTCTCGGCTATAAGCAGCAGCACTACACCAAGGAGCAGCTTAAGGCGCTTGGAATAGATTTCGGAGAGGATATTTACAGCGACGATGAAAATTAGATCGGCCGCCTTCAACGCGGCGCTTAAAAATGAATTGAGCGGCAGAAGGCTGCGCCTTGCCGCAATAAGAAGGCAGCGCGAGCGGGAGGTTTATGCCCTTATTCCGGAGCTTCGCGCGCTTGACGAGGGCACGAAAGCAAGGGCTTTTGAGCTTGGCAGGCAGGCTATGAGCGAGGGAAGCAGCCGGCTTCTTTCCGAGCAGGCGCAGGCCATGATAGAAAAAAGCACGGCGGAGCATCGCAGGCTGCTTCGAGAGCACGGCTTTGACGAGGATTATCTTGACCTTGACTGCATCTGCCCCGAATGCCGCGACACCGGGCGCGTGAACGGCGAATTATGCAAATGCGTAACGCAGCTTGCCGTAACCGTTGCGTTTGCGGATTCCGGCATAAGGAGCGATCAAACCTTTGAAAAATTCGATCTTGAGCTGCAAAAGGATCAAAGGAACCGCGCCGCAATGAAAAAGATCTTCGATCAGGCGGTGAATTATGCCGATTCCTTCCCCGAAAACGAGCGGCGGGACATACTCTATTTCGGAATGCCCGGCGTTGGCAAATCCTATCTTTTAAACTGCATCGGCGCAAGGGTGCTTGAGCGCGGCTATTCGGTGCTGAAGCTCAATTCATACGAGCTTATACGGCTCACGCTGGACAGCCTGCGCGCCTCACCGGAGGATCGCCCCGATTTTACGCTGCCCGATCTGCTTATTATAGACGATCTTGGCACCGAACCCATGATACCGAATATCACTATAGAAACGCTGCTCTCCATAATATGCACGCGGCAGGAGGGCGGCAAGGCAACGCTTTTTGCCACCAATCTTTCGCTCAGCTCAAACGACCCGCGCGAGCAGACCGTTCAGGATATCTACGGCGAGCGCCTTTCCTCAAGGCTGATGGCGCCGCGAACGGTGAAGCTTCAGGCGGTGCTGACCGAAAACCTGCGGTTTTCCGTATAAGGCCCGGTTTTCCAATAATCGTTTTCAATACCGATCGTTTTTTGATTATATTTGCATCTGCGCCTGCAATTATCACGGCCGCAAACACAAGCCTATATGCGAAAGGAGCGCGGAGAATACCCCGCGCCCCTTTCATTCAGGAGGAAAAACACATTGTTTGTTTACTTATACCAACCGTTCCATTGATCCATTCTATGCCTGACGGCGCGTGAGTGTTACAATAAGGCTGTTATCTGCCCTCCCCCGCCCGATCGCCGGCGTTCAGCGCCGAATCCACCCTTTCAAGCGCCTGCTCAAGCAGGGCGAGGCGGGCTTCATACTCATAGATCTTGCCCGCAAGCAGCGAAAAATTCTGATTGAGGCAGTTTTCATTCGCCTTCACGTCCTCATCATGCTTCTGAGCGTCCTCATTCCTGCCGCGCTCCGAAGGCAGATAGATATAATAAAGCGCTCTCATATCCATATTTCGGCTCTCCTTTCATCCATCATTACAAATCGCGCTCCGCTCTTGCCGAGCATGGCTCTTTCCGAGTCTCCGCTTGCCTCACTCCGTTCTGCGGCGCAGCCTCATCTCAAGCTCCACTCCGCCCTCCAGCTCGAAATACCCGCCGTTCACGTTGGAAAAGGTGAGCGAAAGGCACCTTCCCTCGTTGAAAACGGGAATTTCCGTTACGGAAAGCTCGCCGTTTCGACGAAGCAGGGCGATATAGCCGCTTTTGCTGCCGTCCAGCTCCACTTCTATCCTTATGGCGCTGCCGCTCCCGCGCAGATAGAGCATTCGGGGGCTTTTTATAGCCGCCTTGTCGCCAAGATCGGAGATGGGCGTTTTCCAATACGCTTCGATGGGCGCGCCGTCATAGCTTGAGGAAGCGCCGAACTCATACAGGATGCGATTTCTGTTTATCATGATGAGCTTACCGTTCATCACCGCAAGAAAGCTGACCTCAAATCCGTTTCGGCGCATATACTTGCGCTCCTCAAGGTCGTAAACCATCATTTCATCGCCCATTCCGCTCGTGTAATTGAAATAGAGCCTGCCCCCCGCGATCACCGAGCGGCATTTGGCAAGCTCGGCCCTTGCCATGATACTTTTGATGCAGCGCATATCGGGGCAGGGGCGAACGGTAACGCCGTTGTAATAATGCAGCCCCTCCTGCGTTACGAAATAGAGCATATCCCCGTAAACGGAGATCGCCGTATGCTTGGTTTCAAGCATATCCGCGTCGATATGCTCTATGGTGTAGTTTGAGGGCCGATCGCCGATAAGCCGGTACAGGCTGTGCCTTTTGAAGATCAAAAGCTGATTGGAAAGCGCCTTTATCGCCACTATGGGATCGCCGCCGATTGAGCCCACGTCCGTATGGCCGCCCTCAACTGCGGGCGAGGCCTCCACGTAGCCCCAGTTTTCCACCGTGCGCCCGCTTCCCGGCAGCACCGAGTAATACAGCCTGTCCGGATTTTCGGGATCGCCCGCCGCAAAGAGCCTGCCGCGATACATCGTGAGATACGAAACCGGTATATCGGAGCAGTTTTCCTCCGAGCCGAAGGGCGAAACGCTTTCGCCGTCGAACTTTATGAGCTGATTCTCCCCGTCGGCTATCACAAGATAATCCGTTGAGCCTATGCGCACCATTGCGGAATCGCAGGTCACGTTCGACGAAGTCCTTTGCGCCGTGTAAAAATGAGTCCAGCTCCCGCCGCTGAGCGCGAAAAGCTTTCCCCCGCTCATAACTACCGGCACGTCCCCCTCCGGCGTTTTAAGGCAGCAGAGCAGCTCTATGCGCCCCATGTCCGGCACGGGCAGCGCGGAGTATTTATAAAAGCCGTCCGCAACGCGCAGCTTTCCGCCCTCGGTATCCATATTCACCGCGTCTATCGCAAATCTTGACGGCAGCGTGTTTTCAAAGCCGGATTGGTTTATTCCGGTAAAATACGGGATCTCAAACGTTTTTATGCTCATGCTTCAATACCTGTTTGTGATGGTGAACCTTTCCTCCCCGCCGAAGCCTCCGCGCAGCTTCGCCTTCGCCGCGTTATACATGGAAAGGTAGATGTTTCCGCCGCCCTGGGTGGAAACGTCGCCCCCCATGCGCTCCCTTCCCACAACGTAGCTCACTATCAGCGGATGCAGCGCGGCGGGAAGCTCGCTCACGTCGGACGCGGTTTCAAGCTTCTGCGGCGCGAAGCGGTAGGTCACCTCCGCTTCCTCGTTGTACGGCACGTAAAGACGCATCGGCGTGTCGCCCGAGCTGAAGGGCACCCTTCTTCCGAGCTGGCAAACGCTTTCAACGCGATAGCACTTTCTTTCAAGCTGCGTAAGATCGAGCACGCCCTCCTCCGGCACAAGCGTTTCGGTCCGCTTGAGCGCAAGGGCGAGGGCAAGATCGTTTTGCGCATCGTTTGCAAACTGCGCAAAGCGGCTTCTGTATACCTCCACCGTCTGCATATCGTGCGAACGGTCGAGCTGGGCAAGCGAAGAAACGATAATATCATTCAAAGTCATTCTTTTACCTCCATAAACAGCCTATCCTTTTTTTCTTATGAGCCTTTTCCTTTTAGCCTTCCTGACCGCATTGACCTTGCTTACCTTCATTAAAGCTTCATTCCGTCCGCTTTGCGGAAGCGTTCAAGCTGCTTTTCGCTCTTGAGCCTTTCCGTAAGGCTG
Source organism: uncultured Clostridia bacterium (assembly GCA_947168565.1). Lineage (GTDB taxonomy): Bacteria > Bacillota > Clostridia > Christensenellales > CAG-138 > PeH17. The sequence goes on along the minus strand of CAMVMM010000004.1, from coordinate 66,763 downwards.
CGCCTGTAAACCTCCGCCACCTCCGCAGGCACGGAAACGGGAACGCCGCGCTCTATGCGGTAGTTTACCGAATTAACGCAGCACTCAAACGGCTCTCCGCTGCCCGTTTTTTCAATGATTATGCTTTCAAGCTTCATTTTTTCTCTCCTTTCGCCCAAGGCTCCTTTTCCCCGCTCTGCTCGAAGCAAATGCGGTCAAAAAGAAATCCGTTCTCGACAAATCGCTTCAAATGTTGTAATATAGACGCTGTAATTTAAATGAAAGGCTCTATGCAAATGAGTGCAAAAAACAATTCCTCCGCAAATAAGCGCGCCAATGGCGGCAGCTGTGCAAAAAAGGGCGGCAGCGTGTTTTTTGGCGTAGTGTGCGTGATTCTTGCCTCCGCCTGCTACGGCGTTACGCCGATCCTGTCAAACGCCGCGCTCCGCGGCGGGCTTCCCCGGGCATTCGTGCAGCGCTCGCTCGGCTCGCTTCCCTTCGCGGATTCGCTGATCGCCTCCCCCGCCCGCGCCGTTGGCAACGAAACGCTCGTTGCCCTATGCATGGGCATTGCCTGCGTGCTCTCGCTTTTAAGCTGCCTTATCTCCCGCAAGCGCCTTGGGGTGAGCGGCAGGCAGCTCGTTCAGCTTTCCACGCTCGGCGGCGGAGCGCTTGCCTCCACGCTGCTTCTCATCACCTACGCATACCTGCATATCCCCGCCGGAATGACGATAGTTATAAACTTCACCTATCCGGTGTTCGTGCTGCTTGCGGGCATCCTGTTTTTTAAGGAGAAGGCGAGCTATGCGCTGTTTACCTCGCTGGTTTTCGCAATAGCCGGCATCGCGCTGATTTCAAGCGCCTCGTTTTCCGGCAGCGTGGATATAGCCGGCATTTTGCTTGCGCTCGCCTCCGGCGTTGCCTACGCGGTGTATTTCCTTGCGGGCAGAAACTCAAGCTACGCCGCGCTCGATACCTCCGTTTCAAACGTGTATATCACCGGCGCTGCATCGCTTTTAAGCTTCATGGTTGCCGCCGTTTCAAAGCGCCTCACCATACCCTCCGATTTTTTCATCTGGGTGCTGCTCATACTTGAGGCGGCACTTGGGTATATTTTCGGTCTGCGGCTGCTGCTCCGCGGCATTCGCATACTCGGCTCCGCTCCCGCCGCCGCGCTCAACACGCTTGAGCCCGTTTTCGCCTCGCTCACAAGCATGCTGGTGTTTGGCGAAGCGATAGGCGTGCTGAAGGGCTGCGGTATCGCGCTGGTGCTGCTTGGTGCGCTTATAAGCATACTTGCGCTCAAAAGAAAGCCCCGCTCGGCAAAATAGCGCTTTTTTGCCTTTTATTCTTGGTTTTTTCGCTTGAAGGCGCATTTCCTTGCCCCGATCGCCGCGCTATATGAGCATGCCAACCGAATCATCAACCGTTTCGACTTCTTTTTACTGTTTTACAGCAGCCGCGTCAAATGCGCCCTTGAAAACTCCTTTATTGCGCCAAGGGTAAATTCGCCGCATTTCCCGTCCGCCTCCCCCGCGAAATAGCCGAGGGCATTCAGCGCGCGCTGAAGCAGCTTCACCGCCTCGCCCTGCATCATGGGCTTTTGAAGGCTCAGCACGATCTGCTCATCGTAGCAGCCTTCATCGTAGATGAGCCTTCTGGTACACAGCCCCCTGTGCGTCCACGGTCGGTCGGAAAGCCTTGTGACGCACACGCCGTAAACAACGCCGCGCGCCTCCACCACCAGCGGCTCCCCGCCGATCTGCCCGCAGATGAAGCCCGTGTGCATCATGCGCTCCTCCTTATCCATCACAAACACCGCTTCGCCTATCGCATAGGGCCGCTTGACCTCGCCTATCCTGCCCTTATCGGAGCACCACGCGCTGTAACAGTAATTCGGCGTTGCCTCCATGCCGGTGTATGCAGCCAGCAGCCCCTGGCTGTCGCAAGCATGCACCCTTCTTTGGGCGAAGCTGCCCGTCAGATGATCGAATTTCTCCCTCGTCCAGCCGCAAAGCTTATAAAAATTCTCATACTTCGCTTCAAGCGTTTCCTTCGTGACCAGCTCGCCCTTCATTCCGGGAAGGTATTCCCATTCCTCCAGGGCGCACTCCTCTATATCCAGCGGCAGCTTTGTGCCCACCGGAATGCTTTCAAATTTGGCGTGGGAAAGCGCGAAGCGAATAAAATCCAATGCACTCTTCATTCCGTTTTCTCCTTTGTGTTCCCGATCACTCGTTTCATTCGATTATTTCTTTTATCTGCTCATATATTTCGTATAATTGACGTGCTTATGCCATCGGCTCAGGCCTGCCTTGATCCGGCTCCTTCATCCATGCGCATTCCTTCCGTTTTAGGGGCGGCAGGCCCCGTGCCGCCCCTTTTCGCCTCGCGTTACGCCCTCCGCATCCGCTTTCTTCAGTTCGTGGTGTTCACGTTCCACGGTCTTCCCGGAGCCTGGCCGGAGCTTGTGCCGCCGCCTCCGCCCTGCGAATAGTGCGGATCGTACTGCCTGCGCAGCCGCTCATACTGATCGGGCGAAAGATTTCGCATAAGCTCCTCGCGTATTGCGCTCCAATAGGAGGAATTGCTGCCGAACACGCTTGCGCGATCGGCGGAGGAGAGCGAATTCAGATACACGGAATAATTGTAATAATGCGCGCTGTCGCCCGTGCCGGCATCCGTATAGCCGCCGGAGCCGCCCGAGCCCGCTGCGCCGGGCTTATTCGGCTTGGGCTTTCCGCTTCCGCCGCCGGAGCCGCCGGAGCCGCCGGAGCTGCCGGAGCTGCCGGAGCCGCCCGAGCCGCCCGAGCCGGAGCCGTGACCGCCGCCCGAGCCGCCGGAAGCGGCGCTTGCCGCCTGAAGGCGCATCGCCCGCTCAAACTCCTGCTGCTGACGCAGCCTCTCCATCTCGTAGGCACGCCTGAGCCGCTCCTGCTCCGCCTCAAACTCCTGCTGCCGCCTCAAGCGCTCGTTTTCATACGCCTGCTGCTGAAGCTGGCGCTCCATCTCAAGCTCATGCTGACGGCGCATCTCCGCAAAGCGAGTCTGAATGCTCGCAAGCTCGTTTGACGCATTGTAAAGATATTCCGCAAGGGTGGAATTGTAATTGGTTTCCATCGCGGCAATATCGTTTGCAATATCGTCATACTCGCGGTTCTTCATGCTTGAAAGATAGCTCGATGAGCCCATCCCGCGCGAATATGCGTCCGCGTCCAGCTCCGCCATCACGGTTTCGCCGTATCTCTGCCTGCCCGCGATCGCCGCATCCACCGAAGGGCGCAGGAATGCTGAAAGCTGCGAATACAGCTCGTCCAGCGTGGGCAACGCCATATCTATGCCGTAACTGTGCAGCGCCGCGATAAGGCGGCTGTAATAATCCTCAAAGCTGCCCGCATCGTAGCCGCCCATATTGCCGCCGCCCGTATTGCCGCCGCCCGTATTGCCGCCGTGATTATCCGCGCTGCCTTCGCCGCTTGTGCCCTCGCCGCTGTGATAGTTCGCATGGCCCGCCTGCGCGTAGCCTCCCGAGCCGCCCTGCGCTCCGAAAAAGCCGCCCGCGTAGCCTCCGCCGCCCGCGTTTGCTGCGGAATTGCCGCCGGAGCCGGTCGGCGCTCCTCCCGAAGCGGTATAGCCGCCCGGGCCGCCCATTTCGGAATACTGCGGGCGAATGGGCTTCACGTCATCGTTTACCCTTCTTTTCATGCCGGGGCTTATCCTGCCGCTTGTGAAAAAGTTTTTTGCCATTTTATCCCCCGTTTCTGTTTTTTCCGTTCGGGGGCGGCTTTCCCCCGCCCCCTTGCTTTATCCGCGCTTATCGGCGGGCTTTCCGCCCGTCAGCTCACGGTGTGCTCGATGCGCACTATCCACAGATCGTTCAGGATCGCGGCGGTATACGCGGTCACCTTCGCGCCCACGGTCGCGCGCTGATCGAGGGGGTCGGCGGTGCCGCTGGAGCCGTGGGGCTTCACGATGAGCTGCACAGCGCCCTTGCCCTCAACGTCCACAACGCCGTATGCGTCCCTGCCGAAAACGAGCGTGCCGTGAACGTCCTTTGCGCGGTTGCTGCCCGGCTCGCGCTCGCCCGCATCGTCGCTCCAAACGGCTTCGTCCGCGCTGAGCGAAGCGGTGTCCGAAAGGTACACGGTGCGGGTCTCGGGATCGTAGGGGTTTTCGGAAGCAAGCGTGTACTCGTTTTCACCGATGCAGAGCCTGTTTCCCGGAACGGAGAGATACGCAAGCTCCTCCTCCGTGGGCTCGTCCCTCAGCACGAAGGCTTTGCTGTTTTCGGTATCGTCGTCAACGTAGTTGCGCACGGTCTGGGAGAAAACCTTCGCCTCGGTGCTTTCAACGAACACCACGCCGAACAGCCTGCCGATCTCGCCGCTGTAAATGGCCTCGGAATTGGAATAGGTGGACACGTTTTTCCACATCTCATCGTTCTGCAGATCGAAGGTGGCCTCCGGCGAGCAGATGCACACGAAATGCGGCTGCCTGCCGTTTTCGCTGAAGGGACGCGCCTTGTTCTTTTTAAGCGTGCGCACCGCCTTTCGTATCTCCTCGGTGGTCAGCTTGTCGTTCGAGGAAAGCTGCCTTCTGGAGGCCTTGCCGCCCGCATACTGCACGTTGCTTCCGGAGCTTATTGCATCGCGCGTGACCCATTCCACCACGGTGCCGAGCTGCTCGCCAAGAAGCTCCGCGGAATCGTTTATCACCGCGTCGTAGGCGGTAAGATCAAGAAGGTCGGTCACCTCAACGTAGGCGCCGTACTGCTTCACCTCGGCCTCCACCTCGGTCTGCGAAAGGCTCTGGCCGTTGGGGGTAACGCCTTCAACAAGGCCGCGCACCGCCCTGGCGGGATCGAAAAGATTCCAGCGGCGGAAGTTCACGTACTTGCCGTTGTTTCTCGGAATGGAGCGCTTCTGACCGAACTCCTGATACACGAGGCGCGTTTTGGCGCTTTCAAGAAGCTGCCTGTCGTAAAACTTGGAGGGGAATTTCACCCCAGTGTTGGCGGTGGTGTTCATGCCGACCTTTGAATAAACTGTGCTCATGAATAGAATTTCCTTTCTTTAATATACTCAATATATTGTGTGCTTCGTTTTTCGCGCGGGAAAAGCCGCGCTGTGCTGCCGCGCCCTCCGCGCCCCACGCGCTTTTACAGGCGCACCTTCCTGCCGTCCCTGCTTGCGCGCTCAAGCTGCTTTTTCAGCCTTCTGAACTGCTCCGCGCTCATGCTGTCGTAATCCGCCGCGGGAGCCTCGAAAAGTCCGCCGCGAATCGGCGCGGGCAGTTTTGCGGAGCGGGCGGAGCTGCCGCCTGCCTCGGAAGCGGCTCTCCCGTAAGGAGAATCGAGCTCCGCTTCGTCCTCCGCGTTCTCAAGCTCCCCGCCATGGCCCTCGGCCTCCGCATCGGCCGCATAAGCGAGCTGCGGCTCACCTTCATCAGACCCACCGCCCTCTGCTGGGGTCAGGCCTGCTTCATCGGCGGAGCGCCACATTTCGATTATCTTCTCCGCGGCCTCCTCCTCGCTCATCCCCTGCGGGATGCTCAGCCTTGCGAGAAAAGCCTCGCCCAGCCTTGCAAGATGCTCCCGCCCGTGCGAAAAGCTTTCGCCGGAACCGACGGATCCGACGGAACCGCCTGCTTCGCCCGATTCGCCCATTCCGACCGTTTCCGCGCTCTTTCTTTCCAGAATGCCGTCGATCAGCGCAGCGATGCTCCTTCTTTTCTTCATCATCCTAAGCCTGTTCCTTTCCTTATTTAAGACGGCTCCGCCCGGCGCTGCTCCCTCCGCCGACTCCCGCAGTAAAAAAGCGGAATTAATTTCGGTATCGCGTCCGGCATAATAAAAAGCGCCGCAGGGCTTAAAGCCCGTTCGGTGCTCTTTGCTGCGGCGCGTATGCTTAAAAGGCTCCCCGGCTTTCAGCCGAAAAAGACCCACTCCGACGGAAAGAGCGGCGCCAACGCATCCCCATCTATTTCCATTATACCATGTTCGCATGCGTGTGTCAACTGTTAAGAGAATTTATTTATCTTATTTCTCCGCATAAGGGTGTTTTGATCGTTCTTTCACTCCTTCCGCGCCCTGCTCCTTCCAGATTAAACGGTTATCGAAAATATATCCGACAAACTTACTCGGAATTATTGACTAATTCATATTCATGTGGTATGATTTATGCAAGGAAAGAGAGCCCGTTCGGGCAAATGTATCAAAGGAGGTGCGGAATATGAAGCTCAGCACAAAAGGGCGCTACGGGCTGAAGGCGATGGTGGATCTTGCAACGGAGTACGACGCGGGCGCCAAGCTCTCGATAGCGCAGCTTTCGGAGCGCCAGGAGATCAGCTATTCCTACCTTGAGCAGCTTATCGCCCTTCTGAAAAGGGCGGGGCTTGTGAGTGCGAGCCGCGGCGTTCAGGGCGGCTACAGGCTCTCCCGCGCGCCGGAGCTTATCACCGTGGGCGAGGTGCTGAAGGCGCTTGAGGGCAGCACCGCGCTTGTGGACTGCGTGGACACCTGCGGCACGGACTGCGAAAACGTGTGCTCCTGCGCCGCGCGTCCCCTGTGGCTCAAGCTGCAGCAGAGGATAGACGACGTGCTTGAAAGCACCACCATCCGCGATATGGCAAACGACTACATTCAGCAAAAGGAAAGGAAGCTTGGATAAAATGAAAAGGGTCTATATGGACAACGCGGCGACCACCGCTCTTAAAAAAGAAGTGCTTGAGGCGATGATGCCCTACCTTACGGATATTTACGGCAACCCCTCCAGCCTGCACACCTTCGGCCAGGAGGCGCACAAGGCGGTTGAAAACGCCCGCCATCAGGTGGCGAAGGCGCTGAACGCTGCGGACGATAAAGAGATAATCTTCACCGGCTGCGGCACCGAGAGCGACAATATGGTGCTGCTCGGCATAGCGCAGAGATACGCCAAAAAGGGAAAGCACATCATCACCACCGCCGTGGAGCATCACGCCGTGCTGTATACCGCGCAGCGCCTTGAAAAGCTGGGCTATGAGGTCACCTATCTGCCCGTGGATGAATACGGCATGGTTACGGCGGCTCAGGTGCGCGAGGCGATAAGGCCCGATACCATCCTCGTTTCCGTCATGTTCGGAAACAACGAGGTCGGCACCGTGATGCCGATAGAGCGCATCGGCGAGGTTTGCCGCGAAAAGGGCGTTTTCTTCCATACGGACGCGGTGCAGGCGGTGGGTCACGTGCATATAGACGTGCAGAAAATGAATATCGACCTGCTCTCCCTCTCCGCTCATAAATTCCACGGCCCCAAGGGCGTTGGCGCGCTGTACGTGCGCAAGGGCATCGTGGTTCCCCCGCTGCTCACCGGCGGCGCGCAGGAGCGCAATAAGCGCGCGGGCACCGAGAACGTGGCGGGCATAGTGGGTCTTGGCAAGGCGATAGAGCTTGCCTGCGAAAGCATCGACGAAACGAGCGCACGCATGACCTATCTGCGCGATAAGCTCATGACCGGCATCGCGGGCAGCATCCCCGAGGTGAAGCTCAACGGCCACCCCACCGAGCGCCTGCCCGGCAACGTGAACTATTCCATCAAATATATCGAGGGCGAATCCATACTGCTGATGCTGGATATAAACGGCATAGCCGCCTCCTCCGGCTCCGCCTGCACGAGCGGCTCCCTCGACCCCTCCCACGTGCTGCTTGCCATGGGCCTGCCGCACGAAACGGCGCACGGCTCCCTCCGCCTGACCCTTGGGGACGACACAACCGAGGACGAGGTCGATTACGTGCTTGAGGTGCTGCCCAAAATAGTTGAGCGGCTTCGCAGGATGAGCCCGCTTTACAAGGGTTAAATTATACTAACGCATAAAACAACAGCTTCCCAAGGAGGATAAACACTATGTATACCGAAAAAGTTATGGATCATTTTTCCAACCCCCGCAACATGGGCGAGGTCGAGGGCGCGAACGGCGTGGGCATGGTCGGCAACGCGAAATGCGGCGACATCATGCAGATGTTTCTCAAGATAAACGACGACGGCATCATAGAGGACGTCGGCTTCAAGACCTTCGGCTGCGGCGCGGCGGTTGCCACCAGCAGCATGGCCACCGAGCTTATTAAGGGCAAGAGCATCGATGAGGCGCTTTCGCTCACCAACTCCGCGGTTGTGGAGGCGCTTGAGGGTCTGCCCCCCGCAAAGCTGCACTGCTCCGTGCTTGCAGAGGAGGCTGTGAAGGCCGCCATCGACAACTACTATGCCCGCAAGGAAGGCCGCGACGAGGAATGCAGCTGCGCCTCCTGCGGCGAGGAGCATGACCACGAACACGCTCACGGCGAGGAAGGCGAGGAGGACGAGGAGGCTTGAGCCCCCTGTTCGGCGAACACCGATCCCTCAAATTGAATAGAATTAAAGCTTTTCCCTTCGCACCGTAAGGCAGCTGAGGGGAAAGCTTTTTTTGGGGATAGCGCGGTTTCATACGCGATCATACGGGTTCGCGCGGTATCAAACGGTATTCAAACCGTTATTATGTTACTCAAACAGCTTTGAAACGGGATCGGGATGAAACTCCCAGCTTTCGCCGCGATCGAAGGTTTCAAACCAGCCGATATAGCTTTCCCATTCGTCAAACTCCTTGACATATTGACCGTATTGCACGAGCATTATGCCGTGATCGCCGTCAAACATCGGCGACAGCGCCGTTATGGGATCGCACAGCACTCCGACCTCATCAAGCGGGATCCTCAATTTCAAGGGATGCCATCTTTCTCCGGCGTCCGCCGTTTTATAAACCGAAAGCTCGTCAAGCTTATATTCATCCCCCAAAGTGGCTTTTTCATAGAAGCAGAGGAAACCCTCTTTATCGGAAAGCATACAGCCGCCCGTTACGTGCTTTGGAAAGCCTCCTATCGTTGGAACCTCCACCTCCTTCCATGTTTTCCAGCCATCAGAGGTCACGAATATCACCGAGGCCTGTATACCATGGAAAACTTCATTCGTGAAGATAATGTAGTTATCGCCTGTATAGCCCTCGAATCCTTCCGGCTCATCGGAAGGATAGTTTGGATCATAGCTGCTTTTGTAAAAATCAACAAGGCTTTTTTTCGCCTCAATGCCAAGCTCCCTCGGATAGGTCGCTATCGGCTCAACCAAATCATACGCTAAATTGCCGAAAGGATCATATAGCTCCTCGGGCCCGGGATAGATCCTTCTGTTATAGGCAACCAGCCCATCGGCTTCAACCCGGAAGTACACCGCTCCGGTGTAATGCGCCGTCGGAATATTGTATAACCGTTTCCCCTCAAGCAGCCTTTGCGAAAGGATGAGCAGATCATCTCTGCCGCTGATCGAACGGAGTATCGGTGCAAAGCTGCCGCTGCCCGCTTCCTGCGTTTGCTCCGGCTTTTTATCCGCACTTGCTTCGCTCGGCGCTTCGATTTCCTCCGTGCGCTTCTCGTTTCGCGGCGGCTCGGTAAACAGAGCTTCCGTCCGCGCCTTTCCCGCATCCGCTTCCGCGCGAGGGGTGGGATCGTTACTTGTGCCGCAGCCTGCAAGGCTCGTGAGTGCAGCGAGCGCCGCCATGCACGCACAGGCGGCGCGCCTCATGCTTTTGAATGATGCTTTTTGCTTCATTTTGCCGGCCTCCTTTTCTCCTGTATGCGCTCATTTTAACTGTTTTTTTCAGTATGTCAAGGCCGAACGCGTGATAATATAAAAAGTTAATAAAAATTTAATAAATTAACCCGACAAAGCCGTTTGCCGGCCGTTTATTCCGCCTTTTCTCCGCCGTTTTCCCGCCGTTTGAAAGCGAGCGTTAATTCTTTTGCCACATTTCACATCTTTACAAAATTCCGCGATTATGGTATTCTCTTATAGTGTATACAAATCCAATTCGGAGGATGCCGATGAACGATCCAGTAACAATTCTCAAGGAGCTTAAAAAGGCCGTTGTGGGCAAGGACGAGGTGCTCACAATGGCGCTTATTTCGATACTCGCGCGCGGACATATCCTTGTTGAGGATATTCCCGGCGTGGGCAAAACCACCATGGCGCTTGCCTTCAGCAAGGCGCTGGGGCTTGATTATCAGCGCGTTCAGTTCACGCCGGACGTTTTGCCGTCCGACATCGTGGGCTTTTCGCTGCTCGATAAGCAGACAAACCGCATGGTGTACAAGCCCGGCGCCATCCTGTGCAATCTTTTCCTTGCGGACGAATTGAACCGCGCCACCAGCCGCACTCAGTCCGCTCTTTTGGAGGCGATGGAGGAGGGCAGCGTTACGGTGGACGGCGAGACCCACCCCGTGCCCGATCCCTTCATAGTTATTGCAACTCAAAACCCCGTGGGCTCCAGCGGCACGCAGCTTCTGCCCGAATCGCAGCTCGACCGCTTCATGGTCAAGCTTTCGCTGGGCTACCCCGAGCCGGAGCATGAATTGGATCTATTAACAAGAAAGCAGCTCGGCAACCCGCTCGACACGGTGAACTGCGTTGCCCAAAGCCGCGATCTTGCCGAGATGCGCGCGCAGGTGGATAAGGTCTACACCGATAAAAAGATACTCGACTACGTTATCAAGCTTTCAAACGCTTCAAGAGCGCACGACTGCCTGCTGCACGGCGCAAGCCCCCGCGCCTCCCTCGCCGTGATCGCCATGTCCAAGGCGGCGGCATGGGTGCAGAAGCGCGATTACGTTGTGCCGGACGACGTGGAGCTTATCTACCCCTTCACCGTAACGCACCGCCTTGTGCTCACGCCCGAAGCCAAATCCTCCGGAAAGACTCAGCAGGCCGTGCTGGATGAGATCCTTGCCCGCACGCCCGCTCCGGCGGTAAGATAATGGCTGTTCGGCGCATAATCTACATAGCGCTGCTTGCACTCGCGGCGCTCTATCATTTCGCTTACGGACAGTATGCAACGCATTACATACTGATATTTTTAGCTTGCCTTCCCCTGCTCTCGCTGCTTGTGAGCCTTCCCGCCGCCTTCAGATCCCACGCTTCGATTATCAGCGGCATGGACGTGCATCGCGGCGACGAGGGCAACGTTTTACTGGAGCTTGAATGCGCCTTCGTGCTTCCCCCCGAGGCCTGGCGCGTAACGCTTGAGCAGCAGAATCTTTTCACCGATAAGGGCTCATCCACGCAGGTGATAAGGGCGGGCGGCACAAGCAGGCTCACAAAAAGCTTTTATCCGGACACAACGCGCCTCGGCACCATCCGCTACCGCATAAAAAAGGCCTGCATATACGACTACCTCGGGCTTTTTGCGATACCCGTTAAAAAGAGCGGCGCGGCGGAACTTACGGTGCTGCCGAATACAGAGCGCCCGCTTCACGAGCCGGAGCTGGACGACCCCTCCACCGTGGTGTTCAAGCCCAAGCCCCTGGGCTTTTCAGAGGAGCATGAGCTGCGGCAGTACCGCGAGGGCGACCCGCTGAACCTGGTTCACTGGAAGCTTTCGAGCAAAACCGATCAGATCATCATCCGCGAGCCGCAGGAGGTTATCCGCAGAAAGATTGTGCTTTCGGTGGATCTTCCCGCAGTTTACGAGGAGCAGCAGAGCGTGATAGAGCAGCTTCGCTATCTAAGCGAGGGGCTTGTGGAAAAGCAGATCCCCTATCAGCTCGTTTTCGGAGCCGACACGCTTTCCGTTGCTTCAAACGATGATTTCAACGACTACATAAAATCAAGGCTTTCCGCGCCGCTGCGCACGCAGCCCGCCGCCGGCGCCGCGCTCGGCTCGAACGCCGTAGTATACCGCATCCTGCCCAAAAAGGTGGTGAGCGAATGAGAAGGAAAAAGCAGTTTTTACACGTCCTTGTGGATGCGCTTTTGATATGCTGCGGCGCGCTCGCGGTCGTGTTCACGCTTCCGACCGCGTACAGCGTGAGCTTTGAGATATCCACGCTCGTTTACGCAACGGCGCTTTTCTCGCTTTTTATCTCCTTCGTGCTGAGGCTCAAAAAGCTTTCGCCGCTTATCATACTGCTGTTTCTTCTGGCGGTGGGCCTATACGTTTATTTCGATAGGCACTCCGTTAAAATGGGCTTCCGCATACTGTATTACTCGGTGATGCGGCCGCCCACGGTGATATTCCCCTTCCTTCCGATGCCCACCGAGCCGAAGGTGGAGCCCCTATCCGCCAAGGCCTTCGTTACCTCGTTTTTAATAGCCGTTTCCGCCGTGTTCTCGGTGCTTATCGGCTTTTCAACGGTCAAAAGCGGCTCCCCGATACTTTCCATACTCTGCGTGCTTCCCTCCGTGTTTCTCAGCATGGTATACACGGACTGCTCGCCCGCGCTCTATTCGGTGATACTGCTTGTGATCTATATCGGCGGCGTGCTGCTTGGAAGCGGCATCCGCGGCACGAAGCGCGAGCACGCGGTGGTGCGGCTGGTGTTTCTTGCGCTGCTCACCCTGCTTGCGTTTGCGATCCGCCGGTTTTCGCCGGAAAAGAGCTACGTGCCAATACCCTATGAGCAGAGGCAGTATATCCTTGGCGAGCGCTTCGGGCTTTTGCAGGACGGCGTGCTTTCGCTCTTTTCAAGGAACCCGAGGCAGTATAATCTCGGTTCCATAGGCGACCGCGTGGAGCAGGACAAAAAGGCGTTTGCCGTTCGCTCCACCGCCACCGGCTCCTTCCTTTTAAGAACGCATTCCTACGGACTTTACGATAAAAACAGCTTTCTTCCCTCGCCGGAATACAGCGGGGAGTGGAACTCGCTTCACGCGCTTGGGCTGACCCAAAGAGGCGAATACGCCATGCTGCGGGTGCAGGGCGCTATCATGAGCGAGCGCGTGGTGCCCTATGCCTTCATGCCGGACAGCTTCGTGAAGGTGGAGGAGGGCTTCGTGCGCGCATACGGCGAAACCTCCTACGTTTGGCAGTTCAAGCCCAATCTGCGTTTCACCCCTATAAAGAGCGGCAAGGAGGAGAGCGACTACTATCTTTTTGCGCTGAACAACTACACCATGCCGGCAGGTCCGCAAAAGGAAGAGCTGCGCAAGCTGATGAACGAAAGCTTCCCCCTTGCGATCAGCTCCGTTCGGGACTTCACCGGCTTGATCGAGCAAATAAAGCTGACCGATCACTACGCCGCCGCCCGCGTGGTTGCGGACAGCGTTCGCTCATTCGGCGAATACACGCTGCTGCCCGGCGCCACGCCGCAGGGTTGGGATCTGGTGCAGTATTTCATGAAGGAGACCAAAAGGGGCTACTGCGTCCATTTCGCCTCCGCCACCGCCGCGTTTTTGCAGGCGCTGGACATTCCCGCCCGCTTCGTGATAGGCTACCGCGCGGACGTGACCGAGCTTGACGAATGGCAGGATATACCCCAAAAGGCCTCCCACGCCTGGGTGGAGGTATATGTAAAGGGCGTCGGCTGGGTGCCCATCGAATGCACGCCCGGCTTCCCCGGCGGCGACGATTACGTGCCGGACTCCCCGTCCTTCCCCGAGCCAACCGCCACTCCGGAGCCCACTCCCTCCCCCACGCCCGATCCGAACGCGCCCGAGACCGAGCCGCCGGAAACCGAGCTTCCCTCCATCCGCCCCTCCATCGGGCCGCGTGAAACACCCACCGCAAGACCCTCGCCCTCGCCCAATCAGGGCGGAAGCGGCGGCAAGGGCGGCAGCGGCGGAAGCAAGGGCGGCGCATGGCTGTGGCTGCTTATCCCGATCGCCGTGATCGCGCTTTGGCAGCTTGCGGGCTTTATAATGAGCAGGATCCGCAAGCACAGGTTTGAGCAATCCGATTCAAGCGCGGCGGTAATCGCAATGCTGCGCTATCTGGGCGCTCTTGAGCGCTACGGGCTTGTGCCGGAGCCGAACTCCAAGGAGGTCGGCGAGGAGGCGGCGTTCTCCAATCACCCGATGAGCGAAAAGCAGCGCGAGCTTCTGACTCGCTGCCGCAGGGTGCATGATAAGGCGTTCAAAAACGAGCCCTTAAAGCGCCTTTTCCTCAGATGGATGATTTTCAAGCTTTGATCCTTTCGTCATAATAACGCAGGGGACCCGGCGAAAAACCGTCGGGTCCCCGTTTTTTTATCCGCAGCCGTTGGATTTTTTACTTTGAGGAGTACGCTGAAAGCGCTTTCATATCACTCCGCGTACCCCTCCGGCAGATTTTCAAAGATAACGCGGAGCGCATCGTCCTCCGCCTTTTCGGGCTGGGACTTGATGTAATCAAGCAGCGCCTTCACCGCGCTCAGCCTGTCCGAGGGCTTGAGTTCCGTATCGTTCACCATGGAAATGATGGTATCGAGCGCAAGCTTTCTGAGCCTTTTCTCGCTTTGCGCGCCGCTTCGCTTTTTTTTGACGCAGGAAGCATCGGTTTTATTCATCGGGTTCTCCCCCGCCATCTCACTCCTTTCCGCAATGCCGCTAATTCTATTATACCATTTTTCACACCTCCCCCGCAAAGCCCAAATGCCGCCAAATGCCGCCAAGGCCGCCCCTCGCGCGCGCGATACCACAGTAAGCTTTCCGGGTCAATACTCCGCCTGTGCATTTTTAAGCACATATCGGGCGCGGTTTTTCCTTGTGCCTCCACCGCGATAAATGATAAAATAGTATTAGGGAGGCAAATCCGCCTTTCTTAAACTGAATATAAGCCAACGCAGCCGCCCTTCGCCGCTTCGAGCTTCACATACGCCGCCGTTCCCCATTCGGCGGGAAAGAAAGAAGTCCTTCAAATAAACGGTCATTTCCGGGCAAAGCAATTCATTCTCATTTTTCACGCTCGGAGCGGCGCCGGGGGCGCATTTTACTGAAAACAAAGGTATGAACCGTTTCCGAGCGGCTCATCAAGCAAAAATGCAAGCAATAAAGCAAGCAAAAATGCAAGCAATATAGCAAGCAATAAAGCAAGCGAAATCAAAGGAAAAGTGAGTTAAATATGGAGCTTATTCTGCATGGCGTGCCGAATGCGCGGCAAAGGGAGTTTTTTCTTTCAAAAGCGCGGCACACCGCCTACGGAGGCGCGCGCGGCGGCGGCAAAAGCTGGGCGATGCGCAGAAAATTCGTGCTGCTCGCGCTGAATTATCCGAATCTGAACCTGCTTCTGCTGCGGCGCACGCTGCCGGAGCTGAGGGAAAACCATATAGTGCCGCTTCAAAGGGAGCTTTGGGGCGCGGCAAGCTACAATTCCACCGAGCGCGTGTTTCGCTTTCCGAACGGCTCGCGCATAAAGCTGGGCTATTGCGACACCGCGCAGGATATCTACCAGTATCAGGGGCAGGAATACGCGGTTATAGGCATGGAGGAGGCAACGCATTTCACCGAGGAGCAGATGCGCTTTCTAACCACCTGCAACCGCACCACAAGGGGCGATTTTTCCCCAAGGATGTATTACACCTGCAACCCGGGAAACGTTGGCCACGCATGGGTGAAACGCCTTTTTATAGACAGGCAGTATAATGCAGGCGAACGCGCGGAGGACTATCTTTTCATACCCGCCCGCATCTACGACAACGCCGCGCTTATGAAGGGCGACCCCGGCTACGTGCGCCAGCTCATGGCGCTGCCGGAGGAGCTGCGAAGGGCGCATCTGGACGGCGACTGGGACGTTCACGCGGGGCAGTATTTCCGCGAATTTTCAAGGGAAAAGCACGTTGTGCAGCCGTTTGAGATACCAGCGGGCTGGCGGCGCTTCCGCTCAATGGACTGGGGCTACAACGACCCCTGCTGCGTGCTGTGGCACGCGGTGGACGGCGAGGGCAGGGTGTTTACCTACCGCGAGCTGTACGTTCGCCTTATGCGCGCGGACCTCGTTGCGGCGGAGGTGAAAAGGCTTTCCGAGGGCGAGAGCATAGCGTACACCGTTGCATCCCCCGATATGTGGCAAAAGCGCGGCGCGCTGCTCGCTTCAAGCGGCGGCTTTGAGGGCGAAACGCTTGCGGAGCTCTTCGCTTCCTCGGGTCTTGCGCTCACCCCGGCGGACAATTCCCGAATTTCCGGCTGGAACCGCGTGCGCGAATATCTTGCCCCGAAGCCGGACGGCCTTGGCGGGGAGCGAGCGATGTGGCAGTGCTTTGAAAACTGCACCAATCTTATTCGCCAGCTCCCCATGCTGGAGTTCGACAGGCTGAACCGCGAGGACGCCGCCGACGGCAACGACCACGCGCCCGAGGCGCTCAGATACGGCCTTATGAGCCGCCCCCATGCGGGCCGAGAGCCCGTGATAGCTCAGAAAAAGGCGTATGACCCGCTGAGCCTGCCCGAGGCGGGGCCGAGCTGGTATTCGATCGGGGATTAGAAATTGGCAATTAGCAATGAGCAATTAGCAATTAGCAATTATAATTTGAAAGAAAGGATAGTCATGATGGAGAAAACAAATAAGCGCATAAGCCCCGTTTACGGAGCGGAAACGAGCGAAAAGGCCATGGGCAAGGCGGAGGAGGTGGAGGCGCTGTATGCGCTTTTCAACGAATTCTACTCCGCATACGCGCAGGAGCGTGCAAGGCTGGATAAATGCGAGCGTATGTATCGCGGGGAGCATTGGTACGACGTGCCCATGGGCGAAAAGGGCGAGCCGCGCCCGGTTACGCCGGTTCTCCAAAGCACGATAGAGAACGTGCGCGCCGATCTTGCGGATCATCTGCCGGAGGCGATAGTCAGCTCCGACGCGCCGGAGTACGACGCGCTTTCGGAGATATTTACCCATATTATCCACGAAAACCATCTGCGCTGCGCCTACGATGAGGAGTATCTGAAGATGACGCACGATCTGCTTGTGGGCGGCTACGGCGTGCAGCAGATAGGCTTTGACGAAACGGCGAACGGCGGCATCGGCGGCGCGTTCATCCGCCACGTGGACGCGCGCAGCGTGCTTTTCGACCCCCTCGCGCCGGATATTCAGGACGGCAGAGCCGTTTTCAAATACGCCCACCACACGCGCGACTGGTTCATCCAGCACTACCCCGACAAGGCGGCTGAGCTTCGGGAGGACGGGTTTATGTTTGACACGCCGGAGGAGCAGCTGCTTACCGCCGACTGCGAAAAAACCATACTGCTTATAGAGTGCTGGCGCAGGGTGTACGATGCCGAAGCGGAGAAATACGCGGTCCACATGATGCTGCTTGCGGGCGGCATGATGCTTGAGGACAGCCGAATCGCGCGTCCGAACGGCTATTTTGCGCACGGCGAATATCCCTTCGTTGTCACCAAAATGTATGAGCGCAAGGGAAGCTGCCTTGGCTACGGCTTCGTGGATATGTTTGAAACGAGCCAGCGCAATTCGGATAAGCTGGATCAGATAGTTATGAAAAACGCGCTGCTTGCAAGCCACAACAAGCTGCTTATCACCGGCGCAAGCGGCTTCGATCCCGCCGATCTGCGGGATTGGTCCAAGGAGGTGCATCAGGGCGATAATCTGAACGGCATCTCGTGGTTTGCCACGGCGCCCCTGCCCGCGTATATGCTCAGCTATATCGCGGAGATGCGCAACTCCATCAAGGAGGAATCCGGCGCAAACGAATTTGCGCGCGGCATGACCCATGCGGGCGTTACGAGCGGCGTGGCGATAGCGGCGCTTCAGGAGGCTTCGAGCAAGCGCTCGCGCATGGCGGCAAGAAGCATCCATTCCGCGTTCCGCAAGGCGGTTTGCCAGGAGATAGAGATAGAACGCGAGTTCACGCTCCGCGCCCGCTGCGAAAAAACGCTTTCCGCGATCGGCTCCGAGATGGGCTACGGCGAGAGCGCGGCGAAGGTGGCAAGGCTTTCCGCCATTGAGCACGCGCTGGATTCGCTTGACAGCCTGCCCGCGGAATTTCACGTTACCGTGAAGGTAGTGAAGGAAAACGCCTTCTCCGTGCTGAACAACAACGAAACCGTTTTCCGCCTCGTTTCGGCGGGTATGATTACGCCGGACGTGGGATTGCAGCTTCTTATCTTCGACGGCAAGGATCAGGCGGTGCAGCTCATGAAAAATAAGGCGCTTGAGCTGGCGCTTGCCGCGGCGCAGGGAGCGGGAAACGGTGCGGGAAACGGCACCGGAAACGGAGCGAATATGCCGTAAATCCGAATCAGCGCTTTATACTATCCGCTTTATGCGTTTTTTTCTTCCACACGCCGCCCCCGCAAAGGGCGGCGCTTTTATTGCGATTTGGCAATAGAGTTTTTACGTATAATTCATTGTTTATTCAAAATTTCCTGTTGACAAAAAATAGAATCCATATTAAACTGTATCTACGGCGGTTCGTTTGCCGCAAATAATTGAAACGAGGCAGAATCCTATGAAAAAAAGAATTCGTTTTCCCCGCTTCCTTTGCTCCGCCGTGCTTGCGCTCGGCATTCTTTCAAGCCTGCTGCTTTCCGGCTGCACGCAGAGCAGCGCATCAGGTAATTCCGAAGCCGTGCTGCCGCCGATACGAATGAGTGAATATCCTGCCGAAGCTTGCCTCGGAAATGTACCCGGCACGGTACAGGAGGCGATCGAGCGTTCCGATGCCGTTGCCACGGTTCGAGTTGGTGATTGGCTCGGCGATTCCGTTACCAAAATGAGCACTCTTTTCAGCGCCGAGGTTATAGAAACCGTTAAGGGCGAGCTGCCGAATAGATTCACCCTCATGCAGGAGGGCTCAAGCGAGTTGATTTACAGGGACTATCCGCTGTTTACACACGGCAACGAGCTGTTTCTTTTTCTGACGAAAATCCCCGAAAAGGACGCTGAATTTCTCAAATATCCTAAGGATACCTACAAGATCACCGGCTCGTATACCGGCGTGATGCACTTGGTCGAGCTTGACGGCGAAAAATATGTTATTCCTCACAACTGTGCAATTTTTCAAGAGATGCCGGATTCCGTAAAGAATCTTGCACAAGACGAAGCTTTTTTAAAAAGTGCCGTGGATGAGCTTATCCGCTCCGACAGCATTTGGGAGAGATTTCCCTCAGTGCACCAACACCTATATAAGCTTGATGAACTGATTCGCGCATTGAGGAATGCCTAAGCCAATAATTATCCGCTTCTTCTCCGCCGCCCCGAAAAGGGCGGCGAATTTAAATGGACTTAACATTAAAAATTAAACAAATACTTAAAATATTATTGCAGCTTGCCTGTTGACAAAGTATATTTCTCATATTATTATAGTATTGTAGCAATTCGTTTTGCTGCAAATAAATGAAACGAGGATACTGATCCTATGAAAAAAAGAATTCGTTTTCCGCGCTTCTTCTGCTCCGCCGTGCTTGCGCTCGGCATTCTTTCAAGCCTGCTGCTTTCCGGCTGCACCGTAAACAAAGCTGAGCCGGTTGTGCCGCCCATGCGGATGGCGGAGTATCCTTCCGAAGCAAACTTCGGATATATGCCCGCTTCAATAGCCGGTGAAATAGCTGATTCCGATGCGGTCGCATGCGTTCGTATCGGTGATTGGCTCGGCTATACCAAAGATATGTACAGTTCGCTTTACAGTGTCGAAACCGTTGAAACCGTAAAGGGCAGCCTCCCTGCGAAATTCACTCTTATTCAGGATGGCTCAAGCAAATTTACCCTTGAAGGACACCCGCTGTTCACTGCGGGCAACGAGCTTTTGCTTTTCCTCAGAAAGACTACCGATGAAGCCAATAAGCAATATGAGCTTACCGATGAAACATATACCATTACCTGCGCTCAGATGACGACGTTTGATATAGTTTCCGTAGAAAGTGAAGAATACGCAGTCCCGCGTCACTACGCTTTGCTTGAAACCATGCCTGCATCAGTTCATGATCTTGCGCAGGATAATGCGTTTTTGAAAAAAGCCGTTGATGGGCTTATCCGCTCCGACAACATTTGGGAGAAGGTAAACACGAAGCCGAATCACGTTTATAGGCTTGATGAACTGATCCGCGCCATTAAGGAGGCTTAATCGGCTCTCCTGCCGCCCGTGAGCCGCGCGGGACCCGCAGCGCCAACCGCTTTCAAGGCCGAGGCTTTACCCGCTTTCGGCTTTTTCTTTTTCTTTTTCTTTTTCTTTTGCTTTTTTCCTCTTCTTTTTTTCTTTTGCTTATCAAACGCAAATCATTGTTAATCAGCCCTTTTGATGGTATAATATTATTCGGATAATCGGATATTCGGCGCGGGTTTTTTAGAAACCAAAGCTTTTTGAGAAACACCGCGCATTTAGGAGGAGCACCCCTATGAAGAAGCTTATTGCAATAGACGGCAACTCGCTGATGTTTCGCGCATTCTACGCGCTGCCGAATATGACTAATAAAAAAGGCACGCCCACCGGCGCGCTGCACGGCTTTCTTTCCATGCTGATGAAGCTTATTGAAATGAAGCCGGATTACCTGCTTGCCGCCTTTGATATGAGCACGCCCACCTTCCGCCATGAGAGCTACGCGGAGTACAAGGCGGGCAGGCGCGAAACGCCCGCCGAGCTTCGGGAGCAGTTTCCCATGCTGCGCGAGCTGCTTCATAAAATGGGCATAGCCGTGGTGGAATGCGAGCGCTACGAGGCGGACGATATTTTAGGCACCTTTTCAAGAAGGGCGGAGGCGGCGGGAGTAGACGCGCTGCTTGTGACCGGCGATCGGGACGCGCTTCAGCTTGTGACGGACAGCGTTCTCGTTTTGATGACGAAAAAGGGCATCAGCGAAACGGTGGAATACGATAAAAAAACGCTTTTTGACGAATACGGCCTTGAGCCTGCGCGGATGGTGGATCTGAAGGGGCTGATGGGCGATAATTCCGATAATCTGCCCGGCATAAAGGGCGTTGGCGAAAAAACCGCGCTGAAGCTGCTTGAAAAATACGGCAGCCTTGATGAGATCCTTGCGAATGCCGAAAGCGAGAAGGGCGCGCTGCGCGAAAAGCTGCTCACGGGCCGCGAGAGCGCCGAAATGACCCGCACGCTCGGCACGATAGACACGAACGCCCCCGTTGAAGCCACGCTTGAGGATTGCCGCTTCGACCCTTCCGATATGAAAAACGCGCTTGGCGAGCTGACGGAGCTGGAGCTGCGGGCGGTCATAAAGCGCGTGCGCGAGCTTTCCGGAGCGGACGAGGGCGATTTTTCCGCCGCGATAAAAACGGATTCCGCGATCGACCCCGCCGCGTTTGAAAGCAGGGCGCTGACAAATGCGGATGCGCTTCGTGAGGCCGTTACCGCCGCGCTTTCCCATGATTTTTTCGCCTTTGGTATTACCGAAAGCGCGGTCTGCTTCGCGGGCTTTCCGGATTTTTCCAAATGTAAGCCTTCCGCTGCCGACCCCCTCCCCTGCTGCCGCCTCACGCTCGGCGGCTCGCTGCTTGACCCCGGCTTTTCGCCGGACGAGGTGATGGAGGCGCTTCGCCCCGTGCTTGAGCGCGAAGACATAAAAAAGGTCGTGTTCGATGCAAAAAGGCTGATGTGGCTTGCGGACGGCTACGGCGTGGAGCTTCGCGGGCTTGAGTTTGACGCGATGATAGCGGACTACCTTTTAAACGCGCTGCACCCTGCGAAGGACACGCAGACCCTTGTGACCGAGAGCGGGCTTGCCCACCTGCCCACGCCCGCCGCGCTGATGGAGCTGAGGGCGCGGATGCTTAAAGCGCTTGCCGAAAGGGATATGCTTTCGCTCTTTACGGATATAGAGCTGCCCCTTGTGAAAACGCTTTTCGACATGGAAAAAACGGGCTTCTCCATAGATAAAGCGGTGCTCACGGAGCTTGGAGGCGAGATGCAGCGCCGCATAGATTCGCTCACGGGCGAAATTTTCGAGCTTGCGGGCGAAAGCTTCAATATCCTTTCCCCGAAGCAGCTTGGGCAGATCCTTTTTGAAAAGCTGGGGCTTCCGCCGAAGAAAAAGACCAAGACCGGCTATTCCACGGACAGCGACGTGCTTGAGTCGTTAAAGCCCTTCCACCCGATAGTTGAAAAGGTGACGGAATACCGCTTCCTCACAAAGCTGAAATCCACCTTTATAGACGCGATGCTTGAAAAAACGGGCGCGGACGGCAGGATACACACCACCTTCAACCAAACCGTGACCGCCACGGGGCGAATCTCCTCCGCGGAGCCGAATCTTCAAAATATTCCCGTGCGCACGGAGCTTGGGCGCGAGATACGCAAGGCTTTCATAGCAAGCGAGGGCAATCTGCTCGTTGGCGCGGATTATTCCCAGATAGAGCTGCGCGTGCTTGCGCATATCAGCGGAGACGCCACCTTTATCTCCGCCTTCAATTCCGGCGAGGATATCCACACGCGCACCGCTTCCGAGATCTTCGGCGTTCCGCGCGAGGAGGTCACGCGGCAGATGCGCTCAAGCGCGAAGGCGGTCAATTTCGGAATCGTGTACGGCATAAGCGCCTTCGGGCTTTCGGAGCAGCTCGGCATAGGCCAGAAGCAGGCGGCTTCATATATCGAACGCTACCTTGAGCGCTGCACGGGCGTGCGCGATTATATGCACTCCTCCGTGGAGGACGGCAAAACGCGCGGGTACGCCGTGACCCTTTTCGGCAGGCGGCGCGAGCTGCCGGAGCTTCGCTCAAGCAACTACAACACCCGCTCCTTCGGCGAGCGCGTTGCGATGAATATGCCGATCCAGGGCACGGCGGCGGATATTATAAAGGCGGCCATGGTGCGCGTTCACAAAAGGCTTTCGGATGAAGGCTTAAATGCAAAGCTCTGCCTGCAGATCCACGATGAGCTTATTATCGACACGCCCGAGGGCGAGGTGGAGCGCGTAAAGGAGCTGCTTGCGGACTGCATGAGCAACGTTATAAAGCTCTCCGTGCCGCTTCGGGCGGACGTTGAATGCGGGCATAGCTGGTTTGACACCAAATAAGCCGCGCCCGGCAGGGTTTATTCTTTAATCCGGAGCCTATTTCAAGCGGAGGTTTTGATCTATGCGAATCGGACTCACAGGCAGCATGGCGGCGGGCAAATCCACCGTTTCCGCTATGCTGCGCGAGCTTGGATTTTTTATTGTGGATGCCGATAAAACGGCGCACGACGCGCTTGAGCTGCCCGAAGTGCGTAATGAGCTTAGGGAGGCGTTCGGAGAAAGCATATTCGCTGAAGGCGGGATGGTGGACCGCAGTGCGCTTGCCGCCGCCGCTTTTTCAGCAAAGGAAAGCACCGAAGCTCTGAACGCGATAGTTCATCCGCGCGTTTTTGAAAGCATGCTTGCCAAGGCCCAATGCGCGCTTTCACAGGGGCGGGAGCATGTCGTATTCGACGTGCCGCTGCTGTTTGAATCCGGCTTTGAAAGGTATTGCGACAGGGTGATCTGCGTTGTTGCGGATGATGAAACGCGCTTCGGGCGCATCATGCGGCGCGACGGGCTCACCCGCGAGCAGGCAGCCGCCCGCTTTGCGCGCCAGATGCCGCAGCGGGAAAAGGCGGCGCGTGCGGACGCGGTGATCGAAAACAGCGGCAGCATGGATCGGCTTGAAGCGCAGGTGCTGACTGCGCTTCAGTCGATTGGGATCGACGTTTTCTCCGCATTCGCCCAAAATGAGCTTTCCGTTTACACGCAGGACGATCCCGAGGAATGATCATATACGCAGACGGCGGCATGAGCCGTGCGGACATATAGTTAAAACGGTATAATAAAAACAGTATCGTTGAAAGAGATGGCAGCAGCATCAAGAGGAAGAAAAAGAGGCGTTAAGCCCGGGAATAAAAGAGTTAAAAAAGGCAGCAAAAGGCCCGGCTTTTTCACCGTGCTTCTTTCCGTGCTGCTGCTTGCGCTTATTGCGCTCGGCATAGCGTATATACCCAAAATCGGCACAAAGCTCGCCTATCCCCGGCATTTTGAAAACGAGGTGCTTGCCTCAAGCCGCGAATACGGGCTTGACCCCGATCTGGTGTTTGCCGTTATCCGCACGGAGAGCAGCTTTGAAACGAACGTGGTTTCCCGCTCCGGCGCTATGGGGCTGATGCAGATCATGCCCGGCACGGCGGAGTGGATCGCCTCGCGGCGCGGCTTCAGGTACGACAGCAAAAAGATCTATGAGCCCTCGTATAATATCGATCTGGGCTGCTATCTGCTTTCTTATCTCATTGATTACTACAAAAACGACCTCAGGCTTGCAGTTGCCGCGTACAACGCCGGTGCGGGCAACGTGGATAAATGGCTTGACGGCAGCGCTCACGGCGGCGAAACGCTTGAGATACCCTTCCCCGAAACGCGAAACTATGTGCAGAAGGTTTTTGAATCCTATGAAAAATACAGGCAGCAGCATCAATAGCGCCCTTCATGCGGCAAAAAAGGCGGCCTCGGCGCTGCTGGCGCTCGTTCTTTTTGCGCTTTTTCCGCTCTCCTGCGCAAAGGACGCGCCCGCGCCGGATGAGCCAACGCCCTCGCCCGCTCCCCCATCCTCCTCGCCCTCCCCGCTCTCCGGCGGCGTGCTCCGGATGGCGATGCCCGAAAATTTGAGTGTCGGCAACGAAAATTACGATCCGCTCCTTGTGCGCACGGAGGAGGAGCTTGCGCTGTTTTCCCTTGTTTACGAGCCGCTTATCGCCGTAAACGAGGCAAACGAGCTTGTGCCCTGCCTTGCCGCGAAATGGAGCCGCTTTCAGGGGGACGAGCGGAGCTGGCTTGTGAGCCTTCGTGAGAGCGCGGTGTTTCACACGGGCGAAAAGCTTTGCGCGGATGACGTTGTGCAGTCCTTCAACCGCCTCAAGCGGCTTGGGGGCGAGGGCTATTATTCGCGCTCCCTTGCATACGTCACAAGCATGGTGCGCGTGGACGACGCCACCGTGCGGGTGAATATGGTCACGCCCGGCATAATCGCGCTTTACGCGCTGGATTTTCCCATTATGAAGGCGGACGGCTCCGTTTTCAACGGCACGGGGCCGTATAGCGCGTTCAGCTTCAGCGATGAGCGCATCGTGCTTCATGCAAACGACTCCTGGTGGGACCGCACGCCCTATATAAACGTTGTGGAGTTTCTTTCAAGGGACAGCAGCGACACCGCGCTTGCCTCCTACACCGCGGGGCAGCTCGATTTCGTGCAGACCGCGCAGCTCTCCGCAGGACAATACGCCGATAACGGCGTTACGGCGGTTTCCGACCAC
Source organism: uncultured Clostridia bacterium (assembly GCA_947168565.1). Classification (GTDB taxonomy): domain Bacteria; phylum Bacillota; class Clostridia; order Christensenellales; family CAG-138; genus PeH17. The sequence goes on along the minus strand of CAMVMM010000004.1, from coordinate 41,820 downwards.
ATGACGCAGGAAATGGAGGTCATGCTTTTCAATCACCGCCGCCATCCCACCATGGACGCCGATTTCAGAAGGGCTGTCGCCCGCGCGGTGAACCGAAGCCCCATCATTTCAAATATATATATGAACCGTGCGCGCGCCTGCGATGTGCCTGTGCCGCCGGATTCATGGCTGTATACAGGCGAAACGCTGATAGGCTATGACCACGCCGCAGCCATCTCCTATTTTGAAAAGGCGGGCTGCACTCAAAACGAGGCGGGGCGAATGCTGCACGGCGGCGCGGAGCTTGAATTGAAGCTGCTTGTGAGCGGCACCACGGACAACACAACCCGCTCGGACGCGGCGCTTGCGATCGCCTCCCAGCTTGAGGGATTCGGCATCGCGGCGAAGGTTGTGATACTTCCGCACGGCTACGGCGAAGCGGAGAGCGAGTTTCTTTCTGCGCTCACCGAAATGGATTGGGATATCGCCCTTGTGGGCTTCAGCCTTTCGCTTTCAAACGATCTTTCCGCCTATCTCACCACGGAGGGCAGAAACAATTTCGGCAAATGCTCCGGCGTGCTGTTTGCCGAGGAGCTGAAAAAGGTGCGGTCGGCTTCGGACGAGCAGGCGCTTCGCTCCGCTTTTCGGGAGCTTGAGGCGGCGTTCATAGATCAGCTTCCCTTCATGGTGCTGTATTTCCGCCTGAACAGCGCGGTTTACACCGAAAAGCTTCGCGGCGTGGCCTCCCTGCGCGAGCCGATGCTTCTTCGCGGCATCAAAAGCTGGTATTTCGCAGGCTGAGCGCACAGCCCCCCCACGCGCTCCCCGCCGCAATTCGGCCTATTCCCCTTCCCGCAGGCCTTCAGCCGCCGTATTCTACGATTTTCGCAGAGTTTTTACATAAAAAACGGTTGCATTCTTACTCAATATGATGTAAAATACACGAGGTATGTTTTTTACCCAGAACACAAAGGAGTACACTAAAATGAACGAAGAAAGAGATTTTGTAACCTTCACCGATGACGACGGCAACGAGTTTGAGCTTGACGTTATCGACTATTTCGATCACAAGGGCAAGGAATACGCCGTGCTTATCGACGCCAAGGCCGATGACTGCGACTGTGAGGACGACGATTGCGACTGCGAGCATGAAACCGATGTTTACATCATGCAGGTCGTGGTAAACGAAAAGGACGACACCGAGGAGTTCGTTTCCCCCGCCGACGAGGATATGGACGAGCTTATCGCCATCGTTGAGCAGAGGTTCGCGGAGGACGAGTGCGACTGCGAGGACGGCTGCGACTGCGAGGATTGCGCGGACGACAAAAAAGAGGAAGCGCATAAGGACGGCTGCGGCTGTGGCTGCGGCTGCAAGAATTAAGCCTGCCCCCCTGTAAACTCAGCTTTCACGGCCGAGCCTGCGAAGATCAAAGCGGGTTCGGCCGCGATCCTGCCGCCCCCTCCTATGCCCTGCGCCCGAAGGCTGCAAGGCTATTGTGATGAGCTGCGGCATGGCTATGCCCGCGCAGTTATGCCCGCGCAGTTATGCCCCGCGCCCCCTATGCCCCGCGCACGAAAGAGTATATATTCACCGGATCTCCCGAATCGGTTGACATTTCGCCGTCATTTGGGTATAATAAGCAGTACCGAATCGTCTGCACCATTAGCTCAGTAGGATAGAGCGTTCGCCTCCTAAGCGAAAGGCCATTGGTTCGAATCCAATATGGTGTGCCAGAAACCGCCTCATTTGCTTGTCAAGTGGGGCGGTTTTCTATTGAATACAGGCTCCTCCGGCTGCTTCGCGCGGATGCGCACAGGGCTCCGGCGGTATTGCATTTTTCGCTGGATTGTGGTATAGTAAATCTGCTTTAATGCACGGTTTTTAATTGAAACCGCTCGGTATTGCTTTGCCGCCCCACCGATTCCGGGCGCTTTGGAAATTTCCTTCCTTCGCCATAAAGAATGCTGCGGCAGCTTTACCCTCCGAGAATACTATTGCTTTACAGGAGCTTGATATGGCCTTTAAGGACGCGGGAAACATTAAACCCTTTTCAAACAGGATCTGGCTTGCCTCACCCACCATGCACGGCAGCGAGCTTAACTACGTTACCGAAGCGATACAAACCAACTGGGTTTCAACCGTCGGCAAAAATATAAACGAGCTTGAAGCGCGCTGCGCCGAGCTTATAGGCCGAAAATATGCCGTGGGGCTTTCCTGCGGCACCGCTGCGCTGCATCTTGCGATAAAGCTTTGCGGCGAGAAGCTTTACGGTCAGCCCAAGGTCGCTCACGGGTCGCTTGAGGGCAGAAGGGTTTTCTGCACCGATATGACCTTCGACGCCACGGTGAATCCCATTGCTTATGAGGGCGGAGAAGCGGTGTTTATCGACACCGATCCAACCACCTGGAACATGGATCCCGAAGCGCTTGAAAAGGCTTTTGAGCTTTATCCGGACACAAGGCTCGTTGTTATCGCAAATCTATACGGCTTTACAGGCGATCTGACCCGGATCGTTGAGATCTGCCATAAGCACGGCGCGCTCGTTGTTGAGGACGCTGCGGAATCCTTCGGCGCAACCTATAACGGGCTGCAAACGGGCATGTTCGGCGACGTGAGCATCATCAGCTTTAACGGCAATAAAATAGTTACCGGCAGCGCGGGCGGCCTTTTGCTTACGGACAGCTTGGACGATGCGAACAAGGTTCGCAAATGGAGCACTCAAAGCCGCGAGGACGCCGCCTGGTATCAGCATGAGGAGCTTGGCTATAATTACCGCATAAGCAATATAGTTGCCGGAGTTGCCCTTGGCAACACGGAGCATCTTTTTGAGCATATCGCTCAAAAAAAGGCCGTTTTTGAAAGATATGCCGAGGGCTTTGGGGATCTGCCCCTTCGGATGATGCCGATAATCGACGGCTGCGTTCCCAATTACTGGCTTAGCTGCGCGATTATTGATGAAAGCGCGATGTGCCGGCAGGTGCGCGGCGAGAGGGAGGCGCTCTATATTCCCGAGGCGGGAAAGAGCTGCCCCACCGAAATACTGGAGGTGCTTGCGCGCTTCAATGCCGAGGGCCGTCCCATCTGGAAGCCCATGCACATGCAGCCCGTCTATCGCATGAATCCGTTTGTAACGAAGCACGGCAGCGGCCGGGCAAGGAGCAATGCCTATATTGCGCAGACCGGCGCGGTTGATGCCGGCATGGACATTTTCCGCCGCGGGCTGTGCCTGCCGAGCGACAATAAAATGACTGCGGAGGAGCAGGCTGTCATCATCGAGCTTATCCGCAGATGCTTTGAGTAAATCACAGGCGTGTGAGCAGGGGGAAGGCAGTATGCGAAAAATCAACTTGATCGTTAAAAGATGTGCGGACTTTATTTTAAGCTTACTCGGTTTGATCATATCCTCACCCGTTTTTCTTGTTGTCGCTATTATCATCAAGCTCACCTCGAAAGGAACCGTGTTTTTTACGCAGGACAGGTTGGGCAGGAACGGCAAGGTGTTCAGGATCATCAAATTCCGCACGATGGTCATGGGCGCCGAGAAGAAGGGCGACGGGCTTTTTGTTTACGGCACCAATGACAGCAGGATCACGGGGATCGGCAGGATCCTCAGAAAAACAAGTCTTGACGAGCTGCCCCAGCTTATAAACGTTATCAAGGGGGATATGAGCATCGTCGGCCCCCGTCCTCCCGTTACGTATTTTCCGTATGAGGGCTACGAAGGCTATCCGGATTGGGCAAGAAAACGCTTCGAGATGCGCCCCGGCATCACGGGCTTGGCGCAGATCAGGACGAGGACGACCGCGCCTTGGGATGAAAGAATACATATTGACAACGAATATGTAGATAAATTCAATATTCTTTTGGACATAAAGATTCTGTTCAAAACCGTTGTTTCGGTATTTGCCGGCAAAAACGTTTACCCCGAATCAAAAGAGCAGATAGACAACAATAGGCAATAATAAAAGGAGATGGAACAATGCATTTTGCTAAAGAAGTCGGAGAGTCGTTAACATATAAGTTTGCCCAGGCAGCCGGCGAGATGAAGGCGCAGGGCAGGGAGATCATTTCCCTTGGTCTTGGTGAGCCTGACTTCAGCACGCCGAATTACGTTATCGAGGCCACGATCAAGGCGATGCAGGACGGCTTCACCCATTATTCCGCCACGCAGGGGTGGCCTGAGCTGAGAAGGCTTATCGCCGAGGATTGCAATAAGGCGTACGGCTCCGCATACACGATGAACGATGTGATAGTCACTCCCGGGATCAAGTCCGCCGTGTATTTTGCTCTTGCCGCCGTGCTCGAGCCGGGTGATGAGATCATCCTTATTTCCCCGTATTACGTTTCCTACCCCGCAATGTTAAAGTTAGCCGAGCCGAATGCGAAGATCGTGAACGTTACGCTGAACAGCGATTTCACCCTGGATCCGCAAAAGCTCAGGGCCGCCTTCAACGCCAATACCAGGGCGATCCTTGTGAACACCCCGAATAATCCCACGGGCATGGTGCTTTCAAAGGAGGAGGTCGAGCTTATCGTTGAGCTTTCCCAGGAGCACGACGCATACGTTATTTCCGATGAGGTTTATGAAAAGCTGACCTACAGCGGTCAAAAGCATATCAGCTTCGGCCTGTATGAGCAGATCAGGGACAGGCTTGTTATCTGCAGCGGATACAGCAAATCGCACGCGATGACCGGATGGCGCCTTGGGTATGCCGTTGGCGCGCACGACGTTATTGCGAGGATGAACAAGCTTCAGCAGCATATCAACACAAACACCTGCACCTTTATTCAGGTTGGCGCCTGCTCCATTTATAAAAACGAGCCCGATCATATAGCCCCCTACGTGGCGGAGCTTGAAAGGCGCATTGATTACTTCGACTCCGAATTGAATAAGCTTGATTATATCAAGGCAGTTAAGCCGAAGGCGGGCTTCTTCTACTTTGTTGATATAAGCGCGGCGGGCGTTGATTCCAACACCTTCTGCGCCGATCTGCTCAAAAAAACCGGGATCGCTTCAACGCCCGGCGTGGCTTTCGGCCCCGAGTGGGACGATCACGTTCGCTTCTCGATCGCCGTGCCGATGGAAACCCTGGAGAGGGCGGTCGGTCTGCTCAAAGCATACAGATACGGAGTTTGAATATGAAGATCGTTTTAACAAGAAGCATGCTTCCCGGAGACGTACAGTACATTAAGAACGGCCTGGACAGGAGCATTCCGGGGCAATATGAGCTTGTGATCCCGGAGGAGTTCACGGAGGACGGCATTTGCGCCGTTGCCGAAGGCGCCGACGTTCTCCTCGGGCCCTACGTAACAAAGCGAATAATCGACACCGCCGGAGCGCTCAAGCTGATCCAGATCCCGTGGACCGGTATGGATACCTTTGATTTTTCCTCCGTGCAGGGTGTGAACGTGCCCGTTTGCAACACTCACAGCAATGCCGACTCCGTTGCCGAAATCGGCGCTGCAATCGTGCTTGACCTTATCAAGAAGGTTTCGTATCACGACCGCAAGATGCGCGCCGGCAATTGGAACAGGGATCAAAAGCCCCTGGATCTGAGATCCAAGATGCTCTGCAGGCAGACGGTGTGCATACTCGGATTCGGCAATATCGGCTCCCGCATCGGAAAGCTGCTTGCCGCTTTCAACGCCAGGATCATCGCGGTTGACGGGCGCGCAAAGCCCGGCGATGCTGCACAGGAGGTGTATCCGAACGACCTGCTCAAAACCGCCGTTTCTCAGGCTGATATAGTGATCTGCACTTTGCCGCTCACCGATTCAACGCGCGGGATCATCGATGCCGACGTTTTCGATCACATGAAGGACGGCGCCGTTTTTGTGAATATGTCGCGCGCGGCCGTTGTTGATGAGGACGCTGCGTGGAATGCCCTTGAAAGCGGCAAGCTCGGCGCTTTCGGCTCCGACGTGTGGTGGAACGCGCCCAAGCGCGGAGAGAGCCAAAGCTATCCTTCCGCAAAGCATGAATTCTGGAAGCTGGAAAACGTTCTTATGTCGCCCCACCGCGCAGGTTTTGTTGAAGACAGTCTGCCCCATCTGGACGGAGCTATCGAAAACATTATCGCGCTTTACAACGGAAAAGGGCTGACGGGCATAGTTGATATCGTCAATGGTTTTTAAGGAGGGCGAATATGCTTAAGGGCAAAACGGTGTATCTGCGGCTGCTTGGTCAGGATGATCTTAAGGACAGGGTGGCGTGGATCAACGACGAAGAAAACATACAAACACTGCTGTTTGATTGGCCGACGTCATACGAAAAAACTATGAAATGGTTCAGCAACGTGGTTTTCGACAGCACAAAGCTCAACCTGAGCATTGTGGATAAGGAAACGAACGAGCTGGTCGGCATGACGGGGCTTTTGAATATCGACCGGATCAATCATCACGCTCAGCTTTACATTACCATCGGCAACAGGAATTACAGGGGCAGGCGTCTTCCGGACGAGGTGATCCCGCTCGTGCTTGAATACGGCTTTACGGAGCTTGAGCTTAAAAAGATCTACCTGTATACCCTGCCGAACAACGAACGCGCAAGGCACGTGTATGAACGGAACGGCTTCCGGCATGACGGTATCCTCAGGCAGCAGGTCTACTGCCGCGGAAAGCAGCAGGATCTGTATGTACACAGCATATTAAAATCAGAGTTTGAGGGCAGGAAATGAATATATTGATACTTGCTGCCGGCAGCAGGAACAAGATCGTTCAGTACTTCAAAAAAGCATTTTGCGGCGAAGGCACGGTGGTGGCAACGGACGCCAGCGAGCTTGGCCCCGCCATTTATGATGCGGATAAGCATTATATAGTTCCGCCAATTACCGATCCGGGATATATCGATATTATTCTGGATATTTGCCGTAAGGAGAGCATTGGCGGCGTTTTGAGCCTTATAGATCCCGAGCTTAGTCTGCTTGCGCAAAATGAGCATAGATTCAAAGCGCTTGGCACAACGGTCATAGGCAGCTCGTTTGAGCTTTGCGAGCTGACGCTTGACAAGATGCGAATGTATCATTGGCTGGCGGAGCACGGCTATAATTGCGCCCGCTCATGGATGGATAAGGGCGAGTTTTTCAAGGCGGTCAGCGCCGGCGAGATCGCCTATCCAGTGTTCGTTAAGCCTTACAGGGGCTCTGCTTCCATAAGCATTTCCAAGGTGTTCGACGGCGACACGGTCGAGCTGCTCCTTGCGCACGGGCGCGATCTTATGATACAGGAGTTTCTCAACGGGCAGGAGATAGGCGCGGACGTGTATATAGACATGATCTCCGGCGAGGTGGTTTCGATTTTCACCAAGAAAAAAATCAAGATGCGCGCCGGAGAAACCGATAAAGCCGTTTCCTTCAAGGATGAAAGGCTGTTTGAGCTTATAGAAAGGTTTGTTGTTGAGGCGGGCTTCAGAGGGCAGATCGATATAGATATTTTCGATATAAACGGAGAGTATTACATCTCCGAGGTCAATCCGCGCTTTGGAGGCGGGTATCCGCATGCTTATGAAGCGGGCTGCGACCACATGAGGCTGATCCTCAATAATCTCAACGGCATCGCCAATAAAAAGAATATAGGCGCTTATGACGAGGGCGTCTATATGATGAAATATAACGAAGTAAAGATTCTTAAAGCATGAGGGGTAACAGCGTGCCAAATAAAATTCTTGTGATAAGCAACAGCACAAGCGGCCTTGTCAGCTTCAGACTTGAGCTAATTGAGGCGTTGTGCAGGGAATACGACGTGACTGTGCTTTCAAACGATTCCGGCGGCCTGGATAAGCTCACCGAGGCCGGCTGCAGGTTCATACCTACGGATTTCGACAGGCACGGCACAAATCCCATAAAGGAGCTTTCGCTCATCAATAAGTATAAAAAATGTATTAAGCAGCTTGCTCCGAAGATCGTTTTGACCTACACGATAAAGCCCAACGTTTACGGCGGCATTTCGTGCGCAAGCCTCGGCGTGCCGTATATAGTGAACGTTACGGGGCTTGGCGACTCCATCGAGAACAAGGGCATTATTTCCAAGATCTCGCTGATGCTGTATAAGCATGGCCTGCGCAAAGCCGATATGGTTTTCTTTCAAAACAGGACCAACAGGGATTTCTTTGTTAAAAAGGGCATCTGCTCAGGCGAGCACGACGTTATTCCCGGTTCCGGAGTGAACCTTACAAAGCATTGCTTCGAGGAGTACCCCGAGGGGGACTCCCCCATCGTTATTTCCGTGGTGGGCAGGGTTATTAAGGATAAGGGCATAGACGAGGTGCTTGCCGCTGCCGAGAGGCTAAAGGGCAAAAACGTGCTTATTCGCCTTATCGGCGGCTGCGGCGACGAATACCTTGAAAAGCTTGAATCGGCGCAGGCAAAGGGTTATATTGAATACGTTGGTTTGCAGAGCGAGATCCACGAATGGTATAAAAAAAGCCATGCCGTGCTCCATGCTTCCTATCACGAGGGCATGTCCAACGTTCTGCTTGAGGCTTCCGCCTGCGGCCGCCCTGTGCTTGCAAGCAATATCCCCGGCTGCATCGAAGCCTTTGACGAGGGTGTTTCGGGCTTTGGCTTTGAGCCGAAAAGCGCGGATGCCATTGTGGCGGCCGTAAACAGGTTCATCGACCTGCCCCATGAAAAGAAAGCGGAGATGGGCAGAATGGCACGAAAAAAGGTCGAAGCCGAATTCGACCGCGGCATTGTGATAAATAAATACTTCTCCGCTATTAAAAAAATAGAAGCACGGCTGAGCAAATAACGCTTGCCGATAATATTATTTATTATTTCAGTTTCTGATTTGAGGTGTAAAAAATGAAACCGTTGGGTGTATGCACTAACCTGCTTTCCGAAAAGCGCACTAAATTCGGACGCGACATGAGCATTATCCCGTTCCTTGAAAAGAACGGAATACCCTATATCGATCTTGATTGCTACGCATACGACATTATCGAAAAAATGAACGATCTTTCCGGCATCTTCTGGTGGTACAGCCATTATGCGTTTGCCGACAAGGCGGAGGCGCAGTTCATTTTGGATATTGCGGAGAAAAAGGGGCTGAAGGTGTATCCCAATCACAACACCGCCTGGCACTTTGATGATAAAATTGCCGAAATGTACGCTTTTCAGAGTGTTGGGGCATCCATTCCCAAAAGCTGGGTCTTTTACAGGCAGGCGGACTGCGATCGATGGATCGATGAAAAGGCTGAGTTTCCGCTTGTTGCCAAGCTTCGAAACGGCTCGGGCTCCACGAACGTTAAGCTGCTTAAAACCAGGGAGGAGGCGCACGCCTACTGCAAGCGTATGTTTACCACGGGCATCAACTCCCGTCCGAGCCTGCTGTATAAAACCTATTCCAAGGTCCAATCCACCCGCAGCTTTAAGACCCTTGTCAACCGGGCAAAGCAGATACCGAATTTTCTTAAAGCAAGAAGCATGGCAAAGGGGCTTGGCATAGAGCGCGAGTACTGCTATTTTCAGGAGTTCGTGCCAAACGAGGGCTACGATATAAAGGTTGCTGTTGTAGGAGATAAGCTCGGCTATCTGATCCGCAGCGTACGCAAGGGTGATTTCCGTGCTTCCGGCGGCGGGGATATTTATTACGACAGAAGCCTGATCACGCCTCAGATCATCGAATCGGCCTTCCAGGCGGCGGATGGGCTGGGTTCACAGTGCATGGGCTTTGATTATGTTGTTGATTCAAGAACGGGCAAAGGACTGATAGTTGAAATGTGCCACGGCTTTGACCACGAAGCCATATATAATTCCGGCGGCTACTTCGACAGAAACGGCGAGTGGCACACGGAGCCGCTGCATTGCGGAGAAGAGATAATTAAAAATATGTACGGTATCGAGTGATCATAGCGGCAAGGCCGTTTATGGCCTGAATCGCTCCCCGCCTCGTTTACTTTTATGGGCTGAATCGCCCCCCCTTCCAATTAAAAGATACAATCGGTTATCCGTTCAAGTGCAGGCAAGGCCATTGCAGTGCCGCCGCCGAACTTGTATAAAGGATAGCCGATTGTGTTATTCTTGTGACACAAACTTGGCAATGCGTTTTCTTTGGCTCTTTTACCGATTTTGTTTGAAATTAAATGCTTTTTTGAAGTCACTTTTACTTGATTTTCGGAAAAGAACGGTGTACAATCAAGTTGTTTAAAACGATTGCTCTTTAACAATCCCGTTGGCAATATCGGTAAAGCGAGGTGCTCTTATGAGTACGTTCAAAAGATTCATTGCCGCTGTGCTCGCGCTTGCGATGTTTCTGGCGGTTTCAACCGATTTTGCTGCTTCCGTTTCAGCCGAGCGCATACACTCCCTCTACGCCAGCAGCCTTTTTTCCGATACCACGATTGAAGCTGCTTCACGGGAGCTTACAGCGCGGCTTTTTGCACTATCAAATACCGACCCCGTTATCAAGGATCATATCGGCAAATCACGATCGGACCTTCTCATTGGAAACAGGATCAAAATTTCCAATTTAAAACAGCTTCTTGCAATAGGCTCCGGCTTTTCGGTTACGGATGCCGATCTTGACGAGGGCGCCTTCAGCAGCGGCTCACAGGTTTATTTTGCGGACGGCACCCCCGCAAGGTACACAAGCACCGCCGACTACTACCTTGCAAACGATATAGCGCTTGACGGCGCATTTACGCTTCCCGCCGATTTTTCGGGCAGCTTTATCGGCGCGCCCGGGGCCGAGAGGGTCACCGCCTACGACGAGGCGACGGATACCGTGTATATTGGCTCGATCTATCAGCTTATGGTGCTTGCTTCAGGCGGAAGAGCCGATGAGCCCGTGCTTTCCGGCGATCTGAGCCCCGATACTTTCGGAGTCGGCAGCTTCTATTACAGGAATGGAAAGATCGTTACCTACGGCGCCGATCACCGCTACGTGCTGCTTTCATCCTTCACGAGCGAGAGCGGCGGCTCCCCCGCCCTCCACTCTTACAGAGCCAATTCCGACCACGTGGACGGCAGGGATCATTTCGGTCAAACCTGGGTTGAAATAGACGGAACCACTTACATTCTCATCGGCTCCAGGCAGCAGCTTGACGCCATAAATAAGGACGGCGAGATACGCACGCGGGTTTCCGGCCCCGTTTACAAGGTTTATCAAAAGAGGAATGCACTTGGAAACTGGAACGCGGACAACATAATCGAGCAGACCGTTCAGCTTGTGTACCCAGGCGACGCCGATCTTATTGCGGGCGTTTATCCCGAGGACAGCCATACGGACACCGATTTCGGCTATCCGAACCGTGCGGTGAACCCGATGTATGACGGGAACAACGGCATCTTAAGCTCCGACCGCTACCACAGCCTCACCGCCGTTCTCGATATCACGGGACACGAGCGCACCGTTTACTGCACCGTGAACGCTTCGGGCGAGCCGGATATCAACGAGCGCTCGTTTGCAAATCTTTCATACACCAAGAACGGCAAGTATATCGTTTTCCGCGATATAGATATGTATTCCGATCAGTGGAAGCCGCTGATGTTCACCGGCGAGATGTACGGCGTTAAAGCTGCGGATGCGGGCGATAAGCTTTGGGCGCAGGATCATTCGTATATCAATCTCGATACGAACGTTAAGCCGGTTATCTCCAACATAAACGTAAACGCCGTGCCGCTTTCAACCAACCCCACCACGCTCGATCTGGGAGTTCAGACCGGAGTGGGCTTCTTCGGCACGCTTACGGGCGATATTTCCGGGCGCGATCTCACGGGAAACACCTGCATAGTTAAGAATATTAAGCTCTATAACGGCACGGTCACAAACGGCACGGTTCGCGCCGGCACCTCGCAGACCCTGGTGAACGGGCTGCTGACCCTCGTTGCCACCGTGCTCGGCACGCTGCTCGATCCCCTGCTTTCGGGACTGCTCGGCAAGCCCATCAGCATCTCCGATACCCTTGTGGGGCTTTTGAACACGCGCGCCGCCGACCCAGCCTCGCTTGCCACGGGCGCCTTTGCCGGCAGGATAGTCGGCAGGGTTTCGGTTGAGGACTGCGAGGCGGAGGGCATCACCGTTTCCGCAGTCAAAACCGCCTATGAGGACAGCGATTCGGACGGCGATATCGACGAGCCCGACGGCAAGATAGTCGGCGTTGGCGGCTTTGTGGGGCATGCGGAGGGCGTTACCAATTACGATCTGCTTTCGGGCGCGGTCGAAGCCGTTGTGACCGGGCTCGCCACCCTTCTGAATATCATCCCCGGTCTCGGACTGGGCGACCTGATAAACGTTTTGCTTGAAAACGCGCTGCCCCTCGGCAGCCTCATCCCCATTGGCTACGTTTCCCCCAGGATAGCAGACTGCACCGTGAAAAACGGCAAGGTTTCCGTGGAGAACGGCAAATACGGCGTGGGCGGCTTCTCGGGAAGCCTCGTGGGCACCGTGGTACGCGGCTGCAGGGTGGATTCAAGCGAGATGACCGTTTCGGCGCATCATTTCGGCGGCGGCTTCACCGGCGTTGCGAGGGACGGCATCATCAAGGGCACCCTTTCCGGCCTTGGGATAGACGTGCTTGCTCAGCTTCATCCGCAGACGGAGCTTGTGAACTGCTCCATAACAAATTCAAGCATCACCGTTTCGGGCGGCTCGTATCTTGGCGGCTTTGCGGGCGTGCTTGCAAACAGCTACGGCATAAACGATGATATCGACGCACTCAGCGTTATCACGGTTGAGGGCGAAAAGGATTACATAGGCGGCTTCGCGGGCTATGCAAGGCTCGGCACGCTGATGGGCCTCGGCGATTTCCTTGAGGAAAAGGATTCGCTTCTTGACGCGGTAAAGGTTATTGCCGCAGGTCTTCTGGGCGAGGGCGGCGATCAGTCGCTGCTCGATCTGGGCGGCATAGCGAATGCCGCTATACTCGGCGCGAACATCGAGGGCGAGCTGACCGTGTCCGGCGGCTCATACGTCGGCGGCATCGTGGGCCGCGGCGACGGCGTGGTGATCGCAAGGAGCGACGAAACGCATCTGCGTGATCTTGCAAAATACAAAAGAAAACGCGGCGACGAATACATAACCGCCCTTCCCATTCCCCCCGAGGCAGCGCGAAACAACACCGTGACGCAGCTTGTGAGCGTTTCCTCCGCAAAGGATTTTGCGGGCGGCATAGCGGGCTATCTTACCACGGCAAACGTGGGCGGTCTGCTTGGCGACACGCTGGGGCTTGCGCAGTTCCTCGGCTTCGAGGTTTCGCACACCTACGTAAACGGCATCGACGATGAAACGGGCTATACCGTAACCGCCGGCGTTTACGAGGGCGGGGAATGCACGCAGCCGGGCGATTACGCGGCGGGCGGCATCGGCTGGGCCGTGGGCGGCGATATAAAGGACGTTTCGCTCACGCAGCTCGGCTCCGTGCTTGCAAACAACCGCGCCGGCGGCTTCGTCGGCTCCACCGGCCCTGGCGACCTTGCGAACGGCGGCGGCCTCGACCTCACACTTCTCGGAATCACGCTTCTTAAGGTAAACAATCTGCTTTCGCTCTTTGCGGGCGTTCGCACCACCTACCTTCGCGCGGGCGTTTCCGGCATCACTGCGGGCTACACCGTTTCCGAAACCGGAATGGTGACCGATCAGCTTATAGAATACTCCGCCGGCGGCTTTGCCGCAAGCGCGAACAGCGTGCGCTTTGTGGACTGCCACGCAAGCGGCCTCAAGAGCGTTACCGCCAATATGCACGACGGCTTCGCAGGAGGCTTCGTGGCCTGCTCAAGCGCCGGCAGCGCGGCGGGTCTTGTGGACGAGGCGCACGTTGGGGACGGCGGGCTGCTTGAGCTCAACAAGCTTATAGACGCCATCCCGATGCTCGTTCCCTCCTACGACGGATGCGACGTTACCTACGTTGACGGCGGCTTCGTTTCCGGCGATTACGCGGGCGGCTTTACCGGCAATTTCCGCAGCGGCAAGGTCAATTCCTACACCATGCAGCAGGAGGAGATCAGCGGCAATATCTACACCGGATTGAACCCGATAGACTCTCCGCACACCCCCTACGACTACACCTGCGGCGACGGCGAGCAGCCGTGGTCGGTAAACAATATTCTTTACGTTCGCGGCGGCAGCTTCGCCGGCGGCTGGGGCGGGCACGTTTACCCCGGCGCGCTCGCAAGCGCGGGCGGCGGACTGAGCCTTCTTGGCGCGGCGGACACCTCCGCCATCAGCGCCACCGATCTGCTTGGCGTTGCGGACGTATACATCCCCATCATCAAATACGCGGGCGTTAATTCGCCGCTCGGCTTCACGGTTTACGCGGCGCACGACTATTCCAATGAAGCATCCCCCGCCTCCTCCGGCAGCGCGGGCGGCTTCATAGGCTACGGCCAGAGCGTGCAGATCTCCTATTCCGACGTGAACAGGCTTTCGCACCGCGAGCCAAACGAGCCGGATCACCTTACGGCGGACGACACAAACGCCTATTCGCGCATCGGCATCTTTCCGGACACGCTTGAGTGCGGCAGCGGCGCAGCGTACCTGAATTATGCCTCCTCCGAATCCGGCGAGATACCCTATTCCGTTGCCGGAGCGAAGTATGCCGCGGGCTATATTGGCCACATGGACATAGGCTCCGCCGCCTCGGTGGGCGATCATCTCTCCCTTCTTGGCAACGGCATCGACCTTGCGAACGTGCTTGGCGTGCTGAGCGTTGTGGTTTCCACCATTGAGCATTCAAACGTGTACGGCGCTCCCGGCGGCTTCAGCGTGCTTGCCTCCACCCACGTGAACCTGCATGACGGCGCCTTTGACGAGCACGGCGTTTCCTATGCCGGCGGCTTCGCGGCAAGGATCTCCGGCGGGCATATCCAGGATTCAAGCTGCTATAACTTCGCCTATATCATCGGCGAGGTGGCGGCCGGCGGCTACGCGGGCGAGATGGTGCCGGGCGACGTTGCAAACGTGCTTCCCGAGTCCAGCCTGAGCCTTATAGGCAGCACGGCGAGGCTTGCGTCCCTCGTTCAGGATTTCGTGCCCACCGTGCGAAACAGCGAAACCACCTGCGTTCCCTGCGGCGGCGCGGTTCGTGCGGAAAGCTTTTCCGACAGAATGTTCGTTCGCGGCATGGCGGGCGGCTACGTCGGCCACAGCATCGGCGCTCAGATCTGGGGCATGAGCAACGACGCCTGGAAGGAAGAAAACGACGGCGACAACAAATACACCGGCCCTCAGCGCCCCTGCACCGCGCACCGCATCCGCTCCGTTTACGGCGCGGAATACGCGGGCGGCTACTGCGGCTTTATGGAGGCGGGCAGCACCGAGAGCGTCGGCAGCCTGAGCGTGCTCGGCGGCCTTTTAGAGGTGGATAACCTGCTTGGCACCCTGAACGCGGCGTATGCCACCATAAAGCGCGGCTTTCTGACCGGCCCGCTTCGCGGAATAGATGAGCAGACCTGGAACGAATGGCGGCAGTACGTCGGCAGCTACGGCCAGTTCTCCCCCGAGCTTTTAAACGCGGATTTCTCGGAGCTTGAAAGCTTCTATTACGGCACCCACGTTGTGGCGGGCAGGCATATCTTCCACAACTACCCCTCCACCTTCGTCTCCGGCTGCGCGGGCGGCTTCGTGGGCTCGATGCACTCCGGAGTTATAGAATACAGCGAATGCATGGACACGAAGCTCGTGCTTTCCATGCGCGCCTCGGGCGGCTTCGCGGGCGAGATGCAAACGGGCGATCTTGCCTCCGTCGGCGGCATCAGCCTGCTCGGCATAGATCTGAACGTGGGCTCCCTTGCGCCGAACCTCGGCTCGGTGCTCGTGCCCGCTATCAAGGATTGCGAGGCAAGGGGCTATGCCTACGGCCTTCAGGTCGGCGCGAGCGGCCCGATCGCCAGCCATATCCATGAAAACGACGACATGATACCGGAGGACTACACCTTCGGCGATCCTTCCGACGCATACGTCGGCTGCGCGGGCGGCTTCGTTGGCGGCTCCTACGGCGGTCAGCTTGAAAAAACCGCGGTGCGCCAGCTCAAGCGGGTAAAGGGCGTTCACGCCGTGGGCGGCTACGCGGGCAAGGCGGATTCCGCCGCCCTTGTGAAGGCGGGCGCAAGCAACGCCTCAAACGGCATAATCCAGCGCCTGCTCAACAGGCTCATCAGCTCCAAGGACGGGCTGCTGGACGCGCTGCACGCCACGGTCTGCACCATAAACGACGCGGAGGTGGAATCCCTTATAAAGCGGGACGGCACCTTCGATGCCTACGGCTTCGTTGTGGACGGCGAATACAGCGACGCTGGCGTTACCAAATACGCGCCCTATGCGGGCGGCTTCGCGGGCCATCTGCAGGCCACCCTTGTGAACACCAAGCGCGGCAGCGCCGCGTCGGAAGTGTTCATCCCCGATACCGATCCGGGCGAAACCGACATCGAGGTGAAATACCTGCGCGGCGTGAACGGCGGCGAGTACGTCGGCGGCTTCGTGGGCCTTGCCTCCGTGGGCAGCGTGGCGCAGATAGGCGGCAGCTCCGCCAATCTGCTGAACGTTATTAACCTCGGCACCATCGACCTGCTGGACGTGTTCAGAACCTATATCTACCGTTCCAGGGTCTACGGCGTGAGCGAAGGCATGCTCATTTATGCCCACGATTGTCGTGAAACCGGCGGTCAGCTTGAGGATACGGATGTAACGGGCGCAGCAGGCGGCTTTGCGGGCGGCGTTATGAGCGGCACCGTGAACGACTGCGCGGTGCACGGACTGAACCGCGTTGAGGCGCCGAGCTATGCGGGCGGCTTCGTGGGTCATTCCGGCACAAAGAGCCTGCTCGATCTTTCGGGCGCAGCCGTGGACGGCGAGAGCACCCTTGGCAAGCTGCTTGATGCGCTGGGGCTGGACCTTTCGGCAAGCCTGCAGCTTATGAATATCATCGGCTCCACCTTCAGCGGCGACGAGGTGACCGGCTTTGGCGGCGATAACGACGGCTTCACGGTGAAAGCCACCGTAAAGCAAACCGAAGAAAGCATAGGCGACGAGCTGTATCATCTGAACGGCGCGTGCGCGGGCGGCTTCATCGGCTTTGCGGATATCGCGCAGATAAACGAATGCTCCGCGCTCAGGCTCAGAAAGGTGATAAGTCCGCAGATCGCGGGCGGCTTTGTGGGCAGATCCTCCGTTGCTTTCCTCGGCGATCTTGAGGCAAGCTCGGATCTTGTTGGCGCAGTGGCGTGGATACTGCGGCTGCTGCTTGCGGGCCTCGGCATAGGCTACCTTGAAAACCTTGGGCTTATCGACCTGTACGGCGATCTGCTCGGCATCAAGGTTTTATCCGACGGCAATCTTATCAAGCTTAACCTTTTCGGGCTTGTGATCTCCCTCTCCGTTGCCTCGCGCGATCCGGAAACGGACGCGCCCACGGCCGTAACGCTCGTGCTCGGCTCCTCCGAGATAACGCTCCCCGTCGGCACGGACGGCACGGTGAACGAAGCCAATCTCAGGGTGGAGCTTGTGGAGCTGAACCGAACCTCCATTAGAAACTGCCTTGTGCGCGGCATAAGCGACGGCTTCGACGTGTTCGGCGGCGGCGCAACCTATAATGCGGACGGCAGCGGCAAGCTCGGCTATGCGGGCGGCTTCATCGGCTACAACGAGCGCGGCTTCGTGAGCCACAGCACGGCGGAGCTTCTGGACGGCGTTCGCGGCGCTGCCGATAAAACGGGGCCGTTCAGGGGCGGCGCGCACTACAACGAAAACGCGCAGACCGCAAACAGGCTGGAGGGCATAGAAAACAGGTATTATATCTATCGCGGCCGCGACGAGGCCTATACCGGAGCCTACACCTCCGGCGGCGCTCTGATAGCCGCCGCGCAGGAGGATACCTCCTCCGTTTCCGGCGCCGCCTTCAACCGCTACACGGTGGAGCATCGAAGCGTTATAAAGGCCCTGACCGATCTTTCCGGCGCGGTGGAGCGCGGCTCCGCCGAGCGCAGGCTGAACGCCTTCCGCTCAAACGCCAGATACGTCGGCATGGCGGACACGGTGCTTGGCGACAGCCTCATCGGCATGACGCCCATGCCCGGCGAAATGAAGGATCCCTGCGAGACAGAGCCCATCGAGCTGACCGTTCAGAAGGTGTGGAACGATCAAAACGACGCTCACCGCCAACGGCCCGGCAGCCTCACCGTGGTTATCGAAACCGTGGAATACGGCGCTTCCGTGCCCCCAAGGGCGGTGGAAGCGGGCTATGTTCCCGCCGCGCTGCGCGGCTCGATCGTGGACACGCGCACAGTGGTGCTCACCGAGGCGGACGCCGACCCGCTCAGCGCCTCATGGCGCAGGGTTGTAAGCGACCTTGCCTACGGCTTCTATCAAAACGAAAAGTATTACGTTTACTACGTTCACGAGTTAACGCCGGAAAGTTACAATTCGGCGTACACGGTCGATCAGCCGTCCGCAACGGTTATGATCACCAATTCCTACTGGCGGCTTCCCGAAACGGGCGGAAGCGGCGAACCTCGGTATCAGCTCACGGGAGCGGCGCTGTTGATCACGGGCGCGGTACTTGTGATTTGTATACATTTTTACAAAAGGAGGCGCCGTGCTTAACACGGTCTGCCCCCGACCAACGGACAAATAATTCATCATTAGGAGGAAACTGTAATGAAGAAGTCCACAAGAATCTTCGCTGCCTTTGCAGCGGCACTGCTCCTGATCGCCATGGCGGTACCCGCCTTTGCGACTCCCCAGCCCACCGGCTCCATCACCATCATGGAGCCCGCCGACGGCGTAACCTACAGCGCCTATCAGATCTTCTCCGTTACCGACGATAACGGCACTCTCACCTACACCGCTGCCGACCCCTGGAAGGCCGCCATCATAGCGGCGCTTGAAGCGGGCGAGCTCTCCGGTCTTCAGATCGCCGCGGACGGCACCGTGACCAAGCTGCCTTACTTCAAGGCTGCCGATTTCGCTGCGTGGGCAAAGGAGAATATCCCCGTCGGCGCCACCGCGATCCCCTTTGCGGAAGCCTCCGGCAAGCTGACCACCGGCGCCGTTGCTCCCGGCTATTATCTCGTTGTGCCCGGTGCGGGCGACCTTGCTTCCCTCTGCACCGTGCTTAACGATGAGATCGCCATTCAGGATAAGAACGATATGCCCTTTGATAAACAGGTCGAGATCGAAACCGGCGTTTGGGGCAACGAATCCGGCGTAAACGTTGGCGACACGCTCAACTTCAGGATCACCGGCAAGGTTCCCACCCTCCCCGCCGAGCAGGAATCCTATTTCTACCTTGTGAGCGATTATCTCACCAGCGGCCTTGATCTTACCGCCGATTCCGTTGTGGTAAAGATCGGCGATACCACCCTCACCCTCGATCGCGTATACGATCCCGAGGCGGAGCTCACCGGCAACCAGATCCGCTACAACTACGTTGACGAGAACGATCCCGCCACTCCCGACGACGCCGCCGACGACCGTCTCTGCGGCTTCGATCTTTCCATCGATATGCTTGCGCTTCAGGCCGACCATGCGGGCGACGACGTTGTGATCACCTATACCGCCACCGTGAATGAAAACGCGATCGGCGTCATCAGCGAGAACAACGCGGGCCTTGACTACGGTGACGAGAACTCTCAGCACCATAAGGACAGCATGACCAAGCACTACACCTCCACCATCATCATCGACAAGTTTGAAACCGGCTCCCCCGAGTCCAAGCTTCCCGGTGCGAAGTTCGTGCTGAAGAACGCGGAAGGCAAGTTCTATCACGTTGACGAAACCACCCACGTTGTGACCTGGAAGGACACTCAGGCCGAGGCTACCGAGGTGACCACGGACGCGGAGGGCGGCGCTCAGTTCGGCGGCCTTGCGGACGGCACCTACTACCTCGTTGAAACCGCGGCTCCCTCGGGCTACACCGTGCTCACCGACCCCATCGAGGTGGTTGTGGACGGCTCCGATTCCACCGCGATCGGTCTTAACGAGTCCGAGATCTTCCTTGCGCTCTCCGAGTTCGTGCGCGTTTCCAACACCCCCGGCTCCGTGCTTCCCTCCACCGGCGGCATCGGCACCTACATCTTCTACATCGTCGGCGGCGTCCTCGTTGCGGCGGCCGTAGTGTTCGTGCTCATGCTCTCCCGTGAGCGCAAAAAGTCCTGAAGCTGATTTTAGATCCGTAACCGCCCGCCGGCCTGCGGCCCTTTGATCGGGCCGCGCCGGCGGCATAAAGCGCGGGAGGGCGGGGCCCTCCTGCGCTCCCCACCGCTAAACCGAGAGGCTTTCCTATGAAAAAGTATGTGCTTGCCGTTCTGGCAGTCGTGATCCTGCTTGCGGGGCTTTCGTTCATACTTTACCCCACCTTGAGCGATTACTATAATCGCGTTCACCAATCGGGCGCAATCGTGGACTATGCGGACAGGATAAGTGCCTTTGACGACGAAACCTTCAAGCGTATGTGGGATGAGGCCGTGCTTTACAACAAGCAGCTTTTTGACCTCAGCCGAGGCATCGAAACTCCGCCGGAGGAAAAGCTTGAGTACGATAAGGTTTTGAACGTGACCGACACCGGCATGATGGCATATATCGACATACCGAGTATAAACTGCCATCTGCCGCTCTGCCACGGCACCGACGAGGGCACCCTTCAGTCAAACGCCGGGCACGTGGACACAAGCTCGCTCCCCGTCGGCGGTGAAAACACGCACTGCGTTATTTCAGGGCATACGGGCCTGCCGAGCGCCAAATTATTCACCTATCTGGACGCGGTGCATGAGGGCGACGTATTCACGCTCAGCACGATCGGAGTGGTGCTCACCTACGAGGTGGATCAGGTGCTCGTGGTGCTGCCGCATGAGGCGGACGCGCTTGGCATAGTGCCGGGCATGGATTACTGCACCCTTGTGACCTGCACGCCGTACGGGGTGAACTCCCACAGGCTGCTCGTTCGCGGCCATCGCATCGAAACCACCGAAGCCATCGCCGAGGAGGTCAAGGCGAAAGCGGAGCAGGCGCAGAGCAGCGTCACGGAGCCGTTTTACATCGTGCTTGCGATAGTTGCCGGGATACTGCTGCTGATAATTATTATTCTGATCCTGAGGCTTGCCGCAAGAAAAAGGGCAAAAAAAGCCTCGAAGCAAGGCGAAATAAACGCCGAAGCCAAAGAAGCGCGGAGTTCTTCCGAAGAATAAGGCTTCAAAGAGCAGAGCTTCAAAAAACAGAGCTTTAAAGAATAAGCTTTGATCTGAAAACCGATAGTATAACCAAAAAACAGAAAGGGGAGCCGATATGAATTTCATCAAGCGCGCGTTTATTCTGCTGCTTGCCTTTGTGTGCGCGGCGCTCCCCGCATTTGCGCGAATCAGGGCGGAGCAGCCCGTTTCGCTGACCATCGAATTTGTGAACGGCGGCACTGCGCTTTCCGGCGCAAGGTTTGATATATACTATGCGGCGCGATACAGCTCCCTATACGGCTACGAGGTCGCGGAGCCCTTCGCCGGCTATTTCACGATAGAGGGCTTTGAGGATCACTACGGCTGGGACGCGCTTGCGCAGCAGATGGCGGATCACGTGGGGCGCATCGGTGCGGAGCCGACCGAATCCGGCGTTACGAATGCAAACGGCCGCGTCCGCTTCCCCGCCTCCGGCAGCGCTCCGCTTGCGCACGGGCTCTATCTTGTGGTTGGGCACGATGTGGAGCAGAGCGGCAACACCTACACCAGCCTGCCCTTCCTCGTGCTGCTCCCGAGCTGGGACGGGGAGACCGCAAGCTGGGTCTATGCGGTATTGGCGGCGCCCAAATCGGGCCTTGTTCCGCCCCCCACTCCCACTCCCGCGCCCGGTGAAACGCCCACTCCCGAGCCGGGCGAAACGCCCACACCCGCGCCCGGTGAAACGCCCACTCCCGAGCCGGGCGAAACGCCCACGCCCGAACCCGGCGAAACGCCCACACCCACGCCCACGCCCGGCGAAACGCCCACGCCCACGCCCGAGCCCACCGGCGCTCCCACGCCGCAGCCGACTTCGCCGCCCTCACCCCCCACGGGCATGGCTTCGACCGCCGCTTTCGGTATAACCGCTCTTGCATTGGCGGCAGCGATACTGATTATTGCCAAAAAGCGGAGCGCGCAGCGCGGCATTGATTCCTAAGAATTATTAGCAAGATACTTGGCGTAAAAAACGCCGGAATAATTGAATAAACCGGAATTTCCACCCCGAGAGCGATCTTGGGGTTTTTTGCTGCTTTTCGCCGATCCATACCGTTTCAATCCCGTTTATGCCGTTTCCCCGCCGTTCCTGCCGTTCCCCACCGCCCTTGCCCACCGCCTTTTCATTCATTCGCTCCCACCGCAGCTTCAAAGCCGACCGAAGCGCCCTCCCCCGATGCTCAGGTAACCGACGCGCCGACCGAAGCGCCGGAAGAAAGCGCACAGACTGCGGTGCCGACGGCTCCGCGCACGGAACCGCCGGAGCGCAAGCGCGTGCTGGTGGTTGTATTCTCCGCAACCGGCACCACAAGCGCC
Organism: uncultured Clostridia bacterium; assembly: GCA_947168565.1. Lineage (GTDB taxonomy): Bacteria > Bacillota > Clostridia > Christensenellales > CAG-138 > PeH17. Next base: position 19,392 of record CAMVMM010000004.1, on the reverse strand, counting down.
GTGGCGCAGAGGATCGCCTCCATTGAAAATGCCGATCTTTACGAGATAAAGGCGGCGCAGGAGTACACGAGCGCCGATCTGAACTGGCACGACAGCGGCAGCAGAGCCACCATCGAGCAGAACGATAAGAGCGCCCGCCCCGCAATCGGCAGCGAAAGCATTTCGCTTGAGGGCTACGAGCGCATATATATCGGCTACCCCATCTGGTGGGGCGAGGAGCCGCGCATAATGGACACATTTGTGGAAACCTATGATTTTGGCTCGATCACCATGATCCCGTTCTGCACCTCCGGCTCCAGCGGCATCGGCAGGAGCGGGCAGAACCTTGCAGGGCTCGCGGGGAGCGGAACATGGCTTGAGGGCAGAAGGTTCGGCGGCGGAGTATCGGAGGATGAACTTCGCGCATGGATCGGCGCTCTTGGCTGAGGCGGCGGGCATAAGCGCTGCTGCGGCTTGCTGTGCGCATCAAGGATTTCACCCAATGCAAATATACACGGCGTATCGGTTTTCGGTACGCCGCTTTTTTACCCCGTTTTTTCTTCTGTCGAATGCGGATTCTGCGCATTATTTGTATCAATTCGCTTCGCAAAATGGTATAATAGAGCCGAACCATGAAAAGGAGCAAACGCAAATGAGAGTAAATCAAAACACGATCGAGGAAATTAAAAGCTGGATAGAAGCGCATTTTAACGAGCATATCGAGCTGCTCAAGGCCCTTGCCGCGATACCCGCGCCCTCCGGCGAGGAGGACAGGCGGGTGAAGTTCATCACGGATTGGCTCGCTTCGCACGGTCTCCCGTGCCGCACGGACGAAGCAAAGAACGTGATAGTGCCGTTCTTCACAGATTCGGACGGGGAAATAAGCTGCTACACCGCTCATACGGACGTGGTATTTCCCGATCCGGAGCCCCTTCCCGTGCGCATCGAGGGCGGCAGGATGCTTGCCCCCGGCGTGGGGGACGACACGGCGAACGTGGCGGCGATACTCACCATGCTGCGCTATATCCGCGAGCATGGCATGAAGAGTGCAAGCCCCGTGATGTTTGCGCTGAACTCCTGCGAGGAGGGGCTTGGCAATCTGAAGGGCATTCGGCAGCTAATGAAGGATCACGCGGGCAGGATCAGGCAGGTGGTTTCCTTCGACTGCGAGCTTGACGCGATCTGCGTTAAGGCGGTTGGCTCGGAGCGCTGGCGAATCTCCGTGCGCACCGAGGGCGGGCATTCCTTCGGCGGCTTTGGAAACGCGAGTGCGATCCACCACAGCGCAAGGCTTATTTCAAGGCTCTATGAGCAGCCGCTTCCGCCGTTTGAGGGGCGAACCACCTATAACGTTGGCACTGTCAGCGGCGGCACATCGGTAAACACTATCGCGCAGAGCTGCGAAATGCTGTATGAATACCGCTCCGAAAACGCCGATTCGCTGCGCTTTATGCGCGAGCAGTTCAAGGCGCTTCTTTCCGAGGCGAATTGCGAAAAGGCCGCGTTTGAGGCGGAGCTTCTTGGAGAGCGCCCCTGCGGCGGCAAGGTGGATGAAGCGGCGTTTGAAGCGCTTGTGGAGCGCTGCGCGCGCGAGATAGAGGCCGTGACCGGAGAGCTGCCGAAGCTCGGCATAGGCTCCACGGACGCAAACATCCCGCTTTCGCTCGGCATTCCCGCCGTGACCTTCGGGCTGATGCGCGGCGGCGGCGCGCACACAAGGGAGGAATGGCTTGATATAGAGTCCCTCAAGGCGGGGCTTGAGGTGGGGCTGCGGCTCGTTATCGGAGCGCATTTTGAATGATGCGCCACAGAGAAAAGCTGCTGTTATCATCGGGCCTTAACGAAAAAGCATGAAGCCGATAAATATAAACAGGCGGCGCGGGGATCATCCTCGCGCCGCCTTCGTTCGTGCTGCGGAATTATTTATTGATCATAACGGGGGACCAATATTCCTGGTTGTAGATATCGGTGAACAGATAGGTCGCGCTCGCGGCTTTCTGCCAATCGGGCAGCTTCACGTTGCTGAGGGTGTTGCTGCCGGTATAGGTGATGGGATTGCCGAAGACGTAGGTATCCTGATAATTGCCGTTGTAGTCGTAATAATCGCAGATTACCTCGATCTTGTCGCCGGACTGAAGCTCGGTGATGCCCTTTGCTATGGTCTCGGTTTCGCCGTTCACGTAGATATTGCGCGCGCCCGCGATATAGCCGTTCTCATGCGCATTGTCAAACACGATGATGAGCTCCGCGCGGTCGCCGTTGAGCAGGCAGGGTACCCTTGCGGTGATGATATAGCTGCTGCCCTCGTAGCTCTCGTCCATAACGTAGCACGCCACGGGCTGATTGTCGATAGCGAGCCATGTGCCGTCGTATTCGCCGATCAGCTTGCCATCCTTGGTGAAATCATAGATATTGTCCAAGCCGAGGTCGATATAGCCCTCGCCGTCGTCGTAGAACACGTTGAGCTGCAGATTATGCACCAGGTTCCACTGAGCCTCGGAAAGCTGCATCACGCTGCTGCCGTTTTCATTCTTCCAAACGAGGTTGTTCGGATCGAAATAGTGCTGATAGAGGTACTGCGCGGTCTCCTCCTTATCGCCGATGCTCCTGCCGAAGAAATCGGAGCTGCCGCCGGTGAGGGAGGAAAGCAGATCGCCGCCGCCACCGCCGCCGCCAAGCAGACCGCCGAGCAGATCGCTGATGCCGCCCACGGACTGGGCTGCGCCGCTGCCCGCGCTGGTGCCGCCAAGCAGCGAGGAGAGGGGCGAGGAAACGCCGCCCGCGGAGGCGGTTTGACCCATCGCCTGGCCCGCAACGCCCATGCTTGCAAACTGCTGGATGCAGCGGGAGTATTCGCTGTCTATACCGATGGCGTTATAGGTTGCCACAGCGCTGTCCACCTTGGATGACCTTTTATAGGGGAAGAAGATGGAAAGGCCGTAGCTGTTTGACATATTGGATGATGTTTTGTTGTACTTAACGGCGCCGAGGATGGAGCTTGCAAGCGCCTTGCTCTCGGCGGTGTCAAGGTTGTAGGCAAGATGCACAAGGTCGATCTGGTCTATCTTGCTGGAAGCGGCAAACTCGCGCGCGCCGCTTCTTGCATCCGAAACCTTTTGATAGTCGCTCTGAACCTGATTCGCGGTGGCAACGGCGAAATCAGAGAACTTGGGAGCCACGGTGTGCGCAAGCTCCGCAAGGTCCACAACGGAGAGCGTGGTCTTTTGGCCGGGGCACTTGCGGTTGCATTCGTCCACAAATTCATCCACGATCATCTTGCCAAGCTCCACCGTGGGCATGGAGGTGTTGTTGCCAAGGGCGGTGAGCCAGTTGGTGTAATACCAGCCGACGCCGGGCTCGGTTTCCTCGGAGGCGATCATGTAATCGGCATAGGGCTCGAGCATGAGGCCCGTTTCAAGCGTTGCCATAAGGCAGGCGTCAAAGCCGATGAAATCGAAGGTCGTCTGCGAATTTTTGATAGCGTCGCTTATGCCCTTGAGGGACATGGAGCCGCTGCTCGCGTTCTTTTCGTCGTAGCCGTAGCCGCTGACGGTGCCGCAGCCGTGATCCCAAAGGATGAGCTGATAGCGGTTCGCGGGATAGTTCTGCTTGCAGAAATTGATGAAGCTGGTGAGCACGTTGGGCTTGGTGAGCGATTCGGTGCCCGCGTTCTGCACAAGGCACTTGAGGCCGCCGTTTTCAACCTTGTAGATCTGGTTGGCGCTTGAGCTTACCACGTTGTTTTTCCACTGCTTGCAGCCGCCCGTGAACACGATGAGGTTTATATTGTCGCCAAATCGGGCGTTCAGCATCTCCTGAAGGTCGTTCGTGCCCATGCCGTGCTTGGATTCAAGGTCGGTGCCGCACATATAAACCATCATGGTGATAACGTCCCTGCCGCCGCCGAGGATCTGGGTGCGCTTTGCCCTTGAGCCCTCAGCCACGGAGGTGTTGAGCTTGCCGGTGTTCGCGCTCTGCACCCAGCCGGTGGAAACGGTGCCGCCGCTTGAGAAGGAATCGCCCATCAGGCTGCCGAGAACGCCGGAGAAAAGGCCGCTTGAGCCGCCCTGATTGCCGCCCTGCTGACCCTGCTGCTGACCCTGCTGCTGACCGCCGCCGCTTATATCGGTAGTGCCGCCGCCGCCGAAGAGTCCGCCGCCGCTGCACCTGCTGATGAGGAAAAATGCGATAACGGCAAGGATTATGCCGCCTATGCCGATGCCGCCAGCGCGGGTAACGCCGCTTGCACCGTGGCCCGTGCTTCCGGTGCTGTGGAACTGCTGGCCGCCGTTGCCGCCGACGGGTCTGCCGCTGCCGGTGGGTCTGCCGAAGCCTCCCGTGGTCTGATTGCCGCCCGCAGCGGAGCCGCTGCCGGTGGGCCTGCCGCTGTAGCCCTCTTTCCTGCCAACGGGACCCGTGCCGAGGCCGGAGCCGCGCTTCTTCATGCTGTCGCCGCTTGCCTGACCCGAAACGGTTCTGTTGCGTCCTCTTGGTCTGTTGTTCTCCATTTAAAATACCTCCTTGAGCTTTAAAGAGAATCCGCAGCGCCTTTTCGGGCCAATTCAACCGTGACCCGCAGCTTCGGCGCATACGTTTACATCAAAATTATAACCCCTGTATATCAAAAAAGCAATAAGGTTGCGAAATTTGTCACAAATTTTACACACAAAAAACGGCCGCATCAAAGAAAGGAACCTTTCCCCTCCCAAGCGAAACCGCCGTTCCCAAAGTAATTATTAAATTATAGTTTACAGCAGAAGATTGCGCCGCAACAGGTTTTTTACTTCGGCCTGCCGCGGCGCAGCAGGGCGCATAGCTTATGCCCATGGATTGCTGCTCTCCGGCTCCCTGATGCCCGCAAGGATGTACTGCTCCCAAAGATACCATTTCCCGTCCTTTGCAAGGCGCACGTCCACGTAGCGCGGGCTGTCCGCACCGCCGGAATTGAGCCAAAGCCGGAGCATATTCTCCTGGATCTCCGAATGTGGATTGGTGAACGGGCTCACGCTGTACGGCTCCGCCGGAACGTAATCGTTTTTATAGGTGGCGCCGTTGAAATAGGAGCGCGGCACATAGTCCTTATCGCGGAATCTGTCCGCAATAAACTGCTTATCCATCGCGCTGAGCGGGCGCGGGCCGCGCAGATAATCCAGCATCCTGAGCGAAAGCGCGCTGTCCGAGGGATAATAGCAAAACGCAAGCACCGTCAGCGCCGCAGTGTCGAATGGATCGGCAAGCGAAGCCTGCGGCAGAGCGATAAACTCCTCGTAGGTATCGGGAAGCTTAGGGAAAACCACGTCCTTTTTCTTATCGCCAAGCCCCTTCGCGGCATCCTTTACCATGCCGCCGACTTTGTTTTTCAAATCGTCGAAAATGCTCATTTTTCCTCCTTCTGCATATTGCAAATTGATTGGTTATAGTTTCTTCGGCTTTCGCCGTGTTGAAGCATTTATATTGGCGCGTCACCGGTGATTCCCCGTCAGCCGGAATACACCACTCCGTCAAGCACCTCGTCCACCGAGGCGCCGTTTATGAGGTGGTTTTCCACCGTAATGCGCACAAATCTGCCGTCCTCCAGCGCAAGATCGGCAGTTTTTTCGCCGTCCGTTCTGAAATAAACGAGCGTGCTCCCCGCCTCAAGCATGGCGGTGCCTTCCTCCGCCTCGCCCGTCTCGGACACAAGGGGAAGCTCCAGCGGGGTTTTCAGCGTGAACTCCACGTCCGGGCGGATCACGTTGAAATACGTATCCTCGGTTTCCGGCATTCCGTTTTCGCCTATGGAATAGGTCTTGCTCGCGTCCACGGTGCCAAGCAGCTCCGTGGTGGTATAAAGGCTGAAGCTTGCGGGATCCGCCATCGGCATTATCAGCTTGCTGAAGGAGCCCGCGGCGTTTGCGGAATAGGCATAGCTCCACGAGCCGGGGAAAGTGCCGAGCGGAATTATTCCGCCGTCCTCAAGCGAAAACACAAGCAGGAAGCGGTTGTCGTTGTCGGAAAGCATATCAAGATACAGCAGCTCCCTGCCGCCGATATGCGCAAGGCTTGCCTCCGCATCGTAAACGCCGCTCAGCTCCTCGCTGTACTCCGCGCCGCCGTATACTATGCGAAGCACGGCAGGCTCATCGGCCTCGCCCTCGGCAAAGTCCACCTCAACCGAAGCGCGCTTTCCCTCCGCCATCGTGTGAACAGCCCTTCCGCACGGTATGGTGAGCGCGTAGTTTTCGTTTGCGGGCCTGTATTTTTCCGCCAAAAGCTCCGGATGATCCTCAAAAGGAATGAAGATCTCGTAATACTTATTCTCCGCCTCGAACGCCGCGCCGTTCAGCATGATGCCAAGCCCCTTCGGCTCCACGCTCCAGATAAGCTTTTCCGAGGGTCGGCTGAATTCGCCGGCAAGCTCCAGCTCGTCATCGAAGGGGAAGCCGCCGTAGGCCTTCACAAGCTCGTCATAAATGATGGCTTGAAGATTTTGCGTCTCCTTCAACGCGTCCGAAAGCATCAGAAGCGCGCCCGTTTCGGGGTCGAAATTCGCAGAGGAATACGTGAGCTCCTCCACGCCGTTCACGCTTTTTGACTGAACAAGGAGTATGCTCAAAAGCTTTTCATCGGTTCGCTTTATGAAAACCTCATCCGAAAATGCAGCAGTGCGCAGGGGCTGCGAGGGCTCATCCCGGCGAAGCTTGAGCGCGTTTTCAGCAAACTCGGCATACGCCTCGCGGGAGGTCTCGGAGCGCCTTTTATTCTCCGCTTCAAGCGTTTTTTCAAGCAGCGGGAAACGCCCCGCGTCCTTGCTGTTCAGCTTCAGCTCGGTAAAGGAATAATCCGCGTAAACCTCGCCCGTTTCGCCGTCCACCGAATAATCGGAGCTGCGCGAAACGTAGGGAGTGATGAACGAAACGCGCTTCACTTCGCTCGGCTCGTCATTATAAACCTTTGCGTCGAGCGTTTCAACCGCTCCGCCCGCCCTTTCAAGCCTGAACTCCGCCTTTTCCGCGTTTCCGGAAAGGCTTATAGTATCGCCGTCCAGCAGCACCACGTCAAAGCAATCGTAATTCACGCCGTTTTCGTCGATGGTGCCGATATCGTATTTTTCGCCGGGAACAGCGGAAAAAGCAGCGAAGTCGATGCGCCTCTCCTCGCCCGCACCAAGCTCGGTCACGGCCGCATTTCCCCAGTTGGAGGCCTCGGCGGGGCTGATGTAAAGCTGCGCGATAAGCGCCTGAAGCTCGTTTTTAACGGTGAGAGAGGCGGCGGGGCCGACCGTGCTCTTTGGGCCGGCGCTTTGAACGGCGGAGGTGTCCTGCGGGAAGGCGGAATCCGGCGGCCTTGTGAAGGGCTCCACCATCGGCTCACGGCCGCAGGAAAGCAGCAGCGGAAGAAGCAGCGCCAAAAGCAGCAGCGCGGCAATAATTCTGTTGAAAGCTCCGTTTTTAACCATAATCATTCCCTCAAAGGCGGCTCATTCGGCAACCTTGATCGATGAAAGCACCTTCCGCGCCTCAGCCGAATCGCAGGAGAATCTTGAGCCGGAAACGCTCACGGTTTTGCCGTTCACGTTCGCGTACACCTCAAAATTATCCACAAGACCGGCGTATTTGAATTTTACGCCCGTCCATTCCACGCCGCCCTCGCTGAAGCTGACCTCCTCACCGGAATTCAGCTCCAGCTTGGTCTTAACGCTCGCCCTCGCGGAGCTTTCATCGGTCAGATTTATAAGAAAATAGCTGAGCTGATCGTTTTTGCTCTGCACGTAAACGGTGTTCGGATCGGATGAATCGAGCGCGCTTGGGGCAAGCTCCATTCCGTCCGGCACAAACACGGTGATGCCGTTCCACTCCTGCTCACCGCCCGAGATCTGCGGCGCGGGAGTGCTGCCCCCCTCCTTGCCGCACGAGCAGGCGGCGGCAAAAAGCGCGATCGCGGCGGCAAAAAGCAGTATAAAAAGCTTGGTAAATATAGTTTTTTTCATTTTTCCTCAAATAATCGCAGCGCCTTTGCGCATTGTCGAAGCCATATTAACCGATGAGCGTAACCGGTCAGCGTAACCGACGCGCGGAAACGCCGAATCCGTCAGTCGTTCGGATGGATATATGCGCTGAGCTCCGTCACGGTGCCGTCCGCGCGGGTGATGGTGTAAACGGCGCTTTGGGTATTGCCCGAGAGCACGACCAAATCGCCCGTGTAAAGCACGGTGTCATGCACGTCGTAATTCATGGAGGCTCCGTCTATCGCGCCTATGTCGAATCTTTTGCCGCTCTCGCTGTCTATCTGCGAAAAGCCGATGCCAACGCTCGATCCGCTCCGCACGTTCACCGCCGTGGGGCTGTCGCTCCACTCGTCGTCGTCCGCCCGGCTGAAATAGATATTTACCGGCACGGAAAGCTCGTTTTTAAAGGTTATATCCTTGGGCGCGGTTTCGCAGGCAAGCGCGCCGAAAAGCAGCGCCGCTGCAAGCGCCAGGGTAAGCACAAACGCAAGTTTTCTCAGAATTTTTCTATTCATATTTCCTCCGCGCGGGTCCGCCGATCTGCACAAGGCTCATGCCCTCTGCGGCGCACCGGAATCAATAAGTATATTTTACTTCAAAAAACGCGGTTTTGCAACTGCCTGAGCGCGATTTAAGTAAAATAACGACAGCTTTTATACTAAAAAAGCGCGCAATAAGCGCGCAGGGGTTCAGCTTTCGCCGCCTGAATCGAAGCTTGCTATGCTTTTCATCTCCGGCTCGAAGCAGCTTTGCTTTTTCAATTTTTTATCCAAAAACCGTATCAAAACAAGCGATGCAGCCGCGGCGCCAATGCCGATGAGCGCGCCTGCAAGGTCGCTTATCCTGCTTCCGAGCAGCACGCCCGCAAGCAGCGCGATAAGCGGAATGCCGTAAAGGATGAGGCTTGCCTTGAAAACGCCGCCCGGGTGCAGCTCTATCACCACTCTGTCCCCCACCTTCGCGCCGACGGTGTTTTTTAGCTCGATCACGGCCTTGCCGTCGCCAAACGAGGCGCAGGCATGGCAGTCGCCGCACGCCTTTGAGCGCGTGAACACGACCTTTGCCATGCCTCCGTTTATTTCGTGTACTGTGCCGATAGAGCTGAGCCTGCTTTCCATTTTTTTCTCGCTTCGCCCCGTTAAAAATCGATCAAGCGGGGCTTAATGACCGTTTTTTGAAGCTATTCCGTGAAAAAATCAACTATGTCGTCGAGCTGCACCATGGTTTCGATGCCGTCGCCCATATTCTTGATATTGGCGGAGCCGTCGTTCAGCTCGTCGTCGCCTATCACCACGGTGTACTGTGCGCCAAGCTTATTGGCATACTTGAACTGCGCCTTGATGCTCCTGTCCATGTGGTCAAACTCCGCCGGAATGCCCTTTTCGCGGAGCTGCTGCACAAGGCTGAACGCAAGCAGCCTCGGCCTTTCGCCCGTTGCCGCGAAATACACCTTTACCTTCGGCGCGTCCGGGAAGATCGCCCTCGTGTTTTCCATCACAAGCAGCAGGCGCTCAAGCCCAAGCCCGAAGCCCACGGCGGGGAGCGGCTGTCCGCCAAGCTCCTCCACAAGGTCGTTATACCTGCCGCCGCCGCACACCGTGCCCTGCGCGCCAACGTTATTTGAAACTATCTCAAACACGGTGCCTGTGTAATAATCGAGTCCGCGCACAATATCCGTGTCCACAACGTAGCTCACGCCGCAGAAATCGAGATTGCGCTTGAGGCCTTCAAAATGCGCCTTGCAGTCGTCGCAAAGAAAATCTATCGTGCGGGGCGCACCCTTGCAGATCTGTCTGCATTTTTCCTCCTTGCAGTCGATGATGCGCATCGGGTTGCGGTCGATCCTCGATTTGCAGGTGGAGCACATTTCCTCGATATGGTCGTCAAGATACGCCCGCAGCGCCTCATTATACTGCCTGCGGCATTTTTTGCAGCCGATGGAATTTATGTGCAGCGCCAGATCGGAAAGCCCAAGCTGCTTTAAAAGCTCGAGCGCAAGCAGCATTATCTCCGCATCCGCCTCATACGAGGGCGAGCCGAAGAGCTCTATGCCGAACTGGTGATGCTCCCTCAGCCTGCCCGCCTGCGGCTTTTCATAGCGGAAAACGGGCGAATTGAGGTAAAACATCTTCTGCGGCATTGGCTCGTTGAAAAGGCGGTTTTCAAGGAAGGCGCGCACAACGCCCGCCGTGCCCTCCGGCTTGAGGGTGATGGAGCGGTCGCCCTTATCGGTGAAGGTATACATTTCCTTCTGCACGATGTCGGTGGTGTCGCCCACGCCGCGCGCAAAAAGCTCCGTATGCTCGATCACGGGCGTTCTGATCTCATATATGCCGTAAAGACGGCACAGCTCCCTGATTTTTGATTCCACAAACTGCCATTTATAGCTTTCCTGCGGCAGCACGTCCTTCGTGCCCTTCGGCGCCTGAATCTGCATACTAAACTATTCCTCCTGTGTGATCTTAACTCCAAACAGCTCGCTCGGCAGCTCCGGATTCACCGTCACGCTGCCCTCCTTGAAAATGACCTCAACGCCATAGGGCGCTATGCTCATTGCGGCGATGCCGTGAAGCTTTGCCTTCATCTCCGGCTTTACTACGGTATTATAAGCCAAAGCCTTTGATTTGTCAAAACAAATATAAAGCGTGTCCTCATCGCACCAATGCCCGCTCGAGGTCTGGATCTGAACGCCCAAAAACACGTCGTTCTGCATGGCGCAGGCTATGAAGCTGCCGAAAAGCTCGTTTGCCTTTTGCGATGGCGCGGGTATTTCAAAGCTTGGCGGCACCACGCTCGGCACGCTCTCGCCCTTCTCCGATTTTTCGGGCTTTTCGCCCGTTCCGCCGTTTTTGCCGCTTTCGCCGCTTCCGCCGTTTTCGCCTTCCCCGCTCTGCCCCGCCTGTTCGGCCTTTCCGGCATCGGAAGCCTGCACAAAGCTGCCGTTTTTGAGCTTTTGCTCAAGCGCTTCAAGCCTGTCCGCAAGGTCCAGGGCGCTTGCGCTCTCCTCGGGATGGCACACGGCAAGCAGGGCGCTTTCAAGCAGCACGCGCGGCATTATCGCGTATTTCAGCTCCTTTTGAAGCTTCATCAGCGCCGAAAGCGTGCGCTCAAGCCTCGCCTTGCCCGTTTTTTCCGCCTGATCGATATAGCGCTGCATCATTTCCCTTGTGCAGTCGATGATATCCGCGCATTCCCCAAGCACCTTTGCAAACAGCAGCGAGCGGAAATGCGTTGACACGTCCTGAATGAAAACGGAAAGATCGCGCCCGCCGGACACCACGCGGTCGATCCCAAGCATTATCCCCGCCTGATCGCCGGAAATAAGCTTTTGCGCAAAATCAAACAGCACGTCCGAATTCACGCTGCCAAGCACCGAAAGCGCGTCCGCCTCAGTGATGCTTGCGCCGCAGAGCGAGAGGCACTGATCGGCAATGCTCAGGCAGTCGCGCATACCGCCCTCCGCAGCGCGGCAGATCGCCATCAGCGCGCCGTCCTCAATCTCGGCTCCCGCGTCCTTCAGTATTTTTCTTGTTGTATTTGCAAGATTTTCTATTGAAAGCCGCTTGAACTCGTATCTTTGGCAGCGCGAAAGTATGGTTGGCGCAAGCGCCTGCGGCTCCGTGGTGGCAAGGATGAACACCACGTGCTCCGGCGGCTCCTCAAGCGTTTTCAAAAGCGCGTTTTCCGCGCTGCGCGAGAGCATGTGCGCTTCGTCGATGATATAGATCTTCGTTTTAAGATTTATTGGCGCAAACTCCGCTTTTTCTATCACGGAGCGCATTTGATCCACGCCGGAGTTGGACGCCGCGTCCATCTCCACTATATCTATGCTTTCGGAAAACCTTTTCAGGCAGGCCTCGCATTTATAGCAGGGCTCGCCGTCCTGCGGGTCAAGGCAGTTTATCGCGCGCGCAAGGATCCTGGCGGTGGTGGTCTTGCCCGTGCCCCTTGAGCCGCTGAAAAGATAGGCGTGCGCGAACCTGCCCGAGCGTATCTGATTCTTCAGCACCTCGGTGATATGCTCCTGCCCCACCACCTCCGAAAAGCGCGAGGGGCGATATTTTCTGTAAAGCGCGTTGTAAGACATTTCGTTTTCGGCTAAACTTTTATACTTTTATGCTTTTTCTTTTATCCTGTTTATTATTAAAGCTTTTCTTGCTTTTTCCTTTACTCCAGTATGCTTATGGGCTTCAGCTCGTCTATCTCGTCCATCCATATCCGATAGCTTGCGTCCGACGGCATGCGCCAGTCCCCGCGCGGAGAGAGGCACACGGAGCCGACCTTCGGGCCGTCCGGCAGGCAGTTGCGCTTGAACTGTTGCGTGAAGAAGCGGCGGTAAAAATTGCGAAGCCATTTGAGGATTATCTCATCCGTAAATTCGCTGCCGCGGAACGCCTCCTTTGCCACGCGGTAGAGCTTTTTGGGCTGATAGCCCCAGCGCAGAACGTAGTAAAGGAAGAAATCGTGCAGCTCGTAGGGCCCCACAAGGTCCTCGGTTATCTGCGCGATATTGCCGCTTTCATCCGGCGGCAGAAGCTCCGGCGAAATGGGCGTTCCCAGCACGCCGTAGAGCACCTCCTTCACCTTTTCGCTGCCGCAGGTATCGGCATAGTAGCGCACAAGGTATTTCAGAAGCGTTTTCGGCACGCCCGAATTCACGGCATACATGCTCATGTGGTCGCCGTTATAGGTCGCCCAGCCGAGCGCAAGCTCCGAAAGGTCGCCCGTGCCAATCACAAGCCCGTTCGTGGCGTTCGCTTCGTCCATCAGAATAAGCGTTCGCATTCGCGCCTGCGCATTTTCATACACCACGTTATGATTCGATTCGTCATGCGCTATATCCTTGAAATGCTGCCGCACGGCATCGGTTATATCTATGGTTTTTATGGTGGTGCCGAGCGCTTCGCACAGGGAGATCGCATTGTTTTTTGTGCGGGCCGTGGTGCCGAAGCAGGGCATGGTGATGGCGTAGATCGCCTTTCTGTCCAGCCCCATAAGATCGCAGGCCTTGGCGCACACGAGCAGCGCAAGGCTTGAATCAAGCCCGCCGGAAATGCCCAGCACGGCCGTTTTCGCGCCTATCTGCTCCATCCTGCGCTTTAGGCCCATCGCCTGGATCATCAGAATATCGTTTGCCCTGGCGTTCATTGCGTCCGCATCCTTCGGCACGAAGGGGTTGCGGTCAAAATGCCTTGTGAGCTTCGTTACGGGAAGCTGCTCCGGATCGGGCCAGATGTCGCCGCTTTCATCCTCCTCGCCAAAGCCGCAGTCGATAAGATACACGTGCTCGTCGTCAACGCTTGACTTAAAGCTGTTTACCCTCCTGCGCTCAAAAAGCAGCCTGCCCAGGTCTATCTCGGTTATCATCAGCCTGCCCGGCTCGTCAAAGGGCTTGTTTTCCGCAAGCAGAGTGCCGTTTTCATAGCAAAGACAATGCCCGGAGAATACCATATCCGAGGTGGATTCGCCCTCCCCCGCGCTCACGTAGAGATACGCGCAGTTATTCTTGGCGGACTGCATGCTCACAAGGCTCCGGCGGTAATCCGCCTTGCCTATTATCTCGTTGCTTGCGGAGCAGTTCACGATTAGCAGCGCGCCGTTTTTTGAAAGGGTGTTTGACGGCGCATCCGAAACCCAAAGATCCTCACAGATCTCAACGCCGAACCTGAAATTGGGAATATCCTCAACCTCGATGGTGCTGAAGCAGGGCTCAAGCCAGCCGAACCTGCCGTAGATCCTGGAATTGGTGAAATTGCTGTCCGCCGTGAACTGCCGCGCCTCGTAGAATTCGCCGTAATTGGGCAGATTCTGCTTTGCGATAAATTTAATATTGTCCGATTCCGGCTTGCCGTGCGAGATTATGGCCGCGCAGTTCAAAAGCTTGCCGCAGTATCTGAGCGGCGCGCCGACCACGGCGATGATGTGCAGCCCATCCACCGCCTTTTTTATTCTGATAAGCTCCCTTTCCACGCAGTCGAGCAGCAGCTCATGCTCGAAAAGATCGCCCATCGTGTACCCGGTCATCACAAGCTCCGGAAAAGCGATGAGCGTCACGCCCTCCTTCGCCGCCCTTTTGATAGCATCGATGATAAGATCGGCGTTGTATTTCGGGTCGCCCAGCCTTATTTTCGGCGAGCAGGCCGCAACCTTGATAAATCCATCCTTCATAATTCCACTCCGAAGGGAAAAGCCCCTTTGTTTTTTATTTTTTATTATTCAGAAAACCGTTCGGGCCGATCGCCCGTTTTAACGCCTATCATTATACCACAGATATGCGCGTTTCAAAAGCGCAATCAAAAATTTTATGTGAACCGGCACAGGAAGGGCCGACCGCTTGCGCGGCCGGCCCGTGGCTGACTCAAAGTTCGGTCAAAGCCGAATCAAAATCACAGACCCATCGCCATGCGGAGGATGGATACCGCGTCCGAAACGTCGATGGAGCCGTTGCCGTTGATATCGCCGATCGCAATATTCTCGGGCTCGGCGAGGCCGAGCGCCATGCGCAGCGCCACCACCGCGTCGCTCATTTCAACGCTGCCGCTGTTGTTCATATCGCCGGGAATGCCCTGGGGCTCCTCGGCAAGAAGGGTCTCATACCAGCCCTCGATGAAGTCCTGAAGCTGAGCCGCGCTGGGGAAGCTGCCCACGATGTGATCGCGCACAACGCCGTGGCGGTCCACAACGAGGGTGTTCGGAATGCTGTTGCTGGTGTTGAACGCATTGGCAAGCACGTTGTCCTCACGCACGTTCGTCCAGGTATAGCCGTTGGTTTCAAGGAACTGCAGCGCGCTTGTGGGGGTGCAGGAGCCGGAGAAATAAACCGCGCCCAATATCTGCACGTCCGCCTCCGGAGTGGCGCTGTAATGCTCGTGCATGGTCTGGAAATGCGGCATCTCACCGACGCAGGGGCCGCACCAGGTCGCCCACTCGTTGATGATGGTGACCACGGCGTTATCAAGGATGTCGCTCGTTACGGTATTGCCGTAAAGGTCCTGGGTGTTGAAGCCGGCAACGCTCATGCCGACGGCGTCACGGGTGGCGTCCGCCTTTTCGGCGGAAGCGAAGGCGAAGCTTGAAAGCGCAAGCATGGCAGCCATAATTATAGCAACAAACTTTTTCATAGTGATATTTCCTTTCTATTTTTATAATATGATTTATTTAATGATTACACGGGTCGATTCGTTTCTCACAGACCCATGGCAAGGCGCAGCACGCTCACCGCGTCCGAAACGTCCACGGTGCCGTTGCCGTTGATGTCCGCCGCGGGGCTGCTTTCATCCACAAGCCCCATCGCCATACGCAGCACGGTCACGGCATCCGAAATGGTCACGCTGCCGTCATCGTCCACGTCGCCGGGAACGGCGGGAGCGGCGAGCTCGTCCAGCAGGCTCCTTATGGCGGCGTCAAGCTGCTCATAGCTTGAATACATTCCGATATGGTGCCTGTGGATAATGCCGCTGCTGTCCACGAAGATGGTCTGCGGTATGCTTACTCCGCTGCCGTCCGAGGTGGACATTATCACGTCGTAGAAGGTCTGATCAAGCCGGATATTCGGCCAGGTGTAGCCGTGGGAGCTGAGAAACGCCTGAGCCGCCGCAACGGTGGAGGTGCTGTCCTCAAGCAGGATGCTGTATATCTGCACGTCCGCCTCGGGGGTGGCGCTGTAATACTCGTGCGCCTGCTGGAAATAGGGCATCTCCATCTGGCAGGGGCCGCACCAGGTCGCCCAGTAGTTGAACACGGTCACGGCGGCGTTGTTCAATATTTCGCCCGTAACCGGGTTTCCGCCGAGATCCTGTGAGCTGAAGCCGGAAACGTCCATCCCAACGCCGTCACGGGTGGCTTCGGGAACGGATTTGGCAAGCGCGGGCGAGGCTGCGCCAAGCGCAAGCACGGCTGAAACAATAATTGCAAGAACTTTTCTCATAGTGGTTATCCTTTGGTAAAATTCCCGTCAATTAAAACACAGCTTTTGTTTCAAATGCGCCGTTTCACAGCCCCATCGCCATGCGGAGCACGGTCACGGCGTCCGAAACGTCCACAGAGCCGTTGCCGTTCACGTCCGCTGCGGGATTCTCGCCGTCCACAAGTCCCATCGCCATGCGGAGCACTGTCACGGCGTCCGCAATGGACACGCTGCCGTCGTTGTCCACGTCGCCCGGGGTGATCGCGGAGCCTTCCTCATCAAGAAGGAACTCGAGCCAGTCGTTCACGATATATTCAAGCTGGGCAAGCGTGCTGAACGCGCCCACGAAATGATCGCGGATAACGCCGTTTCTGTCCACAAGCACGGTCTGCGGAATGCTTACGCTGCCGGTATTGTTGTCGTCCGTGGTATAGAGCACGTCTATAAAGGTGCTGCAATGCACGATATTCTGGAAGGTTATGCCGTTTTGCTGAATGAACTGCCTGCCCGACGCCACGGTGGAGGAGCCGTTTATAAGAAGCACGCCGAGCATCTTCACGTCATCCTCGGGGGTGGCGCTGTACTGCTCGTGGATCGCCTGAAAATGCGGCATTTCCTGGCGGCAGGGGCCGCACCAGGTTGCCCACATATTCACGATGGTGAGCGTGTTGTCGTGAAACAGGGAGCCGTCCACGGGATTCCCGTCCAGATCGACGGTGGAGAAATCCGAGATGTTCATGCCGATGGCATCGCCGCGAGTGGGAGTCTCGGGCGTGGTTTTGGCAAGAGCGGGAGAAACGATGCCCAGCGCTAAAAGCGCTGCAAGCATCAGCGATAGGATCCTTTTCATGTTTTAGCCTCCTTGGTTTTGATTTCGGATGTAAATCCTATATTGTATTTTATAGCAAAACGGATAAAATTTCAACTTCATAGCCGAAAAGCCCCGATATATATTTGTTTGCTTCACGGCGTTTCGGCAGTTTCGGCTCTTTTCACCGCATCCATATTGGCGCGGCTCTCCCCGCCTGCCGGGATCCGCTTTTCTATCTCCGCGCAGGGATAGCTTTCGCATTCGCCGCAGTTATACGCCAATTCGCGCCCCATCGCGCAAACCCTTATGGCGCATTCCTCGCAGAAGGGGTGGATATAGCGCTTTTCCGCCTTGCAGCCGAAGCAGGCTATATCCTTCTCGGTCAGCCTTTTTTCGTTTGTGGAATACTTTTCTATAAGCGCCTTTTTCAGCGCGCTGTCGTTATCCACGGTCGCGCGGTACATGGGGCAGCGAGCGCAATCGAACCCGCAGAACGCCATGTGCTCCGCGTTTATAGTATTTTCAATGCTGTTTTTCTTTTCCATTTCGCTTATGTTCTTTGCTTTGCTTTTCTTTTTTCGTTATGGTTTGTTTTTTGCTTGTTTCCCGGCTAATACTATCGTACATCTAAAACATTGAGAGCGGGCGAGCAGATTTTTCGTCGTATCTAATCCGGAGAATCGCAGCTTGGCTTGGAGTGCCAATCAAGAGCGGGCGAAGCAGATACGGCGGAAAAGATGCCGTCCGAATCAAGGGTTTAGACGTAGGATAGTATAAATCCCATTCTATCCAAAACCGGCATCCCCGAGGGAACGCCGGCCTGGATATGAGTATTGAATTATTTCTTAATGCTCTCTGCGCCCGCCTCGATGGCCTCGCGGTTGAGGGGAATGAGGTGCGCCTTCTTCTCGCCGAGCTTATACAGAAGCGCGTCAAGCACGCTCTGGGTCTTGGCGGCCTTGGTGGCCTCAAGGTATGCGCCCAGCATCGCCATGTTCGCAACCTTGGGGTTGCCGAGCTTTTCGGCGATCTCGTTGCAGGGAACGTAGAACACGTCGATGTCGGTGCGGGTCGCCTTCTTCTCGATGATGGAGCTGTTTATG
The DNA here is from genome assembly GCA_947168565.1 of uncultured Clostridia bacterium. Classification (GTDB taxonomy): domain Bacteria; phylum Bacillota; class Clostridia; order Christensenellales; family CAG-138; genus PeH17. The sequence goes on along the minus strand of CAMVMM010000004.1, from coordinate 1,606 downwards.
AAGAGCTTGCCGCCGGGATTCACGCAGGACTCGAACTTATCAAGGGAGGGGGTGTTCATGGCGATAACGCAGTCCGCCATGGAAAGCACGGGCGAAGCGATGGGCTCGTCGGACACAACGACGGAGCAGTTCGCGGTGCCGCCGCGCATTTCGGGGCCGTATGAGGGAAGCCAGCTCACGTTCTTGTCCTCATACATTCCGGCGTAAGCAAGAAGCTGACCGATGAGCAGAACGCCCTGACCGCCGAAGCCGGCAAAAATATTAGTCCAAAGCATACTTATACCTCCTTAGTGATATCCTTCTTGACGCCAAGAGGGTAGTACGGGATCATGTTCTTTTCAAGCCACTCCATGGACTCCACGGGGCTCATACCCCAGTTAGTGGGGCAGTTTGAAAGCACCTCAACAAGGCTGAAGCCCTTGCCGGCAAGCTGGCACTCGAAGGCGTTCTTGATGGCCTTCTTCGCCTTGACGATGTTTGCCGGTGTGTTTACGGCAACGCGCTCGATATAGGCGCTGCCCTCGATGGTGGCGAGCATCTCCGCAATGCGGATGGGCTTGCCGCAGTGCGCCTCATCGCGGCCGTAGGGGCTGGTGGTGGTCTTCTGGCCCACAAGGGTGGTGGGCGCCATCTGGCCGCCGGTCATGCCGTAAATGGCGTTGTTTATGAAGATGGTGGTGATCTTCTCACCGCGGTGGGCGGCGTGAACGATCTCCGCGGCGCCGATGGAGGCAAGGTCGCCGTCGCCCTGATAGGTGAACACGACCCTGTTGGGATCGGTGCGCTTGGTGCCGGTCGCGGCGGCGGGTGCTCTGCCGTGCGCAGCCTCAACGCTGTCTACGTTGAAATATTTATAGCCGAATACCGCGCAGCCGACGGGAACGTACGCCACGGTGCGATCCTGAATGCCCAGCTCCTCGATAACCTCGGCAACGAGCCTGTGAACTATTCCGTGACCGCAGCCGGGGCAGTAGTGCAATACGGCGTCGGTCAGAACAGGGGTCTTCTTAAATACAGTCTGCATAATTAAGCCTCCCTTGATTTGATAATGTATTCGGCGATCTCCTCGGCGGTGGGCGTGTAGCTGCCGGGCTTGCCGAAGAACTCAACGGGCTTGGTGCCGTTTACTGTAAGGCGAACGTCCTCTACCATCTGGCCGGCGCTGATCTCAACGGTAACGGCCTTTTTGACGGAGGGCTGATCCATAACGGCTTTAAGCTCCTTCTCGGGGAAGGGCCACACGGTGATGGGGCGGAAAAGACCCACCTTGATGCCCTTCTTCTCAAGAATGGCGATAGCGGATTTGCAGATACGGGCAACGGTGCCGTAGGCGCAGATGACGATCTCGGCGCCGTCGGTGTTGTAAGTTTCGGCCCTTGCCTCCTTTTCGCGGATGATCTTATACCTTGCCTGAAGCCTGTCGTTCAGCTCCTGAAGCTCGTCAACCTCGATATAGAGGGAGTTTACGATCGCGCGGGGGCGGCCCGAAGCGGGGCTCCAGCCGGTGGCGGCCCAATCCTTTTTGGGCAGCTCGCGGGTATTTTTCTTTTCATGGAACTCAACGGGCTCCATCATCTGGCCGATGATGCCGTCCGCAAGGATCATA
>CAMVMM010000003.1 GCA_947168565.1 uncultured Clostridia bacterium | reverse complement strand
GATACATCGGTTTGACCTCCAAATCATAGTTTTGTTACCCCATAGATTCACACTACTCTCAAACTGCTTCGCGGCATCCAGCAGCATACTCAAGGTTTTGTTACCCCATAGATTCACACTACTCTCAAACTCTCACCCAATGAGACCTTGCGAGAATCGGTTTTGTTACCCCATAGATTCACACTACTCTCAAACGCGGTCGTTTCGCGGCTCGTGCATACCGCCGTTTTGTTACCCCATAGATTCACACTACTCTCAAACACATTCACAGAGTACTTCTGTATTCAATGCGTTTTGTTACCCCATAGATTCACACTACTCTCAAACCCTCGCCTCGGCGATACTCGAAGTGCGAACGTTTTGTTACCCCATAGATTCACACTACTCTCAAACGAATCTCCGCTTTCACCTGCTACTGTAGTAGTTTTGTTACCCCATAGATTCACACTACTCTCAAACGACGAGGTGCTGGCGATGGAGCAGGGGTACGTTTTGTTACCCCATAGATTCACACTACTCTCAAACGGCGTATGTCACCGCCGTCCGTGCGTTGCGGTTTTGTTACCCCATAGATTCACACTACTCTCAAACGGCTTGCAGCCTGTAACGCTTGCGAATGTGGTTTTGTTACCCCATAGATTCACACTACTCTCAAACGCCCAAACTGGTATTTGTGCAGGAGGTACAGTTTTGTTACCCCATAGATTCACACTACTCTCAAACCCATTCCTCGATACGGCGTTGCGTCATCCGGTTTTGTTACCCCATAGATTCACACTACTCTCAAACCCTGAAACCGTGGGACAGTTCACGGGGCTGGTTTTGTTACCCCATAGATTCACACTACTCTCAAACGAGCCACACCCAACCGAGCTTCGCGGGGGGGTTTTGTTACCCCATAGATTCACACTACTCTCAAACTGAAGGGCAACAGTTTGAGCTATCCTGCGGGTTTTGTTACCCCATAGATTCACACTACTCTCAAACGGCACGTTAAGCCCCACTTTAACGCGGGCGGTTTTGTTACCCCATAGATTCACACTACTCTCAAACACTCAGCTTGTGGGATATAAAAAATGAAAGGGTTTTGTTACCCCATAGATTCACACTACTCTCAAACGCGGCCTATGCGGAATCTCCTGAGCTTTACGTTTTGTTACCCCATAGATTCACACTACTCTCAAACATAAACATTCGCGCTTCGGGTATCGCCAAGGTTTTGTTACCCCATAGATTCACACTACTCTCAAACGCATCCGGTATCTGAATTTACGCCCGAAGGTTTTGTTACCCCATAGATTCACACTACTCTCAAACACATCTGAATCACCTTCATGGTGTATATCCGTTTTGTTACCCCATAGATTCACACTACTCTCAAACAGCGTTTCGCCGGTCACGGCGTCGCCGCAAGTTTTGTTACCCCATAGATTCACACTACTCTCAAACCTCAAACCTCAAATTCCGAATCAGGATTCGAAGACGGCACTACGAACCGCTTGAGTCTGAGACCGATATGGGGCAATCATTCAGTTGAATTATACCGCAAACAAAGAGAAAAATCAATCAAAACTCACACAGCTCCCTGTCGATCGTCCACCTGCGCTCGTTTTCAAGGCGCGGACGGTCGCAGCCCTCGAGCAGCAGCAGGTCGAGTTTTTTTGCGATCACATCTTTTGCAAACAATTCCATCTTTCGATCCGAAAAGAAGCTGCGCATATTTACTGCAATGAACAGCCGTCTGCCGCAAAGCGAGCGTATCAGTTCCATATACTCAAGCACCACGCCGATCGGTTCGTCCGAGCGGCAGCCGACGGATACTCCCGCCGCTTTAAGCATGCTCCCGATAGTCAGCTTGGAACACTCGATATCGCACGGGAGCTCGAGCGAAAGCTCGGTGATGAATCGCTCGAACTGCCCTATGAGTTCGCTTGTTCTTAACCAATTTGTTTCGTTTGAAGCAAGCGTTTCAAGCTCCGAAACGATCCTCGTTTGCATTGTTTTTGTGTTGACTTCAAACGGAGCAAACTCGCGCATCAAATCCGCATTCTTGGAAAGCGCGATAGGTTTATTATCGCGCGAAAGCACGGTCTGCCCGTCCGCGCCGCCGATCTGAAATGCAATGTCCGTCAGGAGCGCTCGAAAAAGATCTTGGTTTTCGATCACAAGTGATGCGACCGCACCATCCGACATTTCGATAATGGAATTAAAAAGCGGCGAAACAAGTTTCATAATATCACCAACCGTTCCGTACTGTCCACCATTTCGGAGGCGGCAACGCCAACAAGATATTTCATTTCGGCAAACTGCTTTTCTGTGACAGTCAGCACCTGCACAATACCCTTTGGCGGACGTTCCCGCTTCAATGTTTCGACCACTGAAGCCTCAACACCCCTGTTGAGAACCATTCTGCAATAGACCGATTCCTGCATCATGATAAAGCCGTTGTTGATAAGCAGCTTTCGGAAATGCCGATAATTGCGCTTATCCTCCAAAGACTCCGTGGGAAGATCAAAGAATACAACTATTCGCATAAATCTAAAACTCATATTTACAAAACTTTATCAGAGATACATCGGCGTCGTTCAGCGCGGAAAACACGCTTCGCACATACAGTTTTATGCCGTTAAGCAGCGTTTGACGCGCTCCGTCTATCATCACTTCATCGTTTAGGATCTCAAGCATTCTGTGCTTCTGCTCGGTTTCAAAAGAAGCCGGTCTTTCGTAATAAACCGCTCCGTCTACAAAAGGCCTAATAGGCTCCATCAGATCGCAAGCCAGATTAAAGGCGTTGAAAGCGTTATCGTGATGAATGCCAAGCTGATTTAGATAGCCTCCCGCTGAGATCTCCCGACTGCAAATGGAAAGGATCAGGCTGTAGCCGTAATTAAGCGCGGCATTTAGCGGGCATTCAAGGCTTCTTGTAAAGTCCATCCCGAAGAGCGCGTTAAAATAGACCTTCGCAGCATGGCCCTCGCGGTTGCTCGTATCACCGAATTTAAGCTCGCGTATGTATTGGCGCAGCAGATCGGTTTCCCTCTGCTTATTCAGCTTTTCAAGTAAATCGGCCTGCTTTCCAATTTTCTCGGCTATGATCTCCGTCCAAACCGCGTTTTTAACGTCGTCACTCCACGACATCTGCATCTTGATCTTGCGCGATGAATCGTGGCTGCCCGCATACGGTACGAGCTCGGCGCAAGGATTTCGCTTTTCATCGCAGAATATCACCTTGACCTTTCTCGCAATCAGCTCCGACAGCAGGTATTCCGTGAGAGAGACAGCCGTGTTCTCTATTACAAGCACGGCTATCTCGTCCAAAAACACGCGCTTTGAAGTTTCTCCTCGCACGACCATACAGCCGAGATTATAGTCCAGCTTGCAGCATGATGAAATAACGACCGTTCTCCAGCTCATATAAGCTCCAGAAGATTCATCGAGCGCTTTTCAAACAGGCCCGCAGGCGATTGATCGATTATTACAGCGCTTTCATATTTTTTCTTCCAGTTGGAAAGAGTTGAGCTGAGAGTGAGTACCCCTGCTTTTTCAACACCGCCTATAAGCTTCAGGTTGCAGCCTCCCGCTCGGCCTGTTTTCAAAAGCGCAACGATTTGCAGCAGCACCTCCGTTTGCTCCTCGAGCGACAGCTTCTCAAAGGCGGGGCGCCCCTTCTCAAGCACGCTTATCTGGCTGTCCAATATCTTATTGAACGGTTTGCAGATCAGCTTGGCAAAGTAAGCATCGTAAAGCTCAAGATTGCGCTCCGCCGAGATCTCATCGTATGCTTCGTCTACCGTGGCCGCAGGCGTTTTCTTTTTTCTCTCGGCAAACTTTTCGAGCTTTTTAACGTATGTTTCCAACCTCGAATCGATGCTGATGTTGGTGTTAAGCGTCATTCCCAATTTCTTTCCGCCGGTTGATTTTCCGGTTATGCACGCCCTGCAGCCATCGAGCTCGATAACGGTATTGATCTTGATCGGTCTCATGCCGAGAGGGAATGAAATTTCACCAACCGCCTTGCTGCTGATCGAGCAGGCTGTTTGTCTGCTGTATTCAATGGCAAAATCGGGATCCGCGAGGAATCTTTCCTTATACATAAGTTCAATCGGAATGAACATAGCGTCCTTCTTTTTGCCGTTATGAAACGCAATAAGCACGAAGAATGCCGCCGTAGTTTTATTGTATCCGCCGTATTTTGCGGGATCAAGTCCTGCTTTTCTCGGCACGAGCCCCGCCCTTGCGCGAAGCGGCATCTGATCGAAAAGCCCACCCTTTCTCGTAAAAGCATACCTTGTGAAGCGGATCGCATTCTTTCCGAGGATCTTTCTGACGAACGCGATGGATTCACCTCCGTTCCATACAAGCCTGCCGTTGACGGTCACGGGCTTTTCAAACAGCTTCTTCGGCTGCGCGTTGTATTTTTCTTGCACGCTGAACCATGCCTTATTGAAACGCTCATGGTAGACGTTGCCAACAACGATGTTCAGATAGGCATCCTTTGCATGATGCAGATCGTTCACGCTGCGGGTTTTTAGCATTCCGAACTCGCTTCTGAATTCGGAAACCAATCCCGCTTTAACATATACTATTTCCGTATCGGGGTACAGTTCTTTGAGCAGCTGCGCGGCAGCTTTGGTCGATTGCCGCGTTTCAACAAGCTGACGGTTGATAAAGCCAAGCTTCTCATCATCGGTAAAAGCCTTGGCGCGCGTCAGCCTGCGGTACTTTTCGTCGGTGATAAGCCCTGCTTTATGAAGCGCCTCCCAATGTGCGCGCACCTGCGGATCCAACCGAAACTTCGATGGGATCGGATACTCGTCGCCCTTATCGGAATTCGCTTCGGACAGCACGAGCACCTTGTTGCTCAGAATGCTGTCGTCCTTAACAAAGCACTGCGGATAGATATGATCGACATTGTAAGTGCCGTCCTTAAGCCGCGTAATATCTATACGCTTGCCGGTATACATACATCTGCCGAGCTGCATATAGTACAGGAAAAGGCTCTCGCTCCGAAGCCGCTGATCGCATTCAGCACCCATTGCCTCAAGCTGTTTTGAAAGCTCTGCGGTGTCCTCTTTGCAGGATGCGTACAGTCTGCGGATCTGATCCGCCCTCGATTCGGTCCGCTTATTCTTCTGATCCTCCGATGCGCCCCTTGCCATTTCTATGAATATCTTGTCCGGAGCTTTTCCGCAGGCCTTGCGTATTTCTTTCACCAGTTCAATCAATCTGATTATCGGGCGTTTTACGGCATTGGATATATACATATCGTCGAGCCTGGCTGACAGGCTCTTCCCGCCGCCACTGTGTGCCCCGTTGCTTGCCTCTATCGCCTCGGCAAAAGTGTATCTGTCCGACAGGATCTGCATCAGATTATCATTTGTTTCCCAAAGGTAGTGAATGACCGTATGCAATTCTCCAGTTCCGTCCGATATGCGGCACCCCTCAATGCCATTCAGCAAGTCTTTTGAAAGCCGACCGAAATCGGAATACTTGAGCGAGGCGATGTAGCGCCTTTCCTCCGCAGGCAGCGCCGGGAATTCCGTATCCACCCAGTTTTTGAAGCGCCTGTTATCTTCGGTATATGTGCGGCGCTCTATAATACGCTCCACATCATCTTCATTAAGCGTTCCGCCGGCGAGCAGCCTCGCAAAATCATGGTATGCCCTTAACGATGATTTGACCGTGACATCAATTCCCTCAAGCGTATCGCCTCGACGCATTTCGCCGCCGGAAAGCAAGGCTTCCTCGATATGCTTAGCCGAAACCTTTTTCCTTTTCATAAACAGCTCTCGATAGAGCCGCTGTTTGCATTCAACCGTTATCGCCTCGCCGTTGATGCGGATATTGTTTATCTCGTTGAGTACGGTGAATTTGCTATACAGCAAAGACCATTTGGGCAAAACGGATGCGTTTTCGAGGTACGTGCATCGGTTCGTCATACGGTCTATAAACTTTTGCTCACTTGCATCGTAATCGACCAGCTTTTCAATGTTCCATGGATAGATCCTGTCCTCCGATCTGCGAACTATCCAAGCATGACTATTCCCATTTTTCGGGCCGGTAAGCGGTCCAACGAAATATGGAATGCGGAAGGTGAATACCGATTCAAGCTTTTCTTTGACCGTGATGCCGTTTTCATCCTTTTCATTTAAGAACGGCAGGTAGACGGACGCGTTTTTCAGTATTTGCTTGAGCTCATAATAATAGAGCTGGTACGGAATTATCCTGTTGTCAGAATCAACCTGTTTCGGCAGGAAAGCTCGTGTTTCAAGTTGTTCGATAATGCTCTGCTTGAGGCTTTCATCTGCTTCATCGCAGCTCGCATCCTTGATCTGCCTCTTCAGATAATCTGAAAAAGCGTCTTTTCCGACCTTGGATACTTTGTCGGTTTCTATACAGCCTGCTGATTTAAGATTCTTTACATACGCAGTATAATTCGGTATTTTCGGATCGTAGTCGCGAAAGATCGCCCTGTATCTTTCCGGAAGATACTTTCTCACAAAGCGCTTGATCTGCGCAAGATCACGCGCATGCTGCTCGTACACATCCACCTTGCCTTCCGAGATCGTCCTTTTGCCCCTGCGCGCATCAACAAGTATCGCCCAGTCGAACATAGCCTTCAGTTTCAGTATCAGGCAGGAATCGTCCTCGTTCAGCATGGAGAAAACCTCCGCAGCGAGCATATCTTCATCGGTGTCCAATGAAAACGATGCGATCTCCGAGTATGCCTCATTATTAAAAAGCTCCGCAGCCTTTACCTTTCCGCCGCACAGCAGCCGGATCAGCGATGCTCTATTGTAAAGTGCATTTTCCTCATCCTTGGGTTTCTTGCCTCCAAAGAGCAACTCGAAAAAGGCTTTTTCCTTGGCGGTAACGCCCATTTTACGTTTCAAAACTTCCGAAAAGGCTTCGGCATCACACACCCATGGTGAAGAATCATAATAGGCATTGATGAATTCGATAAAGCTGTCATAAATGCTGTTGAACTCAAACAATTCTTCAATATTATCCGGGCTGACCTCACTCAAAAAATGGCCTCTGTGTGCCGTAAGCCAAGCACATGCCCAAAAAACGAGTCTCGCATCGTGCGGAGAATCGTCCTGCATCAGCTCGACGATAAGATGATGAATCGTAGGATATTTTCGATTGTAGTCCGTTCCGTCAAGTGCAAACCCGATATCCGAAGCATCCGCTCTAAAGAGCGCGCTCTCACGTCTTTTTATGAAAAAACGAGGATCGAGCTTTGCAATCTCCTTGGCAAACAACTCTTCGGTAAGCGCGACTCTCTGCTGAACTCTATCCAGTCTGCGCCTGGCGGTACGGTAACCGCGCCTCTCTGCGCTCGGTTTCGCCGCTTCAAAAACCGTAACGCCAAGCATAGGTTCGCCCTTGAATTTTATCGGTCTGTATTCCCCGTCGGTAACGGCATAGCCGATAGAATCCGTGCCGGCATCAATACCAACAAATATTTTTCGATTTTCCATATTGACAATCCCCCTGTTGTTGTGTTATATTTTCGGTGTGATCTATTACCCCATAGATTCACACTACGAGTTCAAATAAAGATTTATCCAAAGCGTCGGGTTTCCCGACCGCACAGTGTGTGCACAAATGCGGCAATCTAATTGCCGTTTTTTGTTTGTTTTGAACACATACTATTCAGGTAAGTCGAGCAGCAATTATATTATACCATTCATCTGTAATTGCTTCAAGATTAGAACGATTTTTTATTATGGAGCAACCGTTATCCGTAAAGCGGCGATACCTTTTTTTGTACTTCTTCTCTGCATCCGCCCTTTTTCATTTGACAAAGTCCCATAAACGCGGTATATTATAGTTGTAGAAATCTGCCGAAATACGCGGCAAATTGACATTATTGGAGAAAAACCATGATAACAGGCGAACTGAAAAACAAAATCGACAGCCTTTGGGAGATATTTTGGACGGGCGGCTTAACCAATCCGCTCGATGTTATAGAGCAGATAACCTATCTTATGTTCATCCGCGATCTGGACGACAGCGACAATCTTCGCGCCCGCGAGAGCGCGATGCTCGATCTGCCGTATACGAGCATCTTTTCGGGCGAGGTGGAGGTCGGCGGAAGGCTTGCGGACGGCAATCAGCTTAAATGGTCGGTGTTCCGCGATTTTCCCGCAAGCAAAATGTATGCAACGGTGCAGGAGCTGGTTTTCCCTTTCATAAAAAATCTGCATGGCGATAAGGAAAGCGCCTATTCCAAGTACATGGCGGACGCCATCTTCAAGCTGCCCACGCCGCTGATGCTGGATAAGGTGGTCACTTCGCTCGATGCGATCTACGAGCAGATGGCGCTGCCCGGCTCGGCCGACGTGCGCGGCGATGTTTACGAATACCTTCTCTCCAAGATCGCCACGGCGGGCGTAAACGGTCAGTTCCGCACGCCCCGCCACATAATCCGCATGATGGTGGAGCTTATGAATCCCGGTGCGGATGAGATCATCTGCGATCCCGCCTGCGGCACTTCGGGCTTTCTCGTTGCGGCGGGCGAATACCTCAAGGAGCGCCGCCGCGAGGAGATCTTTTTCAACAGGCAGAAGAAGGATCACTATATGAACGGTATGTTCCACGGCTATGATATGGACCGAACCATGCTCCGCATCGGCGCTATGAACATGATGACGCACGGCATAGACAACCCGGTTATCGAATACCGCGACAGCCTTTCGGATCAGAACCCCGATAAGGACAAGTATTCGCTTATCCTCGCCAATCCGCCGTTCAAGGGCAGTTTGGATGCGGACATAGTTTCCGCAGACCTGCTTAAAACCTGCAAAACCAAGAAAACCGAGCTGCTGTTCCTTGCGCTCTTCCTGCGTATGCTGCGCGTTGGCGGCCGCTGCGCCTGCATCGTTCCGGACGGCGTGCTTTTCGGCTCGTCCACGGCGCATAAGGCGATCCGCAAGGCGCTAATCGAGGAAAACCGCCTTGAAGCGATCATCTCCATGCCGTCGGGCGTGTTCAAGCCCTACGCCGGAGTTTCAACGGGCATAGTTATCTTCACCAAAACAGGGCATGGCGGCACGGATAAGGTTTGGTTTTACGATATGCAGGCGGACGGCTTCTCCCTGGACGATAAGCGCAGCCCTGTGCAGGAAAACGATATTCCCGATATAATCGCCAGGTTCAAGAACATAAGCGCCGAGCAGGATCGCGAGCGCACCGAAAAATCCTTCCTTGTTCCGAAGGATGAGATAGTTGCAAACGATTACGATCTTTCGATCAATAAGTATAAGAAAACCGAGTATAAGCCCGTGGATTACCCGCCCACAAGCGAGATCATGGCGGAGCTGAGAAGGCTTGAAGCTGAGATCAAAACGGCGATGGACGAGCTGGAGGGGATGCTTAAATGAGTAAAGAAATTGTAAAAAATGGCGAGAGCGGGCGGAAGGATCTCCGGCGATGCACGAAGGAATATAGAGGCGCAGACCGGAAAACCCGCCATAACCGCCGATAATGCGCGAAAGCTCGGCGAGATCGTTGCAGGGGTTATTGAAACGGTCGCGGGAGCGGATGAGGTCGTTACGACCGATAAAGAGACAAAGCATTCATAAATCAAGCGGAGGTTGCTGAATGGCGAAAATTAGCATTGACATCGATTATATTAAAGATTCTCTTTCTAAAATAGGGTATGTTATATGCGATTCTATTGAAAGAGAAAACTATGGACTGAATTGGCAGTTCAAGTTTAGCAATAGCGGTGCTATTGTCACGGTTTATGATACTAATACGAAAAAGAATACAGTAGTTAATGGCAAGTGTGAGGAAGGCGAACAAAGTGCTCTTAAGGAGATCGTAGATGCTTTAAAGTGCAAAGAACTAGAAATCGATTCTTCTAACGAAACAATAGTCAAGCTTATTAACTCGAAAAAGGAGGGTAGCTATTACGATTTTAAGCGGCAATGGCAAGATGATCGGAAGAATGGTGATTTGCTTCATGATATCCTATGCTTGGCGAACAATATAGATTTTGTTGATGCCTATCTTGTAGTGGGAGTAAGTGATAATTATGAAGTAGTAGGTGTCAATGATTGGAAAAAATCAAATGAGATAATAGATTTTATTAAATCCAAAAAATTCGCGGGAGGACATCTGCCAGATTTAGAAGTAAAAAAGATCTTCTATAAGTATCGTAAGCTTGATGTTCTTTTGATTAAAACTTCAAACAAGGTGCCATTCTATTTGGAGGAACAGTACAGGGATGTCGGAGTTCAGATTTATACAAGAGTAGGCGATACCAATACCCCCAAAAACCGCTTTGCGAGCTATAATGATGTCAAGAAGCTTTGGGGGAGACATTTTGGCATAGAATTGCCCAAAGATACTATCTAATCGGTATTATTTGTTGAAAGAGAAACAAAATGATCAAATTGAGATTTGTTGGGAGAAATGATGAAGGTTAGACTTGAAGATGTTTGCGAGCGCGGCTCGTCAAACCTTATGCAGAAGGATATAGACGGAAAAAGTGGCGGCTATCCTGTTTACGGTGCGGCGGGGCTTATAGGCTATGTTGATTTTTATCAGCAGGAAAAACCCTATGTTGCCGTTGTAAAGGACGGCGCGGGTATTGGCAGAACTATGCTGCTTCCGGCAAAGTCCTCCGTTATCGGCACGATGCAGTATCTTTTGCCCAAGAATAGCATTCTGCCGGAATACTTGAAGTATGCCGTTCAGAATATGCACCTTGAAAAGTATTATTCCGGCGCAACGATTCCTCATATCTATTTTCGCGATTATAAGAATGAAGAATTCAGCTTTGTCGAGATGGGTGAACAGCGCAAAGTTATTGCTGTTTTGAATAAGGTTGAGCGAATAATCGAATCGAGGAATCAGCAGCTCCAAAAGCTTGACGAGCTTATCAAAGCCCGATTTGTCGAGATGTTTGGGGATCCGGTTAGCAATCCGAGAGCTTGGGTTAAAAAGCCGCTGGCAGCAGCAATTACAACGGCCAATAATGGTATGGCGCGGCGTGGCAATGATATAGATGGGGATATAGTAATGCGACTTGTTGAGTTGCAAGACGGCTATATAGATTATTCAAATCCGAATAGAATCAAACTGACGGAAGCCGAGAAGAAACGCTATTTGCTCATTGATAATGATTTCTTGTTTGCAAGAGTAAATGGAAATCCGGAGAATGTTGGCCGTTGCTCCGTGTTTTATGACATTGGCGAACCTGTTTATCATAATGACCATATTATTAGAGTTCATTTTGATGAAACAGTACTCGATGGCACATTCGCAAGTGCTTTGCTGAATAGTGAATATGGAAAACGCCAACTGCGAAACCACATTAAGACTTCGGCAGGGCAGTATACTGTAAGTCAAGATGGAATCGGGGCAATTATTGCAGTTTTTCCGCCAATCCATCTGCAAAAGCAGTTTGCCGCCTTCGTTGCCCAGATTGACAAATCCAAAGCCGCCATCCAAAAGGCGCTTGATGAAGCCCAGCTTTTGTTTGACAGCTTGATGCAGAAATACTTTGGTTGAGGTTTGTATATGAAGAAGATAAGATTGAAATTTGAATTGATTGATGACAGTCTGTATGCCGAAGAGGCTGTGAGCGCGGCACTGCTTCGTTGCTTTAGCAAAGAAACGCGCGAGTATGTTAAAAACGATGTTATTTTTGAATACGATTCAAATACTACTATTCGTGAAATGTTGGCAAATATTTGTCTTAATAGCGGCTTTGCAAAAGAGAAGCCGCAAAGCTTAGTATGCTTAAGCGGTTTTTTTTCGCTTCTATATAAAGATTGCTTGCGTGAGTTTGAAAACCTTGATGTTCCATTGGAAAGACTTTTAGATTTACTGTATTCGGACGAAGACCATATCGTTTTGTATTGGACATACACGATGCCGGGAGGTGCGGAGGTATTAAGAAAAGATGGATTGAAGTTTATAGTTCACACGGACGAATCTGTTCATTTGGGGCAACCACATGTGCATGTTGAGTACAGCGGCGAAGTAATAAAAATCGATATCCTTACGCTAAATATAACGGGAAGCTTTAAGAATAAAAGAGCAATCAGAACTGCAAAAAATGTTGTTAAGGAAAAAAAGGAATTTTTTCTTAATAGGTGGAATGAGCTTGTTTGCGGTTTGCGCGTTCCTGAATACATTTATGATGAAAAATACAATGAATTGCGGGAATAATAAGAGGTGCTTTATATGACCAACTTCTCCTTCCTTCTCTCCGAGCCCGATTTCTCCGCCTTTTCGGAGATCGCCTGCTCGGTGGAAAAACTGCTTAATACGGAGCTTGGTTCCTGCGTTATCAACTGCCGCAGGGCGATGGAGCTTGCGGTCAAGTGGATGTTTTCCGTGGATGCGGAGCTGAAATTGCCGTATCAGGACAATTTGAATGCCCTGATGAGCGATGAAACCTTCCGCGAGATAGTTGGTGCGGACATAATAAAGCGCATGGACTTTATTCGCCGAACGGCGAACAGCGCGGCGCATTCGGGCAAAAAGCTTACCCGCGAGCAGGCGGAGCTTTGCATAAAAAACCTGTTTGTTTTCATGGATTTTGTGGCGTGCTGCTATGCAAAGGACTATGATGAGCCCAAGTTCGATGAGCGGTTTTTATCACCTCATCCGTCTGCTTCGCAGCCACCTTCCCCTCAAGGGGAAGGCTATTCGCAGCCACCTTCCCCTCAAATTGAAGTCAGCGCAAAGCCCGATGCCGAGCTTGCCGCGCTGATGGAGGAGAATAAGGCGCTGCGCGAGGAGCTGACAAGAAGAAGGGAGGAGCAGCAGCAGAACTATGTTCCCAAGCCGCTTGAACTTTCCGAATACAAAACGCGCAAGCTCTATATCGACGCCATGCTCGAGGATGCGGGCTGGGCCGATGGCAGGGATTGGCTGAATGAGGTGGAGCTGCCCGGTATGCCGAATAAAAGCGAGGTCGGCTTTGCGGATTATGTGCTGTATGACGACGATGGGCGCGCGCTTGCGGTGATCGAGGCAAAGCGCACCTGCGTGGATGCTGCAAAAGGCCGTCAGCAGGCGAAGCTGTATGCCGATCTGCTTGAGAAAAAGTATAAGCGCCGTCCGGTTATCTTTTTAACGAACGGCTTTGATACGCGCATCGAGGACGGAATCTATCCCGAAAGGCGCGTGGCTTCGATTTGGTCAAAGCGCGATCTTAAAAAGCTTTTCAACCTCAAGCGGATGCGCACGAGCCTTGCGAATATCGCCGTTGATAAGAATATCGCCGGAAGATACTACCAGGAGGGCGCGGTGAGGGCGGTTTGCGATGCCTTCGACAGCAAGAACCGCAGAAAAGCGCTGCTCGTTATGGCAACGGGCTCCGGCAAAACGCGCACCGTTATAGCGCTGTGCGACGTGCTGCTCTCGCATGGCTGGGTGAAGAATATTCTGTTTTTAGCCGACCGAAACTCGCTCGTTACCCAGGCAAAGCGCAATTTTGTGAACCTGCTGCCCGATCTTTCGGTCACTAACTTATGCGAGGATAAGGAGAATTTTGCCGCGCATTGCGTGTTTTCCACATATCAAACGATGATGAACGTTATCGATACCGCGAAGGACGATGACGGCAAGCTCTTTACCTGTGGGCATTTCGACCTTGTTATCTGCGATGAGGCGCACCGCTCGATCTACAATAAATACCGCGATATCTTCACCTATTTCGATGCGCCGCTCGTTGGTCTTACCGCCACGCCCAAGGACGATATCGATAAGAACACCTATGAGATTTTCGAGCTTGAAAACGGCGTTCCGACCTATGGATATGAGCTTGCGCAGGCCGTGCGCGACGGCTTCCTTGTGGACTTTGTAACGGTTGAAACCAAGCTGAAATTCTTGAGCGAGGGCATAGTTTACGACGAGCTTTCCGACGAGGACAAGCTTGCCTATGAAAATACCTTTACCGATGAAAACGGCGAGATGCCGGAGTCGATAGGCGCATCCGCGCTCAATGATTGGATATTCAACGAGGACACGATAAAGCAGGTTTTGAATATCCTTATGACAAACGGCCTGAAGATAGATTACGGCGCGAAGATCGGCAAAACGATCATCTTTGCCAAGAGCCATGAACACGCGGAGCGCATATTCGAGATCTTCAACAAGGAATACCCGCATCTGCCGGGCTATGCGAAGGTTATCGATAATTATATGACCTACGCTCAAAGCGCGATAGACGAGTTTTCCGATCCAAGGAAGCTGCCGCAGATCGCAATTTCGGTCGATATGCTTGATACGGGAATAGATGTTCCCGAAGTTTTGAATCTTGTTTTCTTCAAAAAGGTGATGAGCAAGGCAAAATTCTGGCAGATGATAGGCCGAGGCACGCGCCTTTGCCCCGCGCTTTTGGACGGGCGGGATAAGGAAAAACTCTACATATTCGATTTCTGCGGCAATTTCGAGTTTTTCCGCATGAGCGGCGGCAAACCCGTTTCAAGCAGTCTTCCGATACAGGGCGCGCTGTTTCATTTGAAGTCGGAGATAGTGCTCAAGCTGCGCGATATAAACTACCAAACCGAGGAGCTGATCGCATTCCGTGAAGCGCTGGTTTCGGATATGGTGAGCAGGGTACGCGAGCTGAACCGCGAGAATTTTGCCGTGAAGCAGCATCTTAAATATGTTGATCTCTATTCCGATCCGAAGAACTTCGACACGATAACCTATGAGGACACGCTTTTGATCGCGGACGAGCTTGCGCCGCTGATCAACCCGGAGCACGACGATCCTAAGGCGTTGCGTTTTGATGCGCTCCTTTACGGTATCGAGCTTGCGTATCTTTCGGCAAGGCCGTTCACCCGCGCAAGGGGCGACCTTATGAAGCGCGTTTCGGGGATCGCGAGCGTTGCGAATATTCCGGAGATAATGGCTCAGGCGGAGCTTATAGATAGAATACTTCATACCGATTACGTCGATACCGCGGATATAAGCGATTTTGAGCATATCAGAAAGAGCCTGCGCGATCTGATGAAGTACATTCCGGTTTCCAAAGCGACTTATGAAACGAATTTCAGCGATGAGATACTCGGTTTGGAATGGAACGAATCCGAGCTTGAAAATGATGATTTGAAGAACTATAAAGCCAAGGCGGAGTATTATGTTCGTATGCACTCGGACAACGAAGTGATACAGAAGCTGCGAACGAACGTTCCGATGACCGAGGCGGATATCAAGGTGCTTGAGGGCATTCTTTGGAGCGAGGTCGGCTCCAAAAGCGAGTATGAAGCCGAATTCGGGCAGAAGCCGCTGGGCGTGTTCGTTCGCGAGATAATAGGAATGGATATGAACGCCGCGAAGGAAGCGTTTTCGGAATATCTGAGCGATACAAGCCTGAACAGCGATCAGATCTATTTCGTAAATCAAATAGTGGAATACATCGTCCGAAACGGAATCATCCGCGATATGTCCATCCTCCGTGAACCGCCGTTTACCGATCGGGGAAGCATCGCGGAGATATTTACCGACCTGAACACCTGAGCAAGGATAAAGCAAACGATCGAGATCGTTAACGCGAATGCTGCGGCGTAGGAGAGACCGAACAGGGAAATAGTTCTTATTTGAATTGGGCTGCGCTCCTCGGCGCAGCCCATCTGAGTCTATGCAAGCAAAAGACCACTTTGATACGAACCCAAAAAGTAAGACAAAAGAATTAAATCAAGCAGCTTCGAGGGCTTGCATTCTGTGAACAGCAGGAGGCAGGCCCGTCTGGTGTAAGCATACCATCGAGGTAATGCTGACAAATACAAAATACTTGGGCGAGTCAGCCGTACTGAAAACCACCACAGCTGGGTATGCCAAGAAAACTCGTGAGAAGTGCCGTTCCGTTACCGTTGCCGAGAACGATCACGATCCGATCATTTCCCATGATATGTTCCTCCGTGTGCAGCAGGATCAAGAGCGCCGCAGCAACGTAGTGCGTGATGAAACCGGCTCCCGCCGCAAAGGCACAAATTTCAGCGCAAAAGCCGCGCGGGCTGCATGGGAAGAATCAAAGTCCGATCCCCAACAGAACTGACTGCCGGGGATCGTTTTCAATTACCTCATATTTCCGGTTCAACATCTACAGAACTCGACTCGATAATGATTTCTAAATAATCATCAGTCATATCGTTCATGAGTGCGAATTTGATACGCCCATTCTCCAAACTTGTTTCCAAAATGCTGATCTCATTCCAGTCTGCGTCTTCAGGCACGTCGTAATTCGACACATCGTTGAACGTAACTCTAATCGCTCCGGTTTCAGGATCTGATTCTCTATAGCCATTTTGCATCCAGAATGCAAAGTCGATTATAATCACAACTCGCGTTCCGTCCTCTTGAACATCTACGCTATCAATTAAACTATCGTGCATGATGTAGTTTGCAACGAATTCTGAACCTGTCATTTTATTAATCTCCTCGTATGTTAGGTGTTTACCTTTCCTCAACTCTGTGGTATTATTGTTTCGCTCCATAGCTTTGGCCTCCTTACTTGTTATTTTGCCAATTTACATTGTATCAGGCTTCTCGCTATGGAGCTATTCTTTTTTGGATTTGGACAATTAATTATACAACTTACCAACTCTGTCGTTACTTTAATATGGCTTTATTAAGAACGAACGGTCCAAATCCTCTTGCCCTGATACTTTTTGCCCATTTATGTTTCCGTGTTTATAGGCAAAAAGTACACCGGCTTTTCGGGGTGTTTTGAGGTGTTTCGCGGCTGAGAGAGGAAATGATGAAGGCTCCGGTGGGGTTCCCGAGCCTGATTTATGCGTATTTTGACTGATTCTTCGCTGATTTGCGCCCGAAAAGGCAAGAAATAAGAACTTTCGTCTGGTAGACAAAAGTTCTATTAACTGTGGTGCGGATAAGAGGACTTGGTTTTCCGCGATGCGTCTTGTGCTCGCTCACCTCGCTTCGCACTGCGCGCCGCTCCAAGCCGGGGCGGGAAAACCGTTCACAGGACGGTTTTCTGGTCCGCCCTTCAATTCCTCATTGATTATATGCAAAATAACACGGAGCACCTGCGATGCTCCGTGTTATTTTGTGTTTAATGGGCAAAAAGTGCACTTTTCAAGGGTTAATGGGCAAAAAGTACACCTGCAGATCAGCTCGCCAAACAGGAAGTTATCTACTTGGCAACCAAGCCGTTCCTTTTAAGCATTACAAGGTAAATATATGCAAAAGCTGTTCCGGCAACTCCGAATACGGCGTCCCAAATATCGGAGGTGTTCAGGAATGGAAGAAGACACTCATACATGATACCAAGAACTGCAATAAGTAAGGCTGCAATACTGACGATTCTAAGTCTTCCTCCGAAACAAAGAACAACAAAGCCGAGAATCAGCAATGCCATCATACATAAGGCGAAGTTCGTTATGTGCGAAAGAAGGAAACCGGGAAGTAGTTTTATTCTGGGATCAATACTGTTAAGCCAGCGAGACATCATGCAAAACGCACCGATGACTATCAGACACAAATAGATGATCAAATACTTTTTCTTGGCTTCATATTTTTGCACAGAAACTCCTCCTTGATGATCAAGACAAACGCCGATTTCTCGAGATGATTATACCATACGCCATGCGTCATTTCAAACGCAAAAACTTTATTTATTGCAGAATGCACAGTCACAAGCTCTTTCTGCCTTATGTATCCCATGGCGATGCTGAGCAGTTTTATTGCCGCTATGACTGATATCCATGTGTAAAGCCAGGTCGGAACATCCAATACAGGAAGCAGCTTTATCAGGCAGGCAGCCGTGAACACAATATCCGCGATCGTATCCAGTCTTGAACCCGGTTTGCTGACGGTACCTGTCTTCCTTGCCACAGCGCCATCGACCAAATCTGAGGATCCTGCAGCCATATAAAACCCATAGAACACCGGAGACAGCGCCGGACAAAACAGCAGTGCAACGCTGAGCACGATTCGGATGCAGGTTATGATATTTGCCATCTTACGCCGGAGTTCCCACTTCTATTAAATTCCCGTCCGGATCGTAGAAGCGTATGACCTTCTGTCCCCAGCTGTGCGTCATGAGTCTGTTGACATATTTCACTTCCGGATAATACCCTTCCAGCTTTTCTATAAACCCTTCCACGTCGGCTTCTTCAAAGTACAGCTCACAGGAATTGTTCTCCTGAATGATTTCTTTTCCAAGAAACCCTTTCCAGTATTTCTCCTCCTGCAATACCAGGCCGTCCGTCAAGATCATGTTTCCGCCATTATCAAGAATCATTTCAAGCCCGAACAGATCATGGTAGAACTGTCTGGATCTTTCGATATCTTTAACAACAAGCAGGAAGTATTTCAGTCTCATATCTCTTCCTTTCTTCATGATCGTTTTTGGGAAATCCCAATTTGTCGAGATGATTATACATTATTTGATCCCGCTAAGCAACAAAGAAACCTCTCTTGCCCCGGTAGACAAAAGAGGTTTCTTTGATGGTGCGGATAAGAGGACTTGGTTTTCCGCGATGCGTCTTGTGCTCGCTCACCTCGCTTCGCACTGCGCGCCGCTCCAAACCGGGGCGGGAAAACCGTTCACGGGACGGTTTTCCGGTACGCCATTCAACTCCTCATTTATTATATGCAAAATAACACGGAGCACCTGCGATGCTCCGTGTTATTTTGTGTTATCTTACCGAAAAAGATTTTTTGGATTTTTACGGGTGGAGTTGAACTCCTGAGCGTGGAAAAGCATGGCGCTTCACAAATGATGTCGGCGCTTTGCGCCTAATGATGCATCTCCGCTTTCGCTCCGAAATAATGCTGTGAGTAAAAGCTCACAATGATGTGATGTTTGCCCCATTGTGCCGGAGGCACACATCATTAGCGAAGCGGCATCATTGCCGCAGGCAACATCATTTGCCCGGCAGGGCAAACATAATTGAAAACAGCAAGCCTTACGACTTGCTGTTTTCATGGTGCGGATAAGAGGACTTGAACCTCCACGAAGTTGCCCCCATACGGACCTGAACCGTACGCGTCTGCCAATTCCGCCATATCCGCATATAAAAAATGGTGGACGGGGATGGATTCGAACCATCGTAGTCTGTGACAACGGATTTACAGTCCGCTCCCTTTGGCCGCTCGGGAACCCGTCCATATAAAGATCATAGCTGGAGCTGGTGATGGGACTCGAACCCGCAACCTGCTGATTACAAATCAGCTGCTCTGCCAATTGAGCTACACCAGCGCGTATGAAATTTTCAAAAAATGGCGATCCGAAGGGGGCTCGAACCCCTGACCTCCAGCGTGACAGGCTGGCATTCTAACCAACTGAACTACCGGACCGCGGTATGAAATTGTGGTGGGCCTTCAGGGACTCGAACCCCGGACCAATCGGTTATGAGCCGACCGCTCTAACCAACTGAGCTAAAGGCCCTAAAAAATATTGGTGACCCCTAGGAGACTCGAACTCCTGTTACCGCCGTGAAAGGGCGGTGTCTTAACCGCTTGACCAAGGGGCCACAAATGGTCGGGGTGAAGGGATTTGAACCCTTGGCCCCATGCTCCCAAAGCACGTACGCTACCGAACTGCGCCACACCCCGTGAAGCGCCGCATTTTTGCGACGCTAACTATTATACCGTGAACGCCGCCGTTTGTCAATACATTTTGGAAGTATTTTTGACGGAAAATTTATATATTGTGTTTTGTTCCGTTTCACTCGATGGTTTCTTTCCCCGCTCCCCCCTCCGGAGAAAAAGCACGGCGGACCGAGCCGGAAACAACAGGGTTTCCCCGATTCCCCGCCCGCCGGAGAGAAAGCGATCCATGCGCATTCGGCGTGCTTCATTAAAAAAGGGGAAAGCTACTGTGTATGCGTATGCGGAGCGGTTCGCAGCAAAAAGGTGTATCGTATTGCAAAAAGGGAGCGCATTACACGCTCCCGCAAATAAAAGCATTATTTTCTTCTTCCTGCGCCGCCGCCCCTGGTGCCGCCACCGCCGCCCTTGAAGGAGCTGCCGCCGGAGAAGCCCTTGAAGCTGCCGCCGGAGAAGCCTCCCCGCGTGGTGAAGCCGGATCGGTTGGAATAGCTGCGGCCGGTGCCGCCGCCGCGGGTGCTGCCGCCGCCTCCGGAGAAGCCGGACGAGCCGAAGGGCCTGCCCGCGCCGCTGCCGGGTCGTGAGCCGCCGGAGAACGAGCTGCCGCCCGCTCTGCCCGCGCCGCCGAAGGGCGAGCGGAAGGAGGTGAAGCGGGGCCTTGCCGAGCCAAAGCGGGTGCCGAAAAAGCTCGGACGGCGATAATATGTGCCGCCGGTGCCGAAGCCGCCCGCGCGGTTCACGCGGCTGACGCTGCCCCTGCCGATATACCTGAGCACCTGGATTATTACATAGATCACTAAAAACGCGAGTATGATGCCGCCGATGCCGCCGCAGCTTCCACAGCCCGCGCAGCTTCCGCAGGCAAGGGCGCAGGAGGCGCAGCCGCGAAGCATGCTGCACGAGGCGCAGGAGGGGCGGGTGTACGCCCAGTAATCATTCGAGCGGCAGCTTGATGAGATCGGCACCTGCTGGGAGCCGCCGCCGTTGTTGTAATTCGACGCGCCGCTGCCGGAGCCGCCGCCGACGAAGCCCTCGTTTGCATACTGGGAGGGATCCGCAACGCCGCTCGGGTTGGCGCGGTAATGATTGCAGATCTCCTCATTGAGGCGTTCAAAGGTTTTTTTAACCGCCGTGTCGTAATCCTTTGCGGCAAAGCTCGGCTCGCAGTAGGCGTTTATAGTGCTTGAAAGCATATTGACGGTGAGCACGGACTCAAGCCCCGTGCCGGGCATGATCCAGTAATTATCATCCCCCGTGAGCATCAATATGAGCACGCCGTTATCCTGCCCCGATCTGCCT
The DNA here is from genome assembly GCA_947168565.1 of uncultured Clostridia bacterium. Lineage (GTDB taxonomy): Bacteria > Bacillota > Clostridia > Christensenellales > CAG-138 > PeH17. The sequence continues at coordinate 131,113 of CAMVMM010000003.1, read as the reverse complement.
ATCTTCCACGAGGTGAAGATATCGTAGGCATATTCCTCGATATCTGCGCCGTTTATCGTGTCCAGCACCACGACGCACATCTGCGCGCCGCTGCAGTTTTGCTCTAAATTTTTATTGCGCTCATAGATATACGCCTTGGTTTCGGCGGAGATAACGCCCACCCTGTCCATGCAGTAGGTGCCGTCCGGCGACACGACCGCAAGCGCGCTCGTGATGGGGAACGCAAGCGCGATCAGTATGGCGCAGATAAGCGCCGTCAGCTTGACCCTTGATTTCATTTGGCACCTCCCTTATTAACCGAATATTTCATAGCCCACGCAGGCAACGCAGCCAAGAAAAAGCAGCCCGCCGCAGGAATTGCAGCTTATCGCTCTGCCGCGGCTTGAGCAGGAGCTTATGCCGCCCGCGTTGATCCTTCCGGAGCCGCTTGAGCCGCTTCCGTTCGCCTTGCCGTAGCCGTTCGGGTCGGCGTTATAGGCGCGGCAAACGACCTCGTTCAGCTTTTTGAAGGACTCCTTTGCGGCGCTGTCGTAATCGCCGTCGTTGAAGAAGGGCTCAAGATAGTTTCTGATGATGTTTGAAAGCTCCCTTGTGGTGAGGGCGGAGGAGAGCCCGCTGCCGGGAAGAATGTGATAATCCCTCTCGCCGATCGCCATAAGCAAAAGCACTCCGTTATCGCCCAGATTGTTTTCCTTAAAAAGCTCCTCCGCACGGCTTTCGATTTTCATGCTGCCGATGGAGCTGAGCGCTGCCACGAAGATCCGTGCGCCGCCGCAGTTATCCTCTAAATTATAATTGCGCTCTGTGATATAATCCTTGGTTTTTTCGCTCAATACGCCCGCCTGATCCAAGGTGTAGCTGCCTTTTGGCGAATTGTCCGCCGAAATCGGCCTCGCCGCAAGCCCAAGCGCGAACAGTATTCCGACAACGAGCGCGATGAGCCTGAGTTTGGATCTCATTTTTCGGCACCTCCGATATTATAAAGCTTTGCAAGCGAGCTTGCGGGCCATGCGGAGATAAGCTCCGCGCGCTTATTGATATAATCGCTGTACTCGGCGCGATAGGTGCGGTCCATGCGGGATTCGCAGGACGTGACCTCGGAATGAAAGGCGTTCAGCTCATCCGACGCGCCCGTCCGTATAAGGTTATAGAACTGCTTTTCGCTCAAAATAAGCGCTTCGCTTGCAAGATACCTTCCTATGGCGTCCTTTTCGCGCGTGCAGGCGTTTATCGCCTTTTCAAGCGCCTCCGCCCTTGCGGTAAATTCGCCGGCTCCATCCTGACTCAGCCTTTTGCCCTCGGAAAGCACCGCCCTTGCGGCAACGATCAGATCGTCCGTATCGGTGAAAATTTCGTTTCCATGCTGATCCGGCTTTGCGGCTATTGAAGCAAACTCCCTTGCTGCGGCGCGCTCCGCTATTTTCAGCCCAAGTCCTCCGAGAATCGGAATGGCAAGCAGCGCAACCACCACAAGCACGATGGTGCCAAGCGTTCTGTTTTCGGAAAATATTTTCATTTTTGCCCTCCGTTTCCACTCATCATCGGTTCACATTCCCCGCCCGAGCCCTGCGCGGACGCGGACGGGGACGCATACGGGATACCCGTTCTTTACTGCAATCGTTTCTTCCAAATAAATAACGAATAAGCTCCCTTTTCGGTTCACTGCTGGGGACGGATGCCCGTGACCTCCACAAGCTTTCTTTTAAGCTCATCCTCTATGCGGTGAAGCTCCGCTTCCGCCGCAACGCGCTTATTATGCCCCTCCTGCTGGATCTGAAGCACCTCGTCCATGGTGTTTATAAGCTTCTGATTGGTTTCGGTCAGGGTTTCAATATCCACTATGCCGCGCTCGCTCTCCTTGGCGGCGGAAACGGTGGCAACGTGCAGCGCCTCGGCGTTCTTTTTAAGCAGCTCGTTCGTCATATCGGTCACGGCATGCTGCGCCGCGATAGCCTCCTGAGCATGGGCAAGGCCGAGGGAAAGCACCATCTGGCTCTTCCAAAGCGGAATGGTATTCACGATGGAGGTTTGGATCTTTTCCGCCATCATGGTGTCGTTATTCTGAATAAGCCTGATCTGGGGCGCCATCTGAAGGCTGATATTCCTCGTAAGCTCCAGATCGTAAATCTTCTTTTCAAAGCGGGTGCACATATCCGCGAAATCGCGCGCCTTCTGCGCGTCCTCGGGCAGCTTTGTCTGCTCCGCCTTTTTAAGAAGCTCCGGCAGGGTGGTGGACCTTTCGGTTTCAAGCTTTTTCTTGCCGGCAAGGATATACATGGAAAGCTCCTTGAAATAATCAAGGTTGCGCTGATACATATCGTCCAGCATGGCAATATCCTTGAGCAGCACCATCTGATGCTCGTCCAGCTTGGCGGCGATGCGCTCCACGTTTACCTCCGCCTTATCGTAGCGAAGCTTGAGCGACTCTATCTGCGCCGCCTTCTTTTTAAACAGGCCCAGAAGCCCCTTCTTGTCCTCCTCGGTATTGAAGCCCTTGAGCTCGCCGATAAGATCCGCGATCATAACGCCGGTTTCGCCAAGATCCTTGGTGCGCACCGCGCTGAGGGCGCTTTCCGAAAACTGCGAAAGCTTCTGCTGGCTTGCGGAGCCGTACTGCATGATCTGGGTGGCATTCGTGATGTCTATCTTCTTGGCAAAATCATCCACCGCGGCGACTTCCTCCGGAGAAAGCCGGGAATTGGCAACCATGAGCTCCTCAACGGTTTTTACCGGCTCGGTTTGCTTCGGCTGCTCCTCCTCCACGGGGTTGGGATCGAGCGTTAAAACGGGGATATTGGTGGTTTTCTCTTCCATTTTGGTTGTTTCCTTTCAGAATATTTTTCAAAATAAATTATGGTGTGTTTTTGGCGGGGCGGCGCATGTAAAGCCCGCTCCCCCGCCCCTTACTGCTGATCTCTGATGGATTTGCCGTTCACCATGGAATCGAGCACGGCAATATCGGAGCTGATGTCGATAGCCTCGCCCGCATAGAGGGAATCCAGGCTGGTTTCAAAGCTTTTTGCGATGGTTTCGGCATTGGTTTCGATGCGGTTCTTTATTTCGTTAAGATTCTCACCCTTATAGCCCGCCTCCTGCTGCATGGCGTAGCTTTCCATAAGCTTTACCGAGGTGGGCAGATAATAGGTCAAAAACCTTCTCATGCCGCGCGCCTTTGTGGGATTTTTGGAAAGCTCCGCAAGAATGCTCTCGCCGGAGGCGACCATGCGGTCTATCGCGGCGGTCACCTTTTCGTTTGGGATGCGCTCATTGAGCTTTCTGAGGGCAACGATATGCGCGTCCGCCTCGGCAAGGGATTTATCCAGCTCCGGCACGCCCGTTTTATACTCCGGCGCCACCTCCACCTGGATCACCCTGTCCTTAAACCTGCCCTTTGCAATAAAATAGCCTATCACCGAAACGGCGGCCGTGACCAGGATACCCCATATCTTATAGAGCGGGAATATCAGTCCGCAAACGATTATCAGCCCTGCGGTGATATAAAGGGGCATTGCGCTCCTGATGCGCTTTTCAACTGTTCTTTTAAGCTCCGCCATTTTTTCTCCTTTCCGATAAAACGAAGTATCCGTGTTGTCCGCAGTGCGGCAGTCAATCTGTAAGAAAAATGCCGCAACCGCTCCCATGCTGATTATACCATTGAGCCACGGCGTTTTCAACAGTTTTTCCCATTCCATGCTCCGCCATTCGCCGCTTTGCATATAATAAATAAGTGGATTCTTTCGCCCTTCATCAAATTGTCACAAGCAACACATAATCTTAACAAAAATTCTCGGCAGGGCTTAGCGTCCCCGCACGATGCGCCGCGCTCATGCCTGCCTTGCACAGCGCCGCATGGATCAAGGCTTTGGGCGCGGGATAGTATCGGGCGCGGGATAGTTATTTGGCGCGGGATAGTTATTTGGCGCGGGTTAGTATAAATCTGCGGTAAAAACGGTTGAATCCTCGCGGAATAGATGGTATAATTGCCTATGGAATACTCATCGGCAGCTTTTTGCCGAAATTCAAAGGGTTTTCAGTAGAGGTTTTTTTATCATGGAAAGAAAAGTTGCATGGACCACTTATTCCGATAAGGATCTCAAAAAGCTTGAGACCATATCCAAGAACTACATCAAGTTTCTCGACAGCGGCAAGACCGAGCGCGAGTGCGTTACCGAGGCGGTGAAGCTTGCCGAGAAGCACGGCTACCGCGATTTTGCGCAGGTCATCGCAAAGGGCGAAAAGCTCAGCGCGGGCGACTGCGTTTATTCAAACTGCATGGGCAAGGCCATCATGTTTTTCAAGGTCGGCAGGCAGCCGCTTGACAAGGGCATGAACATCGTCGGCGCGCATATCGACTCCCCGCGCATCGACCTCAAGCAGAACCCCATGTATGAGGACAGCGGCCTTGCGTATCTGGACACGCATTATTACGGCGGCATCAAGAAGTATCAGTGGGTCACCCTGCCCCTTGCCATGCACGGCGTGGTGGCAAAGAAGGACGGCACCGTGGTGAATATCGTGATAGGCGAGGATCCCAAGGATCCCGTCGTAGGCATTTCCGACCTGCTTCCGCATCTTGCGGCGGATCAGATGGGCAAGAAGGGCTCCGCCGTTATCGAAGGCGAGGCGCTGGACGTTATCATCGGCTCCAAGCCCCTCAAGGATGAGGAGAAGGAGCCCGTGAAGGCGGCGATCCTTGCCCTGCTCAAGGAAAAATACGATATCGAGGAGGAGGATTTCCTTTCCGCCGAGATCGAGATAGTGCCCGCCGGCCCCGCCCGCGAATTCGGGCTTGACCGCAGCATGATCCTCGGCTACGGCCACGACGACCGCGTTTGCGCCTACGCGCAGCTTGAGGCGATCTTCGATATTTCCGATGTGCCGGAATACACGATCTGCTGCATCCTTGCGGATAAAGAGGAGATCGGCTCCGTGGGCGCCACCGGCATGAGCGCCAAGTATTTTGAAAACGCCGTGGCGGAGCTTATAAACTGCACCGGCGATTACTGCGATCTCAAGCTTCGCCGCACCCTCGCGGCAAGCCGTATGCTCTCCTGCGACGTGAGCGCGGGCTACGATCCGCTGTTTGCCGGCGCATTCGAGCGCAAGAACTCCGCGTTCCTGGGCAGGGGCGTTTGCTTCAATAAATACACCGGCTCGCGCGGCAAGGGCGGCTCCAACGACGCGAACGCCGAATACATGGGCTGCCTGCGCAAGCTTATGGACGACGCGGGCGTGAATTTCCAGACCGCCGAGCTCGGCAAGGTGGATCAGGGCGGCGGCGGCACCATCGCCTATATCTGCGCCGCATACGGCATGAACGTTATCGACAGCGGCGTTGCCGTGCTCTCCATGCACGCGCCCTACGAGATAATCTCCAAGGCGGATCTTTTCGAGGCGGTGAAGGCTTACCGCGCATTCCTTATCAATGCTTAAGGCTTCTGCCGCCGGATCGTAACGATCCGGCGGCGGGCATAGCTCCGTTCGCAGCGGGGCCGGCTCCGGCCGGCTCCGTTTTTTGCTTTGCGCACAAAGGGCTTTCCGCATTATCGCAAAGCTGCGCTGCGCCCCCGGCAAGCCCTGCGGGGAATTGGGCGCGCAAATCGGCGCGGCGCTCTTTTTCGCTCTCCTCACTTCAATATATTGATTGACAACCGGCTGATTTTATTGTAGAATACCATGCGTACTCAAGGGCGGCGGCTCTGCCGTTTCCAATAAACAAGACAAGGAGTTTTTATTCATTATGAAAACCATCGGAAGATCGCTTTTTATCTGCCTTATCGCTGCGGCGATGCTGCTTTCATTCGCGGCATGCAGCGGAGGCGGCAATAAGCAAAATCCCAATCCCGACTCCAAGGCGTCCAACGCTCCGGCGTCCAACATTCCCGTCAAAACTCCCGCCGCCACTCTCCGTCCCGGCGTTTCCGCAGTCACCTACACCATCGACGCCACCGCCGCCTACGCAAGCGGCAAGGTTTCCGCCGGCGTTATGAGCAGCCTTGGCAACAACGGCATGCTTTTGAACAAGGGCCTTGTTACCATGCAGCAGAGCCAGCCCCTTTCCGCTCCCTTCCGGCTTTTCAAGGCGCAGGGCGTGGATATCGTGGTTGAAAACGGCGCGATAAAGTCCATCCAGGGCCTTGAAAACGGCGCGTGCGGCGAGGGCAGCAGGTGGATAGTTAAGATAAACGGTCAGCAGAACGACTCCAACGTGGACACCGTTTCCATCTCCAGCGGCGACACCATTGAAATAGTCTACATTTTCAATTAAGCTTAAGGCTTAAAGCATTATGCCTTCACCGAAAAAAAGCAAAGGGCGCACCCCTTTTGAGGGAGCGTCCTTTTCCGTTTGCGCTTTTCGCCCTTTGGCAGCCGAGCGTCAGTTGCAGCCGCAGCCGCAGCTGTTATTGTTGTTTTCGCAGCCGCAGCCGCCCCAGCCGTTGTCACAGCCGCAGCCAAAGCCGCCGTTGCCAAACAGGATGATGAGGATGATAAGCCACCACTGGGAATTGTTGTTCCCGCAGCCGCAGCCGTTGTCGCAGCCGCCGAAATTGCCGTTGCCCGCAAGGATGAGCAGGATCAGGATCCACCAGTACGAGTTGTTAAAGCAGTTGTTGCACATAATATTATGCCTCCTTCTTTCCGGCAGGCGATGCGCTTGCGCTCTCCCCCGCCTTCTGCTGTATAATACGCAGGCGCGGCGAAAAATGTGAGGGCAAATCGCGCTATTTGGCGGAATCATGCTCATTCATGCGAAGCTGTGCGGGCTTTTTTAGCCGTGATCACAAAAAAGCCCCTACCACGCCGCGTTGAAGCCGAGCATCAGCACCCCCGCCGCTATCATGGCTATCACGGCGGCGGAGCCGAAGGCGGGCCTGAACCGCCTTTGCTTCACGCAGTGCGCAAGATACAGCGCGTTGTATACCACGCAAACAAGCGAAAGCGCGCATATCACCATTTTTTCAGCCTCCCTTCCATTCGCCCTTATCCCCCGCTTTTGATCATATACTCATCATCAAGATTCAGCTCCACCGCAAATTCCGCCTCAAGCCCTTGGTACTCCTCTTTCCATGAATATTTCTCCCATTCCGCCGTGGAATAAAACTTCATTGAGGCGTATCTGCCAAAGCCCATCGCGTCGCAGGAGCAGGCCCTGCATTTTTCAAAAACCCGCTTGAGCTCGCCTTCAAAATAGCTTTTCAGCCCCTCCCTTGCGCCCGCATCCCAGTCCTCGCCCAGGCGGGCAGGCCCTTCGCGCTCCACGGTGATATTGAGCCTCAGCTCCACCCTCGCCTTCGGGCCGCCCTCGCCAAGCTCCATCTGTATGCTTCGTTTATTCAAAAGCACCAGCAGGGACGCTTCTTCGCCGTTTTCAAGCTCGCAGCTCAGCGAGCCCCTTCTGAAATCGCCCCGCACAAGGTTCATAAGCTGCGTTTCATGCGCCGAAAGCTCTCCGCACATCCTCACCCCGTCGAACAGCGCGCTGCCCCTGGTTATGCCCTGCATACCGCCCGTTCCCGCGCCCGCTTCAGCATCCCCCACGGGGTTTTCGCCCTTCGCGGCGGTTTCGTGCTGCTTGGTGTCCGTGATAATGCTTTCATCGTAATAGCCCAGGGGCGTTACCGCGTCGAACCTGCCGCCCCTCACTCCCTCAAGAAAGAGGGACACGTTTATTGCCGCCGTTTCACCGGTGGTTTCCACGTTTGCAATCAGCGCGTCCTGCATTTTGGCGATATTCGCGGTGTTGTTTGCGGCAAGCCCGCCGATATAATCCCTGACCCTGCTTCGCGCGGTAACTATGAGCGCGGATCTTCTTATGCGCAGCACGTCGAAGGAAAAATCGAATATTTCCCCCAGCTTTCCCGCGCGCGCAAGCCCTTCGCCGATTATAAAAAGATGCACCCTCGTGAAATTCAGCTCGTAGGGAATGCGGGAGGCAAGCTCGTTCACCGCGTCAAAGATATCCCCTGCCTCGCAGGAAAGGATGATCGCGCCGCCGTTTTCGGGCTGCGCATCCCCCATGCTCTCGCGCTGAAGCTCAAGGCTTATCTCATACTCCCGCTCCCTGCCCTCATCTATGCCCACCGCCACCACGTAGCCGCAGCTATCCACGCTTATCGGGCGCAGGCAGGCGCACTCCGCGGCAATAAAAAGCGCGGCAATAACAAGGCAGAGCGCGCGCAATACGCCGAGCCTCACCGGTTTAAGCATTGTTTTTTGCATTCGTCAGCCCCCTTTTTGACCTCAGCGCCGCCGCTATCCCCGCAAGCAGCACGGGAAGGGCGAGCAGCAGAAAGCCGCAGCCGTTCAAAAGCTCCTTGAGCGCTAAAAACGCCTCCCTGTCCTTACCCTCCACCTCTATCATTATCATCAGCGCGGCAAGCGCGGCTCCTCCGAGCGCGGGAGGGCGAATATCCCTTATTTCAAAGCTCTGCGCAAAGAGCCTTGCCGCCGAATAAATATAATATGCGCCCGCGATCATGCCGCCGCCGAGCCACATCATGTGCGCCAGCTTATCCAGCCTCATGAAATGCGCCTCGAATTTATTCAGGTAGTTTATGCGGAACATTGGCATAAAAAGCTCCCCAAGCTCCCTGTAAGTGTAGCAAAGAGCGAGCGCAAGCTGCGACACGAAGCATATAAGCGCCGCCGCGGCAGCCGCCCTGCGCCCCGCCCGCTCCGCGGTTTTAAGGCCGTTCAGCCCGTCCGCGTTTATCAAAAGGCAGAGCAGCGCCGGAAGAAAGGTGCAGGTTTCCTCAAGCACCTGCACCGCCATCCCCCACGCAGTGTTTCCCGGCAGCGGATAGAGCCTGTATGCCTCAAATTCCGAAACGGAGGCGGCGGTGGAGGCGGCAAGCACCGCTATAAGCAGGGGCGTAATAAGCCTTGCCGTTCGCCCTATCGCCTCAAACCCCAGCAGCGCAAGGAAAACCACCGCCGGCATCGTGAACACCACTATGCGCGAGTAGCTCACGCCATCGAAGAAAAGCCCGTGCATCGCCCGCACAAACTGCGAAAGCGGCGCGTATGCGGAGTAAACCGCCATGAGCGAGAGTGCGAAAGCGAAAAGGGGAGCAGCAAGCCCGAACGCCCTTTTATACAGCTCACCCAGGTTTTTTGAGCCGCTTTTACGCATCAAGGCGGCTGCAAGCGCAAAAATGCCGAGCGAAAGCAGCACCGAGAGCGGCAGCGTGATATAGGTGGAGTTTCCATGCTCATACAAAAGCTTTGTTTCAAACGTAAATATCCCGCTCACCGCCATAGCCGCAAGCGCCGCGCTCGCGCCCTCCGCCGCTCCTATTCTGCCAAGCCTCATATTTACGCCGTTTTTTACGCCGTTTTTCATGCCGTTTTTCATGCCGTTTTTCATGCCCTTCGCCTCCCAAAGCGCCCCTTGCCGCCCTTATGCGGCGTGTTCAGCCAGTCGTCAGCGCCGTATTCAGCGTATTCCGATCCATCGAACGCGCCGCTGCGCTTCCCGCCCTTCCCGCCGCCCCTTCCTATGCCGCCGCGAAGCAGCATCGGGCGCTTTGAGAAGGTTTTGGGCGCGATCGGGGAAAGAAACGGCACTCCGAAGGATTTCAGATCGGCCATATATGCCGCAAAGCACACAAGCGCCCCCGTGAGCGCAAGCAGACCGCCGAGCCACGCCGCTATAACGAAGCCGAGGCGGAAATAGGAGGCGGCGATCTGCGTTGAATAATCCGGAATGCACAGGTTGCCAAGCCCGGAGAGGGCAACTATTATCAGTATCACCGTGCTTGCAAGGTTCGCGCTCACCGCCGCCTGCCCCAGTATCAGGCCGCCTATCACGCCTATCGCCTGCCCAACGCTGCCCGGAACGCGCATGCCCGCCTCCCTTATCAGCTGAAACACGAACAGCAGCAGTATCATTTCAAAGGGCAGCGGCTCAAACACCATCTCGCGCGATTTTATGAGCGTGCTGAGCACCTCGGTGGATAAAAGCCCCTGATGATACATCGCCACCGCCACGAAATACCCCGGCAGTATCAGCGAAATAAACACGCCTATATAGCGCACCGCTCGCATCAGCGTGCCGAGCGGGCGGCGCATATACACGTCCTCCGGGCTGTTTAAAAGCGCGGCGGCCGTGGCGGGCATTATCAGCGCGAAGGGGCTGCCCTCCGCGATTATCGCCGCCGCTCCATTCATCAAAAAGGAGGCGACCCGATCCGGCCTTTCCGTGGCAAGCGTTTGCGGAAGGGGCGAAAAGGGCGCATCCTCTATAAGCTGCTCAATCATGCCGCTTGAGGAAACTATCCGCGCCCCCTTCGCGCTCCCCGCCTCCAGCCTTTTTTCGATTTCCGCAATAAGCTTTTCGTTCGCTACGCCTTTTCTGTATAAAAGCGCAAGCCCGGTGCCGTTTTTTCCTCCGGCGGAGCGATAGCAAACCACCAGATCCGCCGTTTTTACGATTCTGCGCACAAGCGTAACGCTCGTTCGCAGATTCTCCGTAAAGCCCTCCTGCGGGCCGCGCACCACGCGCTCATTCTCCGCCGTGGTAACGGAGCGCGAATCGAAGCCGCGCGTTTCAAGCAGCAGCGCAGTCCTCTCCCCATCCAGAAACAGCGCCGTTCTGCCCTCGATTATCGCCTCCGCAACCTTAAAAAAGCGGCTCTCCCGCTCCTGCTCGGCGATCTGCACGCTGCTTTCGAGCGCTCCGCGTCCGCGAATGCGCCCCGCGCCGTTTCCCTCCGTCAGCGGGCGGATCACAAAATCCGAAACCGTTTTCGCGTCCGCCATGCCGTTCATATAGATCAAAAGCGCGTCACGCCCCGCCCAAGTATCCACGCGCCTGAAGATAACGTCGCTGTTTTCATCCGCATTAAAAAATGCGCGAAAGCGGCGCTCATTCCTTTCCACCGAGCGCGAAATACCGCTTTTTTCTGCGTTTTTCATGCCGGCTTTACCCGTTTTACTTCCGTTTCCGGCTTTTTCCGAGCGTTCTTTCCGCTCCCTTAAAGCCTCATACGGCTCCCCCGCCTCCGTTTCAAACAGCTCAAAGCGCCCGTCCGGAGCGTCGAAATTCAGTTTTTCAAGCAGCCTGTCAAATCCCTTCATGCCCTCTTCGGCCCGCCTTTCGCCCTTGCTTATCGTTTTCCGTTTCGGATTCCGTTTCCGCTTCGGTTTTCGTTTTCCGTTTCGTTTTTTTCGTTTCGTTTTTTGTTTTTCGTTTTGGTTTTCGCCCCTGCTTTTCGCTTTCGCTTTTCCCGGCGGCTTCATTCCGGTCCATCGAAAAAAGCGCTTTACCGAAAGTATTTGCAAAATTGCCTCTTTTGATTCATTCGCGGTCATTTCATCGAAGCATACGCGCATATAATCTGCCAAGAAGATGATTCGACAAAATCGGAGGACAGCTTTATGAAGATATTTGTGGTTTCAAAAAACACGCTGATCTATTGCGGCATAGCCGTGCTTGCGGTGATAGCGGCGGTGCTCGTGGCGGTGCTCTCCGCGGGAAAGGCCTCGGGCGGCGCGGAGGAGGGCGGCAGGAGCTCCGCGCGGCTCACCACGCCGCTGCCCGTTTCCGCAGCGAACGCGCCCGTGGTGGAGGAATACGAGCTGGACATTCTTGCGGGGCTTATGAAGGAGCTGCCCGTTTACAGCGTTTCAAGGCAGGATAAGCGCATCGCCCTCACCATAGACGCCGCGTGGGACGATGATAAAACGCCGTTTATTTTGCAAACGCTGGATAATTACGGCATAAAGGCAACCTTTTTCCTTTGCGGCTTCTGGGCGGAGGCGTACCCGGATATGGTCAAGACCATTGCCGAAAAGGGGCATGAGATAGGCAATCATTCAATGACGCATCCGCACATGAACAAGCTTTCGAGCGCGCAGATAAAGGGCGAGCTGGACGCATTCGAGAGCCTGATAAACCCCCTTATCGGGCGAAAAACGACGCTTTTCCGCGTTCCCTACGGCGAGTACAACGACAACGTGATAAAAACCCTGCGTGAAAACGGCTACGAGGTGGTGCAGTGGAATATAGACACGGTGGACTGGAAGCCGGAGCGCTCCGCGCAAACGATACTTGATTCCGTTTTAGGCAAGCTGAAGGACGGCTCCATCATCCTTTCGCACAACAACGGCTACAAGATAGAGCAGTATCTGCCCACGCTTATCGAAACGGCGCGTGCGCAGGGCTATGAATTTGTGACCGTGAGCGAGCTGCTGCTCGATGGGGAAACGCTTATCGACGTGAACGGAGTGCAGAAGAGCGCGAATTGAGGCCATGCGGCAAAAAAGCCCCGCGAAAGGGGCTTTTTCAGTTGGTTTATTATACCTGACAGTTGGATCGGTTTTATTTGATAGCGCTCATTACATCAGCAGCCCGATCGGCACTCCGGCAGCTTCAAGAAGGAACATAATGAGGTAGCGAAGCAGGATGGAAAGAATGAGCGAAATAAGGTTTGAAAAAATCACTATGCCGAGCGTAACGCTTCCGTTGGGCGCATCCTTGAACGCCATGCGGTAGATAAAGAATTCCGCAAGCACCGCCGGGATAGTGAGCAGCGCGGTAAGAATGATGGTGCTGCCGAATAAGTGATAGCCCAGGAGGTTGGGAAGCTGCCAGGTAAGCACGTTGACCGCAACGAAGGTGAGGATATTTGTGCATATCACTATCAGCTTTTCACGCTGCCGGCTGAAGCCCATGGCGTTCATAAAAACGGTTTCGGCGGCAACGCAGATCGCGCAGGTCAGCAAAAATACCATTATTTTTTTCTCCTTTCGCGCAGCACGAGGAGGATGAGCACCGCAAGCGCGATGGCGGCAATACCGATGGACACCCAAAGCACCCAGCTTTTGGTTGAATGCAGGGAATAGAAGGGGTCCACCACCACATCCGCAAGCGCGGGCGCTGCCGCAAGCAGTGTAGAAAGCGAAGCTGAGATAAGAGCGATGGTCTTTTTCATATTATCGGTTTCCTTTCTTTTTTATTACAAAACGCCTCAAAAGGCCCTCTGCATCAGACTCATTAGCAGGCAGCCGACCGCCAGGGAAAGCATATTCGCAAAGAAGGTTTTCAGAAACAGCCTTTTCAGATCGCCGAATGCGCCTCTGTAAACGAAATATTCGCAGAATACCACGGTGGCCTCCAGAACCGCCAACGCGGCGATCCACTGCCTGAGATGATACGAAAGATCCAGCGGCAGCACCATAAGCACAAGGTTCAGCACGATATTTGAAACTATGTTTACGCAGATTATTATGGGTATCTGCTCCTTTTTATTCAGGCCCACAAGCATCAGGAAAACGGTTTCTATCAAAACCGTTAATAAGCAGGCGATCAGCAGGTACATTTTTGTATGCTCCTTTCGGGGATGGGTTGTGAAAAATCAGCCCTCAAGCGCATTTTGCAGGCGCTTTTCGGAGTAGAGGATTGCAAACAGTCCAAAAAGAAAGCTTAAAAGCACGAGCGCGCCGAGCGCGGGCCCCGTGAGTATGAAAAGCTTTCCCGCTATGGTGCCCGGCCACAGCGCGGCGGCGGCAAGCCCGAAGGCGAAGCCCGGCTGCGAGGGCATGGCGCGGTACATCAGAAACAGCGTGACGGGCATGGTGAGGTTCAGCGCAAGCTGCCCCACGAGCGAAGGCACGGCAAACGACGAAAGGAACGCTATCAGCACCGCCGCGGCCGGCACGGAGATCAGCGCGGAGCGCCTTGCGCCGAGCCTGTCGCACACAAAGCCGCCAAGCGCCTTTCCCGCGAACACGAAAGCCGTAAGCAGCAGCGCGGTCAGCTGCGTGGTTTGCCAAGTGAAGCGCACGGCATTTCCGCCTATCGCGCGAACGGCAACGGCGAAGGTCAGCAACAGCGCAACAGCTATGCCGTCCCCATCATGCGCTTTTGGATCGGGCGATCCGGCCTTGCCGTTTCCGATTTTCGGCGCGAGCCTTAAGGAGAGCACAAAGCTCAGCACGGCGGCAGCGGCGAGCGTTGCGGCGAAATAGCCGCCGATGGAAGGGAACATGGTGCCAAGCGTTAAGCCCACCGCGCCGGGAGCCACGAATACGCCGAGCGGCGCCGCCCTTTTTTCGCTGGCTTCAAGCGTCATAGCGCCGCCCGCAACGTGAAAAACGCTGTTTCCGCAGCCGATCAGAATTATCTTCATTACGGCGGTAAGCGGCAGCGCGAAGCCGCACACAACGGCAAGCTCCGCTATCGAAGCGCACAGCGGATGCCTTTTTATGCGATCCGCCGCAAGCCCCACAAGGCACTGCGTGGAGAAGGCAAGCGTGTTGTAAACAAAAATGAGGGTCGCAAGCTGCGCGTTGCCCCGTACTGCCGCGCCGAAAACGGTTGCGGCGCACACGGCGTCCACAAGCAGATGCGCGGCGGAGTTCAGGGCAAGCCAAAGCGCCGCCGTCTTTTTTTCGGTGTTGCTCATGCGGCTATTATACACGAAATCATACGGTAATGCAATACTTGACGCAAACCGCCGCGTCAGCGCTCCCCCTCCCCTTCGCCAAAAAGGCAAGGCGCGAAGCTCCCCCTTTAAAAACTAAAGGGCGAACATCGGAGTCCGCCCTTATTTAAGCCGTATTATTTATCAGAACTCAACGCAAACGATATGGCCCTGGCAGCCGTTCCTCGGCACGTTTGCGCCGTTCGCCTCGTCCGTATCGATATGCATGGCAAGCGCAAAGCTGGGGCTGACGCGCACCACAACGTCGCCGAAGATGGTTTTTCTATCCTCGGTATTCACGGCAACGCTCACGATATCCTTATCCTTGAGGCCCGCTTCCTCGGCGGCTTCGGGCGTCATGTGGATATGGCGCTTTGCTATGATAAGGCCCTCCTCAAGCTGCACGCTGCCCTCGGGTCCCTCGATCTCGATGGGCGCGGTGCCGGCAAGATCGCCGCTCTCGCGGATGAAGCCCTCTGCGCGAAGGGCAACGCTGTCCGTCTTGCTGACCTCCACCTGCGAAGCCTTGCGAACCGGCCCAAGGATGGAAACGCGCTCGATCTTGCGCTCGCCGTTTTTGATGGTGACCTTTTCCTTGCTCAGAAACTGACCGGGCTGGGAAAGGGGGCGGTCGAAGGTAAGCTCGTGGCCCTTGCCGAAAAGGATCTCAACGTGCTCCTGCGTCAGATGCACGTGGCGTGCGGATACTTCAACTATAAAATCCATTATTATACCTCCATTTTGCCTTGCGGCATGATCTGATTCTGTTTTACAACATTTGCCCCAAAAAAGCAATAGCAAAAGCCTATTATATATCAGCCTTCACGCCTTATCGCCGAAGGAGGGCTCGCCCGTAACGCGCTCTCCAAGGCGGTTTGCGCCCTTCTCCGTCCAAAAAGCGGAGTACGGCACTCCGTTTTTGCGCCGCCTTTGCACAAAAACGGGCAGCGTTGCCCACAGAAGCGAGGGCAGCCCCACCACGGGCAGATAGAGCGGGCCGAGCATGAGCGACTGGATCGTATGCCCGTATTCATGCACCACCACCTCCGAGTTCGCCCTGTCCAAAAGCTTATCCGCTCCGCGCCTCACCTGCTTTTGCGCCCCTGCGGTGAAGATAAACAATCCCAGCGAAACGCTTGAAAGCCTGCTCCACACCGTAACTATCGCGCCGTGATAAAAAAAGTGCCGCCTGCGGATATTTAAAAGGAACACGATAAAGCCCACGAGGGTCTGCGGCAGCCCCCATGTGCATTGTAAAAATATGTATAATGCCCGTCTTATCAGCTTCATTTCGTTCCGTACACGCGGCTTTCCCCCGCCGCTCAAGCGGATTATACCACAGCTCTCCCCGCGTTTCAATGCCAAAGGGCGCCGAACCGAAGTCCGGCGCCCCGTGGCAAGCTTTTGAGTCAGACGGTATCAATGGTAAATGCTCAGCTTCCCGCCGCCAGCACGCGCCTCATAAGCAGCAGCACGTCCAGCAGGTCGGCAAGGCCGTCGCCGTTGAAGTCAACCTCGCTCGCTCCCTCGGGCGGCGCATCCGATATGAGCAGGCGCATATAGCAGAGCGTGTCCTCAATATTCACCGCTCCGTCGCCGTTCACGTCGCCCTTCTCGGCATACTGCGCGGTAACGGTCATATCCTCCGTTACGGAGCTGAAATCCGCGTCCCAGCCGATGAAGCTGTACCACTCGTGCGCGGGCGCTTCGGGAGCAGCCGCCGCTTCGCCGTGGTTTACCGTGGCTTCCGCGATAACTTCGCCGGTGATCTGGTCGATGAAGGTCACGATGTGGGTCGCGGGTTCGGCGGGCTGATAGGTCACGCCGCCGTTTACGACCGCAAACTCTACCAGCTCGACATCGCAGTTATAGATATCGTAGTTATCAAGATCATAAGTGATCGTGATTGGGTAGGTGCCGGGCGCGGCATCCTCGGAGAGCTTGAAGGTAAGCTCCACGAGCGAGCCGTTGACAACGTAGTTTTCAAGCGCGGTATCATTTGCCCAGAACAGGGTGTAGGGGTTGCCGAGCGTGGGCGAATGCACCTTGCCGGGAAGCAGACCCGTGTCGTTTACCGCCACAAGCTCGAGCATAGGATCGAACGCCATCGTAAGCGACATCGAAACGATGCCGGGGTTGTTCGCAAGGCTGACGTTGACCGTTACGGTCTCGCCGGGGTTCGCGGTAACGGAGTCAACGATGATCGTCGGCTCATCGCCCTTGATCTCGGCGTGCTTTGCTTCGTGCGCGGATTTCGCGGTGTACGGCAGAGTCTCATAGCCCGCCCACCTTGCGAGATGCCTTGTGAGGATAAGCTTATCAAGATTATTGACCTTGGTATCAAGGTTCACATCCGCCGCGATCATATTGATGACCGATTCGGGATAATCTGCCCACTTTGCAAGGAACCTTGTGAAAACGAGCTTATCGAGGTTGTTGACCTTGGTATCGGTGTTCACGTCGCCGATCAGCACATCGATAACATTCACCTTGCCGTTCACCACCGCGAATTCAACGGTCTCAACATCGCAGTTGTAGATATCGTAGTTGTCAAGGTCGTAGCTGATCGTGATCGGGTACTCGCCGACCGGCATATCCTCGGGGATCGCAAAGGTCAAGGTCGCAAGGACGCCGTCTACAACGTAGTTTTCAAGCGCTGTGTCGTTCGACCAGAACAGCGTGTAGGGATTGCCCATTGTGGGCGAATGCACCTGACCGGGGAGAAGGCCGCTGTCGGTCACGCTCACAAGCTCAAGACGCTCGTCGAAATCGACCGTCAACGCCATCGAAACGATGCCCGGGTTGTTCAGAAGGGATACGTCCACGGTGACGGTGCTGTTCGCCAAAACAGTCTTGGTATCGACGACGATTTGCGGCTCGTCCGGATTCGGCGTGATAGGAGCGGCAGTGGGAGTGGGAGTGGGTGTGGGGGTCGGGGTCGGCGTGGGCGTCGGAGTGGGTGTAGGAGCAACATCATAAAGAGCGTTAACTGTAAGATTGCTCGTTACATTGGAGAATGACTTATCCCAACCTGTGAAAACGTAACCCGGGCGTGTGGGGTTCGCGGGCGCCGTGGCAGAGGAGCCGTGATTAACGGTCTGTTCTTTCAATACCGCGCCGTTCCAATCCTTAAAGGTTACGGTGTAAGTGTTGATGCTGTACTGGGCGTTGACGGTCAAATTGGAGGTAACGTTGTTGAACGCCTTATCCCACCCCGTAAAGGTATAACCGGGGCGCGAGGGATTCGCGGGAGCGGTCGCTGCCTTGCCATGCTCAACGGTTTGAGTCTTGAGAACCGTGCCGTTCCAATCCTTGAAGGTTACGGTGTATGTGACGGCTTTCTCCATAATGATATAGTTTAAGGAATTAAAACTGATTATATCTGCCCACTTGCCTTTTTTTGCTGAATCTAAAAACATCAATGATGAATAACCTGCCGTACCGGCATCGGGTTCGCCCGTATTCCAGTTGGTGTAGGTCACGGGTTCGCCTGACAACCACATCCAAGTTCCTTCGGTTTCAGCATCCGTGGCTCCTATAAACGCAGCTCCGTATTTCAAATCCTGAGTGAAAGAATTAAGAAAACTCTGTTCAGCAGCGGTGTTTATACAAACGAGAGTTCCTCCCTGTGCTTCGCAAAAAGCTTTTGCCTTATCCCAATTATAAGTTGTAGTCTTGTAAATGGTGTAAATATGCCCGTTGTAAGTCGCAGTTTTAAGAATCTCTGCCGGCATATCGTTGTATGTATGATCGAATTCAACAACTATATAGTGTACAAATTCTTCACTGGAATCATTCCAGGTTCCGTCACCTGAATAAATGGTCAGATAATCCTCTTGTCCGTTATAATTATCGGGCTGATTCGAGTTCCAGTTGGTATATGAGAAGCTTTCACCCGTTATCCACTTCCAAGTTCCTTCTGCCGCCTCATCCGTTGCGCCGAGGAACGTTTGACTCATAGCATCTCCGCCTGCATTCTTTATGAGATTAAGAACAGCGTTATTTTCGCCAGCACTTGTTATCGTTACAAGATGTCCTCCAAGCAACTCGCAGAGTTGCTGCGCCTGATGCCAGTCGGCCGCTTTTATAATACGCAGCAACGCATATGTATGCCCCCCATAATATGCTACATGGTGTAAAAATGTTGAAGAAAAGTTTTCTATTGTGATTGTAGCAGTGACATCTGAATGAGTATGATACACATCCGGATTCATGGAATTGACGGATGCAACCTGAAACCTATAGCTGCCCGGAGATAACTGCAGATTATAGTAGCAACGATCAATTCTATAAATTACCCGTGACGGCGTACTGGAATTAGCCGGATATATATACAGATCATACCAACTTGCATTTGAACCGCACGCATTCCATGATACATGAACGGAATACCAATCCTCTATGGCGTTAGACAAATCAGTCATGTTTACAACGCTGACCGTCGGCTTATCGGGGTAATTGCTGTTACCCTTGAATCTCTTGATATGCTTCACCGTGGTGTAGCCTCTTCCTGCGATAGTTTTTCCCACGTTTTCCGAGTGCCAAGGATTGTCAACTGTATCGAAAATATAGGTGTCGCCAGTCGAAAGCGCACGATTGTTATCGATAAGCACAAAGTGTGTCGGGCCGGTTGCAGGACCGCCGGAAACGCAAACAATAACCTGTTCGCCGCTGCGAACATAGTTCATGATCGTATTCTTCGCATTTGCAGGGGATACATTGCCTAATTCGACCTGACCGAGATAGGTGAAACCGTTGCCAACAATGTTTGCGGCAGTGGCGCAGCTAAGCAGGTTTCCGTAAGAGTCGAAACCGCCGGCATTATTGAGCGCAGTTGCCATAGTGTACGGCGTGAATGAATTGTCGGAAGGTCTGCTTCCAGACTGGATCGCCGCCTTTGTGATCTGCGTTACAAGGCAGCCGGATGATTGCATGGTGTTGGAGCCGCCGCCAAGACGGATACTGCCCCACGGGCTGTCACCCTGACCCCAATACATCCAATCCGTGCCTTTGCTCGCATTGAACTCATCTATTTTCTCTGAAGCGATCGCTGCATTAGGATCGATGTCCTGCTCGCGTTCTTCTGCGCAAACGGCAGCTTCCGCTTGTGTGCCACCATCTTTCTGCCGCAGGCTGACCGCCCCAGCTGGCAGAGCACTCATCGCCATCACAAGAGCGAGGGCGAAGGCGATAAGGGATACGAGTTTTTTCTTCATAGTGTGACCTCCTGAAATGATTTGGTAGTACTTATAAGTACTTCATTGTAATCTTATCACGAAAGTATGGTAAAGTCAATAGTATCGATTTGTACTATTGCGGAGGTTCTTCCGCATACTGTTATGGATACTCAGGGGGGAGATAAGGCGGTTAATAATGTATTTTAAAAGGCTGCGCGATATGCGCGAGGATCACGACTTAAAGCAGGCGGATATAGCGGAATATCTCGGCATAGCGCAGACCGTTTATTCACGCTATGAGCGCGGCTTTCAAACGATACCGCTTGAGCACCTTTTGAAGCTTGCCGATTTTTATAAAGTAACTACCGATTATCTGCTTGGAAGAACCGACAGGAGAAGCTTTGAATGATAAGCTACCGCCCATTTTGGGAAACCCTGCTCAAGAAAAACATAACCACCTATGAATTGATCTACAAGCAGGGCATACCGGCAAACACGATACACCGCATGAAGCACGGCGCGGCGATAACCACCAAAACGCTGGATGAGCTTTGCGCGATACTCGACTGCGAGGTGAGCGACGTGATAGAGCGAATAAAGGATGAATGACCGAAAGCTGCGGGACGTAATACAGCTTTATATGCAAAACAGCTTTATATGCAAGCCCGCTTATATGCAACCCGCTTATA
Organism: uncultured Clostridia bacterium; assembly: GCA_947168565.1. Taxonomy (GTDB): domain Bacteria; phylum Bacillota; class Clostridia; order Christensenellales; family CAG-138; genus PeH17. The sequence goes on along the minus strand of CAMVMM010000003.1, from coordinate 110,821 downwards.
TGCAACCCGCGTATATGCAAGCCCGCGTATATGCAAAAACCGCCGCCCGATTTGAGGCAGCGGTTCGATTATTTTTGGAAAGCCCGGGCAGAAGCTTACATTGCTTCGTCCACTCTGCTGAAGAAGCCCTTTACGTTTTTATTCACGATCAGCGCCACGACGACGGTGATAACGGTTTCCGCCAGCATATACCAGCCGTTGTAGAGGGCGGAATAGATCCAGGGGGAGGTCATGGTGAGGCCGAAGAACTTTTCGGGCATCCATTCATCCCAGATCCACACGCCGGTAACGTAATGGCACAGAAAGCGCAGGAAGAAGGTGACGAGTATGCCGTTCACAATGCCCTTGGTGCTGTTTCCAAACGCGCCTGCAAGGCCGATAACGGTGTATGCCACGATGTAATCAAGGAAGATAACGCCGAACGCCATCGCGGTGCTTGTGGCATAGCCGACGTTGTCCAGCCCGAAGATGAGCTGGATAAGGCTGTAAACAAAGGCGGTGGTGACGCCCCAGCGCCAGCCGTAGCGGTGGCTGATGATAACGAGGGGCAGCATGCTGACTATTGTCACGCCGCCGCCGAAGGGCAGGTCTATTTTGATAAGGCTGCAAACGGTGGCAACCGCGACCATGAGCGCGCTTTCGGTGAGCTGCGAGGCGGTGATTTTTTTATTTGCGATGCCCTTTTTGCCGAAATGGGTGAACGCGATCAGCACGATGAACGCCGCGGCGATAGCGCCGCCGATTATGGCAAGGATGGTGCTGCGGCGCTTTGTGGCGGCTTCTTCCTCCGCCTTCGCCTTTTCGTCCTCCCCGGCTGCTTCGCTTTCGCCGGTGGTTTCGGCGGATTCGCCCGTGGTTTCGGCGGATTCGCCCGTGGTTTCGGTGGATTCGCCCGTGGTTTCGGCGGATTCGCCCGTGGTTTCGGTGGATTTGCCCGCGGTTTCGGCGGATTCGCCCGTGGTCTGCGCGGTTTCGCCCGTGGTCACGGTGGATTCGCCCGTGGTCTGCGCGGTTTCGGCGAGCGCGGCGGAGCTGCGGACGAGGCCGGTGAGCACGAACAGCGCGAGCGCGGCAAGCGCGAGGGCAAGCAGCCTTGAGCAGAGGGATGATTTGGATTTAAACATAACTTCTCCCGAAAAACAAAACCCCCGCAAACGGTGCGGAGGCATAGAATGCTTGTATTTCCGTACCGCTTCCCTACGCAGGCATTACCCCAACAGGTTCAAAGGCTCTATCTCAGCGTTTTCACAGAATGAAACGCGCGCCCAGCGGAGCTATTTTGTTTTCCGTGCGCTATTATAATGCAGAATGGCAGAAAAAGCAATAGGCGAAGCAAAATATAGAAAAAAAGAGGCTTTCGCCTCCTCTTGGGTTCATTCGGTATCGACGTTGGTTTGCGTGGCGTTCACCTTCCACGCATCCCCGATAAGATCGTCCTTTTCGCTCTTCTCATCCTCCTCCCACGGGTCGGGCTCGGGCTTTGCCCATTTATAGGGCGCGCCGGCTACCGCCATTATAAAGCCGATTATCCCAAGTATAAGAGGCAGAGCCTCTGCCCCGTAAAGGCGAAGAATTATCGAAAAAAGCATCATCGCAAAGCCTGCGTACATCATAAGAATCATCTCCTTTAAATCGCTTTACGCCGCGAAGGACAGGCTCACTGCCCCTTCATGCTTATTTGGCTTGAAAGCACCGTAACGCTTTCGCTTTCCACAAGCAGAATGCCGCTTCCGCAGGAGAACTCCCGCGTTTCACCGCTCGGCAGGATGAAATGACAGTCCGCAGGCTTTAAAACGGTTACAAACGGGATATGCCCGGCGAGTATGCCGAGGGAGCCCTCCGTTCCCCGAACGGAGAGCCGCACCGCTTCGCCATTGTATTTATCCCCGGCAGGGGTTGAGATCCTGAGATGATATTCCTTCATTTTTGATGCGCGTCAGGCGTTATTTTTCCGCCTTTGCCGCCTTTTCCACGGCCTCGTCTATGCTGCCGACGAACAGGAACGCCGATTCGGGCAGATCGTCGTGCTTGCCCTCGATTATCTCGCGGAAGCCGCGAATGGTTTCGCTTCTCGGCACGTATTTTCCGGAGAAGCCCGTGAACTGCTCCGCAACTGAGAAGGGCTGGGAGAAGAAGCGCTGGATCTTTCTGGCTCTTGCCACAATAAGCTTATCCTCCTCGGAAAGCTCGTCAAGACCCATGATGGCGATTATGTCCATCAGCTCGTTATACCTTTGAAGCAGCCTCTGCACCTCGCGGGCAACCTCGTAATGCTCCGTGCCGACGACCTCGGGCGAGAGAATGCGGCTGGTGGATTCAAGCGGATCGACCGCCGGATAGATGCCCTGGGAGGCGATGGAGCGGCTGAGAACCGTGGTTGCGTCCAGATGGGCGAAGGTGGTTGCGGGAGCGGGGTCGGTAAGGTCGTCCGCCGGCACGTACACCGCCTGAACGGAGGTTATGGAGCCGCGCTTGGTGGAGGTGATGCGCTCCTGAAGCGCGCCCATCTCCGTGGCAAGGGTGGGCTGATAGCCGACGGCGGAGGGCATGCGCCCGAGAAGCGCCGAAACCTCGCTGCCCGCCTGGGTGAAGCGGAAGATATTATCTATGAAAAGCAGCACGTCCTGCCGCTCCTCATCGCGGAAATACTCCGCCATGGTGAGGCCCGCAAGACCCACGCGCATACGCGCTCCCGGCGGCTCGTTCATCTGGCCGTACACAAGGGCGGTTTTTTCAAGCACGCCGGACTGCTTCATTTCGTTATAAAGGTCGTTGCCCTCGCGGGTGCGCTCGCCAACGCCTGTGAACACGGAGATGCCGCCGTGCTGCTTGGCGATATTATTGATAAGCTCCATTATTATAACGGTTTTGCCAACGCCTGCGCCGCCGAAAAGGCCGATCTTGCCGCCCTTTGCGTAGGGGCAGATAAGGTCGATGACCTTTATGCCCGTTTCAAGTATTTCGGTTGAGGACGAAAGCTCCGCATACGCCGGAGCGGGGCGGTGGATGGGCCAGTGCTCGCAGCCCTCGGGCGCGGGCAGCTCGTCCACGGGATCGCCCAGCACGTTGAAGATGCGCCCGAGCGTTTTTTTGCCAACGGGAACGCTTATGGGCCTGCCCGTGTCCGTTACGACCTCGCCGCGCTTTAAACCGTCGGTGGATTCCATTGCGATGCAGCGGGCGGTGTTGCCGCCGATATGCTGCGCCACCTCCACCGCAAGCACGTCGTCCCCAACGGGGATGATAAGCTCGTTGAGTATAGCGGGGAGCTTGCCCGGCTCAAAGCGCACATCCACAACGGGACCTATCACCTGAGCCACGACGCCCGTGTTCTTTTTAGCGTTTTCTTTATTTTCCATCTGCATGCTCCTATGCCGTTTTCATCCGAAATTTACAGATTAGATTAGTTTTTTCCTGCGCATACCTTTTTGCGCCCGTTTTCCTTCGCGCCGCTATTCGCCCGCGCCGGCAACTATCTCCACTATCTCCTGAGTGATGGCGCCCTGGCGCGCTCTGTTGTACTCAAGGCTGAGATTATCCTTCATCACGATGCCGTTTTTGGTTGCGGAATCCATGGCGAACCTTCTTGCGGCAACCTCGCTTGCAAAGCTTTCGCGCACCGCGCCGTAGATCATGCTTGAAAGGTATTCCGGTATCGCCACCTTCAGCACCGCCTCGGGCGAGGGCTCGAAGATCATGCTTGCGGCGGAGGCTATTTCATGCTCCGCCTCGGCCGTGTCGTTTTCCTTTTGATTTTTGAGCTGATTCCTGCCCCTGTTTGAAAACAGCTCTCTTGATGCGTTTTCATCGAGGGGAAGAAGCTGCGAAAGCACGGCGTTTTGAGTTAAAACCGAAACGTAGCGGGTTGAAACTATCATCACCCTGTCTATATTTCCGCCAAGATAGCTCTCGCAGATCCGCTCGGAGAGCGCCTTTGCGTCCTCCGGCTTGAAATGCTCGGTGGGAAAGCCCTCCGAAAGCGGGCTCATCCTGCCGTGGCTGCCGCTCAGCGCCCTGTCCACGCTGCGCTTGCCTATCGGCACGATCTCGCTTGCCCCCACCGTGTCCGCAAGGCGGAAGGCGTTTGCATTATAGCCTCCTGCAAGCCCGCGGTCGCCCGCGATAACGATAAGCAGCGTTTTTTCGGCGCTTTCGCTCCCCTTATGCCCCGCGATATACGGCGAGGCGGCGCACTCCGGGCTTTTTGCCAGCGCGGTAACAACGCTTTTCACGGCGTCCGAATAGCTGCGCGAGGCGGCAAGCATCTCGGTTGCCCTGCGTATCTTGCCGGACGCCACGAGCTGCATCGCCTTGGTGAGGTGCAGCGTTGATTCAACGCTTCGTATTCTTAATTTGAGCCGCTTGATATTTGCGCTCATAGCTTATAATCCATCTCCAAATCCTTTTGCCTTACGCGCGGTAGGCTGCGTTCATATCGGAAAGCGCCGCCTTGAGCGCTTCAACGTCCTCATCGTCGAACTTGCCTTCGTCCAGCCTTGCAAGCAGCCCGCTGTGATGCGTTTTTAAAAATTCGTACAGCGCGGCCTCATAATCGGCAACGCCGGAAACCGGTATGCCGTTCAGATAGCCCTTGGTGACGGCGTAGATGATGGCGGTCTGGCAGCCCACGGAGAGCGGCGAATTGCGCTTTTGCTTTAAAACCTCCACGATGCGGTCGCCAAGATCGAGCCTTGCGCGCGTGTCCGCGTCCAGATCGCTGCCGAACTGAGCGAACGCCTGAAGCTCGCGGTACTGCGAATAAAGCAGCTTCAGCTCGCCCGAAACCTTTTTCATGGGCTTGAGCTGCGCGCTGCCGCCGATGCGGCTTACCGAGATGCCCGGGTTGATAGCCGGCATTATGCCCGCGTGGAAAAGCTCAGTTTCAAGGAATATCTGACCGTCGGTAATGGAAATAACGTTTGTGGGAATGTACGCCGAAACGTCGCCCGCCTGCGTTTCTATCACGGGAAGGGCGGTTATGGAGCCGCCGCCGTATTCGGGAGCCACGCAAGCGGCGCGCTCAAGCAGGCGCGAATGCAGGTAGAACACGTCGCCCGGGTACGCCTCTCGTCCCGGCGGACGGCGAATAAGCAGTGAAAGTGCGCGGTAGGCAACGGCGTGCTTGGAAAGATCGTCGTACACAATAAGCACGTCCCTGCCCTGCTCGCGGAAATACTCCGCCATGGCGCAGCCCGAATAGGGCGCTATATACTGAAGGCAGGCGCTCTCGGACGCGGAGGCGGAAACTATGATGGTGTATTCCATCGCGCCCGCCGCCTGAAGCCTGTCGGCTATCTGCGCCACGGAGCTGCTCTTTTGACCTATTGCAACGTAGATGCAGATAACGTCCTTGCCGCGCTGATTTATGATGGTATCCACGGCGATGGCGGTTTTGCCCGTCTGGCGGTCGCCAATGATGAGCTCGCGCTGACCCCTGCCTATCGGGATCATGCTGTCTATCGCCTTGATGCCGGTTTGAAGCGGCACGGAAACGCTTTTTCTTCTTATAATGCCGGGCGCCTCGGACTCTATCGGCCTTGTGGCGCTTGAGGGCACGGGGCCCTTGCCGTCTATGGGAGCGCCGAGCGCGTTCACTATCCTTCCGAGCAAAGCGGAGCCGACCGGAACGGAAACGACCCTGCCGGTCCTGTGCACCTCGGTGCCCTCGTGGATATCCGCCGTGTCGGAAAGCACGGCGATGGACACGATCTCGTCCTCCAGATTCTGGGCAATACCCACGCTGCCGTCCGGAAACTGAAGCATTTCGTTTGCCACGCAGTTGCGAAGCCCGTGCGCCTTGGCGATGCCGTCGCCCACCAGGATAACGGTGCCTGTTTCATAAAGCTCCACGCGGCTGCGGTAGCTTTTGATCTGTTCTTTTATAATTGAGCTGATCTCTTCGGGGCGAAGGTTCATTTTTTCATTTCCTCCAGGATCTCGGTTATGCGCGAGCGGATGCTGCCGTCGTACAGCCTGCCGTCTATCTTAACAATCATTCCGCCGACGATGGATTCATCCACCCTCGTTTTGAGCTTGATGCGCCTTCCGGTCGATCTTTCAAGGCGGAGGCGAAGCTTTTCGCGCTCGGCCTCATCAAGCTCCCGCGCCGAAAACGCTTCGGCGACAGAGATATTATTTAATAAATTGTACTGCTTTTCAAATTCCTCGCGGCAGTCCGCAAAATAGCGGATATAGCCGCGCTCCACCAGCAGGCAGATAAAATCGGATACGCAGTCCGGCACTCTGCCGTGAAACGCACCGCCGACCGCGCCTATGCGCTCCTCTATCGGGATGCCGGGCGTGGCAAGAAAATCAGTATACATGCTTTGGCTTTCAAAGATTTTGCCGCAGACCTCGAGCGCCTCGGCAACCTCGTCGAGATCGTTTTGCTCCCTTGCAAGCAGGAAGAGCGCGTTTCCATACTCAGTGCCTATTGCCGACATCGCCTTCACCGCTTCCTTCCGCGCCAATATCGCTGATGAACGAATCTATAAGCTCCCTGTGATCCTCGGCGTTTATCTCGCGCTCAAGCAGCTTTTCCGCAAGCTGAACGGAAAGGGTGGCGATCTCCTTTTTCATGGAGGCTTCCGCCTCGCCCTTTGCGAGCTCTATCTCGTTTTCCGCGCGGCGCATGATGCCCTCCGCCTTCTCCTCCGCCTCGGCGATTATGCTCGAGCCGCGCTGCCTTGCGCTCTGCTGGGCAGCCTGAATAAGCTCGGAGCATTCCGCGTCCGCGCCAAGCAGCTTTTGCTCATAGGCCTCGCGCTCGGTATTCGCATCGTCGAGTGCGGCCTTGGCAAGCGAATAGACCTCGTCCACCTCCCGCTGCCTTTTATCGAGCGTTTCGCGCACGGGCTTATACAGGAATTTTTTGAGAACGAGAAACAGTATGAGCAGATTCGCAAGCGAAATGATTATCTGCCAGATGTTTACGGAAATAACATCCAAGGTTTGCATTTCGATTTACTCCAATACCGATCAGATTTCGTATTTTACTCCTGCGCTTTCGCGCATTTCGGGCAAAGCCCGTCCACTTCAGGGCGGATGGGCGGGAGCCTTGTTAAGCCCCTTATCAGCCGCCGATAACGGATTTGAGCACGCCCGCGAAAACGCCGGGGGCAACGAAAATGAGCAGTATCGCTATGACCAGCGCGTAAATACCCGTGGTTTCTGCGATGGCGCAGCCCATGATCATGGTTGAAGTTACCTCGCTCTTGGCTTCGGGCTGACGGCCGATGGCTTCGCACGCCTTGGCGACCGCCTGACCTTCGCCAATGCCGGGGCCGATGCCCGCGATCATCGCAATACCCGCGCCAAGCGCGCAGCAGCCGAGAATGATTCCCATTGCAAGTTCCATTACTTAGTTCCTCCTGTCGCCGCATATCGCGGCAGTTTTGGTTTTTGGTTTGTTTTTTTGAAGTTTATCGGTCAAGCGGCCGTTCGGCCCGAACGGCGCAATTCCTTCTTTTCCCTGCGCTTTTCATAAAGCTCCTGCGGGAAGCCGCCCGCGATATTGAGCATGGTCAGCATGGCGAAGATGAACGCCTGAAGGCAGCCGCTGAACACGTCGAAATACACGCTGAGCACCGCGGGAAGGCCCACCTGCAAAAAGGGTATCCGCCCCAGCACGCCGGGCAGACTGCCAAACAGCGAGCGCGTCAGCCCGCCGAGCGCGCTTGCGATAAGCGCGGAGATAACGGAGCCGGAGAGGATGTTTCCATAGTGACGAAAGCTCATGGAGATGGGCGTGGCTATCTCGCCTATCACGTTCAGCGGAGCAAAGAAGGGTATGGGCTCGAAATAGCCCTTTAAATAGTTGAAAACGCCGCCCTTGAGCTTATAGTAGGTGATGAGTATGAACACCAGCAGCGCCCAGCCGAACACGGTTGAAAAATCGGAGGTCGGCGGGAAAAGGCCCACGAGCGAGGAAAGGCTCGAAAACGCCGAATAGCCGAGGATGGCGCAGATAAACGGCGAAAACTGCCTGAAATAATCGCCCATATTGCCCCGCACGAGCGCATCGGTTTTTTCAACCACCCACTCCGCCGCAAGATGGCGCCTGCATTTAACGCCCCGCTTCATGCCGTGCGTCATATACATGGCGAGCGCGGAAATGGAGATAAGGATGAGCCAGCTGTTCACGTTCGCCTCGGTGATGAGCAGGCTTTGAACGGGAAAGCTTATTTCCTTGAATATCATGGCGCCCGTGATCGAAATGCCCTCCGAAAGCGGCTTTGTGAGCACGCGAAGCACCATTCCGCAAACGATGGGCAGTATCATCAGCAGAATCAGCAGCGCGTCTATCAGCTTGAATTTAAAAGTTTTTTTCAATCCTGTTCCTCGCTCTCGTCCTCATCAAACACATTGTAATTCGGCTTTATGCCGGAGGCTTCCTTTTGAGCAATAGCTTTTTTTGCGGAAAAGAGCTTATAGACCATTATGCTCAGCGTTGGAAACACAAGCGGTATCGCCGCGGCAAAGATATTGAAAACCTTCGGAAGAAGCGCGGCAAGCGCAAGAAAAGCCGCCAGCATAAACAGCCTTCCCGTTTGCGAAGCGCGTATCTTCAGCGCCGCCTTATCCTGCGGCAGCCCCACGCAGCGCTGCACGGTGAGCCCCATCAGAAAGAAATTGAGCACCGCCGCAAAAGCGCCCAGCAGATTGCCGAATAAAACGGTCGTATCCCAGCGCCCAATAACGATGAACACAAGCTGCATAACCGCGCTCAAAACGAGTGTGCCGAGCGTGATTCGCAGCGTTTCGCGCCTTACAACGGGATCGACCATTAAAAAACCTCACCTACGCCCATGAGGGCAGACTAATATACTCCGAACATTATACCACAGCTCCGCCGCGAATACAACTGTTTTCGAGCGCCGATGAAAAGGTTGCAAATTGCAACTTTAACTGTCCAACCCTCAAAAGCGCAGTAATCAGGCATCCGCCGGTTCTTGCCCGAGGGCAAGAACCGCCCCAAACAACCGGCGGTTGATTGAAAATCGAAAACAAGTCGCTGTACTTTCCCGCGGTTTTGGTTTAAGATCAAATGAATCGGCATTCCGCACAAGGAGCGCCGATCCCTTTTTATACGCGGTGCAAGCGATCCGGCCGCAGGTTTTGACGGCTATTGTTCCCTCGAGACCTTCGCGTACACAGCGCGCCGTACTTGCCTTATCGGCGCGGGAACGCATTATTGTATCACATAAAGAAAGCATACCGCGGCAATGTCGGCATGGCGCGGCAGAGGATGAAAATATATTGCTCTGTTTGTGATAAAATCACAGTTTATTGATGCAAAGGGGCTTGATAAGCACAATATCTTGTGGTACAATATAATCAAGAGCTATGTGCAAAGCGCGGGATCATCCGCGCTTTTGCCGCCGTAATACAGAATTTTCAGGAGGAAATAGAATGTACAATGTAGTTAAAAGGGATAATACCGTCGTTAATTTCGACCTCAGCAAGATCAAGGAAGCTATGCGCCGCGCCTTCGAGGCGCAGGAAAAGCCCTGCCATCCGGATATCCTCGATCTGCTCGCGCTCAAGGTGACCGCCGACTTCGCCCCCAAGGTGAAGGACGACCTTATCGCCGTTGAGGATATTCAGGACAGCGTTGAGTCCGTGCTGATCCAGGCGGGCTATGCGGACGTTGCCAAGGCATACATCCTCTACCGCCGCCAGCGCGAAAAGCTGCGCAACATGAAAAACACCTTCCTTGACTACCGCGACACCGTAAATAAATACGTAAACGTTACCGACTGGCGCGTTAAGGAAAACTCCACCGTCACCTATTCCGTCGGCGGTCTTATCCTTTCAAACAGCGGCGCGATCACCGCGAACTACTGGCTGAGCGAGGTTTACGACGACGAGATCGCAAACGCACACCGCACCTGCGAATTCCATCTGCACGATCTTTCCATGCTCACCGGCTACTGCGCGGGCTGGTCGCTGCGCCAGCTCATAGAGGAGGGCCTTTCCGGCGTTTCCGGCAAGATCTCCTCCTCCCCCGCAAAGCACCTCTCCACGCTCTGCAACCAGATGGTAAACTTCCTTGGCATCATGCAGAACGAATGGGCGGGCGCGCAGGCGTTCAGCTCGTTCGACACCTATCTTGCCCCGTTCGTGCGCACCGATAACCTTGACTACGACCAGGTCAAAAAGTGCATTGAAAGCTTCGTTTACGGCGTAAACACCCCCTCCCGCTGGGGCACGCAGGCGCCCTTCTCCAATATCACCCTTGACTGGACGGTGCCGGACGATCTGCGCGACCGCCCCGCGATAGTCGGCGGCAAGGAGATGGATTTCACCTATGGCGACTGCAAAAAGGAAATGGACATGGTGAACAAGGCGTTCATCGAAACCATGATCGAGGGCGACGCGCAGGGCAGGGGCTTCCAGTATCCCATACCCACCTACTCCATCACAAAGGAATTCGACTGGTCCCCCACCGAAAACAACCGCCTGCTTTTCGAGATGACCGCGAAATACGGCACTCCGTACTTTTCAAACTACGTAAACAGCGACATGAAGCCCAGCGACATCCGCTCCATGTGCTGCCGCCTGCGCCTTGATCTGCGCGAGCTGCGCAAAAAGAGCGGCGGCTTCTTCGGAAGCGGCGAGAGCACCGGCAGCGTTGGCGTTGTGACGCTCAATATGCCCCGCCTTGCGTTCCTTTCCGAAAACGAGGAGGAGTTTTACAAAAAGCTGGATCACCTTATGGACGTTGCGGCGCGCAGTCTGCACATCAAGCGCACCGTTATCAGCCGCCTGCTGGACGAGGGGCTGTACCCCTACACCAAGCGCTATCTCGGCTCGTTCGACAACCATTTCTCCACCATCGGGCTCGTGGGCATGAACGAATGCTGCCTGAACGCGAAGTGGATAGGCAAGGATCTTACCGACAAGAAGGCCCTTGAATTCACCAAGCAGGTGCTCAACCACATGAGAAACAGGCTTTCCGACTATCAGGAGCAGTACGAGGGCGAGCTTTTCAACCTTGAAGCGACCCCGGCGGAGTCCACCACCTACCGCCTTGCGAAGTACGACGCGAAAAACTTCCCCGGCATCATCACCGCGGCGGAAAAGGGCGGCACCCCGTACTACACAAACAGCTCCCATCTGCCCGTGGGCTACACGGAGGACATCTTTGCCGCGCTGGATATTCAGGATGAGCTTCAAACCCTCTACACCTCCGGCACGGTGTTCCACACCTTCCTTGGCGAAAAGCTGCCGAGCTGGGAGAGCGCAGCCGCGCTCGTTCGCAAGATCTCCGAAAACTACCGCCTGCCCTACTACACCATGAGCCCCACCTATTCCGTTTGCCGCAACCACGGCTACCTTGCCGGCGAGGTCTACACCTGCCCGCACTGCGGCTCAAGGACCGAGGTAAACAGCCGCATCACCGGCTACTACCGCCCCATCCAGAACTGGAACGACGGCAAGGTGCAGGAATTCAAGGAGCGCAAAGAATACAGCATGCTGGATTTCTCGGAGCATAAAAAGCGCGTCGAGGCAAAAGCGGAGCAGCCCGAGAGCCGTATCGGCGGCAGGGTGGATAAGCTTATGCTCTTCACCACCAAGACCTGCCCGAACTGCAAGACCGCCAAGAGCATGCTTGAGAGAAGCGGCATCGAATACGAAACCGTCGATGCGGAGGAAAACGCCGAGCTTTCCATGAAATTCCGCATCCATCAGGCACCCACGCTCGTGGCCGTGAGCGGCGACAGCTTCGAGGTGTTCGTCGGCGTCGGCGGCGTGAACCGCTTCATCCGCGAGCAGAGCGAGAGGGCCGTGAACGAATAATACCGGCGCATAAACCGCCGCTCGAAGCGAATAATAATCAGTGAAAAACGCCGCAGTTTCCTTTGACGGGAGCTGCGGCGCGGTGTATAATAGAAAAAACAAAGCATGGCGGCACGCGGCCGCCGAAAGGAGCAAAAATGCACGATATTATCATAATCGGCGCGGGCCCCGCGGGGCTCACCGCCGCAGTGTACGCAAGGCGCGCCGGCAGAAGCGTGCTGCTTATCGAAAAGGAGACCTTCGGCGGGCAGATAGTGCTTTCGCCGCACGTTGAAAACTACCCCTTTGCCCGGCCCATGAGCGGCACCGAGCTTTCGGATATCCTCGTTGAGCAGGTGATGAGCCTTGGCGCGGAGGTGGAGGTAGATAAAGTTACGGGCATAACCGAAAACGCTGATAAGACCTTCACCGTCAAAACCGAATACGGCAGCCACGACGCGCGCGCGATAATAATCGCCACGGGTCTAAAGCACCGCCGCATGGGCATAGAAAACGAAGAAAAATTCATTGGGCGCGGCATCTCCTTCTGCGCGGTTTGCGACGGCGCGTTCTTCAAGGGGAAGGACGTGGCGGTCGTTGGCGGCGGCAACACGGCGGTGCAGGACGCGGTCTACCTCTCCAAGCTTGCTAAAAAGGTCTATCTCGTTCACAGGCGGGATGAATTCCGCGCGGAAAAGCACGTTGTGGCGGGGCTTTCCGCCTGCGATAACGTGGAGCTTGTGTTAAACAGCGTACCCAAGGCGGTGCAGGGCGAAGGCTCGCTCACGTCGTTCATTGTGGAAAACAAGCTCACGCACGAGGAGCGCGCTCTTGCGGTGGACGGGGTATTCGTGGCGATAGGTCAGGAGCCGAGCAACGCGGCGTTTGCCTCCCTCATAGAGCTGGACGAAAGCGGCTTTATCGCGGCAAACGAGAGCTGCCGCACGAAAAATCCCGCCGTATTCGTGGCGGGCGACTGCCGCACCAAGGCGGTGCGCCAGCTTGTGACTGCGGGAGCGGACGGCGGAGTTGCGGCGATTGCGGCCTGCGAATATCTGGATAGAGAGGACGCTATTGCGGTATAGCGCATAATGCTTGCCTGCGGCTAATGATGTGCGCTTTCAGCGCATGATGCGCGCCGCTCAAGCCTTCCCTTTGAGGGGAAGGTGGCTGAGGCGGAGCATCGCTCCGCGAAGACGGATGAGGTGGACACCTGCACAAATCCCGCGAGGGATTTGAATCCTATTAGAAAAGAAAAGGGGATCAAGCAGAATCGCTTTTCTCAAGCGGCATCCGTTGCGAGTTGCTTGTTGGTTGAATAGGATAAAACGCTGTGCGCGGCGTTTATGAGATATCCACCTCACCCACCGCAAGCGGTCCCCCCTCCCCTCAAAGGGGAGTGCTTTGGGCGGCGCACTTAATGCCGTTCTCAGCCATTCACTATTCACTAAAGAAAAGGAGAAACCCATGCCAGAAAAAAAGCTTCACAAGTTTGACCTTACCAAGCTCCCGAATATGGGACAGCCCCACTACGCCTATTTCCAGAATAAGGAATGCGAATTCTTCCCCTGCCATCGCTTGCCCGAAAACGGCTTTCACAACTGCCTTTTCTGCTATTGCCCTCTGTATGCTTTGGGCGATAAATGCGGCGGCGCCTTCACCTACAATGAGCGCGGCATAAAGGATTGCTCAAAATGTACCCTGCCGCACAGCGAGGCGGGCTATGCGCACGTTACCGGCAAATTCTTCGAGCTTTCCGAGCTTGCCGCGAAGAACCGTACGCCGAAGCAGGACGACCCCTCCGAGGGTGAAAGCAGTCCCGCCGAGGGTGAGAGCAGCCCCGCCGAGGGCGAGAACGTTCCGGCAGGCAGCAAGGATTGACCGCAGTGCAAAAATTTATCCCGTCCGCTTTATCTGCGGGCGGGATCGTGGTATAATAAGAAAAATCGGAGAGCCCCCAAGGTTTAAGGAGGAATAAAAATGACCGACGCCGAAAAAAGAGCCGCCGCAAAGCAATTCTATGAGGATTGGAAGGGGCATGGCGATGAAAAGCAGGAAACGCAGCGCTTTTGAAGCAGTACCGCGATCCGCAATCGCCCGAAACGCGCAGAAGCGGCGGAATGCACTACACCGGCATAGAGAATATCCATAAGGTGATCGACCCGCTGTTTTTAAATGTGCTTAAAGCGGAGCTTGAGAGCATAAAGGAAATAAAGGTTGAAAAAACGCGCCGCCAAAGGCTTGAAGCATTTCAGGACAAGCTTGCTTCGCTCAAATTCCTTGATATAAAAACACCGGGATTGATACAATTTAATTATTCCTCCGCCGATTTTGCCGCTTGAGGGGTAAGTTGGCGTTTGAGGGGTAAGTTGTGGAAGTCGGGGTGTCCCGGCTGTTTTTATCGGTAGAAATGTTCATACTTCGTCGGTATAATAGACGAGGAGAAATATGTATTTCTGGAGGTTGAAATAGTGGATTCAAACAGTCTTCTGATGACTCAGATCCCGAAAATATCTGCCATCTATTATGGCTTATTCCAGTCGGGTTATAATTACTTCTCCATCGAGCGTAGTCATGAGCATATCGCATTGTTGCATGATTTCATTGAAGAAGGCAGCTCAGTAGCTTTTTTCTCCGAGGCAAGCCAGAATACTTGTGATGTTTATTCGTATTGGCCGCGTGCTTATATAATAGAAGCTGCATCTTTTTATCTCAATGATAACAATATGACTTTTCGTGACTTTGGAACATTTCAAAGAAAAATCATGTCAGCGGGAAATATCTCGGAAAAAGAACGAGATGATGCTTTATGGAACTGGATATCAAACCTTCCGACAGCACTTTCTGATATTCTCTCAAACGAATTGTTTTCAAAGTACATGGAATGGGAGAAAAAATGGATTGCCGAGCAGAATAATATACATAAACAGGAATTAGAGTTGATCGAAAGATGTTTGGACTGTTGTGTGAATCAATGGCAATCTCCGGTGCAAAGCATTCAAATATGCATTAATCCGATTAAATGCGTGTATTCTTCTGACTATCACTTGGTAGACTCCTGTTTCATCTTTAGCTCAGGAGCTCTTAGAACGGAATCTATTATTCATGAGTTTCTTCATCACGTGGTGCATCCTGCAGTGGAACAACAAAAGGAAGTAATACTAATGCGTAGGCCCACGAACAAGCAGTTGGATGATTCATACTATCTTTCGGGAGATGATGCTGGAATAATCAATGGGTTTGAGGAAACTGTTGTAAGGTTGTTGACCGGAAAAGTCATGAACGGGACGTATCCAAAGGATCTATTGTCTTGTATCAAAACCATTTTGGAAGAAAGCTGAAATCTCCTTTAGAGGCTTTCGATTTTTAGAGGTAACCACCATGAAACAAATCACAAATAAGGAATACGAAGAGTGGCAGAAATACAAAGCGGAGAAAGCAAAGTGCCCCGTCCTGCTGCCTGATCCCGTCCGCTTTATCTGCGGGCGGGATATTTCGCATTAGGGGCGCAGGTTTGCGGCTTTTCAGGCTTCGTTCTGAAGCTCATAGGCCTTATACTCGCAGAGCAGTCTGCCATCGAAGGAATACAGGCGGTAGATAACGCAAAGCTTTTGCGCATCTATGCCGCGAACGGCGCTTTCCACAAAAAGAAGCATCGCGTTTGTGATAGTCCTTCCGTTTTTGATGAAGCTTGCCTCCCAATCCGCCTTAAACTGCCTTTCCCTGCCGGATGAAAGCTTTCTTGAGATGGTATGCTTGATTATAAGGATGTTTTCGCCCTCCGTTTCCGCGCTTGCGGTGTACTCGCCAGTGCCGGATTCAAACTGCGCGGCAAAGAAATCGCTTTCGATCAGTTCCTCAAGCGAAGCGTAGCCTTCCGGATCGAGTGCTCCGCCGCTTTCGGCGGGCTCAAAGGCCTTATCCACGATCAATTCCATAAGGCTTGCGCCGTTTGAGGCGATGCAGCGCACTATCACGCGCACGGAGTCGTCATCCGCATAATCGGCAAGCTCATAATACAGCTCCTTGAACAGCTCACCCTGAGCCTCGATCGAGGCGCGAACCGAGCTTGGGGACATCCCGGCGATAAGGTAGCGGTAAAGCACGATGAAATCCTTGCCCTCGCTGAGCGCATCCAGAGATAAGCCGGCCTGCGCGTATGCCTCCCTCCCCTGCAAAATATCCGGGCGCATAAGCTCGCAGTATTCCGCCACAAGCCGCTCCGTTTCCGCATCCTTCAGGGCGGCGGGGTCGCTCGTCGGCTCCGGAGCGGGCGTGGGCGCAGGCGTGGGGGTGGGCGGCGCCGAAGGCGGGGCCAAAGGCGCGGGCGTGGGCGCGGCATCGTTTTTTATGCACGCGCACAGCGGCAGCATGAGCGCAAGCGCAAGCAGGATGGCAAGCGATTTTTTCATATTCCCTCCCGGTTTTAAGCGATTTACATTTCAAACACTCTTTCCGCGTTTTTGCCCGTAACGAACGCAAGCTCCTCAAGCTCCATGCCGCGCACCTCGGCGATCTTTTCCGCAACGAGGTTTATAAAGCTTGGATCGTTTCGCTTGCCGCGATACGGCACGGGCGTCATATACGGGCAATCGGTTTCAAGCAGTATGCTTTCAAGCGGAATTTTTTCTATTACCTCTATCGGTTTTTTGGCGTTCTTGAAGGTGACCGCGCCGCCGAAGCTGAACGCAAGCCCCAGATCAAGGCATTCGTATGCGGTTTCAACGCTGCCCGAGTAGCAGTGCATCACGCCGCGCAGCCCGCTTACCCCTTCCCTCGGCCCGCTTGCCGAAAAAGGGTTGAACGGGCTTGTTTTATTCGATATAATCCCTCTTGGGGGTGCAAGAACAGATGAAAATTCGTATCCTGGAAAATGAAAACGAGCTTGCGGTGGATATCCGCTGCGAGAGCGCGAACGCTCGCGTTTTGAAGCTGCGGGAGCATATCGAGCTTTTTGAGCATAAGATTTGCGCGCACAGGGAGGGCGAAACGCACTATATCCGCGCCTCGGATGCGCTCTACTTTGAGTCCGTGGACGAGCGGACCTTCCTTTACACCGACCGCGCGGTTTTCGAGGTGCGGCTGCGGCTCTACGAGCTGGAGGAGGCGCTCTCCCCCGCCGGATTCCTGCGCGTTTCAAAATCCGCGGTGGTCAATCTGAACAGGATAAGCTCGCTTCGCCCCGAGCTGAACCGCAATATCATCGCAACTATGGAGAACGGCGAGCGCGTCGTCATCTCGCGTTCCTACGTTAAAAAACTCCGATCGATTCTGGAGATTTAGGGGGATAACGGTATGAGAAAGAACCTATCAACATTCTTTGTTTGGCTTCGCAACGGCTTCTGCTTCGCCGCGACCTGGCTGCTGCTGCTTGCCGCCGTGTACTGCCTTGTTAACGGCATTGTCGCCATCCCTGTCGGCACGATCCTGCGGCTGCTTGGTTTCGTTTTCGGCGGCGCTCTCTTATTCAGCCTTTGGTTTTCGCCGTTTCCGTTTAAGAAGATGAGCTTCATCGGGCGGCTGAGCGGTTTTTTCGCGCTTTTCGTTCCTCTTGAATTGGCCGGATTCTACGCGATGGGCTTGTTCACAAGGGAAAACACGACGGTTTATGGCGTGCTTATCTTCATCGGCATCGCGCTTGCGTTTTATCTTGCCTGCCTTCTTATAGACAGATTCTATTACAGAAAAAAGAGCGAAGAATACAACGAAAGCCTGAAAAAGTATCAAAGCAAAAGGAGGGCGGAAAACGGTGAAGAATAGCGAGAGAGTCGAGATGCTAAATGCGCTCAGGCGCGATATGGCGCGCTCTCAAAAGAAGGGGCTGCATTTCATCCTTGCGGCGGTAGTGATATGGGCGCTCGTGCTCGCGATCCACGCCTGCCCGCTTTCGATGACGCTGAAAAACATTTTGACTATCTGCTGCAGCGCGCCTATCTTTATGATCGCCGTGGGCTTTTCAAAGCTGATAAAGGTGGATTTCTTCGATAAAAGCAACCCGCTCTACAAGCCCGGCATACTCTTTGCGATGAATCAGATGCTCTATATCCCGATCTCGATCTGGGCGTTCTACGCCTGCCCCGAAAAGATGCTTATGATCTATGCTATCGTCACCGGTGCGCATCTGCTGCCCTACGGCTGGCTCTACGTTTCAAGCGCCTACTCCCTTTTTTCGGTACTGATCGCCGCTGCCGCGCTCGTGGTCGGCTGGATCTTCCCCTCGTGGGTGCTCGCCGCCGCGATGCTCTTGCTGTTCATCATCTTCTGCGCGGTTCTTTACGCCGAGGTGCGCAAGGCGGAAAAGCAGTTTGCCGCCTGCTGAGACGGTCAATAATTTTATGAAGCTGTATCCGGTAAAATAAACTGCATTTTGTTAAAAAAGTCCGCTTTATCGGCGGGCTTTTCGTTATGCATCATACGTCGCTTGGAAGGTGATTGGCTCTGAACTCAGTTATAAGGCTGCCGTCCTCTGTATAGTAGCGGAAAACGAGCTTCAGCTCATCCGCATCCACGCTCGGAACATACAGCCTGATCATACCCAGCATCAAATCGGATGCTTCCTTGCCGTATACCTCGAGATTTTTCTCGATACTTGATCGAATTTGCTCGATCTCGCTCTCGGAAAGGCTGCTCGTTGCGGTATAGTTGATAACGAGCGTTGTTTCGTTCTCAACGTTCGCGGTCACGGCAAACTCGCCCATGCTCTCGGTTGCTTCAAACTGCGCCTGTAAGACACCGCTTTCAACGAACTCGCTCAATGAATCGTAGCCGTTCGGATCGAACAGAGCTGAATCATCGATGGGCTCATAATTCTTATCGATCACGTAGTTTAGAAGCGTTTTTTCTTTGCTGTCAACGTAGCGAATTATGAAACGCACCGAGTCATCCCCCGCGAAGGCGGCAAGCGCGTTGTACGTTTGCACGAGTGCTGCGCCCTGCGTATCCAGCGATTCGCGGAGCACGCTCGCAGGCGCACCATCCGCAACCGAAGATAAAATGGTGTATTTGAAAACGAGATCCTTGCCCTCCGAAAGCGCCTCCACGCTCATGCCAGATGCTTCGAGCTGCGAGTTCAATTCGGCAATGGACAGCTTCATGATAGAGCAATAGTTGGCGACTCGCTCCTCTATCTCCGCTTGCTTTTGCGCCTCCGGATCGAGCGTGGGTTCGGCTGTCGGCGCTTCGGTGGGTTCTTCGGACGGCTGCTCGGTCACGATGGCGGTCGGATGCTCGGTCACGATGGCGGTCGGCTCGGGCGTTTCCGTCGGCGTTTCACTTTTTTTGCAGGCGAAAAGCGACAGTGAAAGCGCGAGCGACAAGACTGTCGGAAGGGCTTTTTTTATAATCGCTGCAAGCTTTTTCAAATCATTCTCCTATCTCAAACACGCGGTTCGCATTGTTAAAGGTCACCTCGGAAAGCTCCTCAAGCTCCATGCCGCGCACCTCGGCGATCTTTTCCGCAACGAGGTTTATAAAGCTTGGATCGTTTCGCTTGCCGCGATACGGTACGGGCGTCATATACGGGCAATCGGTTTCAAGCAGTATGCTTTCAAGCGGCAGTTTTTCTATTACTTCTATCGGCTTTTTGGCGTTTTTGAAGGTGACCGCGCCGCCGAAGCTGAACGCAAGCCCCAGATCAAGGCACTCGTAGGCGGTTTCAACGCTGCCCGAGTAGCAGTGCATCACGCCGCGCAGCCCGCTGCGGTGCGCCTTTAAAATATCCATGCAGTCGCCAAACGCCTCTCTTATATGCAGCGTAACGGGCATATCGAGCTGCCGCGCAAGCTCAAGCTGCTCCGCGAACCATTTGCGCTGCACTTCGCGCGGGGAAAGATCATAGTGGTAATCCAGCCCTATCTCGCCGAGCGCCAGCATTTTTTTATGCGAAAGCAGATCCGCAAGCTTGTCCATCAGCGCATTATCCATCGCCTTTACGTCGTGCGGGTGCATGCCCGCCGTGCCATAAATAAAGGGATATTTTTCAAGCAGCTCAAGCGTTTTTTCGGTTGAGCGCAGATCGCAGGCAACGTCTATCACGCGCGTTACGCCGTATTCCTTCAGGCTTGAAACAAGCGCGTCGCGGTCGGCGTCGAAGGCTTCGTCCGAAAGATGGGCATGGGTATCGAAAAGCTCTATCATTATTTCAGCTCCATTGCGAGATTTTTTGCGAATTCCGCGGCGCCGCCGCTGCCGCCGTCGAAGCGGTAGTTATACTCGCCGCCGTCGAAAGCGCCGTGCTTTGCTTCGAGCATCTTTTCAACGGGAAGCGGCAGATTCCCGCGCATACGCGCACGGAAGCGCTCCTTTATGGTGTCGAGGTCGCAGTAAACGAGCACGCGCACCGCGCCCACGGGCAGCAGCGCGATATGCTCCTTCTCGGAGATAACGTAGATAATGCTTCCCCCCGCCCCCGCTGCGGCGTTTTGCAGCTTCTCGCGAAAAAGCCTTTCGGCCTCAGCTTCGCTCTTTGCCATGCGCAGATAGTCCTTGCCGGTTATCACCTCGCCGCCGAGCTCGGTTTTTACTGCTTCGGCGAGCGTGGATTTTCCCGCGCAGTTTTCACCTATTATTGCAATTAACATTTCCTTTTCTTTCCTTTTTCCTTATTATCGGATAAGCTTTTTCAGGCCCTCGGTATCGAGCAGATCGAATTCGCACAGGGCTTCATCGAGCGCTTGAGCAAGCTTTTTAACGCCGCCAACGGAATTGCTTTCAAGATTGGCGGGCATAAGCGGATCGTGCAGGCTTCTTCTGATTAGGAACCAGCCGTTTCCATGCGCTTCATCCGCGCCGATGCGCACGCCCTCGAAATTGGGGCTCACCACCTCGAAGCCTTCCTTATTGGAAAAGAAATTTTCCACCTTTTCAAGCACCTTTTCGGTATACGAAGCAAAATCCTCGGCAAGCACGTTCATTCGCACCTCGCAGCTTTCGGCGGGCTCCGCAAGGCTTTCGATAAGCTTATTGAGCGTTTCCCCGCGCCGCGCCGCGCGAACGAACTCGATCAGTATTTTAACGATTATGTATGCGCCGTCATCAAGGAAATAATTCTCCGAAAGCGCGCCGTGACCGCTGGTTTCCATGGCGAAGATGGCGTTCTCACCCGCCGCCGTGAGCCGCTTGGCTTCGTTTATAACGTTTCGATAGCCTCTTTTGAAGCGATGGTGGCGGCAGCCGAGCTTTTCTATAAAATCCGCAAGCCCGGTGGAGGTGATGGAATCGGTAACGACGGTGATACTGCCGTATTCCTTTTCAAGAATGGCGGTCATAAGCGCGATAAGGCGGTTTCTATCGAGCGCAAGCGCACCCTTTCCGCCCGCCTTTTCGCCGGGAAGCACCGCGCCGGCACGGTCAACGTCCGTATCGAAAATAATGCCGAGCTGAGCGCCGCTCTCCTCCACGGCCTCAACTATGCTCTTCATGGCCTCCTCGTTTTCGGGATTTGGCTGATGGTTCGGGAAATTGCCGTCCGGCTCAAGGAAGCGGCTGCCGCTTATATCCGCGCCGAGGGGCTCGAGCAGGCGCTTTGCAAAGAAGCCGCCCGCGCCGTTGCCCGCATCCACAACTATGTGCATTCCCAAAAAGGGCTTTGCACCGTCATTTTCGCCAAGTGCGGCAAGAATTTTCTTTTTCAATCCGCAGATATACGGGGTCATGATATCGGTTTTGCCACTCTCTCCCGCCTTCGCCGCTTTTTCAAATTCGCCCTTCTCCGCCATTTCAAGAATTGCCGAAATATCCTGCTTTTCAAGCCCGCCGAGCGCCTCGCCGCCCGAAGCCGGACTTCCGAGGAAGAATTTCATCCCGTTCCGCTCCATGGGAAGATGGCTCGCCGTAGCCATGATGCCCGCATCGAATTTCAGCTCATTCACGCAGCACATGAACATGGCGGGGGTGCTTGCCATGCCGCCGTCATAGGCATTTGCGCCAACGGAGGTTATGCCGCTTATCAGCCACGAAACGAGGATATCGCCGTTTATGCGCGAATCGCGCCCTATGCCGACGCGGAGCGCGGAAACGCTTTTTTCAAGCTTTTCAGCCGCGTACAGCGCGAACGCCGCGCCGATATTCCTTACGCTTTGCTCGGTGAGATTTACGGGTTTTCCGCCCGGAACATCAATAAGAACGCCGCGAATATCGCTGCCATTTTGAAGTTTTTTATAGTCGATCATGTGTTTTTCCTCCGTTCAGGTTTTGAAAAAGGCGGCAAGTTACCCGCCGCCTGTATTTCGTTTTACGCCTCGAAGTAATCGCCCCTGCGGTAATCGTAGAGCGCGTTTGAATACGCCTTGTCCGGGCTGTCCAGCACCTTGCCGGTGCCGATAGCCACGCAGGAGATCGGGTCCTCCGCAACGTAGCAGGGCACGCGGGTATGCTCCGCGATCAGGCGGTCTATGCCGTACAGAAGCGCGCCGCCGCCGGTGAGGCAGATGCCGTTTTCCGCAATATCGCTCGCAAGCTCCGGCGGAGTTTTTTCAAACATATTGCGAACCGATTCGAGTATGTACTGAAGCGGCTCCTCCAGCGCGTCTATCATTTCGTTTGAGCCCACGGTGAGCTGCTGCGGAAGGCCGGAGATAAGGTTTCTGCCCTTCACGTCGAAATAGACCTGCTCCTTGCGGGGGTACGCCGTGCCGATGCGCATTTTCATCATCTCGGCGGTCTGCTCGCCGATGAGCAGATTATGCTTTTTGCGCATATAGCGCACTATCGCCTCATCGAACTTATCGCCCGCTATCTTGATGGATTCGCTGAGCACCGCGCCGCCGAGGGAAACCACGGCCACGTCCGTGGTGCCGCCGCCGATATCCACCACCATATTGCCCTGGGGCTGGGTAACGTCTATACCCGCGCCGATCGCCGCCGCGATGGGCTCCTCGATGAGCCAGGTGTGCCTTGAGCCCGCCTCCTCGGTGGCCTCGATCACCGAGCGCTGCTCGACCTCCGTTACGCCCGAAGGCACGCACACCACCACGCGGGGCTTGAAGAAAAGCTTTGTGCCCACTACCTTTTTTAGGAAGTGCCTCAGCAGCCTTTCGGTGATGTCGAAATTGGAAATAACGCCGTCGCGCAGCGGGCGGATGGCTATTATCTTATTGGGCGTTTTGCCGAGCATTCTGCGGGCCTCCTCGCCCACGGCATAGATCTTGCCCGTGACCTTTTCAACCGCCACAACGGAGGGCTCGCGCAGAACTATACCCTTGTTTTTAACGAAAACCAGAACGCTGGAGGTGCCGAGGTCGATGCCGACGTCGTTGAATTCAAAGAATGCCATTTCTTGCTCCTGTAAACCCCGAAAACGGGGTGAATGATAGCTTTTATTTCACGAATACGCCGCAGCCCTGCATAATAAGGGCAACTCACGGCATTATTCCATAATCGCCCTCTATTTTATCATTAAACGCAGGCGCATTTCAATACCGAAAGCGCCGTTTTTCAACAATGTTTCCCTTTTTTCGCTTTTTTGTTTTCTCCGCCGCAATTTTGAAATATGCCGCAGGGGCGCGGAATATGCTTTATATTGAAAAAGGATCAAAACGAGCCGCACTTATCAGGCGGCTTACGGAGGAGCTCAGTATGGTTTTCTATTTCAGACCCTGCTCAAGAAAAGCGCGCTGGAGGCGGCGCAGGCTGTCCGCCGCGGCGGTGCGCCTTCTTGCCGCCGCGCTCTGCCTTGCGGCGTTTGTTGGCGCGCTTTTTCTTGCGCCGCAGTGGGTGCTTGTGTGCATCGTGGTGGCGCTCACGCTTGCAATAATCTACCTTGTGCAAAAATAGCGGAGCGGCTCAAAGCCGCCCCGCCGTTTGCCGTATCGGTATTTGCCGACAAGCCTGCACTTAATGCGTTTTTCTGCGCCGATTAAGCTTATTTCAGCTTGTTTAAGCTTATTTCAGCATCTCAAGGATCGCGCCCTTGGGCTTAACGCCGAGGGAGCGGCTGAGCTCCTTGCCGTTTTTGAACACGATCAGGGTCGGGATGCTCTGAATGCCGAACCTGCGGGCGATCTCGCCCTCGTCGTCCACGTTCACCTTGCCGACGCGGTAGCTGCCGTCGGACTCCTTGGCGAGCTGCTCCACAGTGGGCGCGAGCATACGGCAGGGGCCGCACCAGCTTGCCCAGAAATCCACCAGGATGGGCGTATCGCCGCCGATCTCGCGGTCAAAATTCTCGCTTGTTAAGGTTATCTCCATGTTTTCCACCTTCCTTTCGGGTTTTTCGTTAGTGTTTGCATTCAGATGGAATTCATGCGGCTTCTCCTCGCCGTTCAGCACGCGAAGACCGCCCGCCGCCAGCGCTTCCATCTCAAATTCGCCCGCCATCACCTGCATGGGCGCGATCCACTCCACGTGGGGGCGGATCATATCCATGAGCAGCCTGCTGTTTGCAAGGCCGCCGGTGATAACTATTCTGTCCACCTTGCCGCAAACTACGCTTGCAAGATCGGCGATTCCCTTTGCGTGGCTCCTTGCCATGGCCTCGTAAACCAGCTTTGCCTTTTCGTCGCCGCGCTCGATCATTTTCTCGACCTCAAGCGCGTCGCTCGTGCCAAGAAGCGCGGAAAGGCCGGATTTGCCGCGAATATAGCGGCTCATCTCCTCCTTGGTGTACTTGCCGCTGTAGCAGAGCATGGCAAGGTTCATCGCCTGAATGCGGCCGCAGCGCTCGGGCGCAAAGCCCGCGTCGTCGTCGCTGTAGCAATCGATGCAGCGCCCCTTGTGAACGAGCCAGGTGGAGCAGCCGCCGCCGATATGATCCACTATTATGGTGCAGTCCTCAAGCCTTTTGCCAAGCACCTCCTCGGCGCATTTTCTTGCCATTGCACGGCTGTTCAGCACGTGGCCGCGGCTTGCCTTTTTGATCTCCGGCATACCGGTGATGCGCGCCACGTCCTCAAGCTCGTCCACCGCAACGGGGTCGTACACCATGGCGGGGATGCCGAGGGGCTTTGCGATGGCGTCCGCAAGCACGCAGGCAAGGTTTGAAATATGCACGTCCACCTTCGCGGCATAGAAATAATCTATCATCTCCTGATTGATGATGAATGCGCCGCTGGGCACGGGCGGAAGCAGGCCGCCGCGCGCCATCACGCAGTCCAGGCTCGATTTTTCGATGCCCTTTGCCCTGAGCGCCTCTTCAATATGCGCCATGCGGTAATCGAACTGATCCATTACCCACGTGAACCTTTTCACCTCGTCCAGCGGATGGCGGATGGTTTCAGCCATGATCTGCTTATCGTCGTCAAAAACGGCGATCTTGGTGGAGGTGGAGCCGGGATTGATTACAAGAATTCTTTTCATTATGAATTACCGTATAAAAACCATTGTTTGCCGCTTGCATCGTGCCGTTTGCGGCAAAGGGCTTATTTGCCCACGAAGCCCGCGCCCATTGCAAGGCTGTAATACTTTTCCTCCGCGCTGGAGCCGCGGCTGGTGAGCACGATGGGCACCTTGCAGCCCATGATGAGGCCCGCCATCCTGCCGCCGCAGGTATAGGTGAGGCACTTGCCAAGCACGTTGCCCACAACTATTTCGGGAACGAGCAGAATATCGAAATCGCCGCAGCAGGGGCACTCGGTGTAGCCCTTTACTGCGGAAAGCTCGGGAACCATAGCAAGGTCGTAGCTGATGGGGCCCTCGACGTAGCACTCGCCCAGCTCGCCCTCAAGGCTCATGCGCTTGAGCTCCGCGCCGTCCACGGTTTCCTGCATCTTGGGGTTCACGGTTTCAATGGCGCAGAGCGCCGCCACGTTGGGCTTTTCAACGCCGATCTTATGGAAGAACTGCACGGCGTTTTTCACGATGCCCGCCTTCTTTTCAAGGTCGGGATAGGTGCACATTCCGCCGTCCGTAACGCCCAGGAGCTTATGATAGCCCGGCACCTCAAAGAGCATAACGTGGCTCATGAGCGAGCCGGTGCGCAGATCGGCCTCCGGAGCGAGCACGCCCTTTAAAAGGTTGCCCGTCATGATCTTGCCCTTCATGAGGAAATCCGCCCTGCCCGCGTGGATGAGCTGCGCGGCGCAAACGCTGGGATGCATGCCCTCGGGCACGACCTCGATCGGGAAATCCTCCGGGGTTTTGCCGTGCTCAAGGAGCAGCGCGTGAAGCTCCTCCACCTTGTCCGCCTCCACAACCAGAACGGCGTTCACAAGGTCGGAGGCCTGGATGACCGCCTCAAGCGCATGCGCGTCGTTTGCGCAAACGAGCGCAACGGTGCTCTTTTTGCCGGACTTAACTTTAGCAACGAGTTCGTCAAAGGTTTTAAGTGCCATGATTCTTCCTCCGTCTTCGGTTTTACCGAATAATTTTCATAATATTTCATTCTGAAAGCGGACGCGCAGGGCGCCCTATTTTCAATAATACCATTTTACTATTTTTGGCGGGAAGTATCAAGGGCTTTTTTTAAAATCAACTCAAAAGGGCAAAAAAAGAGCCGGCACGGGAAGGATTCGCCGCGCCGCTCATTCGTTTTTTTATGATCGCTCCGCACTTTCGGGCTTGGTCGGGGCTTGATCGGGGCCTGATCCGGGCATTTCTTTTTGCCGCTTTTGGCCTTACTCCACCTCCGGCCGCCAAAGGTGCTTTTCCATATCCACCCTGCCTTTCACAAAGCTCACGCCTTCGGCCTCAAGCAGCGCGATCTGCCGGTTTTCGCCGCCGAAGGCAAACGCGCGCGAGACCTCTCCCAGCCGATTCACCACGCGGTAGCACGGAATGCTCTCCGGATCGGGGTTGACGTGCAGCGCATAGCCCACCACCCTTGAAAGGCGCGGATTGCCCGCAAGCGCGGCGATCTGCCCATAGGTGGCGACCTTGCCGAAGGGGATCAGGCGCACTGCTTCGTATATGCGCTCAAAGGTATTCTTTTCCATAGCGTGCGCACTCCTTTCCGCTCCATTATAGCACAGCGCCCAAGCCTGTCAACAGCAGCCTTCATTCCTTTTGAAGCGCAGGCGGTTATTGCGCTTACAGGGCATCCTGCGGGGGCTCCGCCGGAGCGAAGGTGTTTGCGGGGTCCAGCACCTCGTGCATCGCCATGGGGTTCACAAGCGGATCGTGAAGGGGCTTTTTCGCCTCGTCCTCATAGTATTTTCCTATGTCCGCGCGCCATTCGCGCTCGTTTCCTACGTAGCCCTCCGGCGGCATGCCCACCTGGAGCGTGAAAAGCTGCTCCCTGCTTCTGAGCTCATCCTCGCTCCTGGGCGGGCAGTACATCATGCCCGTCGCCTCGCCCGAGGATACCGTGCTGAGCCCGTCGAAGCCCGCGCCCTCCGCCATCTCGGCGTCAAAATTCTTTATTTTATTCTTTTTTTCGGCTTTTTTCATGGTTTTTCCTCCTTTATTCGGCCTTCAATAAAATTATTCCTCAAAACCGGTAAAAATATTTTGATAAATACTTGTAATTGATGAGAAAATGATTTATAATTTGGAAGTTGTAGCTAAATACAAAAATAAAACTTAATAGGAGGACTGCAATATGTCTCAAAAGTACGTTTACCTTTTCAACGAAGGTAACGCCGGAATGAAAAACCTCCTGGGCGGCAAGGGCGCAAACCTTGCCGAAATGACCGGCCTCGGTCTCCCCGTTCCCTATGGTTTTACAGTCAGCACCGAAGCCTGCACCCGCTATTATGAAGATGGCGAGACCATCGCGGATGAGATCGTTGAGCAGATCAAGGCCGCTCTGGCTGTTGCCGAGGAAAAGGCGGGCAAAAAGTTCGGCAGCACCGAAAACCCCTTCCTCGTTTCCGTCCGCTCCGGCGCACGCGCCAGCATGCCCGGCATGATGGACACCATCCTCAACCTCGGTCTTAACGATGAAACCGTGAAGGCGCTTGCAAAGCTCACCGGCAACGAGCGTTTCGCCTACGACAGCTACCGCCGCTTCATCCAGATGTTTTCCGATGTGGTAATGGAGGTTGAAAAAGCCAATTTCGATAAAATTTTCGACGGCGCCAAGGAAAAATACGGCTGCGAGATGGACACCGATCTCACCGCCGAGCACCTCAAGGAGATCGTTGAAGCATACAAGGCTATGTTCAAGTCCGAAAAGGGCTTCGACTTCCCGCAGGATCCCATGACTCAGCTCATTGAGGCTGTCAAGGCCGTTTTCCGCAGTTGGGACAATCCCCGCGCCATCGTCTACCGCCGCATGAACGATATCCCCGCAAGCTGGGGCACCGCCGTAAACGTGCAGAGCATGGTGTTCGGCAATATGGGGGATGATTCCGGCACCGGCGTTGCCTTCACCCGCAACCCCGCCACCGGCGAAAAGGCGCTCTTTGGCGAATATCTTATGAACGCGCAGGGCGAGGACGTTGTCGCCGGCATCCGAACCCCCGAGACCATCGACCATCTGCGCGACACCAACGAAGCGGTGTACAACGAATTCGTCCGCATCGCCGATATTCTTGAAAAGCATTACCGCGATATGCAGGATATGGAGTTCACCATCGAGAAGGGCAAGCTCTATATGCTTCAGACCAGAAGCGGCAAGCGCACCGCAGCCGCCGCGCTGCAGATCGCAGTTGACCTTGTGAACGAGGGCATGCGCACCAAGGATGAGGCGATCCAGATGATCGACCCCAAGAGCCTTGACGCTCTGCTGCATCCCACCTTCGATCCCGTCGCACTCAAGGCCGCAAAGCCCGTTGCGACCGGCCTTGCGGCTTCTCCCGGAGCCGCCTGCGGTATCGTTTACTTTTCCGCCGATGAGGCCAAGGCGGCGCACGAGGCCGGCAGTCAGGTCATTCTTGCCCGCAAGGAGACCAGCCCCGAGGATATCGAGGGTATGACCGCCTCCCAGGGCATCCTCACCGCCTTCGGCGGCATGACCAGCCACGCTGCCGTTGTTGCCCGCCAGCTCGGCACCTGCTGCGTATCCGGCTGCAAGGAAGCGCAGATCAACGAAGAAGCAAAGACCATCACCTTCTCGGACGGCACCGTGCTTCACGAAGGCGACTGGATCAGCCTTGACGGCACCACCGGCAAGGTATATGCCGAGGCTATCAAGACCGTTGACGCGGAGCTCTCCGGCAATTTCGCCACCATCATGGAGTGGGCGGATTCCTTCCGCACCCTCAAGGTGCGCACCAATGCGGACTCCCCCTCCCAGGCCGCGATGGCCGTTAAGTTCGGCGCGGAGGGCATCGGCCTGTGCCGCACCGAGCATATGTTCTTCGACGAGGCCCGCATCCCCGCAATGCGCCAGATGATCGTATCCAAAAATGCGGACGAGCGCAAGGCGGCGCTTGCGAAGATCCTCCCCATGCAGCGCGATGACTTCAAGGGCATCTACAAGGCCATGGAGGGCCGCCCCGTCACCATCCGCTTCCTCGATCCGCCGCTCCACGAGTTCCTGCCCACCAAGGAGGAGGACATCAGGGAGCTTGCCGGCAATATGAACCTCTCCTACGAGGAGCTCAAGGCAACCATCGACGGCCTGCACGAATCCAACCCCATGATGGGTCACCGCGGCTGCCGCCTTTCCATCACCTATCCCGAGATCGCCGAGATGCAGACCCGCGCCGTTATCGAGGCGGCCATCGAGGTCCGTCAGGAGACCGGCCTTGAGATAGTTCCCGAGATCATGATCCCCCTGGTGGGCGATGTGAAGGAGCTTGCATACGTTAAGGGCTTCGTGGTCGAAACCGCGAAGAAGGTCATGCAGGAGCGCGGCATGGTCATCCCCTACATGGTTGGCACCATGATCGAGATCCCCCGCGCGGCTCTCACCGCGGACGAGGTTGCCACCGAGGCGGAGTTCTTCAGCTTCGGCACGAACGACCTTACCCAGATGACCTTCGGCTTCAGCCGTGACGACGCGGGCAAGTTCCTGCCCGACTACTACGCGAAGAAGATCTTCGAAAGCGATCCCTTCGCGCGCGTGGATCAGCTTGGCGTGGGCAAGCTCATGCAGATCGCCGTTGAGCTGGGCAAGAAGACCCGTCCGAACATCAAGCTCGGTATCTGCGGCGAGCACGGCGGCGATCCCTCCAGCGTTGAATTCTGCCACAGGATCGGCCTGAACTACGTTTCCTGCTCGCCCTTCCGTGTGCCGATCGCAAGGCTGGCGGCGGCTCAGGCGGCGCTTTCCAATAAGTAATTCATTATGTAATCAAGCCCGCGTTTCGCGGCGGGGCGCATCCCTCAAAAGGGCGATGCGCCCTTTTTTGCGCCGTATACGCAGGATTTGACACAAAAAGTTAATTATATTTTATTGTTCAAACGCCGTAATACGGGCGCGATATGTTGAAAAAGCAGGCCGTATTTGGTATAATAATCTGTAATGCGCGAAGGGCGGGGCCGCCTTTCGCAGTATGAAAGGAAGCCGTTCGGCGCAAAGATATGAGCAGGCCGTTTTTCAAAAAAAGCTTTATACTTTTGCTCGCTTCCGCCGCTCTCGCAGCCTCCGGCTGTGCGGCGAAGCGGGAGCCTGTGATAGTTGAGGTCAGCTCCTTTACCGCCGTGCCCGTGGCCACCTTGCCCCCGCTCACGTCGGACGTTTACCTTGAAACGCTTGCCCCAGCGGCCACCGCGCTGCCGTTCAACGTTTCCCCAACGCCCTACGTGCCGCACACGCCCACTCCGGCGCCAACGAGCACACCGTTTGCAACGCCCCGGCCGACCGAGAATGCCATGGGCGAACCCACCGCGGCTGCCTCGGGCAGTCCCTCGCCCACCCCGAGCATCGTTACCCGGCCGCCGAACGTGAACACGCCCATGCCGTGGTATCCGCAGCCCGGGCAGGCGGATCAGAGCGTTTTTGATAACTGCGCCTTCGTCGGCAATTCGCTTTTTGAGGCGCTTGAGGCGTACGGCGTTGTGACGCACGGCGATTTCTTTGCCACCGTGGGCCTCAATTTAAACACGGTGTACACAGAAACCGCGACCCATGGCAGCATCCCCGTTATAAACGAGCTGAACAGCGGAAGCTACCTGGGCGTGCTGCTGATGTTTGGGCAAAACGAGCTTGGCTGGCCGAGCTACGACGCGTTCATTCAAAAATATGCCGACCTTATTCGGGACGTTAAATCAAGGCAGCCCAACGCAAGGGTGTTCATCACCGCTATGCCGCCTGTCACAAAGGCGCTTTCCGATAAGAATGCGGACGGCGTTACCAATGAAAACATCACGATGCTGAACGCGCGCCTTGCGGAGCTTGCCACGCAGTTTGGCTACTGCCGCTTCATCACGGTTCCGGATTCGCTTTACGATGCAAACAACGCCCTGCCCGCGCAGGCCTCGGGCGACGGCATCCATCTGAACATGACCTATTCGCGGCTCTGGGTGGAGCATCTGTGCATGGCCGTTGCCGCAGGTCTTGCGAGTTAAATCCTGTAATTTATGCTAAAAAGCCGCCGCAAGCGGCAAAACCGGCGTTCATTCACGCATAACGCGGATTGATATATCAAACACTATCGCTTACAGGCGATAAAACGGAGGTTTACCAATGAAAAAGTTTTTGGCATTGCTTCTTGCCCTTGTGTCCGTATTCGCGCTTGCCGCGTGCGGCGACAAGTATTCCGCGCTTTCCATCGGAAGCGTTACCGGCTTCGGGCAGAATCTTGTGAAGATGGCATCCTTTGATTATAAGCTTGACGAGGTGGACGATCTTGCCTTCGCCGCTCAGCAGCTCAAGATCGATCTTGAAAAGGTCAATACCGTTGACGGCAAGCCCGAGATGTTCCGCGCAATGGCTTCCCCCGAGGAGGTTTTGGTGGTGGGCGCAAAAACCGCCGAAGCCGCAAGGGAAATTGCGAACGGCCCGCTGACCGACTGGGTCAATTATCTGCGCGAGGGTTATTCCGATTACGGCCCCGAGCAGGTGCCCAAGATCGATTCCTGCGTTAAGACCACCGCCGGCAGGTATGCCTTCCTTATCATCAGCAAAGACAACGATGCCGCGAAGAAAACGCTCAACGAGCTGCTGGACACCGCATTGAAGATCCATGAGTGAACACACACCGATCACAGCCGAAAAAGCCGCCCACGGCAAGCTGACGCCCCCGAAAACCGTTATTTTCGGGGTGTTTGCCGCATTCATAGCGGTATTCTTTCTGCTCATCGTGTTTCTTCCCAAGCGCGAGGGCGAGCTCAGCCCGAACGAGCGGCGCATACTTGCCAAGGCTCCGGACGCAAGCATGGATAATATCATGAACGGCGGCTTTTCCAAGCAGGTGGACACCTGGCTTCAGGATCATTTTCCGCTGCGCACCGGCTTTGTGTCCCTCTATTCCTATTTAAACCGCTACACGGGCAGAAACGCGGTTGAAAGCATCGTGCTCGGCTCCGGCAATCGGCTTTTCAACGCGCCGATAGCGGTGAACGATGCGGTGATAGACACAAACCTTCAAAAGCTCACCCGCTTCATCGGCCAAAACGAGCTGAGTACCCATACCTATCTCATTCCCGGCGCCGCCTCCATGCTTGAGAGCGATCTTCCCAAGCTTCATCTTGAGTATCATGATAACGAGATACTCGACCGCTTCGAGGGCGCGCTCAAGGACGTGGCGCAGGTGATCCCCGTGCGCTCGATTTTCGCCGAGCAGGGCGACGTTGGCTCGCTCTATTACCGCACGGATCACCACCTGACCATGAAGGGCTCCTATCTTTCCTATGTGGAGATAGCAAAGCGCCTGGGGCTGAATCCGCTGCCGGAGAGCGAATTTACCAAAACTCCGTTCGATTTTTACGGCACCACCTACGGTTCGAGCGGGCTTTTCGCCACCCCCTGTGACACGCTTGAAACCTGGGTCGGCAGCTACGATAAAAACCTCACCGTCACCACCATGGACGGCGGAGAGGAGAAGGTGCATCACGGCTCGATAGACGAGGCCTGCCTTGCGGACGACGTTGTGGATAAATATGCCGCCTACCTGTACAGCAATCACGGCATCACCAAAATAGTGAACGATTCCGTTTTCGGCGGCTCGCTGCTCGTGCTGAAGGACAGCTTCGCCAACGCGATAGTTCCCTTCCTTGCGGCGCATTACAACACCATCATTATGATAGACACGCGCTCGCTGTATTACAGCCCCTCCCTGCCCGCGCCGAGCGAGCTTTGCCGCGAATATGGCATTGAGGATTTTCTGGTTATTTCCGGGCTTGACACGATCGCCGAGGGCACGCTGGACTGGCTGAGATGACCGCCGTTGCCGCTCCTCTCATTTGTATGGAACGATCCCATTTCAAAGCAAAACCCCGCTGAAAAGCGGGGTTTTATCGTTTACAAAGCTTCTTATTAAATTACCTCAGCCGGCGCTCCCATCCTGTGCGGCATGGGGCGCCTTGCCGAGCTGCACCGCGCGTGCATGATAGAAGATGTATTGCTGAATTATTCCTGAATACCTTCCCATGCCGGCGGCCGCCTGCTTCATCTCCGATTTTTTGGCGGGAACGCTGCCGAAAAACAGCTCGTTCATAGCGCGGTCTATCCACACGTCTATCGGGAAGGCATCCGTATGCCCGAGCGAGAAAAGTAGTATGCAGTCCGCCACCTTGGGGCCGACGCCCTTGAAGGAAAGCAGCTCCTTTCGCGCCGCCTCAAGCGGCATATCCCGCAGCGCCTCAAGGTCATAGCCCTCGGCTATCCTTTGCGCGCTGTGCAGAATGTACGGCGCACGGTAGCCCGCGCCTATCTCCTTTAGCTGCCGCTCGGAAAGCGCCGCTATCGCCTGCGGAGAGGGAAAGGCGTACAGCTCATGCCCGCCCGCCTCCAGCGCTTTGCCCGCAAGGCGGCACAGCCTTTCAACTATGCCGGAGATGCGCTTGATATTGTTGTTTGCCGAAATGATGAACGATATAAGCGCTTCAAACGGCTCCTGATTGAAAACCCTTATGCCCTCCGCGCCCGGCAGGCACACCGCAAGGCGCGGGTCGGCGGCAATCAGCTGCTCTATCATGCCGTAATCGCGCTCAAGATCGAAATAGTCTATATATTTGTGCGCCTCATCCTCCGCGCACGGGTAAACGATCAGCGCATCCTCCGTTTGCGAGGCGCGCACCGCCCTGCCCCGAATCACGCAGGTGAAGGCGCAAAGCTCGCCGGGTTTGCGCTCGCATTCCGCCCAGCGGAACGCCTGCCCGCAGGTGGCGCATTTTGCAAGATCGAACCTGCTGAGCTCCCTCACGACAAGGGAGCCTTGCTTCACTTCGCAAATCATTTTACCTTATTGTTTTTCAGGCTCACAGAACGCCGTTTTCCTTCAGCCAGCGCTCGATAAAAGGATCGGCGCTCTCTATGCCGGTGCCGCAGAGCGAAAGCCCGTCGGAAACCTTCGCGCCGGGGCATGCGCGCTTTATATCCTCCACGCTTCTGCCCAAATCGTCGCCCTCGTTCGTGCAGAGCGGGAGTATGGTCTTGCCGGAAAAATCAAACGCCTCAAGGAAGGTGAACACCGCCATCGGCATGGTTTTCCAATAATTCGGGTAGCAAAGAATTATAGTGTCGTACCCATCGATGCTTTCCGGAATGCTCGCAAGCTCCGGACGCGCGTTATTGAGCTTATCCTCCCTGGACTGCTTCATGCACTCATCGTACTCCGCGGAGTAGGGCTTTTTCATTGCGATCTGAAACACGTCCGCGCCGGTGAGGTTTTTGACCTTTTCTGCAGCGATCTCGGTGTTTCCCACCTTAACGTAACGCTTTTCGTAGCCGAAATAGTTTTCATCGCTCCTTGAAAAAAACGCTATAAGAGTGTTGGACATACTTCCTCCTTTTCGTGGGCCTTGCGCCTCCGCCCATACTGATATTTTACCCCTGTATTCTACAGCTTTTTGAGCTTAAATTCAATGGACGATTTTATTCGATAGAAGCCGGGTTTGAGCAAAAATCGGTATGATTTTGCGCGAAAGCGGCTTTTATGCGGCAAAAAAGGGCGCATCAAATACGCCCCAATGAACGCGCTGCCATCATCAGCCCTCTATTCTGAGGGTCTCCGTGGTTTCGTCTATCCAAAGGCGCTCCACGTTGTAATACTCGCGCTCCTCCGGATGGAAGATATGCACTATGATGCTTGCATAGTCCAGCACTATCCAGCGGCCGTCGTTATAGCCCTCCCTGCGGCGAAGGTCCAGCCCCGCCTCGGCGGCGCGATCCTCGATCTCATCGCAAACGGATTTAACGTGGATAGCCGAGGTGCCGCTCATAAAGATGAACCAATCGGCAAGAATGGTCTTGTCCGCAACGCGCACGGCAACTATATCCTCCGCCTTTTTTGAGGCGGCGGCTTCCATAATGGAGATCGCGCACTGCCTTATCTCCTCCCGGATCTTTAGCTCAAGCTCGGAGATGGAGGATTGCATTTCGTTTATGCTGTTCAATTTTTTGCCTCCCAAAGCGTAGTAATTTATATTGATGCTCTTTCGATGCTCTATTGCTCCTGCCCCGCGCCGCCCCTGCGCTCTATCGCCTCAAGGGTTTCATAGGTGGAGGGGTGGATCGGCATTTTTCTGGATTTATTATACGCAATATTGTTGCGTATCACGGCGGCAACGGCGGCGTCCTGATCGGTATAGGCAAGCTCCCTTAAAGCGGCGATTTTTCTGTATTCCCGCGTGGGCTCAAGCTTATCCGCAAGGAAGATCACCTCGTCAAACGGCGTCATATCCCCGGAGCCGAGCGTGTGCCGCCTGATGGCGCTCAGTATCTCCCTGTCGGTGATGCCGAATTCCTTTTTTGCGGCAAGCGCTCCAAGGCGGGCATGGATGGTGAATGGATATTTGCGCTCTTCCGCCGTTGGCACGAAGCCAAGAAGCTTCATGTAGCTCTCCAGCGCCGCGCCGCGCAGCTTCGCGCAGTCGTGCACAAGGGCGCAGAGCCGCGCCTTTTTTGTGTCCAGCCCATGCTTATAGGCAAGCCGCACCGCCTCGCGCACGGTGAGCAGGCTGTGCTCCAGCCTTGCTTCATCCAGCCTTTCGGCAAGCCTATCTTTGATAAGCAGCAGCTCCTCCGGCATATAGAGCATATTTCTATAGATGAAAAGCTCCGCCTCGTATGGCACGCGGTCGTCTATCGGCACGGCGTCATACACGCTTTGACGCACCTCGGTGGAGGAAAGCTCCCTTCCGCAAACGTTTGTGACTATCACGGTGCCGCCAAAATCGCGCATTATCGCATCCGCGATGGCTTTCAGATCCTCCGCCTGCCCGCTGCGCTGCACCGCCGCAAGCTTGGCGCATTCAAGGATGCCTTCGGGCCTGTACCAGGTTGAAAAGCTTGCAAGCATATCCGCGCCCATGATGAAAAACAATTCGTCCTGCGGGCGGGCCCGCTTCAGCTCCGAAAGCGTTTCCACCGTGTAGCTGACGCCACCGCGCGCTATCTCCATATCCGAGGCAAAGAGCCCGTCCTCATTTTTAAGGGCGCGCTCGGTCATTTCAAGGCGAAGGAGCGCGCTCGTTCGGCCCGTGATATCCTTATGGGGCGGATCCGCAGCCACAACGAACAAAACGCTGTCCAGCCCCAGCTCGGCCTTAACAGCTTTTGCTATCTCTATGTGCCCGAAATGGATCGGATCGAATGTGCCTCCGTATATCCCTACTTTCATGTCATACATTATACCGCATTTTTCGCGTTTTGTGAATGCCTGAGTGAAAAATTGTTAATACTGATGCTGTATGAAGCCAAAAGAAACGGAACAAGCGCTTGAAAAAAGCGCCAAAAAGCTGTTTTACAGCGGAAAGAGCCGCTTCGCCCGCGCTGCGGACGGCTTTGCCTTCTGCGCCCTCTGTGCGCTTTCCGCATTCACGGCGGCAAACGTTTTTCGCGTTTCGCAGCCCGCAGGCGGGATCATCGCAGCCCTGACCGCCGCCGCTGCCGCTATCGGGGTGGGCGCGGTTCGTGAGCTCAGATACAGAGCCTTTCTTTGCGAAACGAGAAAGCGCATACGAGGCGAGCTTTTCCGCTCAAAGGTGCTGCTGGCGGATGAAGGGCTGCTTTCCGAGATCTTGCGCTCCCTTGAGCCGCGCTTTCCGCGCTCACGGCTGCTTTTCGTTCAAAAGCACGGCCCCATCGACGCGGACGATATTCTGACCGCGCTGCGGGGAATAAACGCCCTCTCCACCGGCGCGGAAGAAGCCTGTGCGCCGCCATTTGATGCGGGGAACGCGCAAGCAGCGCAGCCCGTTTTTCTGACGCTTTGCGAGCCGACCGCCTCCGCGCGGGAATGCGCCTTTTTAAATGGAAAAATCAGGCCCGTATTCGCTCCCGCTGCGGAGCTTGAGCCCTTTTCGGAGCGCTTTTCGGTGGATGAAAGCGAGATAGACGGGGAAATGATCCGCAGAGCAAAGCTAAAGCCGCCGAAGCGAGATCGCCCGGCGGCCGGGTTTGCCGCGAACGGCTCCGTGAAATATTTCGGACTCGGAGCCATCCTGTTTGCCGCGTCCTTTCTATTAAAGGGGTCGCTTTATTACAGAACGCTTGGTATGATCTGCTTTGCGATAGCCGCACGCATCTCGTTTTTCCGCAGGGTTCGGGCGGCGGATCAAGTGTAGACGGGCGCTATCGCGCTTTATCCGATCCGCTTTGCCGGCGTCGAGCCCGCTTTGCCCGCTTTGCCCGCTTTGCCCGCGTCAATCCCGATCCGTGGGGATCGCGTTCGGGTCGGGAGTGTCGTCAAACTTCAAAAGCTCCCTTGCGATCTGGAATTTCAGCAGGCTGTACGCGTTCGTATCCGGCACGTCCAACATCACTATCACCACGCGCTCGTCCTGCTCCTCCACGTTGAGCCTGAAGCCCGCGAACCAGGAGAAGATCCTTGATTTGTCGGAGCCGATCTCGGCGGAGCCGGTTTTGCCCGCAACGTCGCAGTTTGTAACGCGCAGCGAGCGGCCCGTGCCCCTGCCCGACGGATCCACGACCGCCTCAAGCATGGGCGTTATCTTCTCGATGGCGCTTTCCGAAACGGCGTTTTTGAGCCACGCGCTGTAGGTGGATTTCATAACGCGATCCGAATACGCGCCGCTCGTTTTATACATGCTGTCCAATATGCGCGGAGTGGGCAGGTCGCCCCCGTTTCTCAGCGCGCTGAACATCACCGCAAGCTGAAGCGGCGTCACAAGCACCTGACCCTGGCCGTAGCCCGTGTCCGCAAGCAGCTTATAGCTGAATCTTTCATTGGGGCTTATCACCTGCGCTCTTGAGCAGGCAAGCTCAAAGGGCATTGCGGAATCCATGCCGAAGCCGCTGAGATATTTCACAAACTTCTCCTCGCCCACCATGAGCGCGGCGTTTGCAAAATAGATATTATCCGAATGCAGCATACAGTTTGCCATATTCATGGGCATGGTGCGGTTTGTGACGGCGGTGCGCTTTATCCTTGGCCAGATCCAGGTGCCGTAGCCCGTTGGAGTCCAGTAATCGTTATCTATTTTGCCTGTAAAAACGTAGTCCTCCGTGAGCGTGCCGGTATCCAGCGCGGCGGCGGCGGTGAACACCTTGAAGGTGGAGCCCGGCGGATACAGTCCGCGCTTCGTGCGGTCAAGGAAGGGGGCATTTTGGCTGTCCCGAAGCGCTGCGTATTCCTCGTCCGTAAAGCCGACCACGAATTTATTAAGGTCAAACGAAGGATAGGAGGCGAGCGCGTCCACCCCGC
Source organism: uncultured Clostridia bacterium (assembly GCA_947168565.1). Taxonomy (GTDB): domain Bacteria; phylum Bacillota; class Clostridia; order Christensenellales; family CAG-138; genus PeH17. Next base: position 72,449 of record CAMVMM010000003.1, on the reverse strand, counting down.
CTGTTTTGGGGTTCATCACTATCACCGCGCCGGCGGTGTTTTCGCCAAACATCACAACGTCCAGCAGCTCCTCCGTTCTGCGCTGCACGTCAAAATCGATGGTAAGATAGATATCCAGTCCGTTTTCGCATTCCTTTCTAAAGAGCGTGGTTTTCACAGTGCCGTCCGCGCGCCTTATGAAATAGTAAAAGCCCTCCCTGCCGCGAAGCTCCTTTTCGTATTGAAGCTCGATGCCGCTCTTGCCTATCATGCTGTCCGCGGTATAGGGGTCCTCGCCCTCTTCAAGGCTCTTATTCTTTGAATCCAGCTCCTCCTTTGTGATGCCGCCCGCATAGCCGAGGTTATGCGCAAGAAAGGAGCCGTAGGGGTAAACGCGGGTGGAGCCGTAGCTTTTCGTGTCCACGTACACGCCCTCGATATCCTCAAGCAGACTCAGCCTGTCCGCATCCACGGCGTCCCTTGTGAACTGCTTTATCATAAGAAAATCGTTTGTAACGCTTTTAAAAAGCTTGTCCGGCGTTTCCTGCTCGGAAAGCTCAAGTATCTCGCCGATCTTTCTGTAAAGCGCGGAAAGCTCCTCTCCGCAGAGCCTGTGCAGGCTCTCCGTTTTGGAAAGATAGCCCTTCAGCCTGCTTTGCGCCTCATCGCCCGAAACGCGGTCAAGCTCCACTATGCGCTTAACCAGCACGTTGCTCGGAATGATCTCCGAAAGCAAGGCGTAAACCGTTACCAGCGGCTCGTTCGTGGCTATCACGGTGCCGTCCCGCGTTAAAATATCGCCGCGCCTCGGCGCAATGCGCGCTCTGGAAACGGTTTCGCCCCATTCCATATTCGGAATAACGCAGCTCGGCTGCCAAAGCACCCTCCACGCGCCCGATTCCGCGGCAAGACCCATCTCGCAATCGTACACCAGATCGTCTATCCCTTCGCATTTATAGCGCACGCGATAGGCGACGGTGCGCCTGCTGTCGCTCTCGGAAGCGTCCGTTTTTACGGAATACTCCATGCCCGTGAGCTTGAGGGTTTCGGTAAAATCATTCCAAAAGGACTCGAAGCCGCTCAGGGTGATGGTGCCGCTTGAGGTGGAGCGCGGGGTTTCGGCGTTGTCCACGGCGGTATTTTCGCTTATCAGGGAATACGCCTCGGCATACTGCCCGTCCTTTAAGGCGTTCATAAAAAGCTCGAACACGGCAATATCGCCCGGCACCTTTTCCGCGCCGCAGGCGGCAAGGGTAAGCATTATTATAAAAGCGAGCGCAAGCGCCGCAAGGCTGAATTTTTTCATATATATACCTCTCACTTTGAGAGAACGCAAACAAAATGCTGCATTCAGGCAGTTATATGTTGATTATAGCATATCGCGGCATTCATTTCAATTAAGCGCGGCGGATTATTATTGAACAATGCGGAAAAATATGGTAGAATACAATCAAAATCGAAAAGGAGGCGGATCATGCACATGAAATGTCCACACTGCGGAAGCGAAAGGATCGAGGAAGGCGTCGCCTGGGGCAAGGCCTCGGAAAACGGCGCGATAGGGCTTAAATTCACAAGGGGCACGCTTTGGAGCGGCATCGCCCCGGTTTATTCCGACCTTTGCCTTGACTGCAAGGCGATAATCAAAACCTATATCAAGGATGAGACCGACAAGGAATGGAGCCATCAGCCCGGATCGAATTTCGGCAGATGATACGGCGCTTTATAAACAGAATCGGCAGACGAAACGGCGCTTTACAAGCAAGATCGGCAGATGACACGGCGCTTTACAGGCAAAAGGCGTAAGGGTTTATGGAATTAAGGCAAAGCGAAATGCTTAAAAACAAAAAAGCTTAAAGAAAATACGAGGTACAGCATGATTAAAAAAAGCTTTTGCAAAAACGAGGTTTCCCTGCTTGGCATGGGAAATATGCGCCTGCCCGTGGGTGCGGACGGCAAAATAGATTTCGAGGGCGCCGCCGCCATCATCGACAGGCTTTATAACAACGGCGTTAATTATTACGACACCGCCTACGTTTATCACGGCGGCGAATCCGAATCCTTCGTGGGCGCGGCGCTGAAGAATTACCCGCGCGAGAGCTTCTGCGTTGCCACCAAATACAACTGCCGCGCAAACCCGGACTACGAGGCCGTGTTCAACGAGCAGCTCAAGCGGCTGGATATGGACTATATTGATTACTACCTGCTTCACGCCATTGGCGACAGCACGGTGGACACCTACCTTACAAACGGCTGCGTTGAGTTTTTCCGCGAGCAGAAAAGGCTTGGAAAAATAAAGCATCTGGGCTTTTCCTTCCATGCTTCGCTCGACACGCTTCGCAAAATGATAGATTTCGGCGGCTGGGATTTTGCGCAGATACAGCTCAATTATCTCGACTGGCTGTTGAACGACGCCAAGGCGCAGTACGAAATGCTTACCGAGGCGGGCATACCGATCGTGGTTATGGAGCCGGTGCGCGGCGGAAGGCTTGCAAAGCTCACCCCCGAAACCGAGGCGGAGCTGAAGGCGGCGCATTTCGATTGGTCCATTCCCTCCTGGGCGTTCCGCTTCATAATGCGGCTTGAAAACGTGAAGGTCATATTGAGCGGCATGTCCACCGTGGAGCAGGCGGACGATAATCTTGCCACCTTCATCGGCGGAAAGCCGCTTTCGGACGACGAAGCGGAGCTGCTTTTGAAGGTTTGCGCGGAGTTTAAAAAGCAGATCTCCGCGCCCTGCACCGCCTGCCGCTACTGCACCGAGGGCTGCCCCATGGAGATAGATATTCCCGAAATGATGGAGATCTACAACAGATACAAGCTGAACGGCAGGGGCGCAGCGAAGGCGATAGAGAAGCATGAGCACAGCGCGAAGGACTGCATAGCCTGCGGCGCCTGCTCGGAGCAATGCCCGCAGAGCATAGATATTCCCGCCATCATGGCGGAGCTTGCCGAGGCCGCCGGTTCAAATTGAAGAGCTCGGCTCCTCGGGCAAAAACGGTTTAAAAGGAGTTTTTCATAAAGCAAATGCGCAATATTTCCACTCAAAAGCTCGTGCTTGCGGCGGTATTCTTCGCAATAGGGCTTGTGCTTCCGTTCGTCACGGGGCAGGTGCCGCAGGTGGGGCAAATGCTGCTGCCGATGCACTTGCCCGTGTTTCTCTGCTCACTGATCGTGGGCTGGCCGTACGGCCTTGCCGTGGGCTTTCTGCTTCCGCTCGTGCGCTCGCTGCTCTTCGGCATGCCCGCGCTCTTCCCCAATGCCGTCACCATGGCGTTTGAGCTTGCGGCATACGGCTTTTTCGCCGGCTTCATCTATGAAAAGCTGCTTGGCGCGAAGGTGAGCCGCGTGGTTTCGCTCTTTGCGGCGCTCATCCTCTCCATGATAATCGGCAGGCTGGTTTGGGGCGCGGTATCCTTCGTTTTGCTGCGCATCAGCGGCAGCCCCTTCACCCTTGATATGTTCCTTGCGGGGGCGGTGCTGAACGCGATCCCCGGCATAGTGATGCAGATAGTGCTTATACCCACCATAATGCTGACCATGAAAAAGCCCGCGATAGGCGGCGGCTTCGGCGGCAGCGGCTATTAAAGCGCCATGGCAGGGAGTATTTCACCCAATCAAAAGGCGAGGCTTATCGCGCGCCGGATAGAGCTGCGGCACGGCAAATACACGGAGCCGGGCGCGCGCCCTCCCCGCAGGCCGCTTCTTATAGCGATAGACGGGCGCTGCGCCTCCGGAAAATCCACGCTGGCGCAGCTTCTCAAGCAGGTGCTTGAAGCGCGGCATCCGGGGCTTTGCGTGGGTGTGTTTCACATGGACGATTTCTACCTGCGGCCGGAGCAGCGCACGGCGCGGCGGTACGCTGAGCCCGGCGGAAACGTGGACAGGGAGCGCTTTTTTAAGGAGGTGCTCAGACCCATCCTGCGAAACCGCGCTTTCAGCTACCGCCCCTTTGACTGCACCGCCTTCGCTCTTGGCGAGCCCGTGCAGGTTCAGCCCATGGATATTGCCATAATCGAGGGCTCGTACTCCTGCCATCCCGCTTTAAGGAGGAGATACGATCTGCGCATCTTCATGAGCGTGCCGAAAAAAACGCAGCTCAAGCGCATACTTGCGCGAAACGGCCCCGAAAAGCTGAAAACCTTTGTGTCAAAATGGATCCCGCTTGAGGAAAGGTATTTTGACTTATGCAGGGTGAGAAGGTGCTGCGATATTCTGCTGGATGGGTAAAAAGGAAACGGTGCATCGTGCATCGTGTATCGTGCATTATGTGTTGTGAATTGTGAATAACCGTAATACCAAAGCAGGGCGGATCGAAGCGGACCGCCCTGCTTTATTATCGTATATCCTATTCTGCTTTTTGCATTATGCCTGCATTTTTCGCGATCTGCTTGCCGTAAAAAAGCATCAAAGCATCACTATGCAGCCCATCGGGCACTGCTTTGCGCACTCAAGGCAGCCCACGCATTTCTCCTGATCCACCACGCAATGCTTGCCAACGAGGGAGATCGCGCCCGCGGGGCACGCCTTTTCGCAGCGGCGGCAGCCGATGCAGGCGTTTTTGCAGTTGTCCTTGGCTTCCTTGCCGGAATCATCGTTTCGGCAGAGGATCAGCACCTTTGCGCTCGTGGGCACAAGGGCTATCGCGCCGCGCGGACACTGCTTTGCGCACGCGCCGCAGCCGGTACATTTGGCGCTGTTGAACTGCGGAAGCCCGTTCTTTCCCATGGTGATCGCGCCGAATTTGCAGTCCCTTATGCAGTCGCCCATGCCGAGGCACGCCCAGGTGCATTTCTTGGGGCCGCCCGCAAGGCTGTTTGCAATGCGGCAGCTCGGCACGCCGTCGTACTCATAGCGCACGGCGGCGGTTTCGCAGTCCCCGGAGCACACGAGGCGGGCAACCATGGGTGCCTGAGCCGAGGCCTCAACGCCCATAAGCTCCGAAATGCGCTTTATCTTCTCGCCCTTTGACGCGGGGCAGGCGTTTGGCTCCACTTCCCCGCGCACTATCGCCTCCGCAAGCGCCGCGCAGCCCGCGTAGCCGCAGGCGCCGCAGTTCGCTCCGCCAAGACATTCCGTGATCTGCGGGATGCGCGAATCTATCTCCACGGCGAATTTTTTATCGGCAACGCCGAGTATTGCGGCAAATATCACCGCCAGCGCGCCCATCACGGCGCCGGCAATCAAAATAGCAGTTAAGTTCATGATTCTAACCTCCTTTAGCCCATCAGCCGCCTATGCCGGAGAAGCCGAGGAAGGCTATGCTCATAAGCCCCGCTATGATAAGCGAGCTTGAGAAGCCCTTGAGCGAGTTCGGCATTTTGGAAAACTCCAGCCTTTCGCGCACGCCCGCCATCAGCACTATCGCAAGCATGAAGCCGAGCGCACCGAAAACGCCGTTGCACACCGAGAAAAGCAGGTTGTAGCTCTGCTCTATATTGATGAGCGTAACGCCCAGCACCGCGCAGTTCGTGGTGATGAGCGGCAGATAGATGCCAAGGCTTTTATACAGCGACGGACTGGATTTTTTAAGGAACATTTCCACAAACTGCACGAGGCTTGCTATTACCAGGATGAAGCTCATGGTTTTAAGGTATTCAAGGCCGAGCGGCACCAGCACGAAGGTATACACCAGCCACGTGAACAGCGACGCAAGCCCCATCACGAAGGTGACCGCAAGCCCCATGCCCGCCGCCGTTTCGACCTTGCTTGAAACGCCCAGGAACGGGCAGCAGCCGAGGAAGCGCGAGAAGATGAAGTTGTTTGAAAGAATGCTCGTTACAAGCAGCACCAGAAGCTTTGCAAAATCGCTCATTGTGCCTCCTCCTTATCCTCGAGGGCGCATTCCGCCTCGACCTGTTTTTTATCCCTGTTTGCAACGGCATTCACCGCAGCAAGCATGAGCCCGAACACTATGAAGCCGCCGGGAGCGAGCGCCGCTATCAGCATGGGCTCAAAGCCCGCGCCGAACACGCTTGCGCCGAAGATGGTGCCGTTTCCGACAAGCTCGCGTATTGCGCCTATCGCGGTTATCGCCGCCGTGAAGCCAATGCCCATGCCCACGCCGTCCAGCGCGGAATACAGCACGCTGTTTTTGGAGGCGAACGCCTCCGCGCGCGCAAGGATTATGCAGTTCACCACTATGAGCGGTATGAATATGCCCAGGGCTTTATAAAGCGCGGGCACGAACGCCTGCATCAGCATCTGAACCGCCGTAACGAACATACAGATGATAACTATGAACGCGGGAATGCGCACCTTGTCGGGTATGAATTTGCGCAGAAGCGAGATCACGACGTTGCTTCCGAGCAGCACGAAGGTTGCCGCAAGCCCCATGCCTATGCCGTTCATCGCCTGCGTGGTGACCGCAAGCGTGGGGCAGGTGCCAAGCACGAGCCTGAAGGTGGGGTTTTCATTAAAAAGACCGTTTACAAATACTTTTCCTGCTTTACTCATCTATCTCACCCCCATCAATGCGCGATAAGCCTGAAAAGCTCTTCGCAGGTGCTGTTGAACGCCTCGATAACGGCCCTTGAGGAGTAGGTCGCTCCGCTTACCGCGTCCGGCCCGGAGCCGCCATCGCTCTGCGCCTTTTGAACGAGGATCGAGCCCGCCGGTATCACGAAGCCGCCGCCGCCCGCGCTGTAATCCACCTTTTCACCGGTATACCGGATGCCGATGAACTGATCCGCGAACGAAGCGTCCTTTACCTTTGCGCCAAGACCCGCCGTTTCGGAAAAATCGCCGTTGCCGCCTATCACGGCGCCCACGACATTTCCCTTCAGATCCATTCCGACCACGACCTCTATATCCCCGCCGTAGCCCTTGCTGCGGGCGGAGCCGACGTAGCCTAATAGCTCCCCGTTTTCGCCGAGGGCGGTGTAGGAGCCGGAGCCTCCCTGCGCGTCCTTCAGCAGCTCAAAGCGCTTCGCGCCGGGAAACGCCGCCGCGCGCGCCTGATCCGCCGCAACCTTTTCCTGCTCCGCGATGGGGCCCTTTGTGACCTCGTTCACAAGCCCCAGCGCAAGACCCGCCACAAGGCAGATAAGAAGCAGCTTCCACACAAGATCAATTACGTTACGCAACCTTCTCGCCCTCCTTCGTTTTCTTTGCTTCGCCATAGACCCTCGGCGTGATGTATTTATCCAGCAGAGGGGTAACTATATTCATAAAGAGTATGGCATAGGTAACGCCCTCCGGATAGCCCGCAAAGCAGCGTATCACCGCCGTTAAAAGGCCTATGCCCGCGGCGAATATCACCTGACCGAGCGCGCTCATGGGGCAGGTGGAGTAATCCGTTGCCATAAACACTGCGCCGAAGAGTATGCCGCCCTGAAGCATCGCCACCACGGGGGTCTCTATGCCGCCGCCCGCAAAGAGCCACGTGAAAACGCCGGTGGTGAGCACTATGATAACGGGCACGTGCCATGATATAACGCGCGTTACGAGCAGATACACGAAGCCTATCAGTATGGCAATTTTACATACCTCACCGATGGTGCCGGGTATTTTGCCTATGAAAAGATCGAGCATGCTCGCGCCTCCGGGGGCAAGCCTTGCGCCGTAGGCAAGCGGGGTTGCGCTTGAAACGGAATCCACGCTGCCGAGGAAATTGGGCGAAACGAACGCCGCGCCGCTCATTCTTGCGGGCCAGCTTGCAAGCAGCACCGCGCGCGCGGTGAGCGCGGGATTGAGAAAATTATCGCCTATGCCGCCGAAAAGCTGCTTTGCAAGCAGTATGGCGACCGCGCTGCCGATAACGCACATCCACCACGTTGCGGTAACGGGAAGGGTGAGCGCAAGCAGAAGGCCCGTTACGGCGGCGGAAAGATCGCCGATCGTTACCGGGCGCTTCATTATTTTTTCGTAAAGGTATTCAAACCCCACGCAGCTTGCCACGCATACGGCGGCAATAAGGAGCGAGCGCAGGCCGAAGAAATAGGTGCCCGCAATAAGCGCGGGAGCAAGCGCCACGAGCACATGGCGCATGATGGAGGTGGTGCTCTCATGCGTGCGCACGTGCGGGGCGGTGGAAACGTTTAGATTGAGATCGCTCATTTCTTACCTCCGAGTCTTGAAGCAAGGGTGATCCTGTCCTTCATATTTTTAAACGATGCCGTAAGGAAGCGGTTCGCGGGGCAGATGAACGAGCAGCAGCCGCAGACTATGCAGTCCATCACGTTGTTCGCCTTCGCGCCCGCCATATCGTTTGCGTCGCAGTACTGCTTGATCCTTGCGGGATTCAGCCCCATGGGACATGCCGCAACGCAGCGCGCGCAGCGGATGCACGCCTTTTCCTCGTAGGATATCGCCTCTTTTTTATTGAGCGCCACTATGCCGCCCATCGCCTTGGTGAGCGAAAAATCGTCGTTCGGCGCGGCGGGGCCCGTCATCATGCCTCCCGCCACGAGCTTGGCTATCTCGCCATCGTACCCGCCCGCGAACTCTATCAGATCCTTGACCACCGTGCCTATCGGGGCAAGCAGATTACATGGGGACTTGACCCTTCCGGTAACGGTGACAATGCGGTGGGTCACCGGCCAGCTATCCTCTATTGCAAGCTTGACACTGGTGGCGGTGGCGATATTCGTGACGATCACGCCGCAGTCGATGGGCAGCTTGCCCCGCGGCACCTCCCTGCCGGTGGTGACCGTGATGAGCTGCTTTTCGCTGCCCTGGGGGTATTTGGTTTCAAGCTCCATCACCGAAATGCCCTCATGCCCCTCCACGGCCTTTTTCATTACCTTGATCGCCTCGGGCTTATTATCCTCTATGGCGATGATGCCCCGCTTCGAGCCCATGGCGCGCATTATCGCCGTAAGGCCGCGCACAATTTCCTGCGGATACTCGAGCATGGCGCGAAAATCGCTCGTCAGATGCGTTTCGCACTCCGCACCGTTTAAAATGATGGTGTCGGCATGCTTTTCGTCCTGTATGGTGAGCTTAACGTGCAGCGGAAACGCCGCGCCGCCCATGCCGCAGATGCCCGCCTGCTTTATGCGCTCCACTATCGCCCTCGGCTCCGCCGTTTCGCAGGTGCCGATATTCTCCATCGGCTCGGCCCGCGTGTTCAGCCCGTCGTTTTTTATGGTTATGCACATGACCTTTTTCGGGCCAAGCTGCTGCTTTTCGGCAACCTCGATCACCTCGCCCGAAACGGACGCGTGCACCGGCAGGCCAAGAAAGCCCACGGGGTTTCCTATCACCTGGCCGAGCTTTACGATATCGCCTTTTTTAACGCAGGGCTCGCTCGGCGTGCCGAGATGCAGACTCATTGGGATGCAGACGTATTCCGGCGAAAAAACCTGGGTCGCCTTGTTTCTTGTGAGCTGCTTGCCCTCATGCGTTCCTGAAAGCGGATGAACACCGCCTTTGAATGAGCGTTTAAACAAACCTTCGCCTTCCTTCCGTGAATTATTCAGTAAAGGATTTCATTACCGATTGATATTATATCATATTGGGCGCTCAAATTGAATATTTGAGCGAAAATAAGCGAAAGAATTTTTGCTTCGGCTTTCCGGCAGGCCCTTTTAGCTGCCTTAACGGAGGAGAAAACGGCGGTTTTAAGCGATTTTGGACGGTTCAAGGCAGTTTTAAGCGATTTTGGACGGTTCAAGGCAGTTTAAGCGATTTTAGACGGTTCAAGGCGGTTTTGAGCGGTTTCAGACGGTTTCCGTTCATGGCAAAATGCCGCCGCCGCGCTGCGCTCGCTTGAAAATATTTTCCGAAAAAGCTTTTATTCCCGCGCAAAATCATTTATAATGATATTTGTGATATTATACGGAAAACGGGCGCATTTTTGCCCGATCAGGAGGTAATATGAAATACGAACGCATTCTTTTAAAGGTCAGCGGCGAGGTGCTTTCCGGCAAAACGCCGATAGATTTCGATAACGTATCCGTTGCGGCGGAGCATATAAAGGCGCTGCGCGATCACGGCTGCAGGATAGGCGTTGTGGTCGGCGGCGGCAATATCTGGCGCGGCAGATCGGGCGGCAGCATGGAAAGGAACAGGGCGGACAATATCGGCATGCTTGCCACCGCCGCAAACGCGCTGGCGCTTGAGCAGGCGCTCATCGATATAGACGTGCCCGTGCGCGTGCTTTCCGCGGTTTCCATGGAGATGTTTGCGGACACCTATTCCGCGCGCGAGGCAAATAAATCGATCGACGAGGGCACGGTGGTGATCTTCGCCTGCGGCACCGGCTGCCCCTTCTTCTCCACCGATACCGCGGCGGCGCTGCGTGCCGCGCAGATCCATGCGGACGCGCTGCTGCTTGCCAAAAACGTGGACGGCATATACACCGCCGATCCGAATAAGGACCCCTCCGCAAGGCGCTACGTGCGCATAAGCTACGACGAGGTGATAGCCCGCAATCTCAAGGCGACCGACCTCACCGCCATCAGCTTCTGCCGCGAATACTCGCTGCCCATCGTGCTTTTCGATATGCGCGAAAGCGAAAACTTCATTAAAGCGGCGGACGGCGTGAATTCCGGCACCATCGTTGATTCAAGGGATGGCTTTGAGCTTGCGTAAAGCCGGCAGCGAAAAAAGCGCGTCCGCTCCGGAAGCGGTGAAGGTTTCCCTCGCGGAGCTGCGCCGCTTTCTTCTGCGCAGGCAGGGTCTTTTGGGGGCGCACAGGTTTTCCGGCAAGAAGGGTGCGCTTGAATACGTGCGGCAGGCGGGCTGCATACAGTTCGATCCAATAGATATCTGCGGGCGCAACGCGGAGCTGACGCTGCAATCGAGGGTGAAGGGCTTTACCAAGCTTCAGCTTTACGAGCTGCTTTACAAGGATCGCGCACTCATCGACTACGCCGACAAGGAGCTTTCGATACTGCCCACCGAGGATTTTCCCCTTCTTTCAAGGTGGAGAGCCTCCGCAAGGCGAAACGCTTCGGAGTTTCCCGGCATAGAGGCGCTTGCGGAAAGGGCGCGCCGCTATATTCTGGAAAACGGCCCGGTGAGCTCCGCCACTCTGCCCATAGAGGGCGAGATAAAATGGAATTCCGCGATACACTGGAGCGGAAACTGGCACGGCAGGACCAACGCCGCAAGATCGGTGCTGGAGCAGATGTATTCGGACGGCAGGCTGGTTATCCACCACAAGGAAGGCACGCGCAAATTCTACGACCTTGCCGAAAGGCATATCCCCGCCGATATCCTGAACGCGCCCGACCCGAACGCGGAGCTTATAGACCATATAAAATGGGGCGTGCTGCGCCGCATCGGAGCAATCGGCGCCCTTTGGGATCGCCGCTCGGATTCGCTGCTTGGGATATGGGGCATGGACGCGGCGCTTCGCAGGCAGGCGTTTTCGCTGCTTGCGCTGGAGGGGAGCGCAGTTCCCCTCGCCGTGCCGGAAATAGGCGTTCCGCTATACATAAAAGCCTGCGATCTGCCGCTTTTAAACGAGATGCGGGAGGCAAAGCGCTTTAAAAGGCGCTGCGAATTCATAGCGCCGCTCGACCCGCTGATGTGGGATCGCAAGCTCATCGAGGCGGTTTTCGGCTTCAGATACCGCTGGGAGATCTACACGCCCGCCGAAAAAAGGCAGTTTGGCTACTATGTGCTGCCGATAGTTTACGGCGACGGCTTCGCAGGCAGGATCGAGGCCGCCCGCAGGGGCTCCGCAGGCACCGATGCCGCGCTCGAAATCATGAATATTTGGCTTGAGCGCGAACCGGAGGCCAAAAAGACTTTTGCGGATCTGCTTGAGGATGCCTGCACGCGGCTTGCGCGGTTCAACGGCTGCGAAAAGCTGCGCTTTCTTCCTCCCGCCGCCGCAGTTATGAACGAATTGAGGTAAAAAATGGAAAACAATATTGAAAACAGGCTTGAAACCAATGCCGAAACCAAAGCCGAAAGGAAATTCGTGCTTTTTATAAATATTCGTGAATACGACGCTTCCGCCGGAAACGGCGAGGCGGAGGGGCTTGGCGAGCTTACGGATAATTATTACAGCATCGACCCCGAAAACGCGGAGGTCACGGGCGATATAGCCTTCCTGGGCTATCTGGAGGAGAACGGCGAGCGCGTGGGCATTCAGCTGCTTTGCGATCCCGGCTTCGTGAACTCCACCGGAAACGCGCCGCTCTACGCCGAGCTGCGCTTGGGCGGAAGGTATAAATTCGCCCATACCGACCGCGCCGCAGGCTCCGCCGTGGGCAGGATACGCGGCTATTCGCTGAAGCTCTTTGAGGCGGGGCATGAGCATGAGCATCACCATGAGCATGAGCATGAGCACCACCACCATGAGCATGAGCATGAGCATGACCATGAGCATGAGCATGGCCATGAGCATCACCATCACCACCATCACGACCATGACTGCGGCTGCGGACATGAGCATGGGCATGAGCATAAGCCGCACACCGGTCCGGGCGCGGAGTGCGGGGGCGACTGCTCCGAGTGCGGCGATAGCTGCGGCAAAAAATGCGGCGATGAATAACGGATCGGACTCAACCGAAGGGGCGCTGTATCCGTTATATTGCCGGAAAGATGTTGGCAGGGCGGTTTGATATTGACAAAACCGCGCTCTTACATTAGAATGAATTAGTTAAATCTTCACCATAGGAGGAAAACCATGGACACCATTGAACTTGCACAGGACAAAATGAATAAAACCATCTCCGTGTTGAACGGCGAGCTGGGCACCCTTCGCGCCGGCCGCGCGAACCCCAAGCTGCTTGACCGCATCATGGTGGATTACTACGGCACCGCCACGCCCGTGAACCAGGTGGGCACCATCAGCTCCCCCGAGCCCAGGCAGCTCATCATCTCCCTTTGGGACGCATCCATGATCCCCGCTGTTGAAAAGGCGATCCAGAAATCCGATCTGGGCATCAACCCCAGCAACGACGGCAAGCTGATCCGCCTTGTGTTCCCCGAGCTTACCGAGGAAAGGCGCAAGGAGCTTGTGAAGATAGTGCGCAAAAAGGCGGAGGAATCCAAGGTCGCCATCCGCTCCATCCGCCGCGATGCGAATGAAACCATCAAGAAGGACTGCAAGGGCGGCACCATCACCGAGGACGACCAGAAGCGCATGGAGGAGCAGGTGCAGAAGGCGACGGACAACGCCATCAAGGAGATAGACCGCATCGCCGCCGAGAAGGAAAAGGAGCTGCTTTCGGTTTGATAAGCGTGCTTGGACTGCCGCTTGACGAGGCGGTTGCAAGGCTTGAGGGCGAGGGCTTCCTTGTGGAGGCCATCGAGGCGCGCTCCATCAAGGGCGTTAAGGAGCCCGATTCGCTGCGCGTGATACGCCAAAGCGAGCCTTCGGGGGGTGAAAAGCCCGTTGTAACGCTCGTTTATTCCGCGTTTCGCACCTGCGTTTACCCGAGTGAGGGCGAATAAATTTTGCTGTTTTTTACTATATTTTATTATGGCAAAGCTTTATCCTGAATTTACAGAGGCGGAGCTTCGGGCTTTTTCACTTGAGAAGGGCGCGCTCCCCCGCCATGTGGGCGTGATCATGGACGGCAACGGGCGCTGGGCCAAAAAGCGCATTCTGCCGAGAAGCGCCGGGCATCGCGCCGGCATGGAGGCGCTGCGCGAAATAGTTCGCTTTTCGCACTCCGCCGGCATAGAGGCGCTCACCGTGTACGCCTTTTCAACCGAAAACTGGAGCAGGCCGCGCGCCGAGGTGGACGCGCTGTTTTCCCTGCTTGAGGAATACTTCTATAAAGAGATAGACGAATTGGACGCAAACGGCGTTCGCATCCGCATAATAGGCGACGCCTCCGCTTTTTCCGGCAAGCTGCACGATCTGCTCGATTCCGCCGTTCGGCGCACGAGCGGCAACAGCGGGCTTTGCTTCAATATAGCCCTGAACTACGGCAGCCGCGCCGAGATCGTTCACGCGGTGAGCTCGCTCATCGACGATGGCGTGAAGAGCGCCGACTTGAGCGAAAGCATAATCGATTCAAGGCTTTACACGGCGGGGCTTCCCGAATTGGATCTTATAATCCGCACGGCGGGCGAGCAGCGGCTTTCAAACTTTCTGCTTTGGCAGGCGGCGTATGCCGAATTTGTGTTCACAAGCGTGCTTTTTCCCGATTTCACGCCGGAGGAATACGCAAAATGCCTTGTTGAATACGCGCATCGCACGCGCAAATTCGGCAAGGTGCTTTAATGCCGTTCTGCGTCCAAAGCCTTGATCCCCGCTCTCAATGCTTTAGATGCAGCATAGTATATGATCATTCGGGCGGTTCAGCTGTTGAGCCGCCACAGGTTTAATTATAATATTTGGGGGAAACTATGAAGGATCTTCCGCTGCGCACCGTTGTGGCGGTGGCGCTGCTTGCCCTGCTCGGCCTTGTGCTGTGGCGTGGCGGGCTTCTTCAGGCGATAGTGCTCGGCGTATTCTCCGTGATCGCCGTGCTTGAAATGCAAAACGTGTTCAAGCGGGTGGATATGAGGCCGTTCATTCTGCCCCAGCTTGCGCTCGGCGGCGGCATGTTTTTGCTGATGTATTTTGTGTCCGGCTCCGATAAGCCCCAAAACACCGCGCTTTTTCTCACGGCGGCGTTCTTCGCGGCATTCTTTTTGCTCGCCCTTGAGCGCGCGCTGAACAAAAAGCGCACCAATCACGACCTTGCCGCAGGCATAGTTACGCTCGTTTACCCGCTTGCGCTCTTCGCGTTCTTCGGGCTTGTCGGCTTTGGAAGGAGCGACAGCTCGCGCATAGCGCTTGTGATGGTTTTTGCGGGCGTTGCCATGGCGGACAATACCGCGTACCTTGTCGGCTCCATGCTCGGCAAGCACAGGCTCTGCCCCGCCATCAGCCCCAAAAAGAGCGTTGAGGGGGCGGTTGCGGGTCTTATCGGCGGTGCGCTCGGCGGCGTGATAAGCTATTTTATGCAGAAGCTTTGGGGGCTTGATATTCCCATCCTGACGCATATTCTCATCTGCTTCACAGGCGGCATGATAGGTCAGATAGGCGATCTTTTCGCCTCCACCTTCAAGCGCTGGGCGGAAATAAAGGATTTCGGCAGCATCTTTCCGGGTCACGGCGGCATACTCGACAGGCTGGACAGCGCGCTTTTCGCCGTGCCGTTTGTGTATATAGCGTTCAGATTGCTTTCGCTGATATAAGCGGGGTTTTACCATGAAAAATATCGCCGTTTTCGGCTCCACAGGCTCCATAGGCACGCAGGCGCTTTCGGTTGCCGCGTTTCATCGGGATGAATTCACCGTTAAGGTGATCGCCGCAAATCGAAATATCGACCTTGTGGAAAAGCAGGCCGCCGAGTTTTCGCCCGAATACATCGGCATTTACGACGAGGCGGCGGCAAAGGAGCTTAAAGGGCGCCTGCCAAAGAGCAAAATAGTTTCCGGCAAAGAGGTGGATTCGCTCTGCGCGCTTTCGGATATCCACACCGTTGTGAACGGCGTGAGCGGCTTTGCGGGGCTTTTTCCGCTGCTCAGTGCGCTTCGCGCGGGGAAAACGGTTGCCCTTGCAAATAAAGAGAGCATAGTTTGCGCGCATGAAATGGTGAACGCAGCTCTTGAAAGGCACGGCGGCGCCATCCTGCCCGTGGACAGCGAGCAGAGCGCCCTTTTCCAATGCCTTGCGGCCGGACGGCGGGAGGACGTTAAAAGCCTTATTCTGACCGCTTCGGGCGGGATGTTTCGTGATTTTACGGCGGAGCAGCTCCAGGGCGTTACCCCCGATATGGCGCTTCACCACCCCACCTGGAGCATGGGCAAAAAGATAACCATAGATTCCTCCTCCCTTTTCAACAAGGGGCTGGAGCTGATGGAGGCGGGCTGGCTGTTTGACTTCGGCCCCGATGAGATCCGCATCTTCATCCACCCCCAATCCATAGTGCATTCAATGGTGGAATATAACGACGGCTCGGTGATCGCCCAGCTTGCAAAGCCCGATATGCGCCTTGCGATACAGTACGCGCTCACCTACCCGGCTCGGCTTTGCTCCCAGCTTGGCGGAGTTTCCCCCGCGCTGCTTTCGGGGCTGACCTTTTTTGAGCCCGATACCGCGCGCTTTCCCGCGATAGAGCTTGCTTACGAGGCGTTTCGTGAGGGGCGCAGCCTGCCGATAGCCTATAATTCCGGCAACGAGGCGGCTGTGGAGCGCTTTATCGGCGGCGAGCTGCGCTTTACGGAGATAGCTCGCTGCGTTGAATACACAATGCAGCATATTTCAAAAGGAAATATCGACACTCTGGACGGCATACTTGAGCTTGACCGCGAGGCGCGCGCGCTTGCAGCGGAGTACCGCCCCAGCCGATAGAATATTGATCGAGGTGATCGCATGACTTTTTTATACATAATTGTTGCCATACTCGTGCTTGAATTTCTGATATTCATCCACGAGCTTGGGCATTACACGGCGGGCAAGCTGCTCGGCTTCCGCATTCTGGGCTTCTCGCTCGGCTTCGGGCCGGCGCTTTTCAAATTCAAAAAAGGCGAAACGGAATACGCGCTCCGCGCCATCCCCTTCGGCGGCGCCTGCCAGTTTGACGGCGAGGATGAGGACGCGCAGGACGATCCGCGCCGCTTCAACTCCAACCCCGTTTGGAAGCGCTTCATAGTGATTTTAGCCGGCCCCTTTATGAATATTCTGACCGCGTTCATCATCGCCTTCGTGCTTCACGCGGCAACGCCCATGCCCGTTCCGGCGGTGGATCCGCAGACGGGCGGCAATATCGCCTACGTTTCCGAGGTTACGCGCAACAGCGCGGCGGAGCGTGCCGGCATCAAGGCGGGCGACGTGCTCGTGGCGATAAACGGTGAAAAGCCGATCCCCGCCGAGGGCGAAAGCACGCTGGATGCCTTCGTCAAGCGCATCGGCGCGGCCGGGGACGAATTTACCGTTACCGTGCGGCGCGACGGCGAGGAGCAGACCCTCGATGTGACCGGCGCATTCAACGTTGGCTATCAAAAAACCGTGCTTGGGGTTCAGATGGGCACCGTTATCGAAAGATACGAGCATCTTTCGCTCGGCGAGGCGTTCACCGGCGCGGGCAAATACCTTGTGAACATCGTGAAGGCGACCGCCGAGGGCATTGGAAGCATGTTTAAAAACGGCATAAAGCGGGGGGACGTTTCCGGCGTTGTGGGCACCGTGGGCATAATGGTGGACGTGGCGCAGGAGGACACGATAAACATTGCGTACGTTGCCGTTATCCTTTCGCTCAGCCTTGGCATTTTCAATCTCATCCCCTTCCCCGCTCTGGACGGCGGCAGGCTGCTTTTCCTTATAATCGAGGCGATAATCGGCCGCCCGCTGAACCGCAAGGTGGAGGCCGTGGTGAACGGCATCGGGCTTTTGCTGCTGTTTGGACTTATGATCGTGGTCACGGCAAGCGATATAATGGGACTGCTTGGCAAATAGCAAATAGCAAATAGCAATTTGCAATTAGCAGTGAGCAGTGAGCAATCAGCAAATTGCAGTTTACAGTTTACAATTTGCAATTTGGAATTTGCAGCTTGCAGTTTTATGCCTCAAGCCCGGAATATCAAGGCTTAATAATATGTTTTTAGAGAATGAAGCGGCCCCGGATCGAGCTCCGGAGCCGCTGATTTATGCCGGCTATGCTGTTTATCGCTTTTTTATACTGAAATCTTATCACATATAGCCGTATTTTTTCCTGTTTCCTATAAGGAACGCGGCGCAGGCGGCAAGCGAGGCGATCTCCGCAGCCACGCCCGCAAGCCAGATGCCGTCCGTGCCGAAAAGCATGGGCAGCACCGTGACCGCGATTATCTGAAACACGAGCGTTCTTAAAAACGACACTGCGCCCGACACAAGCCCGTTGTTCAGCGCGGTGAAGAAGGACGAGATAAACAGATTGAACCCCGCGAAGAGGAACGAGGCGGCGAAAAGCAGGAATGCGCGCACGGTGAGCGCCAGCAGCGCATCGTCATAGCCAACGAAGATCGAGGCAAGCGGCCGCGCCAGCAGGAGCGCCGAGGCCGTCATCACTATTCCCGCCGCGCCTATCAGCAGCAGGCTCTTTTTAAGGATATTTTTCAGCTCCGAACTGTTTTCCGCGCCGAAATGATACCCGACGACGGGCGCGCTGCCCACGGAATAGCCTATGAAAATCGCAAGGAATATGAAGTTTACATACATCAAAACGCCGTATGCCGCCACGCCGTTCTCCCCTGCAAAGCGCAGAAGCTGAAGATTATATGCCATGCCCGAGAGCGAGCTTGCGATATTGCCCAAAAATTCCGAAACGCCGTTTGCACACGCCTTGAAAAGGGGCTTGAGCTCAAGCTTCGTTTTCACAAACCAGAGGCGCGAGCGCCCCTTTTTAGTGAAATAAACGAGCGGGATCACCGCGCCTGCAAGCTGGCTCACGCCCGTTGCAGCCGCCGCTCCGGCGATGCCCCATTTGAAAACGGCGATGAACAGAAAATCCAGCACCATATTCATTATTCCCGCCGCAACGGTGGCGATGAGCCCAATATGCGAGCGCTCCGCCGCAACGCAGAAGCTGTGGAAAAGCACCTGGATCATCAGTGCCGTGTTGAACACGGCGAGCACGCGCCCGTAGATAACGCATTCGTCGAGCATTTCCGGCGTTGCGCCGATAAGGATCGCGGCGGGGCGCATCAGCGCGAACGCCGCCGCGCTGACGATCACGCCTATCACGAAGGTGTATATCACCATCATGGTGAAATAGCGCCGCGCGGTATGCTCATCGCCCTCGCCCAGCTTTTTGGACACCAGCGCCGTGCCGCCGGCGCCTATCATAAAGCCTATCGCGCCAATCATCATTATAAAGGGAAATATAAGATTCAGCGCCGCAAACGAGGTGGTTCCCAACAGGTTGGACACAAAAAGCCCGTCCACCACGCTGTATATCGAAGTGAAGATCATCATCACTATCGAGGGCAGGGTGAACTTGAGCAGCTTTTTATATGTAAAATGATCGGAAAGCTGTATTTTCATAGCGTTTACCGTTTGACTTCGCCGGAATATTCCGCCCTTCGCCGCTAAACCCCGCAGCTTGGGCAGTGCCGTACATTATATCCCGCCGTTTTGTCTTTGTCAAGCCCGCCGCAAGCGGATCCGCACGGAAGGAGGGCCGCTTTTTGCCGTTTAAGCCTTGCCAAACGGCGCAAAGCGGGTTATAATGGACATTGGATAATTGTATTCCCTTTTGAAAGGAAGTTTTGCTTTGAACTTTTCCGCTTCAACCACCGCCGAGGAAAGGCTTGAGCGCATAAACGCGCTTATAAGCAGGGTGGAAAAGCCGACCCGCTATATGGGCGGCGAACTGAATATGCGCGTTAAGCAGGGCGAAGGGCTTTTCCGCTTCGCGCTCTGCTTCCCCGATACCTACGAAATAGGCATGAGCCATCTCGGCTCGCGCATCATATACAACGTGCTGAACAACCGAGAGGACACCTACGCCGAGCGCTGCTATGCGCCGTGGGTGGATATGGAGGCGCTTTTGAGGGAGAGCGGCGAAAAGCTGTTTTCCCTTGAAACGAAGCGCCCGCTTGATGAATTTCACGTGATCGCCTTCTCGCTTCTATACGAG
This sequence comes from uncultured Clostridia bacterium, assembly GCA_947168565.1. Lineage (GTDB taxonomy): Bacteria > Bacillota > Clostridia > Christensenellales > CAG-138 > PeH17. The sequence goes on along the minus strand of CAMVMM010000003.1, from coordinate 52,953 downwards.
ATGTGCTACACAAATATTCTGACAATGCTTGAGCTTTCGGGCATTCCCCTGCGCTCATGCGAGCGGGGAGAGGACGCGCCGCTGATCGTGGCGGGCGGCCCCTGCGTGTGCAATTCCGAGCCGATAGCCGAAATAGTGGACGTGTTTTTCTTTGGCGACGGAGAGGAGCTGGTGAACGAATTCATGGACGCCTACGCCGAGGGCAGAAGGCGCGGCGCGAAAAAGCGCGAGCTGCTGCTCGACCTTTGCGCCATACCCGGAGTTTACGTGCCTGCCTTTTACCGCGCCGAATACGAAAACGGGCAGTTCGCAAGGCTTATCAAAACCGAGGAAGCGGCGCCCGACTGCATCGAGCGGCGCATTGTGCGCGATCTTGACCGGGCGGAGTTCACCGGCGATCTTATTGTGCCGTACATGAGCATAGTTCACGACCGCATCGCGCTGGAGCTGTTTCGCGGCTGCACGCGCGGCTGCCGCTTCTGCCAGGCGGGCTTCATCTACCGCCCGATACGCGAAAGAAGGATGAGCACGCTGATAGAATATGCGGACGAACAGCTAAAGCGCACCGGACACGACGAGGTTTCCCTTTTTTCGCTCTCAAGCGGCGATTATTCCGAGATACACGAGATGGTGCCCGCCGTGCTGGACAGATACACTAAAAACCGCATCTCCGTTTCCTTCCCCTCCCTGCGCATAGATTCCTTTTTGAAGGACGACCTTGAAAAGATGCAGGGCGTTCGCAAAACGGGCCTCACCTTCGCGCCCGAGGCGGGCACGCAGCGCATGAGGGATATTATAAACAAGGGCGTGAATGAGGACGACCTGCTTCGCACAGTTAAGGACGCATTCGAGGCGGGCTGGCAGGGCGTTAAGCTCTATTTCATGATAGGTCTGCCCGGCGAAACGGATGAGGACGTGCTTGGAATAGCGGAGCTTGCGCGCAAGGTGAGCCGCGAATTCTACTCCATGCCCAAGGATAAGCGCGGCAAGGGGCTCAGATGCACCGTTTCCGCCTCCACCTTCGTGCCGAAGCCCTTCACCCCCTTCCAATGGGAGCCGCAGATAGACGTGGACGAGGTTTTGAGGCGGCAGGCGCTGCTGCGGCAGGCGCTGAAAGGCATTCGCGGCGTGGAATTCAACTGCCATTTTTCCGAAACGAGCCGGCTTGAGGCGTGCTTTGCGCGCGGAGACCGCCGCCTTGCGGAGGTTATGATAGGCGCGTACAGGCGCGGCGCGAGGTTCGATTCCTGGGATGAGCATTTCAAAAAGGAAGCATGGGACGAAAGCTTTGCCGAGCGGGGCTTGAGCGTGGATATGTTTGCAAACCGACGCATCTCCACGGACGAGCCGCTTGCATGGCAGCACATGGACGCGCTTGTGACGCTTGATTACCTTAAAAAAGAGCATGAAAGAGCGTTCGAGGGCATAGTTACCCCTGACTGCCGCGAGAAATGCAACGGCTGCTTCGGGCAAAAATGCGCCACGCACTGCGGCATGCACTCGGCGCGCGCGGAGGGCAGCTTATGAGGATAATAGCCGCTTTTTCCAAGCTTGAGCCTGTGAAATTTGTGTCACATCTTGACATGCAAAGGCTTTTTCAGCGCGCCTTTAGGAGGGCTGAGCTTCCGCTTTCATACTCCAAGGGCTTCAACCCCCATCCCCTGCTTTCGTTTGCAACCGCGCTCTCGGTGGGGTACACCTCGGAAAGCGAATATTTCGACGTGATGCTGGATGAATACCTTTCGCCGGAGGAATTCACGCGCCGTGTGAACGCCGCGCTGCCCGAAGGGGTTCGGATAACCTCCGCTTTGGACGCGGGCGATTTCAAGGGCTCCCTCACCCCGCTGATGCGCAGCGCGGATTATGACGCTGTGCTTTCATTCGATGCGCCCGTGGAGCGAGAAAGGCTCGAGGCGGCGGTTTCATCGCTGCTTGACGGCGAGCTCATAGTGGATAAAAAAACCAAGGGCGGCATAAAAAGCGTGGATATTCGCCCGATGCTGCTCGAGGCTTCCGTTGCCGATTATTCCGAAAACCATGCCCGCCTTGAAATAAGGGGCGTGCTTTCCGCCGAGGGCGGGCTGCCGCCCGAGCTTCTTTTCGGCGTGCTGGAGGAAAGGCTGGGGGCTTCGTTTTCACGGCGGGTTCACCGCAAAAAAATAGAAATGGATTGGTCTGATCTGAAATTATGATTGAGAATCCCGCAAAGGCGGACAAGCGAATAGTAATAGACGCAAATCCCTACCGCACCCGCGCCGTGCTCACGGAAAACGGCAGGGTGGTTGAGATCTGCTCGGAGCAGCAGAGCCGCGAAAGCCTGCTTGGCAGCGTCTACCGCGGGCGCGTTTGCTCCGTGCTGCCCGGCATGAGCGCCGCTTTTATAGATATAGGCGCGGAGAAAAACGCCTTTTTCAGCATTGCCGACCTCAATTCCCCCTCCGCACCGGGGGCGGACATAGTTTCGGGCGGCCCCAAGCAGGCGGGTAAGCACGCCGCCGATCCGCGCAAGTCGCTGCGCGTGGGGCAGGAGATAATGGTGCAGGTGGTGAAGGACGCGCAGGGCAGCAAGGCGGCGCGGGTCAGCACGCAGATCACGCTCTCCGGCCATCTGATAGTGTTCTTTCCCCAAACCGACCTTATCGGCATCAGCAAGCATATTACGGACGACGCCGAGCGCGACAGGCTGCGCCGCCTCATAGCGGAGCATAAGGGCGAGGGCTGCGGCGTGATAGTGCGCACGGCGGCCGCCGCGAGAGCGGACGAGGACATTGTTTCGGAGATAGAGGGCCTGCGGGCGAAGTGGCAAGGCATACAAAACGCCTTCAGAATAAGCGCTGCACCCAAATGCCTTTTCAGCGAGGACGGGCTTGTTGAGCGCACGCTGCGCGACCTGTTTCGGCCGGACGTTTCCCGCGTTACGGTGAATGACGAGGCGCGGTACCGCTCCATTCTTGCGCTTGCCCGCGAGCTGGAGCCCGGCGCGGAGGAGAAGGTTCATTTTGAAAAAAACGCGCCCGATCTTTTCGAGCGGCTTGGCATAGAAAAGCAGATAGACGAGGCGCTCTCCCGCCGCGTGTGGCTGAAAAGCGGGGCATATATAGTGCTGGATCAAACCGAGGCGCTTTTGAGCATAGACGTAAACTCCGGCAAGAACGTGGGCAGGTCCGACCTTCGCGCCACCGCGCTTGCCACAAACTGCGAGGCGGCGAAGGAGATCGCCCGCCAGCTCCGATTGCGCAATATAGGCGGCATAGCGATAATAGACTTTATAGACCTTGAGAGCCCGGAGGATAAGCAAACCGTGGTAAAAACGCTGCGCGAGGCCCTTGCGGGGGACCGCACCACCGCGCTCGTGCACGGCATGACCACGCTTGGGCTTGTGGAGGTAACAAGAAAAAAGCTGCGCGAAAACCTTTCCTCCTCCATGCAGAGCGAATGCTGCTGCTGCGGCGGCAGCGGCAGAGTATGCACCGCCGAAACCGTTGCCCTGCGCATCCGCGCCCGCGCGCTTGCCCGCCTTTTCGATTCAGGAGCAAAGCATATTCGCATAAGCGCCCACCCCACGGTGATAAGCCTTATCAAAAGGCATCTATCGGAGGAGCTGCGCCGAAACGCTCTTGAGGACGTGGAGGTGCAGCTTGCGGAGCTTCGCTCATCCACGCCGCAGGATTTTGAGGTGAAGCTGCTTGGCGGCGAGTGAGCGGTTTTATGCTTTTTCGCTCTCGGTTTTTATCCCGTTTTCCGCTCCGCTTCATCTGTAAAAGAAAGGATCCATTTAATCAATGAAGGAAAAGAAAGGAACTCCCGTTTTGCTGCGCGTTATTCTGGTTATTGTCGGCGCCGCGCTGATAATCGAGGGGCTGTATGCCGCCTCCTTCAGCAATCTTAACCTCGGCATAGTGATGCCGATAATCATCGGGCTTCCGCTTTTGATCCTCGGCATTTTCTACACGCCGATAACCCGCTTTTTTGAGTCCTCGACCTTTGGCAGAATAATCAAATGGTGCTTTATTGCGGCCTATGCGCTGTTTGGCATACTCTTTGCCACAACCACCTTTTTAATTTTGAAAAACGCGGAGCCGCCGAAGGATGAAAAGGCGGACGCGCTGATAGTGCTTGGCGCGGCGGTTCACGGAAACACGCCCACGATCCAGCTTGCAAACAGGCTTGAGCGCGCGCTTGAGTACTGCCACGAGAATCCGAACGTGATCATCGTGGTCAGCGGCGGTCAGGGGCATGATGAGGAATACGCCGAATCCGAGGTGATGAAGAATTGGCTCGTTTCAAGAGGCGTTCCCGCGAGCAGGATCATCGAGGAGCCAAAGGCGACCAGCACCGAGGAGAACTTCATTTTTTCCGTTGCGCTGATCAAAAAAGCGCTCGGCAGGAACGGAACCGATACGGACACCGTTGTGGCATTCGTTACGAACCGCTTCCACGTGTTCCGCTCCGAGCGGATCGCGAATAAGCTTGGTATAAGCGCCTTCGGAATACCCGCAAAGGAATTCAAGCCCCTCATTTTAAACGACTATATGCGCGAATGCGCCGCCATCGTGCAGTATTTTTTCAGCGGCAGGCTTTGATATATCCATTCAAAACGAAAAGGGGCGGGCTGCCGATCGGCAGCCCGCCCTGCGCTTTAAACGCGGTTTATTATTCAATCCGAAAGCTTATCTAAGCTGGCTCTTTCCGCCCGCAAAAAAGCCTTCCTTTTCATATCTATTGGTCATTTCCTTGAATTTTGCTACAAATTCCTCGTTGCTCTCGGTTTTATAGAACATACCGATCACCTGCTCGGTTGCGTCCGCCGTGTTGCCGCCGGAAAGAAAATGCCTGAGGGAGTTCACGCACTCGCGCTCATCCGCGCTCAGCAGCAGCTCATCGCGCCTTGTGCCGGATTTATAAATATCTATCGCGGGGAAAATGCGCTTTTCGGAAAGCTTTCTGTCCAGGTGAATCTCCATATTGCCGGTGCCCTTGAATTCCTCATACACCATATCGTCCATCCTGGAGCCGGTTTCCACAAGCGCCGTGGCGATAACGGTGAGGCTGCCGCCGTTTTCGATATTTCTTGCCGCGCCGAAGAACCGCTTTGGCTTATGCAGCGCGCCCGGATCCATGCCGCCGGAGAGCGTTTTGCCGGTTGAGTTTATGGTCAGGTTATACGCTCTTGCAAGCCTTGTGATGGAATCCATAAGCACCACCACGTCCTTACCCTGCTCCACAAGGCGCATAGAGCGCTCCATCACAAGCTCCGCCACGCGGGTATGATGCTCCGGCAGCTCGTCGAAGGTGGAAAACACGACCTCGCCCTTTATGGAGCGCTGCATATCCGTGACCTCCTCCGGCCGCTCGTCTATAAGCAGCACTATAAGATGCACGTCCGGATGGTTTTGGGCAATGCCGTTCGCAATCGCCTTTAGAAGGGTGGTTTTGCCCGCCTTGGGCTGGGAAACGATCATGCCCCTCTGCCCCTTGCCTATGGGGGCCATAAGGTCTATCAAACGGATGGCAAGATCCTTTTTCGGATCGCCGCCCTTGGTTTCGAGCGTCAGCCTTTCATTGGGATAGATGGGCACCAGCTCCTCAAAGGGCTTGCGCAGCATGGATTCCTCCGGCTGCATTCCGTTTATCGCGGTTATGTACATCAGCGCCACGTAGCGCTTGCTTTCAAGAGTTTGCCTTGTTTTTCCCGCCACAAGGTCGCCGTTGCGCAGGTTGAATCTTCTGATTTGGGAATTTGAAATGTATACGTCGTTCGCGCCGGGCATATAGTTTTCGGTTCTTAAAAAGCCGTATCCATCGGGCATTATCTCAAGGATGCCCTCTGCGTCGCCGCACTCGCCGGATTCAAGTATCTCCGGCACGGCGGGGTTGCTCGTGCCGTACTCGGCATTATAATACCCCTCCTGGCGGTAATTCTGCTGATAGCCCTGCTGCGGCGCGGGCGCATAGGCGGGGTTCTGCTGCTGATACTGCTGATTATAGCCCTGCTGATACTGCATTTGATTCTGATACCCCTGCTGCGCGGCTCTATAATCCTGCGGCATATAGGCATCCTGCTGAAATGGATTCTGAGAGTAATTATCCTGACGGGGCTGCCTGTAGCCGCCGTCCTGCTGATAGGCATTCGGATATGGGCTTTGATAGCTTTGATTCTGGCGCTGATTACGATTCTGGCGGTCGCTTCGCTGGGTATAGCCGCCGGTGGACGGGGCCTGACGGTATGAGCTCTGCTGGCGCGGGGCATAGCCGAGGGTGTATCCGCCGCGCTGCTCCTGCGGGGTGCTCTGCACGCGCGGCCTCTGCATATCCGCCGCCTGCTGCATCTGCGCGGGCGGGAACATATCCGCCCTTTCCTGCGGCTCGCTTGCCGTTCGCGGCTCATCCGCGGGAATTGCGCTCTTTGGCTGCATTCCCGGCCGGCTCAATGGATGCTCGGTTTCATCCCCGGCCGTCCGGCTCAAAGCGGGGGGCTCGGCAGGCGCCTGCTCGGGCGAGCTCTTTTTGGCGAAGCGTATTGATTTTTGCGGCGCGGAGCTCTCCTGCTCCTTTTCGGCTCCCGAAGCGCCATTTGCTCCCGAAGCGCCGCCGTTCATAATAATATCCACCAATTCGGCCTTGCGGTACTTGGTGATCGATTTCACTCCCTGCGCTTTTGCAATTGTTCGCAAGCTTTCAAGGCTTTTTTCGAGCATCTCTTCTCGTGTCATCTGAAACTCCTATTTCTTTTCAATAAATGTTCTTTTTTTCTTAAAAAACGAAAACTTTTTCTTTTAAATTCTGCTTAATAAAGCAGTAGGGCAAGGCGGCTGTATACGAAAAAACGCACAACAAATAAAGTTTATTGGCATACGATAAGAATTATTTTTCTTTTTTTCGTTTTCATACAGGTTGACGATAGCAAAAAGCCAATATCAGATTAACATGCTCGCTCCATGGGTAATCAGTGTTTGAACTATATTAACTCACGGCTCCCCCCCATGTTTACAAACATTATACTGTTTATTCCCACGAATGTCAATAGTTTTTTTCAATAAAAGCTTAAGAATTTTGTCGATTTTACTACAATTCACCTCTAATTCTTGTCAGTTTGCCTTCAAAAGAACCGCCCCGAAACGGTTTTGAGGCGGCCCAAGGCATATTGTTTTTTCACAATATATATTTCGTTATAACAGTCCCATCGCCTTGCGAAGCACCGCCACCGCGTCCGCCACGCTGATCGAGCCGGAATCATCCATATCGCCGAGCTCTATCTGCATCGGGGTAAGCTCCGCAAGCTCCATCGCGCCGCGAAGGGTCAGCACGGCGTCCGCAATTGAAACGCTGCCGTTCATATCCACGTCGCCCTTTTCAAACTGGCCGGGGCTGCCGCTCGTGCTTCTGGTAACGCCGATATACACAAGCGAGCCGTTTGCATCCGCCGGGGGATAATAAACGCCGCCCACGGGCTTCACCGTGATCGCGCCTCCGCCCTTGATGTTGCACTGGCTGCCCGTGAACACCACGGGGCCGAGCCAGCTGTACAGGTTCGCAACGCCGTGGTAATTCGCAGGATCGTAGCCCTCCTGCATACGGAAGCCGTAGAGCCCTTCAAGCACGTTCGGCGCGGTATTCGCGGTGAGCGCCACCCTGAAATCACGCACGAATTCGGAGGCGCTCTGACCCGTTACGTTCTGAAACGCCTGCACGAAATCCCTGCCCTGCGCGCACTGCTGCAAGAGGGCGCGGAAGGTGGTGTTGCCGTGCTGAGTGAAGATATACTGCGCGAAGAGGGAAACCTGCGCGTACAGCACCAGGATATTGTCCATATCCATGTTGTTATCCCAGCCATACATGGTGTAGCCGTTGTGAAGCTGGAAGGAGGGCACGTAGGGGTACTCCTCCGGCGGGTTATGCCAGTTTTCATCATCGAAGAAATAATTCGTCCAGCTGTTTATCCTGCGGTGAACGCTCGAGCCGGGGTAGCAGATCTCCTCCGCCGCCGCGCTCATGCACTCGTTTTCCCAGGTGTCCATATAGCCCGCAACGGAATAGTTTATAAGATGCTGATATTCATGCACCATCACGTTGAAGGTTTTGGAAATATCATCCGTCACGGTGCCGTCCGTGCTTATGGAGTGAACGCCGGGATAGGTATCTATATTGAGGCAGGGCAGCTCGTTCATAAAATAATCCCACGAGGAGAAATAGCCGCCCACGTAGCCCTGACCCGGCTGCCAGCCGTCGTCAATATTATAGTAAAGAATATTCAGCCTGCCGTCGCCCTGTGCGTTGTCGTGATCGCCGAAGCTCTGCTGCATAAGATCAAACTTGGAATCGAACTCCGCCGCGGCAATATCCGCAAAGGTGGGGTCTATGCCGTCCAGCGGGTAAACGTTCGCGGCGGTGGAGGTGGGCGTCCAGATATAACAATGCTCGCCCTTCGCCAGCACCTTGAACTCTATATCCCCGCCCGGAATAGGTGAATACGACGCAATATAAAAGTCACGGGTATCCCCCACCTCAAAGCTCAGGCTGCGCTCCGCAGGCGCTTCATTCCTGCGCATACCGGGCATGATCCCCGCAGCCTTCGCCTCCTGCGCAAGAATTCCGTCCACGTCCACCATATAGCCTGCGCCCGCTTCAAGCCCGGGCGCGGGAGCGGCAAAACCGCCGCTTGTGCCGACCTGCGTTTCGATAAGGCCGCTCATATTGCCGGTGGAGATCCCGTTGGAGCCGTTCGTGCTCGGATTGTAGATAACCACGTAGTCGCCGGTGTAGCCGTCGCTGCCGTCCATGTCGATCGAGGCGCTGTCCGCAACAAGCTTCGGCGCGGGAGCGTTTTCCGCAAGGCTGCCGAGCGGCACCGACGCCGCCATCAGCAGCGCAAGCGCGATACTGAAGAGTTTTTTCATTTTATCCCCTTTCCGTCATTCGGCGGTGTGCTTTGATGCCGAATGCTCTAAACAAAACCAAATTGCCAATTGTACGCTGCCAATTGCTAATTACTAATTACTAATTGCTAATTGCTGATTGCTGATTGTAATTACCGTTCCGAAAGCTTGAACCCGTTCAGGCATTTCAGCACGTTTTCATGCCCTGCCGATGCGTGTATGCTCATGGGCTCGCTTTTGAGAATGAATGCGCGCAGCATCGAGCCGCCTTCTGAAAGCGCGGCTTCAAGCTCCGCAGGGCTTTTCGCGCTCATCAGCGAATGCGCGGCAAGGCAGGCTTCCACCGCCGTGCCGCCCGAAGAGTACGCGCAGGCGGAAAGCGCCGTATCGCTCACCTCGCCCGTTTCAAGCGAAATATTCGGGTGCCGCAGCAGCTCCCCGCCCTCGGCAGAAATGCCGTAATAGCCCAGCTCGCCCTCCATGCCGAAGGCGCGAAGAGCGCAGCAGCTGCTTGAGGGCAGCATTGGCATGGAGTATGCCTGCGCCGCCTCGCCGTCCGCCATGCCGTAGGCCACGTATTCATGCCCCTCGCCCATGCTTTTCAGCGCCCTGCTTGCGCCGTTCACGGAGGACATATAGCCGTTATCGTAGCCCTCCGCCTCCATCAGCGCACAAACGGTATCGATTATAAAGGCATCCCGCAGGAAGCCGAGATCGAGCACAAGCGGCTCAAAATCGTTTTCACGCATGAACGCCGCGCCCTGCTCCGAAACGCTGAGGCGCACCCTGCGGCTTGCTTCATCAACTATTTCAAATTTGAAAAAGTTCGGATCGCCCGCACATTTCACGGCGGCGGCGATGCGGTTTTTCTGCACCTCGTTCAGCATCGGATCGAACTCCTGCGGCGCGTTTGAATAGATGATATCGCTCCAGGTCGATTGAAGCGCACCGGCAAGCATATTGAATTCGCCCCTTGCGGTAAGCTCCGCCGCGGAGGAAAGAATGGAGAAAAGCTCCTTTTCTATCTCCACCTCCTCGCCGGGATGCGCGTTGATATAGGCGATATTTTTGCAGCCGTCATAAAGGTTTTTTGCGTCCGTCAGCTTGAAAATGCGCGCAAGCAGCCCGCTGTATTTTTGGGAGCAGGCATCCACGGCGTATTTGATCTCGATGCTCTCGCCTTCGAAATAATGCTCAAAGGCGAAATTGCCTGCGTAAAGCGGCGCTTCGTCGTTCTTTTCCGCCTCCAGTCTGTAATAGCCCGGGTCACGGTGCGCCGCCTTCATAATGAAGGCAAACAGGGCGTAAACGCTCACAACGGCAAACACCACCAGCCCCGCGATGATGAGGATGGTTTTCAGCTTTTCATTATGCTTTTCGGAGGGGTTTTGCAGCTCTTGGGAGTTCAGGCGCTTCAGGTTTTTATATTTTTTCATTGTTTTCCTTGCAGCATTCTTTGGTGCAGCGAATCTCAAACGAACAAAGCCGACCGTTTTCGCGGCCGGCTTTGCTGTTAAGGCTTACTGAATTGGAGCTTCCGCGCGGATCTTCCTGTACTTTTCGATCTCGGAGGGACTTCCGAAAACGAAATGGCCGTTGCCGATATCCACAAGCGAAGGCTTCTCGGTGGAATAATCGTGGATCTTCGAGTCGTAAACGAAGAGCTTCTTGGTTTTCTCGATCCTGGGATCGGGAACCGGGATAGCGCTCATAAGGGACTTGGTATAGGGATGCAGCGGATAGTGGAACAGCTCCTCCGTTTCCGCTATTTCCATGATCCTGCCCTTATAGATAACCACGATGCGGTCGCTGATGAAGCGAACGATGGAAAGATCGTGCGCTATGAAAAGATAGGTCAGCCCCCTCTCCTTTTGGAACCTTTCAAGAAGGTTCAGAACCTGAGCGCGGATGGAAACGTCCAGCGCGGAGATGGGCTCATCCGCAATTATGAATTCCGGCTCCATAACTATGGAGCGGGCAAGGCCGACGCGCTGGCGCTGGCCGCCGGAGAATTCGTGCGGATAGCGGGTCAGATGCTCGGGCAAAAGACCGACCTCCTCCGTGATGCGCTCTATCTTCGCCATTCTGTCCTTCTCATCCTTATAAAGATGGAAGTTATACAGACCTTCGGAGATGATGTATTCGATGGTGGCGCGCTCGTTCAGCGAAGCGGCCGGATCCTGAAAGATCATCTGGATCTTGCGGATCACCTCGCGGTCCTCGCTGCGGGAGAGCTTGCCGGAGATGCGCTTGCCCTTGAAAAGGATCTGACCTGCGGAGCAGGGGTTGATCCTGATTATTGCGCGGCCGATGGTGGTTTTGCCGGAGCCGGATTCGCCAACGAGGGAAAGCGTTTCGCCCTTGTAGATATCGAAGCTGACATTATCGACAGCCTTGAAGGACTTCTTTCCCCTGCCGAATACAACGTCGAGATTTTGTATTGAAAGCAATACCTCTTTATTTGTGTTGTCCATACGCAATCTCCTTATGCCTTGTAATCCACATAAGATTTGAGCATCTTCTCATGCAGATTCTGAATATTGTGCGGTGTTTCGATCTTTGGCGCGCGCGGATCGAGAAGCCAGGTTTTGGCGTAGTGCGTGTCCGTTACCTTGAACATGGGGGGCTCCTCCTTCAGGTCGATGGACATTGCGTACTGGTTTCTCGGCGCGAAGGCGTCGCCCTTTATCTTGTTGTAAAGAGAGGGCGGGGTGCCGGGGATCGAGAACAGATCCGTGCCCTTTTCGCAAAGCTGCGGCAGGGAGGAAAGCAGCGCCCAGGTGTACGGATGGCGCGGATCGTAGAACACCTCTTCAACGGTGCCGATCTCAACGATCTGACCCGCGTACAGCACCGCCACGCGCTCCGCAACGTTTGCCACAACGCCGAGGTCGTGCGTGATATACACGGTGGTGTAGCCGAGCTCCTGCTGAAGATCCTTGATGAGCCTTATTATCTGCGCCTGAATGGTAACGTCCAGTGCGGTGGTGGGCTCGTCGCAGATCAGTATCTTGGGCTGGCAGGAGAGCGCGATGGCTATAACGATCCTCTGGCGCATACCGCCGGAATACTCAAAGGGATAGTCGTTGAAGCGCTTTTCGGGATCGGGGATGCCCACCTTCGCCATTATGTCGATGGTGCGGCGCTTCGCCTCCTCCCTTGAGCACTGCTGATGCTTGAGGATAACGTTTTGGATCTGCTTGCCGATGGTGATGACCGGGTTGAGCGAGGTCATGGGATCCTGGAAAACGGTTGCTATGCGGCGGCCGCGAATGCTCTGCCAGTCGCGCGTGTACTTGACCTTGGCGCAGTCGATGATGGCATAGCCGCGAAGCATGCTGACGGATTCCTCGCCGGGTGCGGGAGTTCTGCTGCCCAGCTCGTCCTTCGCCTTCTCCGCCTCAGCCTTAGCCTTTTTGACGGCTTTTTTTGCTTCCTCAACCGCCGCCTGCGCTTCTTCAACGCCTGCCTGCGATTTTTTGGATTTGAGCCTTGAGAGCCTGGTTTCGGCCTTGCCGAGCAGTGCTTCGGCTTTGAGAACGTCCTTCGCCTTATCCTCGACCGCCTGAAGATCCTTCACGGCGATCTCGTCCGTGCCGCGATATTCAACGCGGAAGGTTGCAACGTCGAAAACCTTATTGAGCACCTCCGGATCGTTCAGATCCTCGCCCGTGCTCATAGCCACCTTGAACGCCTTATCGAGCTTTCCCCTGAACTTGAGCTGCTCCTTGAGCGGGTATCTGGCGGTGGAGAGCAGTATCTCCTTTGCTATGCGCTCGTTGCGCTCGATAACGGCGTTTGAAAGGCCGTTCGGGTTTTTGGGATCGTCCGCCTTGGCGATCTTCTCGGCTCTGAGCGCCTCAAGTTTTTTGAGCTCCTCCTGATCCTTCGCGGCGCGCGCGGAATCGGAGGCATAGGCGCTCTTGCGCTTTTCGATCAGGGCTTTCATTTCGCCTTCAACGGCTTCCCTATCCGCATTCAGCTTGGCGATCTCCTTTTTAACCTTATCCATCTCGATCGCATCCTCATGGTTGCGGGAGTCGAGCGTTTGAAGGTAGTTGTTCTTATCCACCGCGCCGTCCTTCAATGCCTTGATGCGGGCGTTGAAATCCGCCTCCTCATCCTGACTGAGGGACTGTGCGGCATGGATGGCGCGCTTCTTCTCCTCTATGGCGTTGAACTCGGCGGCGCCGCGCTCAAGCACGGAGTTTCTGTTCAGCATATCGGTATATTTCTTCAGGGCGCTCCTGTTGCGCGGAGTGAGCCTTACGTTGGTTTCCGATATTTCATCATCCGAAAAGATGATGGAGCCGTTTGAGATGAAGCCGTTGGTTTCAAGCATACCGGCGAAGGTTTTGGTGAGAACCGATTTGCCGGAGCCGGATTCGCCCACTATCGCAAGCGATTCGTTTTCGAAAATATCAAGTGAAACGCGGCGGATAGCGGTGAGGATTCGTCCGCGGACGTTGAATTTGACTTCCACGTCCTTGAGGGACAGAAGGACTTTTCTATCGTTGTTTTTTTCCATAATTCAGTCCTCCTCTTACATATGGGTCTTGGGATCCGTCGCGTCCGCAAGGTTCTGACCGAGCAGATAAAGGATGATGGTCAGCATTGCGGCATAGATGACGGGAGGCCAGAATTCCCAGGGATAGGTGATGAACGCCGTCTGCGCGGCGGAGATCATGCGGCCAAGGGAGGGAACCTCCGCGCTCAGACCGATGCCGATGAAGGACATATAGGTTTCAAGGCTGATGTAGGAGGGAACCTCGGTGGCAAGCAGGGTAACAATAACGCTGGTGAGGAACGGGAGGATGTTTTTGGAAACGATCCTGCCCACGGGGGTGCCGAGACACTTTGATGCGAGCGAATACTCGCGGTCGCGGATGATCATAACCTGCGTTCTGAAGAAGTACGCGATGCCGAGCCAGCCGGTGATCGTCATGGCGAAAACCATGTTCCAGAAGCCGGAGCCGATAACGTAGATAAGAACGGCAACGACCAGGATGAAAGGCACGTTCGCAAGGATATTGTAGATGGGAATGAAGATGGCGTCCAGCTTTTTGGAGAAGCCCCAAACGGCGCCGAGCAGGATGCCGATGGTCATGTTTATCGCGGCGCACACGACCGCAAGAAGCAGCGAGGTGCGCGCACCGGCGAAGATATTGTACATGATGGAGTTGCCCTGCGGGCCGGAGCCGAGCAGCCACTTGAACGAGGTGCCGAACTGCGCCATAGCCTTGGCGGGGCTGAGGTTGTACGCGGAGGCATTCGTAACGTTTTCAAGCGGATCGTACGGGCAGATGAGCGGCACGACGATCGCGGAGAAAACCATGAGCACGAACAGCCCGATGAGGGCGATATTCGACTTTTTGCGGAAGAATACGCGGAAAACGGATTTCCAATATGAATACCTTGGCGCTATGATCTTTTCGGACGATATGGCGTCGTTTCCGACGACATCGAAACCGAGATCAGCTTCCTTGGAGGTGTTGATCATGTTCTTTTCGTCGTTCATTACTTTCTACCTCCGCCACTGTCTGAAGAGAGGGAGATACGCGGGTCGTACTTGGCAAGAAGCAGGTCGCCGAGTATCTGGCCGATAATGCTGATCGCGGTTATGATGCCGGTCATAGCCACGATAACAGCGTTATCATGCAGGTTGATGGCGTTGATCAGAAGGCCGCCAACGCCGGGAACGCCGTAAACGCGCTCGGTCATAAGAGCACCGGTCAGGCAGAAAAGAATGCTGGACGGGATGCCGTGAACGAGGTAGATGAAAGCGTTCCTGGAGATATGGATATTGTAGATCTCCTTCTCGCTCATACCCTCGGCGCGGGCGAACTTGACGTAGTCGGAGTTCATCTGGTCGATCATGTAGCGGCGGGTCCACTTCATGAGGGAGCCGATGGAGCCGAGTGAAAGCGAAATGGTGGGAAGGATATAGGCAAGGATCTGCGCACCCTTGGGCGCGGTAGCAAACTTATAGGGAAGCCCGAATACCTGGGTGCCGATTGCGGCAACTATGAAGATATAGGCGAGCGAGGGCACGGCGGAGATGAACACGATGTATGCCTTGCCGAGCTTATCCACAAGCTTATCCTTCTTGCGCGCCATCAGGATACCGATGGAAACACCGAGAACGTAGGAGATGATAACGGACACAAGACCGATCACAAAGGAATTGCCGAGCATGGAGAGGCCGGTTTTCCTGAATGTGTAGACCGTGTACCTGTCGTTGAAGTTCTCGGCATCCGCCGGGTTGATGTTCTCC
The DNA here is from genome assembly GCA_947168565.1 of uncultured Clostridia bacterium. GTDB lineage: Bacteria > Bacillota > Clostridia > Christensenellales > CAG-138 > PeH17. The sequence continues at coordinate 37,803 of CAMVMM010000003.1, read as the reverse complement.
GCAGAGTTATATTGCAGCGAATGGAAATCGATTGCCGTGTCCTCCCACTCGTCGGTGCCGAGCTTTGCGGGGAACTGCTGGCGGGTTATCTTAAGATCGCCCGTTTTTTCGGATATGACCGAGGTGATCTCCTGTCCGCGATATGTCGTATAGGATGTGCCGAAGTTAAAATGAATGAAGTTCTGATGTATGAACGGGAACCGTTCGTCGAAATACAGCAGATACTTATGCTGCGTGCCCGATCCCACGAGCGCGAAGCCCGCCCACGAATAGGGGTCCTTTTCGAACCTTACGTAGCGATCGGTCAGCCTCTCGTCCTGGACCATGTTTTTATGCTCAACGGTGATAAGACCGGTGAAATAATTCCACAATCTGGAAAAGACGGATTTTTCGTGAGAAGCGATGAGGTAGGGTCTTCCGCCGGGCTTCATGCCGCCGGTGGAATAGTTCTTGGGCTCCATATAAACTATATTGTCGCCCTTATACTTTTCCTTGAATTCCTGAACGCTTGTGTTGGATTCATAGGTTTTGGGGTCTTTGATGGCATCGCGGTCCGCGATGTAATCAGGCTGGCTTTCATAGCCTTCGCCATATTTTGCGCTGTACTTTTCCTTAAGGAAGCTGCCGTAGTCAACGAATGTGAGATAACCGTATTTTTGATACATGGTGTACTCATACATCTGCTGATCGTTGAGAGCTTTCTTGCCCCACATGTCGTCCGACTGGAAGATAACGCTGCGCTTTATAAGCGAATAAACGAGCAGCATCACTATGCCAACGACGCAAACAAGCGAGAAAATGGAGAAAAGTATGCGCTTAAGCAAATATTTACCCATAAGCTGTTACTATGAATACGGCGCGGAGCCGTAATCTCCCTCTCATTAATTTTTGTGTTTGGTCTTGAATCGCGCGATAAAAAGTGAATAAACGCGATTTTTCAAGGCTTTTCTTTAAACCCGAAGTCCTGCTTCGGCAAAAAGAAAGGGGGAAATGCTTTTCATTATGCGCATATAGGGGGTTTCCCCCCTATATGCGGTGCGGTATTGATCCGCTGTGGATTTGAATTAGAACAGACCGATAACCTTGGTCATGTAGCCTGCGCCGCGGCCAAGGAAGGTGTCAAGGTAGGTGCAGGGATCACCGAAGTCGGGGCCCCAGCCGGAACCTGCGAAGAAGTCGAAGTTTCCGGCCTCACCGTTCTTGGCGCGGTAGCCGCTGGCATAGTAGTCGTCCTTATTGTCGGCCTTAATGAGGTCAACGACGACCCTGTCGGTGCCGAGGGTTTCCTCGATAACCCTCTTGTAAGCTTCCGCCTGGTTGTTGAGGGACTCGTTGTATGCGCCGTTGGTAACCTCGATGTGGATGGGCCAGGTGACGGAATCGCCAAGCTCTTCAACGGCCTTGGCGAGCATCTTCTTGGCCTCCTCGGGATGGTACCAGCCGTTCACGCCGTCATGCACGTCGATGGGCATATTGTACTTTTCCTTTACGTAGTGCTGAACCATGTCGCCATAGAAGGTGCCGGCCGGGAAGGTATGGCCGTCGGCATCGGTCTGGTCGGAGGAAAGCAGCACGAACTCGGGATGGGTGTACATATTGCGCAGGGAAGCCTCTGCAAGCTCCTCACCGCGGGAAGTGGCGTTGTAGGTCTTCTTATCGAAGGCGTACTGAACCGCGAGACGGAAGCTCTGGTTCTGCATGGCGATGAAGGTGTCGATCTTCTGATCTTCGGTCTTTTTGGAAGCAACGGCGCCGCTCTCAAGCTGGAAGGTGCCGCGGTTCAGGTTCAGACCGCCGAAGTAGGTGGTGGAGGTGGTGTCGGTGATGTAGGAATACTTATCGAAGTTGCCGTCCTTCTTAGCAAGGTCAAGCAGACCGGAGGAAGCACCGAGAGAGCAGCCGGGGTAGGTGCCGTTCACGGTGTCGGTATAGAAGGCGGTGGGGTTGGAGCCGTCGTCCATGACCCACTTGATGGAGTCGAGCATGACCTTGTCCTTGTTGTAGTAGTTTTCATTCTTCACAATGAGGATCTCGGACTGATCCTGCAGCTTCCTGAGAAGGAAGGGACCGCAGTAAACCTGGGAGGAAACGTCGGTGTTCAGACCGTAGGTGTACTTGGTGGTGTCCTGGCTGGCCTCAGCATAGGCATCCCTGCCGAAAACGCCGCCGCGGCTCTCATAGAAGCTCCTGCAGATGGGGAGGAAGCAGGAGTAGGTGAGCATGGTCATGAAGTAGCTGGTGGGCGCTTCAAGGGTGATGACGAGGGTACGATCGTCGGGAGCCTTGTAGCCGACCACGTCGAAGCTTGCGCCTTCCTTGATGTACTTGTCAACGCCGGCAACAACGCCTTCAACGAGCCAATCAAGACCCGCGTCGCAGTCCAGCATGTGCTGGAAGCCCGCAACGAAGTCATCGGCGGTGACGGGAGCAACCTCGCGGCCCTCGGAGGAGTACCACTTGGCGTTGTCACGGATGTGGAAGGTGTAGGTGAGGCCGTCCTCGGACTCCTCCCAGCTCTCAGCAAGAGCGGGCTGGAGAACGCCGAGGTTGTTGTACTGAACGAGACCGTCAACGGTGTTCACGGTGATCTCGGTATCGGACTGGGCGCTGGTGTTCAGCCAGTCGATGGTAACGGGAGCGGTGGAGAAGGTAAGGTTGTATTCCTTATTCAGGGTGTGGCCCTTGCCGGTGAGATAGCCGGCGGGATCGTATTCGCCCTTACCGTCGATAGCGTCGCGCCACATCTGCATGAGCTCGGCGCGCTCCTCTTTGGTGATGAACTCATCGGAGATGACCATACCGAAGAAACGGTCGTCATCGTTGCCCCACTGAACGTAGGGGATGGTGCGGGGAGCTACCCTGCTGATGGCGTATGCACCGCCCTGGGTGGTGGCGGGGATCATAACGCCGGTGGAGAGCAGGTAAGCTTCGGCCTGAGCGTACAGAACGAATTTCTCGTCAACGGTGGGAGCGGCCTTCGCTGCTGCCATCATCGCCTCGAACTCGCCGAGAGCGCGCTCGTAAACTTCTTCGTCGTCAGCACGGATATAGCTGGTGGGACGCACGAAGGGGGTGGGAGCGGGAGTGGCCTCCTGCTGTTCGGGAGTGGTTTCGCCCTCGGGGGGATTGGTGGTATCGCCCGCGGGGGGGTTGGTGGCGGGAGCAGGGGTGTTGGTGCCCTGGTCCGACCGCTGGCAGGCCGCGAACATGGAGAACGCCATGATCACGACGAGGCACAGTGCGATGAATCTTTTCATATCTATCCTCCTAATAATATTATTGCATCCACCCTTCACCGAAATCGGCTATGGTATATGCAACATAGGATAACTAATTATATCGTTTAGTTTCAATAAATGCAATACCTTTTACGAATTTTTTCTTTGTTTTTTCTTAAAGTAATTTTATTTTGCGCCGCTTCAATAGATTTTCCCCACGTTCTGCCGCCCTCGTTCGTTATTTTTCCTGTTTTCATCGCACCCGGCGCCGCCTCGCCGCGCAGGTTATAACAGTGTAATATGCTGTAAAAATAAAAATCATGTTGCGAAAATGCGGCGAAATAGGTTATAATCTGTTGGTAAAGCGGAGATCGGCGGCGGCTTTGCGCCTTCCTGCCGAAGGCCTCCTTCCCGCCGCAAGCTGCCTTGCCCGCCGACTATATGCCAAGAAAGGTATTCCTGTTTTTATGCGAACCGTCCTTTGCGGAGCCGCCAAACCGACTCCATTCGGTCTGAAAAGATATCGGCTCAGAGCCGTTTTCATGCTTGCGGCGCTGCTTATTCTGCATATTCTGCTCATTTTTCCGCTTGCCTGCATTCACAGCTCGCCCGCAGTGAACCCCGGCGAAGGGACGGACGCACCGCAGACCGGCGGCCCCGAGGCTTCGCCCTCCCCCGCTGCGCCGACCTCGGCAGTCAGCCCCTCGCCCACGCCCACGCCCACACCCACTCCCATTCCCACCTCATCGCCAACGCCTGCCCCATCCCCCACGCCGGACGGCGAATGCAGGCTCAACGCCGTATATATCGGAATAGAGGGCTATGGCAGGCTCACCGCGCAGGAGGTTCAGCAGGACGGCGCAAGGGTGTACGCCTTTCTTTCGGACGGCTCCAAAAAGCTTTTTGCAATAAAAAACGATAAGGATTTCACTATTCAAAACACGCTGATGGAGGGCTATGAATACGAGCTTTCCGTTGAAAACGATACTGTGACGGAGGCAAGGCTCGTGGGCGGGCTTGCGGAAAGCGCCCCCTGCCCCGTTTCATACACCCCCGGGGAGCGAACTCTGAAGAACCTGCTTTCCGCCGCGATGCAGCCGCTTGGGCACACGCTGTACGTTTACGGCGGCGGCTGGAGCTGGCAGGATGACGGCGCATCGCTGCTTGCGCGGAATACTTTCGCACCTCGGAGCTGGCGCGATTTTTTCCTTTCGCAGACGGCGGATTACACCTATAAGGACGAAGCCTCGCCCGAAACGAGCTTCTACCCCTTCGGCGGCTGGTGCGAATACTATTACGCGGGGCTGGACTGCTCCGGCTATCTTGGGTGGACGATTTACAACACGCTTGAATCGCAGAGCGGCGGCGCGGGATACGTTTTCAAATCCACCGAATTTGCAAAAACGCTTGCGGATATGGGCTTGGGCGCATACAGCGCGGAAAAGCTTGAGCGCGGCGGCACTCCCCTTCAAAGCGGGGATATAGTCAGCTTTTCGGGGCATACCTACATGGTTTTGGGCCGATGTGAGGACGGCAGCCTTCTGATACTGCATTCCTCGCCCACCGCTTCACGCACCGGGCATAAGGGCGGCGGTGTGCAGCTCAGCGCGATAGACCCCGAGGGAAACGGCGGCATGGCGCTGGAGCTTGCAAGGCGCTATACCGAAAAATACTTCCCCGAATGGTATTCAAGATATGAGAATACGGCCGTGCAGTATTCCACGTACATCGATTTTGAGCGCAAGGGCGGCGCGGGCTTCTTCCGCTGGAGCCCGGATAAATCGGGACTGACCGATCCGGACGGCATACTTGATATGAGCGCGGAGGAGATACTTTCCCTGCTGTTTGGCGGGAAAGCGGAATAAAGCCGCCCGGCAGGAGCCCAAAAGCAAGCCGCTTGGCGGCGATGCCGAGCCTTCGGGCATGGCTGCCTTCGGGCACACACGAAAAGCCCCTCTCCGCACACGAGCGCGGAGAGGGGCTTTTGACAGGCTTGGCCTGAAAAATTATACTGTCGGTTTTTCTTATTTCGCCCTGGGACCGGCGTCGATAATGTTTTCGGGCATATTGTCGTACTTACTGAAGTTCTTCACAAACATATTCGCAAGCTCCTGCGCCGCCTTATCGTAGGCTGCCTTATCCGCCCACATTTCGCGGGGATCGAGCACCTCGTCCGGCACGTTCGGGCAGGTTTTGGGAACCATCACGTTGAAGATGGGGTGGAGGCTGTACTCCACGTCGTTCAGCTTGCCCTCCAGCGCCGCAGTGACCATGGCGCGGGTGTATTTGATCTTCATGCGGCTGCCCACGCCGTAGGGGCCGCCGGACCAGCCGGTGTTGATAAGGAACACGTTCGCGCCGTGCTCATCGATCTTTTTGCCAAGCATCTCGGCATAAACGGAGGGATGCATCGGCAGGAAGGGCGCGCCGAAGCAGGTGGAGAAGGTGGCCTGGGGCTCCTTGATGCCGCGCTCGGTGCCGGCAAGCTTGCTGGTATAGCCCGACACAAAGTGATACTTCGCCATATCCTTGGTGAGCTTTGCGATGGGGGGCAGCACGCCGAATGCGTCCGCGGTGAGGAAGATAACGGTTTTGGGATGATTGCCAACGCCGGGTATCACGCAGTTCGGGATATACTCCACGGGGTACGCCACGCGGGTATTCTCGGTGATGGAGGCATCGTTGAAATCCAGCTCGCGGCACTCGTCGCACATGATAACGTTTTCAACCACGGCGCCGAAGCGGATGGCATTCCAGATCTCCGGCTCGTTTTCCTTGGAGAGGTTGATGCACTTTGCATAGCAGCCGCCCTCGAAATTGAACACGCCGTTGTCGCTCCAGCCGTGCTCGTCGTCGCCTATGAGCCAGCGGTTCGGGTCGGCGGAAAGGGTGGTTTTGCCGGTGCCGGAGAGGCCGAAGAACAGCGCCGCGTCGCCGTCGTTGCCGATATTGGCGGAGCAGTGCATCGGGAAAACGCCCTGCTGCGGCATAAGGTAGTTCATAACGGAGAACATACCCTTTTTGATCTCGCCGGAATACTTGGAGCAGGCCACGGTAACGCGCTTTTTCTCAAAATCGAGGATGATCGCCGCCTCGGAATGCACGCCGTCCTTCTCGGGATCGCACTTGAAGCCGGGGGTGCAGAGCACGGTGAACTCCGGCTTGAAGGAATCGAGCTTATCCTTTTCTATGCGAACGAACGCCTGGGTGGCAAACAGCGCGCTTGCGGCATTTTCGCACACAACGCGGATGGGGAGCGCGTATTTGGGATCTGCGCCCACGAAGCCGTCCACTATGAACACCTCGCGGTTCTGCATATATGCGCACATTTTGGAATAGATATTATCCGCCTTTTCGCGGCTGATGGGCACGTTCACCTTGCCCCAATCGATGGAATCATGCACGCAGGGAACGTCCACAACGTAGCGATCGTCGGGGGAACGGCCGGTGTATTTGCCGGTTTTAATGACCAATGCGCCGGTTTTGGAGAGCTTGCCCTCGCCCCTTGCGACAGCGCGCTCGGTAAGCTCGGCGGGTGAAAGATTGCGGTGTACAGCGGTGGGATCGAAAATGCCCATTGCTTCAAGATACGCTTTCATTGGTTGATTCTCCTTTCGGCATTTGCCGATGTATTTTGATGCGTGGTAGCTCGCAGTGCGCGCGTAAATGCTTCCGTTTTATGAATAAAACGGCGTTATTTGCGGATGAAAAGTACGCCCAGTGTTCTCGGGCCGCAGTGGCTTGCAACGGTGCAGCCCGCCGTGGTGGTGAGCACCTCGTCGAAATAGTTGAAGCTCTTCACAAGCTCCACCGCCTCGTTTACTATCTCCGCCGGAGTGTCCGTATAGGTCACGAAAATGCGGTGCGGGCGGATATCGGTGCGCCCATCGAGCTTGTCCTTTATATAATTTTTAAGGCAGCGCTGCCAGGAGCCGCGATATTTTTTGAAAACGCGCATGCCGCCGTCCGCCACCTCTATGCCGGGGTGAAGCTGAAGAATGTTTGCCCCAAGCGCGGACACGGCGGAGCATCTGCCGCCGCGAACCATATAGTCCAGCCTGTCCAGCACGAAGCTGGTTTCCACCTTCGGCACTATATCCTCATCCAGCGCTTTTTTGATCTCGGCGCCGCTCATGCCCTTTTTTGCCATATCGCGCGCCTCAAGCACAACGTGGCCCACGCCGGAGGAGAGGTTAAGCGAATCCACAACGAAAACCCTTTCAAGCCCCTCCGCGGCAAGCACCGCATTATTATTAGAGGAAGAAAAGCCGGAGCTGATGGTGATATACACGACCTCCGAGCCGTCCGCCGCAAGCTCCGTGAAGATGCCCCTCATTCTTTCCACCGAGGGGGCGGAGGTTTGGGGCAGCTTATTGCTTTTGCTGCATTTTTCAAGGAGCTGTGTCATAGTGATATCCACGCCGTCAAGGTATTCCTCCTCCTCGATGCGCACATAGAGCGGCACGACGGTGATATCGTTTTCCTTATACAGATCCGCTCCGCTGAACTCATTCAGAAGGTCGGCGGTGCTGTCGCAGCATATTTTAACCATTTCAAATCTCTCCCGATAGCGATAATAATTTGTCTATAATTTTACCACAGGCGCGGCGAAGTGTAAAGAAGAACAGGCGTTTAAATTGCCTGTTCGACAGTAATATACAAAATAACAGGTCGAATAAAGCTCCCGTGCGGGTGCAGCCCCGCTGCGCTCACTCGGCTTTGCATGAAGCGCTCTCGATCAGCCTTTTGGCTTCAAAAATGCTCACGCCCCGCTCCCGCGCAAGCCTTGCCGCGTCCTCGTACTCCGCCTTTTCCTTTTTAACGCCGAAGCCGCAGGCCTTTTTTACCCGCATCTCACCGAATTCCGTTTGCACGGCTTCGATCCCGCGCTCAAGCTCGTATCTTTTGCAGGCTCTCTCGCGCACGCCGAGCGTGGAGGTGAGCTTAAACACGGCCCGCACGAACTCCTCCCGCCGCGCCTTATCGCAGAGCACGCAGAGCATCACGCCCGGGCGGGATTTTTTCATGCCGATGGGAATATAATACGCATCCCTCGCGCCCATATCGAGCAGAGCTTCCAGCGCGAAGCCTATCTCCTCCCCCGTCATATCGTCCACGCTGCACACAAGCTCCGCTATCTCGCCGCTCCCCTCATCGGTTTTCCCAAGGACGGCGCGAACGCAGTTCGCCTGCGGAAAATCCTTTTTGCCCATGCCGTAGCCGATGCGCTCCACGCGCATTTCGCTTTGGTGCGAATACTCCCGCGCAAAATGGCGCACGAGCGCCGCGCCCGTGGGGGTGCAGAGCTCGCCCCTTATCTCGCCCGCATAGCTCGGAATGCCCATCAGAATATGCGCCGTGGCCGGCGCGGGAACGGGCAGTATGCCGTGGGCGCATTTGACCGAGCCGAAGCCCGTGCGCACGGGCGATGCGGCGATACTGTCGGGAGCGAGCATTTCAATAAGCAGGCAGACGGCGGTGATATCCGCAACCGCGTCCAGCGCGCCGACCTCGTGAAAATGCACGAGCTCCGCCGGCCTTCCGTGCGCCTTCGATTCCGCCTCCGCTATGAGCGCGTACACCGCCATTATATCGTTCCTGCACCGCTCCGAAAGCGGCATCCCCGAAACTATGCGCTCAATGTCGGCAAGCCCCCTGTGCTCATGGTGGTGGTGGCCGTGGTCATGCTCATGCTCATGGTCGTGTGCATGGTCATGCTCATGGTGGTGGTCACGGTGGTGGTCATGGTCATGGTCGTGCTCATGGTGGTGATGGTGGTGCTCATGATCGTCCTCGGAAAGCTCCTCCTCGCCGTTGACGCTCACGGCAAAATGCGTGCCGGTTATGCCGCATTTCACGTTCGGCTCGGCCGCCACGCAAACGCCCTCCGGCAGGATCGCATTCATTTTATCAATAAATTCCTGCTTTTTTTCATCATCCAAAAGCTCGTAGAGCGCGGCTGCGAGCATATCCCCCGCTGCGCCCATATCAAGGCTGAGATAAAGCGACTTCATATCCGTTCCTCCCGGAAAAATCAGCATTTGTATAGTTTTATACCACGAACGCGCCCGCTTGTCAATCGCCCGAAAAAACGCATCGGCGCGGCGGCACAGCGGCGCGGCATAAAAGCGCAAAGCGAAGGAGCCGGCATATTCGCCGGCTCCCCCGCCTCAGGAAGATATATAATGAAGAAATTCTCTCGCTGTCCCGGTTTAATTATGCGTCATTTCCGCCGCTTTCATTCGCGGAAAGCTTTTTCCTGTTTTTGGCGTTTATCACAAGCACCGCGCCTATGCAGCCCGCCGCGACCAGCGCCGCAGCGGCAAGCACTATTGCGATGATGCGGGCAAAGCCGCCTGTGCCGCCCTCGCTCCTGCTGTTATGCAGCAGGTTCACGGCGTTTGCGGAGCCTTCATCGGCGCCGCTCTGACTGCCGCTCTGCTCGGTGCCGCTCTGAGTGCCGTTCGCCGCTTCGCCGGGATTCATGGCGGATGCGCCGGGGTTTGCGGCGGAAGCGCCGGGGTTTGCGGCGGAGCCCTCATTGTTTCTGCCGCCCCTGCCCCGACCTGCGCCGCCCATTGCGGCTGCGGTCCTGCCCGCCTGCGCCGTGGCCGCTTCGACGCCGTTCACCACGAGGGTGTAGGTTTCGCCCTCGGTGAGCGAATCGGAGCTGAAGAAAACGAAGCCTGCGCTGCGCTTTGCGGTCACGGAGCAGACCGCGTGTCCGCTTGAATCAACTATCGAAACGCTGTCGCCCTCGGATATGCTGACCGCCGCGCCGCCCTGCTGACCGCCCATGCCGCCGGGGAAGCCGCCCTGACTGCCGTTTGCATCCGTCGGAGGCTGCGGCATTTCGCCGTTCATGCCCGTCGGGGGCTGCATGGTGCTGCCGTTTGCATCCGTCGGGGGCTGCGGCAGCTCGCCGTTCATGCCCGTCGGGGGCTGCATGGTGCTGCCGTTTGCATCCGTCGGGGGCTGCGGCATTTCACCGTTCATGCCCGTCGGGGGCTGCATGGTGCTGCCGCTGTTGTCGGTGCTTCCGTTTCCGAAAAAGCCGCCTCTGCCGCCGCCCATGCCGCCGCCGAAGAAGCCGCCCATGCCGCCGGAGCCGAATGCCACGTAGGCCTGCTCAACGCTTGTGGGAAGGCTGCCCATGCCGGGCATTCCTATGCCGAACACCGTGCCGCCCGTGAGGATTATGCTGCCGTCCGCATCGAAGGGGGAATTATCGCTTCTGGTGCTGGAATACATCTCCACCTCGCCCCCCGCGAAATTGATATTTCCGTTTGAATCTATGCCGTCGCCCGCGGTGGTGTTCACCGTTACCCTGCCGCCGTAGAAATTGCACTCGAAGGAGTAGCTGCCAAGGTCGCTGTTTGCGGCGTTTATGCCGTCATCGGTGGAATTTACCGCGATATTGCCGGAGTACACGCTCAGCGCTGCCGCCTCTATGCCCTCATAGCTTGAGGTTATATTGATATTCGGCCCCGCGCCGCCCTCCGTGCCGATATTCAGCACGTAGTCGGATTTTATTGCGTCATCCGCCGCCTCGATGGTGATATTGCCGCTTTCGATATTTAGAAGCGCGTCCGCCTTCAGCGCGTCGTTCACGTTCGCCTTGATATTCAGGGTCAGCTCGCGCACCGTCAGGCTCGATTCGCCCTCCGTTTCGGTGCTTGCGCCGCCCTTGATGCCGTTTTTGCCGTTTGCAATGATATTCAGTGTGCCCTCGCCCGCTATCACAACGCTTGAGCCGTCCTTACATTTTATAACGGCGTTCTCCGCGTCAAGATTATCCGCATGGGTCTCGTCATTGTTCATTTCGGTATCGGAAAGGGTGTTCACCGTGCCTGCCGCCGCGATTATGGTTACCTCCGTGCTCTTGGCGCACACTATCGGCGCGGTGGCGGAGCTTGCAAGCTCCAAGCCGTTCAGCACCAGCACAACGCCCTTTGTTTCCTTCTTTACCTTCACCGAGGCGTCGGAGCTTTCGCCGCGCAGCACGTAGGTGCCTGCGGAGTCTATCTTTACCTCGTTCCCCTCAACCGCGCAGCCCGTGCTGCTGCCGTATTCTATTTCGATGCCGCTTTCCGCGAAGCTTATCACCGTGGCGCCCGATAGATCGACCCCGCCTGCCTCCGCGTTCGCGCTGAGATAAATGAACGGAACCGCCATAATCACGAGCGCAAGCATGAGCGCGATCGCGTTTCTGATTATTTCAGACCTTCTCATTTCGGTTTCCTCCTTTAATCTGTCTTTGTTTATTCTTGCCTTTCTTTTATCGGTCGGGGCGGGCTCTTTGCTCCCCTCCGTCCTTGCCCTTTATTTTATGGAAAAAACTTAAAAAAGTTTTAAAGACGAAAATTGTTTTTTTAAGCTTGTTTTCAGCTTTTCGCCTATACTTTATGGTATAATAATAAGGAAAGGGCGAGCGCACAGGCCGAAGCGCCGGAAAGGATGCGAAAAATGCAGATTTTAGTTGTTGAGGACGAGCTTTCGCTTGCAAAGGCCATTAAAAAAATACTGGAGCAGCACGGCTTTTTTGTGGACACCGTTCACGACGGGCTCTCCGCGATAGATTACGCAAAGGGCATGGAATACAATCTGATAATTCTGGACGTGATGCTTCCCAGGCTGGACGGCTTCGAGGTGGTGCGCATTTTAAGGAAGGACGGCATAAGCACGCCCATTCTGATGCTGACCGCAAGAACCGCCACGGCGGACAAGGTGACGGGGCTGAACGAGGGCGCGGACGATTACATGACCAAGCCCTTCGACACGGCGGAGCTGCTTGCCCGCGTGGGCGCGCTCACGAGGCGGCGCGGCGAGGTGATGGTAAACAGCATAAAATACGCCGATCTTTCGCTCGATCTGCAGTCCGCCATACTCAGCAGGGGGGATGCCTCCGTGCAGCTCAGCCACAAGGAGTTCGAGGTATTGAGGACCTTTCTTTCAAACCCCACTATGACCGTGCCCACCGAAACGCTGCTCATCAACGCCTGGGGCATGGATTCCGAGGCCACGGACAACAACGTGGAGGTTTACGTTTCCTTCATCCGCAAAAAGCTGAAATACTTAAAATCCGGCGTTTCCATTAAAAAAATACAGAAGATAGGCTACCGTCTGGAGGTTCTTGAATGAACGAATACCGCAGGCGCTTCGTCGCCTTCACAATGGCGCTCATAGGCATAGTGCTGCTCATAGTTTTCACGCTGATCGGCGTGATGATGCACCGCGCCGCGATAAACGAGCTGGAAAACACGATGCGCCTTGTAATAGAGCCGTGGAACGAGCAGTTTGCGGGCTTTAAGCCGTGGGACGGCCGCCACCCTTTCCCGCAGGACGGCGCGCAGGATCAGCCCCTTCCTACGGACGGCGCGCAGGATCAGCCCCTTCCCACGGACGAGGCGCAGACCCCCGCGCCCTTCGACCCCGGCGCAGACAGGCCCGAGCCGCGCGACAAGGGAAAGCGGCAGTTTTCCACGGAGGGCGTTGAAACCGTGTTTTACAATTTGGAAACGGACGAGCTGACGCTTCTGAGCAGCACCGTTAAGGAGAATATAGAGCATGTGGAGGAAGCGGTGCGCGAGATAGTGAAGCAGGAAAAGAGCTACGGCACGCTTTCAAAATATCATCTTATCTACCGCTATGAGTGCATAAACGGAGCTGATTACAAGATAGCCCTTGCGGACACCTCGTTCATTCTTTCACGAACGGCGAAAAACGCGCTTCTGCTCTTCGGAGTGTTTGCGGCGGCTATGGTGATATTCTTTTTTGTGAGCCGCCATCTTTCCAAAATTGCCGTAAAGCCCATGGAGGAGGCGCTGGAGATGGAGCGGCAGTTTGTGGCCGATCTTTCGCACGACCTTAAGACCCCCGTGACGGTGGTGCTTGCAAACAACAGCATACTGCGCGCCAATTCCGATTCCACCGTGGGCGAGCAGCTTCAATGGGTGGACAGCACGGACAGCGCCGCGAAAAACATGATGGCGCTGGTTGGCAGCATGCTGGAGCTTTCATCGCTTGAATCGGTCAAAAAGCCCCAAAAACAGCCCGTGGAGCTTTCGCAGGCGGCGGAAAAATGTATTTTGCAGCTTGAATCCCTTGCCTACGACAAGGGCGTGGCGCTTGAGGCGGATATTCCGGAAAATATCACGGTGCTTGGCGAAGCCGCGAGCATAGAGCAGATAATAAACGGGCTTATCGAAAACGCTGTAAAATACGAGCCGGAGGGCGGCAGGGTGGATATTTCCCTTGTGAAAACGCGCAAAAAGGCGCGCTTCACGGTGCATAACCACGGCAGCTTCATATCCGAGGCGGATCTGCCGCATATATTTGAGCGCTTCTATCGGGGCGACAAGGCGCGCTCCGAGGGCGGCCACGGGCTTGGGCTGCCCATCCTTAAAAAGCGGGCGGAGCTCATCGGCGCGGATATAGAGGTGCATAGCGCAAGGGGCGAGGGCACGCGCTTCACGGCGGTATTCGATATTGCATGACGGCGTTTAAAATGGTATAATTGGCTTTACATACTCATGGAGGTAAACAAAATGAACGATTCAAAGAGCCTGCACACCATTATTTCGCTCACAAAGCTTGCCAAGGTGCTCAGCATGATAGTGCTTGTGCTCACCATAATCGGGCTTGTGTGCTGCGCGCTGATGCTTGCCCTTTCCCCCAGGCTCGGCTCCGTGCTTGCCGAAATTGATTGGGAGGATCTCACCTCGCAGCTCAGCCCGAGTCAGCTTGCCCAATTCAACGAGCTTTTCGGTTCGTTTGACCAGAAAACCATAATCGGGCTTATGAACAATGCGCTGATAGTTGGCGTCATCGGCTGCGCCGCCTCGGCGGTGGCGGCGTTTCTTGCGTATAGATACTTCAAGAGCGTTATCGCGGCCGGCACTCCCTTCACCTTCCCGGGCGCGAATGCGCTGCGCACGCTGGGCATAGTGAGCCTTTGCACCTCGCTCGGCACCTCCGTTATAAGCTCGCTCATCATGGGAAGCGAAATCAACATCAGCCTTGGCGGCAGCCTTGCCCCCGGCATCGCGTTCCTCGTGGTTTCCCTCATCTTCCGCCACGGCGCGGAGCTGCGTGAAAAAGCGGAGGCGGCGGCTCTGCCGTCCGGCGAGGGAATGTAAGCTTCAGTATTTATCAATATTTATCGGTATTTATCAATATTTTTCAAAAATACCCGGATTGCCCGAAATACACCAAATACCAAAGCACCCGTTTTGCAGCGGGTGCTTTTTCAGCCGTAAAAGCAGTATTGCCGTAAAAAATTAAATATTCAGCAGCACGAGGGAGGCCACTATCATAAGATACCCTATCAGCCTTCTGCCCTTCACGCTTTCGCGGAAGATAAACATGCCCGCAAGCCCGATAAGCACTATTGCGCCGACGTTATACACGGGGTAAACTATCACGGCGGGAACGGAGGAAAGCGAGAGTATCAAAAGCCTTGTGGCAAAATAGTTCGGCACGCCGATCGCCGCGCCGTACAGTATATCGTGCCTTCCCACCCGCTGCTTTTTTATAAGCGTTATCGCCGTGCTCAAAAGAAACGCGGAAAAGAAGGTGAAAAACATATAGTGATTCTTAAACTGCGCGTTTCCAAGCTTTTCATAGATATTTGCAAGCGAATTTGTGAAGCCGCCGACGATGAAAAGCAGCACGAGCAGCGCCGCAGAGGAAAGCCCCGCGCGTTTTTTCTTCTCCCCATCCTTTTCAAGATAGATTATGATTATAGCGGCGGCGGCGATAACGAAGCCGATGAGCTGCATCACGCTCGGGCTTTCCTTAAAGAAGATTATTGCGATAAGCAGCGGTATTATCACGCCAAGCTTCATAAAAACCGAAGCGAGCATAACGCCGTTTCGCGTGATATTGTATTTTAAAAACACGAACGAGGTCAGATACATCACGCCGGACGCGGCGCCGAGCATCAGCGCGAAGGGAAAGCCCTCCATGCTTGCGGGCCTGTCCCCCGCCAAAACGAAGCCGAGCGCGATCGCGCTGCACACGAAATAATTTGCCATGAACATGGCGAAGCTGTTTTTGACCCGCGTTTCGCCCATGCGCATTATTATGGAAACCGCGGAGCTTGCAAGCACCGCCAGGATAAGATAAAGCATTTTTCCCCCGAATAAGATCAAAGACTTTCCGCACGAAAACCGAACCTCGCACGCCCGAAAATGATACCACAAAGGCGCGGGAATTACAATAGCGGAAAGCCGATATAGGCGGTTTTCGGCACGGGCAGGCTCCCGAATGCGGTGAGGAAACGGTTAAAAGGTGTAATTCTTAAATTTTTTCCAAAAACAGCCTCCGAAACTATTGACAAACTATTTTTACAGGTGTATATATGTTATATAGGGAACGCAGGTAATAAAAAGCGCCGTGCGCCGGTGCTTTTAGTCAGCGCAGCAAGCCGGGCTCGCTCGGAAAACATAAGGCTTTTGCAAGAATCGATTTTGTGAGGTGAAAAAAGCTATTATAAACGCTGGTTTTCTGTCGCTGCTGCCGCAATCGGCAGCAATAAAACTCCAACGATCAAAATATCAAATTACAGAAAGGATTGATTTTTATGAAACCCGGGAAATCCTTCAGGGTATTCTGCCTGCTTATGGCTGCGTTGCTTTGCATAACGGCGCTTTCATCGGCACTTGCGATGCCGCCTTCGATGTTCACTCCTCTGGATGCTGAAAAGCTCTATGCCTTTTGGCAGCAGCCTGCGTATGACGGAATGAATAATGGTGAGGCAGTTTATGATTACGAAGTGCCGGATTTTTACAACGTTCTCTATAACTACAGCTATGGCGGCGGCTATCTGACCGAGCTTGTTACCGATACGGTAGTCGGTCATGCGACCGGCTTCTACTTCAGGTTTACTTATCGCTACTGCTTCAGCTTCGTCGATGGCGACATCGCGGTAGATGGTTGGGATTATCCCACTCCCGATCTGTACGGTGATCTTGACCTTGCCGAAACGGGCGTTATCGAGTTCGGCTCAGCATACCCCTCAAATCATTACCCCGTTCCCCATCAGACCCATATCACAAGCGTGCTGCTCGATAACTGCCAAAAGCTTGAGCGGGCATATTTTAATGCGCAGGATCACTGCACCGAGTTTTCCGCACTGAACTGCCCGAACCTTGCGCATATCAGTCTTAAGGACGGCGTTTTCAACCATATTGCGTTTGATATGAACGGGAGCGGCGAGGTAAATGCAAGATCATTCGGCGCGGGAAGCATCGGCGTTGAGTATGAAGACGGGATCGCCCGCTTTTTCGCGTATCCCGAAAAGGATTCCTTCCTCGGCTGGTTCCTGAACGGCGAGCTTGTTTCAACCGAGCTTGAGGCGGAGATAACCGAAGGGGGCGAGCTTACCGCCTGCTTTGGCGGCGATGCGAACGGCGACGGCAATATCACCATTTCGGATGCGCTGATAGTGCTGCGCACCGCCATGGGCGGAAACGATCCGCAGGATGCAAATATGCTGGACGTGGATGGAAGCGGCACGATAACCGTTGCCGACGCGATCCTTATTGCCCGCTTCGCGCTTGGTCTGTGACGCGCAAAGCCCGGAAAAGGATAAGGATCAGGTAAAGCCCGATTTTGATTTATGCTCCGCCGGCAGGGAAAGCAGGCAGCGCGCGCTGCATTTGCCCCTTGCCGGCGGAGTGTTATATTTGACCTCAGCGCATTTTGGGGCTATAATGGTATATGGAGAATGCAGCCAATAGCGGCTGATCGGAGGTAAAAAAATGAAAAAGGTACTGCTTATAAACGGAAGCCCGCATAAGGACGGCTGCACCGCCGAGGCGCTGAACGAGATGATGCGCGTGTTTGAAGCAAGCGGCGTTTCATGCGAGCTGATTCAGGTTGGGCATAGGGCCGTGCGCGGCTGCATAAGCTGCAACCGCTGCTCGGAACTCGGGAAATGCGTTTTTGACGACGAGGTGAACGCCGTCGCGCCGAAATTTGAAGAGGCGGACGCGCTCGTTGTGGGCAGCCCTGTGTATTACGCTTCGCCAAACGGAACGCTGCTTTCGTTTCTGGACAGGCTGTTTTACAGCACGGGCTTTTCCAAGCACATGAAGGTGGGAGCAAGCGTTGTGAGCGCAAGGCGCGGCGGAAACACCGCCTCATTCGACGTGCTGAACAAATATTTTTCCATCAGCGGAATGCCCATCGCCACAAGCACCTATTGGAACCAGGTTCACGGCTTCACCGCAGAGGACGTTAAAAAGGATCTTGAGGGGCTGCAAACCATGCGCAACCTTGCAAGGAATATCGTGTTTATGATGAACGCCATTTCGGATGCAAAGGAAAAGTACGGCCTGCCCGAGGTGGAGCGCGGCAGCTTTACAAGCTTTCCGGACGGGAAGTAAGAAGCTTCATTTAAAGAATCAAGCGGTGCATAAGCCCTCTCCATGAGGAGAGGGGGCAGCCGGCGGCGGGTGGCACCTCATAAACGCCGCGCACGGCGACTTATCCCTTTTATTCAACGAAAAAGCTTATAAACCAAGCTTTTTCGTTGAATCATTCAGCAAAAAAACAGGTTCAAATCCCTTGCGGAATTTGGAATCATTCCACCTCATCCGTCTTCGCGGCGCGCTGCGCCGCCTCAGCCACCTTCCCCTCAGAGGGGAAGGCATAACAAGCGCAGCGAAGCATCATTCTATTTGCACTCTAAAGCGGTGCGCCCGAACCCGGGCGCACCGCTTTGCGTTTTTCTATCAATTTTATATTACTCAATATAATCCTTCAACCGCTTGCTCCTCGAGGGATGCTTGAGCTTGCGAAGCGCCTTCGCCTCGATCTGGCGGATGCGCTCCCGAGTGACGTTGAACTCCTTGCCCACGTCCTCAAGGGTGCGGTTTCTGCCGTCGATAAGGCCGTAGCGGAGCCTCAGCACCCTTGCCTCGCGCGGGGTGAGCGTATTGAGCACCTCGGCAAGCTGCTTTTGCAGCATCGCGTGGGTTGCCATGCTGTCCGGCGCTGGGGCGTCGTCATCCGGAATGAAATCGCCAAGATGGCTGTCCTCCTCCTCGCCTATGGGCGTTTCAAGGGAAACGGGCTCCTGCGCTATTTTGATTATCTCGCGCACCTTTTCCTCGGTAAAGCCCATCTCCTCGGCAATCTCATCCGGGCGCGGCTCGCGGCCAAGCTCCTGAAGGAGCTGGCGATTCACGCGCACAAGCTTATTTATGGTTTCCACCATGTGAACCGGAATGCGGATCGTGCGCGCCTGATCGGCAATCGCCCTGGTTATCGCCTGGCGTATCCACCACGTGGCGTAGGTGGAAAACTTGTATCCCTTTTGATAATCGAATTTATCCACCGCCTTTATAAGGCCCAGGTTGCCCTCCTGAATGAGATCCAGAAACTGCATTCCCCTGCCCACGTAGCGCTTTGCAACGCTGACCACAAGGCGCAGGTTTGCCTCCGTGAGCTGCTGCTTGGCGAACTCGTCGCCATCCGCCATGCGCTGGGCTATCTCCTTCTCCTCCGATTCGGAGAGCAGCGGCACCTTGCCGATATCCTTGAGGTACATGCGCACGGGGTCGTCTATCGAAATGCCCTCGGAGGCCGCCAGCTTTGCGCTGATCTCGATGGTTTCATCGGAAGCGATCTCCGCGGGATCCACCTCCTCCACCACGTCGATATTCGCCTCCTCAAAGCGATCGTAAACCTCCTCCATCTGCCCCACGTCCAGATCGATAAGGTCATCCCCAAGCGTGTCCAAAACCTCCGTAAAGGTCAGCGCACCCTGGTCCTTACCGCGGTCGATAAGCTCGTCCACCTTCTTCATGGAAGCTTTTTTTTCTTCGGTCTGCATATATACGTACCTCCTCGGTTTATTAGCTGTAATAGGTATTTTTAATTGAAACCGCTGTTTACTGAGGCTTCAGCGCGATTTCAGCTTTCGTATTTCGCCAAGAAGCTCCATCTGCTCCTTCAAAAGCTCCGAGCGCGCAGCAGGGTCGGTTTCAAGCTTTATCCGCTCGGAAAGCGCCAGCATCCTTGCCTCGCCCGCGTCCAGCAGCAGCGCTCTTATGCACTCCGCCGCCGTTTCAAGCGGCTCGTCTATCTCCTCCGAGCGCGCGGCGGCGCTGCCGACCGCCTCGGACGAATTTTCCCCAAGCTCGGACACGAGCACCCGCAGCTCCGTTTCGCCGCCGGAAGCATCCGCCCTGTCGAGCGCACGCACGAGCTCTATAAGCCCAGAATCGGTAAAAAGCCGCTCGGAATAATCGGAAAGCTGCTTGATTTGGGTTCGCGCCGCCCTTGAAAAAAGCAGGCAGGCGGCAAGCAGCACCTCCGTTTTAATGCGGTTATCGAATTCATGCTGCCTTTTATACACCGCGCCCGAAAGCCTATGCTCCTCCTCATGGGGCGATGCGGCGGCTATGCCGCACTGCTCGCGTATAATATCCGCGCCTATGCCGCTGCGCTCCGAAACCACCTTCACGTAGCGATCCCGCTCCACAGGCGCAAGGCGCGAAAGCAGCTCGCAGGCCCTTGTGGCGTAATTCTGCCTGCCGTCGGCGGTATCAAGCCCCGTTTCCTTTTCGATATAATTCAGCTTGAACTGCACGGCGGTGATGGTGGAATCCTTGAGCGCAAGAAACGCCTCCCTGCCGTATTTTCGGATAAATTCATCGGGATCAAGCCCGCCGGGGATCACCATAACGCGCGGCTCCACCGAATTTTCGGAAAGAATATCCACCCCGCGCAGCATCGCCTTCTGCCCCGCCGAGTCGCCGTCGTAGGCATACACGGCGCGGCTTGCGAACCTGCCGATGAGCTTGGCCTGCCTTGCGGTGAGCGCAGTGCCGAGCGAAGCAACGGCGTTGTCCACCCCGTGCTGATGCAGGCTGATAACGTCCATATAGCCCTCGCACATGATGAGCTCGTCCAGCTTTTTGCCCTTCATCATGTTTATTGCATACACGTTGTGGCGCTTATTGTACACGGGCGTGTCGCCGGTGTTTATATATTTCGGCTCGCCGCCCTTTTCAAGCGTTCTGCCGCCGAAGCCGAGCACGCTGCCGCGATCGTTTATAATGGGAAACATCAGCCTGTCGCGGAAAAAATCGAAGGTTTTGCCCTCATCCTTTCTTCCCGCAACGCAGAGCCCCGCCTTTATAAGCTCCTCCCGCGTGAAGCCCTGCTCCGAAAGGTGCGCAAACAGCGCATCCCACTCCGCGGGGGAATAGCCGAGCCCGAAGCGCACGGCGGTTTTGCCGTCTATCCCACGGCCAAGAAGATACTCCCTTGCCCGCGCGCCCGCATCCGAAAGCAGCTGCTTGCAGTAGAATTTTGCGGCGGCCTTGTTTGCATCGTAAAGCCTGTCCCTCAGCGCCTTCTCCATGCGCAGCTTTTCGTCGTTCACCTCGTCCGGCATCTCCATGCCCACGCGCTGCGCAAGGAAGCGAACCGCGTCCGAATAGGAAAGGTTTTCCGCCTGCATGATAAAATTTGTTACCGTTCCCCCCGCCTTGCAGCTGAAGCAGTGAAAAAGCTGCTTATCCGGCGAAACCGAGAAGGAGGCGGTGCGCTCCGAATGAAACGGGCAAAGCCCCCACAGCCTGCCGCCCTTGGGCGAAAGGCGCGTATACTCGGAAATAACGGACACAATATCGTTTTTGCTCATCAGGTCGTTCATCCACGAACGCGGAAATGCCATGCCTCTCACCACGCTTTTACAAAGGGAAATGGGAGCGAATGCCGCCGATTCGCTGAAAAACCGGCGGCAGCTTCATTCTCGTTATCTATTATTCGACACAAAATTGAATTTCCCTGCTTCGTTTCGCTTGTTTTTTGAAAAGTTTTTCAATATATTGTTTGCTCTCACAGAATGTTTCCAAGCGTTATCGCGTTGTTTTCCTTCAGCATACGGATAAGCGCCCCGATGCCCGCAAGCGATTCTATGTAATCGTCCCTTTCGCCGTCCGCGCCGAGAGCAAGCAGCTCGCCCGAGCAGCGAAGAATATCCGTAATATCCCTGTGGCTGGCGCAGATCTTCATATAGATCTCATGCTCGCGCAGGATCTTATCCACCCTTTCGGCAAGCAGGCACACGCGCTCATAATCCCCCTCGTGCGCCGCCGAAGCCGCCTCGGTCAGCAGCGGCTCGAGCTTATTTTCAAGTGAACAGATGCTCAGCGTTGAAAAAAGAAAGATCCCCGCAAGCGCAAGCACCGAGATCATCAGCGCCGCGCTGCTTGCCGCGCCCTGCTTTTGCAGCATTTTCCGCGTGAAGGCGTCCGTTCTGCCGCTGAATCCGGTTATTTCCATTCCGCTTCACCCCGTCCTTTCCCGCGTTTTCCGCTCTGCCCATCCCTGCCGCTTCCCACGCTCAGCCCAATCAGGCCCGCGCGCCGCTTTACCGCGTTCAAATCGTAGACCGCCGCCTCCGAGCAGCCGTTTTTCCCCGCCTTGCGCTGAATATGCAGCGTGCCGTCATCGTTTAAAAGCGCAAAAAGGCAATCCTCCGCCCGCACGCCGCAGCTTTTCAAGAGCGCAGCCAATCCGCTGCGGCTCAACTCCGCTCTCTCAAGCGCAGCGGGGTCGATTTTTCCGTCCGCCACCAGCATCAGCGCAGGACGGCCGCCGGAGCCGCCCGAACCGTTTGATCCGCCCGAACCGTTTGAGCCGCCCGCTCTTTGCAGGCTTTGCGCTTCGTTCGCGCCATCCGCCCCCGCGCTCTCACTCCCTTTTTCGGAATCATCGGCCCCCTGCTGCGGGCTTTTTTTCAGCACGCTCAGGCTGCCGTTCGTTTCCAATATGGCATACTCCACCTGCGAAACCGAAAAGGCGTCCTTCAGCCGAAGCTGCTCCGTAAGATCGGAAAGGCTGTAATTCGCGGAGCGCATCACGCTCTCATTCACCACGCCCTTTTCAATTATTATAAGCGGATTTCCGCATACAAGCCGTCTTACCCGCACGCTTTTGAGCGACGCGTAGGACATCAGCCTCTGCACTATGAAAAGCCCGATTATCGGCACCATTCCGTAAAAAAGCGGCACAGCGGGCTCGCTCATGGGTATGGAGGCAAGGTTTGCGATCAGCAGCGTGACCGCAAAATCGAAGGGCTGCATCTCGCTTATCTGGCGCTTGCCCATGAGCCGCAGCACCGCGAACATCAGCGAATAGATCAGCAGGGTTCTGATAAAAAGCGTCGGCATTCCGCGCTCCTTTCCGCAGCTAATACTTTCGGCGCTGCATTTCATCTATTATACTTTCCCCAAACAGCCCTTTTTAATGCAAAAGCGTCAAAAATCGAACGCAAGGGATGGATCACGCAGTTCAATAGCAGTTCAACAGCGGTATAATAGCGGTTTAATAGCAGTTTAATAGCGGTTTAATATAAGAAAAAACGCCGATCGGGCGGGGCTCGATTCGGCGCTTGTGTTTATCTGTCGGTTGTTTATTTAATCGGCTTTGCGCTCCTGCGCGGGGGATCAGTTATCCAGCTCGGAGCGCTTATCCCTGGTCATAAGCCACATCACGGCCTGCTTGGGATTCATGCCGTTGAACACAACGTCGTTCACGCGCTCGGTTATAGGCATTTCAACATGAAATTTTTCCTTTAGCTGCATAGCGGCGGGCAGGGCGTTTATGCCCTCCACCACCATTCCAACCTCCTTTATGGCGTCCTGTGCGCTCAGGCCCTGCCCAAGCAGTATTCCGCAGCGGTTGTTTCGGCTGTGCTCGCTCGTGGCGGTCACGATAAGATCGCCCATGCCGGCAAGCCCCGCAAAGGTGGATTCCGCGCAGCCCATCTGAACGCCAAGGCGCTTTATTTCCGCAAGCCCGCGCGTTATCAGCGCGGCGCGGGTATTATCCCCAAAGCCGAGCCCGGTGGAAATGCCGCAGGCAAGCGCCATGATATTCTTCAGCGCGCCGCAAAGCTCGACCCCCTCCACGTCGAAATGGGTATACACCCTCATGCAGTCATTTGTGAAGGCGTCCTGCGTTTTTTCGGCGGCCGCCATATCGGAGCTGGCGGCAACTATGGTGGTGGGCAGATCCCTTGAAACCTCCTCCGCGTGGCTGGGGCCGGAGAGCGCCACGATGCTGTTTTCATACACGCCATGCTTTGAAAGCTCGTCACGGATCACCTGCGTCATGGTGAGATCGGAGTTCGGCTCAATGCCCTTAGCAACGTTTATAAGCACCTGTTCCGGCTCAATGAACGGCGCGGCGGCGGCAACGGTGGCTCTTGTGTATACGGAAGGCACCGAAAACACGATTAGCTCCGCATTTTGGCAGGCCTCCTGCATTGATTTTGTGAACACTATCTCCTGCGGCAGAATAACGCCGGGCAGATTCACGTGCTCCCTTTCCGTGCTGAGCCGGTCTATCTCCTGCGGCAGCGCCGACCAGGCGAAAACCTCATGCCCCGTGTTTGAAAGCATCCGCGCAAGGGCTGTGCCCCAAGTGCCCGTGCCGAGAACGGCTATCTTCATAGCGAACCTCCGTGCGCATTTAATGGCCGCGCCAAAAACGATTCCATCCGGCGGCGCGGCTTTGCACGGGTACATTATACCATATTCTTCCGCTTTGCTCAACGGCAAATACACGCAAACAGCAAAAAGCGGCAAATGCGGGCAAAAAAAGGGAGCGCGTTCCCACGCGCCCCCATGCGGCTGATGCCGCCGATATTATGATCAGTCGTTATACAGACCCCTCTTTACATAGTGGGTGTGGAGCAGCTCATGCGCCCTGTGGCCGTTGGGCTCGCCAAGGTACTCATACAGCTCCTTCATAACGGGGTTCTCATGGCTCTTGCGGAGGGTCATCGCCTCGTCCTCACCGTACAGACCCGCGGCGCGAACGGCGCGCAGATCCATGGTGTTGCGGATATAGCCGGGCTGATGGGGCTGACCGCCGCCGTTTACGCAGCCGCCGGGGCAGGCCATGACCTCGATGAAGTGGTAATCCCTCTCGCCGTTCTTGACCATATCGAGCAGCCTTGCGGCATTCTCAAGACCGCTGGTAACGGCCACGCGCACCTTGGTGCCCGCAACGTCGTACTCGGCTTCCTTGATGTCCTTCAGGCCGCGAACCTCGTTGAACTCAACCTTTTCGAGGGGCTTGCCGGTGACCTTTTCAACCACGGTGCGCAGAGCGGCCTCCATAACGCCGCCGGTAGCGCCGAAGATGTGGCCCGCGCCGGAAGCGATGCCGAACACGGGATCCGCAGTTTCATCGGGAAGCTTATCGAACAGGATGCCGGCGCGCTTGATCATGGAAGCAAGCTCGCGGGTGGTGAGCGAAACGTCGATATCGCGGTTGCCGTTCTTATCCTGCATCTCCTCGCGGGAAAGCTCGAACTTCTTCGCGGTGCAGGGCATGATGGAAACGGTTACGATATCCTTGGGATCGATGCCCGCCTTCTCGGCATAGTAGCTCTTCACCATTGCGCCGAACATGCCCTGGGGCGATTTGCAGCTGGACAGGTTCTCGGTGAACTCGGGATAGTAATGCTCGCAGAACTTGATCCAGCCGGGCGAGCAGGAGGTGATCATGGGGAGCTTGCCGCCATTGGTCAGCCTGCCGATGAACTCGGTGCCCTCCTCCATGATGGTGAGGTCGGCAGCGGTGTCCACATCGAATACCTTATCGAAGCCGAGCCTCTTGAGAGCGGCGATCATCTTGCCCTCAACGTTCGTGCCGATGGGCATACCGAAGCACTCGCCGAGCTGAACGCGCACGGAGGGAGCGGGGCCAACGACCACGTGCTTGGTGGGATCGTTGAGCGCAGCCCAAACCTTCGCGGTGTCGTCCCTCTCCTGAAGGGCGCCGGTGGGGCAAACGGCGATGCACTGACCGCAGTTTACACAGCTGGTTTCCGCAAGACCCATTTCAAACGCGCTGGCGATATGGGTTTTGAAGCCGCGCTGGTTGGGGCCGATAACGGAAGCGTGCTGATTGAACTTACATACGGCGACGCAGCGGCGGCAGAGGATGCACTTGCTGTTGTCGCGGATAAGATGGATGGCGGAATCGTCGATATCGGGCTTGAGCTCCTCGCCGAACTGGTACTTGTGGTTATCGCACTCGTACTCCTGGGCAAGGGTCTGAAGCTCGCAGTTGGTGCTGCGGGCGCAGCCGAGGCAGTCCATCCTGTGGTTGGAGAGCAGAAGCTCAAGGGTCTTTTTGCGGGAATCGCGGATAGCGGCGGTGTTGGTCTGAACCTCCATGCCCTCCGCAACGGTCTGAAGGCAGGCAACGGGGTTGCTCCTTGCGCCCTTGACCTCAACAACGCAGAGACGGCAGGCGCCGATCGCGTTTACATCCTTGAGGTAGCAAAGGGTGGGAATGCGGATGCCGGCCTGTTCGGCTGCCTGCAGAATGGTGTAGTTCGCAGGAACCTGAACGTCCATGCCGTTTATCTTCATGTTGATCATATCCATATCGGTTCTCCTTATTTCTTGATGATGGCGTTGAACTTACAGGTCTCGATGCAGGCGCCGCACTTGATGCACTTGGAAGTGTCGATGGTATGGGGCTCCTTCACGGTTCCGGAGATGGCGCCGACGGGGCACTTACGCGCGCAGGCGGTGCAGCCGCGGCAGTTCTCGGGAACGATGTAGTAGTTCATAAGTTTCTTACATACGCCTGCGGGGCAGCGCTTTTCAACAACGTGCGCCTCGTACTCATCGCGGAAGTACTTGAGGGTGGAGAGCACGGGGTTGGGCGCGGTCTGACCGAGCGCGCAGAGGGAATTGCCCTTGATGTAGTTGCAGAGCTCCTCGAGCTTATCCAGATCCTCGATGGTGCCGTTGCCCTCGGTGATCTTGTTCAGCAGCTCAAGCAGCCTCCTGGTGCCGATACGGCAGGGGGTGCACTTGCCGCAGCTCTCATCCACGGTGAAATCAAGGAAGAAGCGCGCGAAGTCTACCATACAGGTGGAATCGTCGGTAACGATCATACCGCCGGAGCCCATCATGGCGCCTATGCGGGTCAGATTGCCGTAGTCGATCGGGGTATCGAGCAGGGAAGCGGGGATGCAGCCGCCGGAGGGGCCGCCGGTCTGAACCGCCTTGAACTGCCTGCCGTTCGGGATGCCGCCGCCGATATCATAGATGATGTGGCGCAGGGTGGTGCCGAGCGGGATCTCCACAAGACCGGTGTTGTTTATAGCGCCGCCAAGAGCGAAAACCTTGGTGCCCTTGCTGTCCTCGGTGCCCATGGAAGCGAACCAATCCGCACCCTTGAGGAAGATCTGGGGAATATTCGCCAGGGTCTCAACGTTGTTTATAATGGTGGGCTTGCCGAACAGACCCTTGTTTGCGGGGAACGGGGGCTTATTGCGCGGCTCGCCGCGGTTGCCCTCGATGCTGGTAAGAAGCGCGGTCTCCTCGCCGCAGACGAACGCGCCCGCGCCGAGACGGATCTCGCAGTCGAAGCAGAAATCGGTGCCGAAGATATTGTTTCCGAGCAGACCGTACTCACGGGCCTGGTCGATGGCGATCTGGAGGCGGTGAACCGCGATGGGGTACTCCGCGCGAACGTAGATATAGCCCTTGGTTGCGCCGATGGCGTAGCCCGCGATGGCCATAGCCTCGAGCACGGCATGGGGGTCGCCCTCAAGGATGGACCTGTCCATGAACGCGCCGGGGTCGCCCTCGTCCGCATTACATACGACGTATTTCTGATCGGCCTGATTCGCCGCCGCAAACTGCCACTTCATGCCGGTGGGGAAGCCCGCGCCGCCGCGGCCGCGCAGACCGGAGGCCTTCATAACATCGATAACCTCGGCGGGGGTCATCTCGGTAAGCACCTTGCCGAGCGCCTGATAGCCGTCCATCGCGATGTATTCCTCGATATTCTCGGGGTCGATAACGCCGCAGTTGCGCAGAGCAACGCGAAGCTGGGTTTTGTAGAAGTTGGTTTCGCCAAGAGCGGGAACCTGGCTCATATCGAGCTCTTCCTTCTCTTTGTAAACAAGGCGCTCAACGATACGGCCCTTGAGCAGATGCTCCTCGGCGATGTCGGCAACGTCCTCCACCTTAACGCGGCTGTAGAAGGTGCCCTCGGGATAAACGATCATAACCGGGCCGAGCGCGCAAAGACCGAAGCAGCCGGTGCGAACGATCTTGATCTCCTCCTGAAGACCGAGCCTGTTGAGTTCCTGCTGCAGCTTATCGCCAATGGCAACGCTGCCGCCGCTGGTGCAGCCGGTACCGCCGCAAATCAAAACATGTGAGCGAATCATAAGTTGTAACTCTCCTTAATTATTTCTGGGCAGCGCCGATGGTGTACTCGGCAATGGGCTTGCCGCCCTTGAGGTGCTTTTCAACGATCTCACGCGCCATATCGGGGGTGACTTTAACATAGGTCACGCGCTCCTTGTCGCCCTCGAACACTTCAACGATGGGCTCAAAGCGGCACATGCCGATGCAGCCGGTCTGGCTGACGGTGACCTTGTCGCCAAGGTTCTGCTTTGCAACTTCTTCAACAAAGGCGTTGAGAACCGGCCTTGCGCCCGCTGCGATGCCGCAGGTCGCCATGCCTACTGCAACGCGGGTGGATGCCTGACCCTCGCGGAGAATGACCTTATTCTGCATTCTCTCACGGATCTTTGCGAGTTCTTCCAATGATTTCATACGGATCGTTTTCCTTTCGGTTTAATATTTTTAAAAATTTGAATTTTGATTTTAATATGGTGATGATTCTTTGGGCAGCAGCGGACTGAAAAGCGCCTGCACGGCTATTGTGCGTACTGCTCCTCAAGCATCTGCCTAACCCATAAAAGCACCGAGGGATCGTTCAGCGGCACGTCGTCGCCCAGAATGGTGCGCATATCGCGCGTATCGAGCGCCACGGTTTTTTCGGCTCCGTTTTCGCGCATTCTGTGAATGAACACGTAGTCCACTTCCGGAAAGCCCTGAAGCAGCGTGGTAACGGTGGAGATCACGTCGCCTATGGGGGTGAAATCAAGGTGATCCTTATGGAAAAACGCCCTGATCTCGGTGCCGCAGTTTTCAGGATCGACGCTGCGCTGCGTGGAGGTGAGCTCTATCCCGCCCCCCGTCTGCTCCGCAGCGAGCTTCAAAAGCGGTATTCCAAGCCCGACCTTTCGCGTTGTGCGCGTGGTGGAGAAGGGATCGTGAACGGAGGCAAGAAACTCGGGGCTCATGCCGAAGCCGTTGTCCTTAATGGAAAGGGTCAGCTCCGTGTCGGTCTCATCGAGCGTTATCTCAACAAGATCCGCCTCCGCCGTGATGGAGTTTTGCGCTATATCAAGAATATTCAGTGATAATTCCTTCAATAATGCCTCCTTTCCGCAATCAGTCTGCGCCGTGCTTTTATTGGTAATTTCGATTATTTTATTATTTCGTTATTGCGGCTTTGCGCGGCCGGCTATCCTTGCCATTCGCTCTGGGAGCTCCTCAGCTCATCAAAGAGCGCGGAGCGGACCAGCTCGGGCGAAGCATCGGGCGCGGCGTTAAGGTGAAGAAAATTCTCCGCCTGATTCAGCTCCCAAAGCCTGTGCGCATCGCTTGAAACCACGAGCTTTCTGCCCTCCGCAAGCTCGATATTCTTTCTTTCGCGCAGCTCCGCCAGTCCGAAAACGGGAAGCTGAGGAAAGGTGCCGAGCACGGCGAGCAGGCCGTTTGATTCGCGGTCTATATGCGCCGGATAGCAGATGCCCCCGAAGGAGCGCACCATCGCGGTCGCCTCCTCTATGGAGAGCGAGGTGGCGCCGGGCAAAAACCACGGATCCTGCCCCAGAATAACGTCCTTCGGCCCCATGATGAACTGATTGCCGAAGATCTCGATCTTGTTTTTAAGCTGCATGCGGTGCTGCTGAAGCGCCTCATCGAAGCGCATGGCGGTTTCAAGATCCTCAAACAGGGAAACCATGTGGATCTCCTCCGCCGTGGTCAGCTCCATGCCGGGCACGGGGGTAATGCCGTACTCCGCGCACGCCTCAAAAAACGCGGGGCAGTTTTTGCAGGAGTTATGGTCGGTCAGCGCAACTATCTTCAGCCCGTTCAAATAAGCCATGCCGGCTATATTGCAGGGCGTCATATCGTCGTCCCCACAGGGCGACAGGCACGAATGCACATGAAGATCGTAGCTGAATGCTTCCATAATGATGATCGGTAATGATAGGCGCTTGCTTGTTACCTGTCCGAATCGGCATAGGCCGCAGCTTCCTCGGCCGCCTCGGCAGCCTCTGCACCGCCGTTCGGCGCGATCAGGGCATATATTTTGCCGCACAGATCGAAGGCAGCCTCCTCGGAGGAAAACAGGTTCACTCCGCGCGTTTTTGCAGCCGAAACGAGATCGTCGCCCGGCTCAACGCCCTCGGCAAGGATAACGCAGGCAACGTCGGTAAGCTGGGCCACCGCGATAACGTTTATATTGCTCATTATCGTGACCCACGCATCGCCGCTCGTGGCTCTGCCCATCACCCAGCTCAGCAGATCGCCCGCATAGCCTCCGGTCACCTCGCGGTCGCCGTCGTCTAAATTGAAGGGCTTGAGAGCGAGCCTTGCGGCAAGTTCGTTTACGCTTATCATTATTTTCTCCTTAAATATCAGGGGATAATTTAATAACGAAACATCGGTACTCCCTCGGACAGCGCCCTATTTGGGCATATCCTCGGGCTTTTTCTGTTTGTTGACCATCGCCCTGAACCTTTCGCGCATCAGGATTAGGCAATCGTCCATCTGAGCCTCCCCGCGAACCACGTCCTCCGCGAAGGCGCGGCAGGTGGGGGCTCCGCAGGCGCCGCAGTCTATCTGCGGCGTGGCGTCGTAGATGTTTTCGATCTCCATCATCATGCGGATGGATTCGCTGCGGCTCAGATTGAGCGCGCCCTGATCGGGGATGGTGTAGGTAAAGGGTCGTGCGTCTATCAGTTCGTCCGGCACGAAGGTTTCGGGCTCCGCGCCGCTCTTGGGCACCCTGTTCATGGAAACGGGCAGATACCTCCGCAGCGATTGCAGCTTGACGCGGGCGATGTACGGGTTTTCAACCATCATCGTGCCGCCTACGCAGCCGCCCGGACAGGCGTTCAGCTCAACGAAGGAAACATTGCTAAGCTGGCCGTTTTCGATCTTGTCCAGCACGTGGATCACGTTTTCAATGCCGTCCGCCGCAAGATAGCCCTCGTTCATAAGGCTGGACGCCTCGCCGCCGGAGGATGCCCAGCTCAGGCCGATCATGCCGGTTTTGCTTGCCGCCTTCGGCGCGTCCCCCCGCTTCATGGCGGAGATGAGGCGGAAATAGACCTCGCTTGCGGACACCACGTTGTCCACATAGACCTCCTGATCCTGCATCGTGTTTTTGACCCAGCTCACCTTGGCGGGGCATGGCGAAATGAACACGGTGCGGATATCCTCGCTTTTCAGCTCCGGGTGCTTTTTCATAGCCTCCCTGCGGGCGTATTTGCCCGCGATCTCCATGGGAGCAAGCAGCGGGAGCAGGTGATCCTTGAGGGTGGGAAAGCGGATCTTTATGAGCCTTACCACAACGGGACATGCGGAGCTTATGACAGGATAGACCACATCCTTCCTATTCATATAATGCCGCGTGTACTCCGTGGCGATCTCGGCTCCGCGCGCGACCTCGTATACGTCGTTGAAGCCTATATCGAGCAGACCCTGGATAACGTAATCCGCGTCCGCAAGGGCATTGAACTGCCCGAAAAGGGACGGGGCGGGCAGCGCGATAAGGTACTTGCTTGAATCCAGATCCTCAAGCTTTTCATACACGGCGCGCTTCGCCTTCTGCTCGCAGACCCTGATGCATTCTCCGCAGTCGATGCAATCGACGGGGTTGATGACCGCATGGCCGTCGCGGATGCGGATCGCCTCCGTGGGACAGCGCTTTAAACAGTTGGTGCAGCCCTTGCACTTTTCCGTTTCGAGAAAAACCGAATGCTTGTATTCTCCCATGCAGTCTCCTTTTCAGCCTGTTCAGCTTACCTTGAATATCAGCTCGATCGTGGTGCCTTTGCCAACGACCGAATCTATCTTCATTTCGTCGGAGTAATTTTTCATGTTCGGAAGACCCATGCCGGCGCCGAAGCCGAGCGCACGGATATTGTCCGGCGCGGTGGAGTACCCCTCCTGCATCGCCGTTTCAACATCGGCAATGCCCGGGCCCTCGTCGGCAAGCACAACGCGAAGGCGGTCCTCATCCACGTACACGTCGGCCGTGCCGCCGTTTGCATGGATGACCATATTGATCTCGCCCTCATACATGGCGATGCTCACCCTGCGCGTAAGCTCCGGTGAAAAGCCGAGCTGACGCATCAGCTTTTTGACCTTTACCGAGGCTTCACCCGCCGAGGTGAAATCGTTTCCGTCCACGTCAAAATGGAAATTCAGAGTTTCGCTTTGAGCCATCCGATCACCTTCCAAGCCCGGCAAGATACAGCCTGCCGCAGGACTCATACATGGTCAACCGGGTGGTCATGAGCACGGTGCCGATATTTTCGGCAAGCGTTATCATTTCTTCGGTGGGGGTTTTCCCTCGAACGAACACAACGCAGCCCATGTCCATCATCAGAGTGGTGCGAATAACCTGCGAATTCACAAGCCCGGTGAGCAGAATGCCCTGATCCTTCACAAAGGCGAGCACATCGCTCATCATATCGCTGCCGCACGCGGAGTGAGCTTCCCTTGAAAGATGCTCGCTGCCGGTAAGAACCTTGGCTTCAAGGATTTCGGCGACCTGACTGAGTTCCATTTAGATACCTCCGATCGGGATATTAGAATTAGTACTGAGCGATAATGTCGCGCACGAGGTTCGGAGCAAGCCTGCCGTGAACGTCGTCGTCGATCATGATAACGGGCGCAAGACCGCAGCAGCCCAGACAGCGGGTGGGCTCAAGGGTGAACTTGCCGTCCGGCGTGGTGTGGCCGGGCTCCACGTCGAGCACCCTCGCCAGCTCGTCAAGAACCTTCTGAGCGCCCTTGACGTAGCACGCGGTGCCGAGACATACGCGGATAACGTGTTCGCCGCGAGGTTCGAGGTTGAACATGGAATAGAAGGTGGATACGCCGTAAATCTCCTCGAGGGAACGGCCGAGACCCTCCGCGACCATGGTCTGAACTTCGATCGGCAGGTAGCCGTAGATGTTCTGTGCAGCCTGAAGCACGGGCATCGTGGCGCCTTCCTTACCCTTCCACTGGGCAATTACTTCGTTGAGCTGAGCTTCCTGCTCCTTGGTGCCCTTAAAAGGAATGGTAGTTGTGTGTTTAGCCATGCTGATCCTCCTTATACCGCTTTGCGGTTTATAGATTGTTTGACTTCGTCGGCAAAAAACGCCCGTTTGGGCATATCTCCACCAACATATAACGATTATATCACAAATAATCGCCAATATCCATACCAAAAGCGCGTTGAAATTGTATATTTGTTTGGTAATTATTTCATTTAATCTGTTAAAATGTGTTTATTATTTCCGAGTAAAACAGTGGGGTTTTGATCCGGTAATATGCCGTTTTCCTTATGCTCGGGCACAGTCTGAAAACACTGCTCCCTGCGTCGCCCTATACAAAAAAGGATGAACTCCGCCAAGAGTCCATCCTGTAAAAATACTCTGCTTTCCCTTTTCCATAGCAGGACTGCACGCTCCAATTGTATGGGGCTTCCTTCGGAGAATGCCTGTATAAGCCGGCAGCCCCCCGCTTCGATACGAATTCAGTGTTGGATCCCACAATTGCCGATTTCATAAGCACTTTCCGCCTCTGTAAGCATTCATTGTATCCAGCGCCCTTTGCATCCCATCAGCATTATCTGAAAGCAGAACGCCGCCCTCGGCAAACCCCTCGATCCATGACTCCTCAACTGCCAGCGCACGGAAGCATTCGCTATCCTTCATGCAGACCCTCGCCGCAATTAAAAGAGCGGGATCAAGCGCAAATTCATCCCTGTACTCCTTATAATACTCCCCGACCTTTTGCATACACTCGTCAAGAAGCTGCATTCTCTGTTCCTTTGAAAGCCCTTCGAGGATTTCATCCTGCGCTATGATATATTGAAGATACCTCATTCTGAGCGGTGCGCCATCGTCAGTCCCTTTCACCTTGTCCGGCGATGCCTCACGGTAAACCCGAACCAGCTTTTCGGGAGCGTCATCCCTTTTCATCAACTCCGCAAGTCCGTTGAATTCATGGAGCGTCCTCAGGAAACCCTCGTAAACCGAAGAGCTTGAAAAACTCATTCCTGCGAAATAAAGCGGATAATCAAGGCAAGTTTCTATAAGTCCGTCCGTACTCATGCTTTTCAGCGTTTCTTCCGGGATTTGATTAAACTCAACTATCTGCTTCCAATCGAGAGGTTCTTCGCCGGTGTATTTGGGGAATCGATAAGCATCCGTATTTTCGATCCGTCTGAACCAGGTGATCTCTCCACTAATTGCGAGAACGCTGATCGTGCATACAATAACACCTGCTGCCGCAATCGCGGCGATCATTGCTTTTATATGTTTGTTCAATCTTTTTCCATCCAATAATAATAATTTTTCCGCAGATGATTGCCGCAGCTATAGTATACCATCTGTTTTCCGTATTGTCAAAACCTTTTTGCAAGGCGCATCATATAAACATATAATACTCATTCGCCTTGCGGCATTTTCCGCAAAAATGCTGCCGATCAGCCGATCAGACGGTCCGAAGCAAGCTGAGCAAACAGCCGCACGGCTGTTTCAATAAGCTCATCCGAAAAATCGTATTCCACCGTGTGCAGCGGCGCGTGAGCTTCGCCGCAGCCAATGTAAAACAGCGCGCCCTTCGTTTTCTTTGTGTAATACCCAAAATCCTCCGAGCTTCTGAAGGGCTCGTCCCACCGCGCTATCTCAAGCCCGAGCGATATTGCCGCGCGGCGCACCCTTTCGGCGCATCGCGCATCGTTTCGCGTTTCGGGAAACGGGTCGCTGTATTCAACGGTGAAGCTCAAGCAGTGCGATCCCGCCGTGCCGTGCGCAAGATCTATAAGGCTTTTTTCAAGCGCGTCCATGCGCGCCTCGCTCTCCGCTCTGATGGTGAGCGAAAGAAACGCGAAGCCCGCCGAGGTGCCGAACGCCTCCGCCTTTTGCATATCCTCGCGGCTTGAAACGCCCGCGCCTATCACGGTGCACATCACCATGCCGTCCGCTCCGAACGCCGCCATCGGGCTTTGGCTTTTTGCGCCCTCCCTGCCGCCCGCTTTTTCCGCGCCGCACTCCCCCGCCGCCTGCTTCACAAGCCCCGGGATCGCGCCTATCAGCTCCGCGAGCGCAAAGGCGGGGTTTTTTCCGTTTTCCGGCTGCGAAGCATGGGAATTTTTGCCCATGAATTTGATTATAACCCCCTTTGAGGCGCAGGCGGCGCAGCCCGTATGCACGGCAACCGAGCCGAGCGGGAAGCCCGGCATATTGTGCCAGCCGTAGATCTCGTCTATATGCTCAAGCTCGATGAGCTTTTGGCACACCGCCGCCCCCGCGCCGTTCTCCTCCGCGTGCTGAAAAAGAAGGAAGATATCGTTTTCGCAGCCCGTTTTATCAAGGTATTCAGCAAAAGCCGCAAGCGAGGCCGAGTGCCCGTCATGCCCGCATTTATGGGAAACGCCCCTGTTTTTGGAGCAGTACGGCAGCAGCCCGCCCTCGTCTATCGGCAGCGCGTCCATATCCGCGCGAAAGGCTATGCGCTTCTTCGCTCCGTCCGTTTTCGCACAATCCGTTTTCGCTCTGTACACGGCGTAGAACCACGCGCCCATATCGTGAAGCTCAAGCTTCGTTCGCCTTTCAAGATACTCCATCAGAATGCGCTTTGTGATTTGCTCATGCTCCGAAAGCTCCGCGTTTTGGTGCAGCTCATGCCGCAGCGCCTTCGCGCTCTCGATTATTTCATTTACCATGCCGTTTTCCATACCGTTTTTTCGCTCCCTTCAAATCGCTTATTCTTACGTTTATTTTACATTCTTCAAGCCCCCGCCGTCAAGAAGCGGAGCAGGGCTTTTCATTCCGGCTTTTACCCCTTGCATTTTTCGCGCCGCGGTGGTTTAATAGGTATGCAACACTGTATTTTACGGAGGAAAAACCCATGTTCAGAGAGATGATAAGAAAGAATAAGCAGCTTTCGCAGGAGGAATGCGTTCGCATTTTAACGCAGGAAAAGCGCGGCGTGCTCTCCGTGCTCGGCGACGGCGGCTACCCCTACGGGATGCCAATGAACCATTATTACCGCGCGGAGGACGGCAGGCTGTATTTTCACGGCGGCAGGCGCGGGCATAAGATAGACGCGATGAGGGCTTGCCCCAAGGCGAGCTTCTGCGTTTACGATCAAGGCTATAAAAACGAGGGCGAATGGGCGCTGAACATCCGCTCCGTGATAGTTTTCGGCATGATAGAATTCATTGAGGATAGGGAAACCACCTA
This sequence comes from uncultured Clostridia bacterium, assembly GCA_947168565.1. Taxonomy (GTDB): domain Bacteria; phylum Bacillota; class Clostridia; order Christensenellales; family CAG-138; genus PeH17. Next base: position 2,190 of record CAMVMM010000003.1, on the reverse strand, counting down.
CCGCATCTCGGCGGAGCTGAGCCGCAAATTTACGGACGATGAAGCCTATATACGCGACGAGATCGCCCGCTCCGGCCCCGGAACGCTGCTTTTTGCGCTCGTGCCGGAGCATATTTCGGGCAAGCTTGTGAAGGAATCCTGAGCGGCGCTGACGATCGGCAAAAATGCGGCGGCTCGAAAGAGTGACAATTTTGTTCCTCCCGCTCATTGAAGGGCGGCAAAAAACCTGCTATAATCGGCTTATCAAGGAACCCCGGGGGTGAGCGCGTGGCGGAAAACGGAAACAGGATCATCCTGCTGAAGCTCTATGAATACCTTTCAAGGGAAACGGACGACGAGCATCCCGTATCCCGCAGGGCGCTTGCGCAGGCGCTGAGCGCGCAGGGGCTCCCCTGCCACGTTCGCACCGTGAGCCGCGGCATAGAGGCGCTGACGGAATACGGCTACGACGTGATAAGCTTTATGCAGGATCACGAAAAGTATTATTTCATGCCCGATCCGGATTTTTCCATAGCAGAGCTTAAAATAATGATGGACGCCGTGTGCGGCGCGAATTTCGTGACCGCGCGAAAAACCGACGCGCTGATAGACAAAATCGCAAGCCTCGGCGGCTCCCACCGCAAGCAGCTTTTGAAGCGCAGCATGAAGGATTTCAATGCCCACAAGCATTCCAACGAATCCATTTTGTATAACGTGGAGAGCATAGAGGCGGCGCTTCAGAAAAGGAAAAAGATCTCCTTTTGCTATGCCGATCTGAACGAGCGCGCCGAGCGCGTGCTTCGCACGAGGTCCACGGGCGAAACTAAGCGCTACACGGTGGACCCCATCGCGCTGATAGTTTGCGACGACAACTATTACCTCATCACCTACAATCCCCGCTACCCCGGCTCCACCGCCAATTTCAGGGTGGACAGGATGGACAGGGTTGAAGCTCTGGAGGACGCAGCGCAGTCGAAGGAGGCGGCCGAGATGTATTCCATGGTGAAGGACTACACGCGGCAGAGCTTCAAGATGCAGGGCGGGGAGCTGACGAAGGTGACGCTGCGCTTTTGCCGGGGCATACTCGGCCCCGTATACGACCAGTTCGGCGAAAAAACGAGGGTTCGGGTCGTGGATGAAAACACCCTCTCCGTTACGGTGCTGCTGCGCGTTTCAAAAACCTTTTTCGGCTGGCTTGCGCAGTTCGGCAGCGAAATGGAGATAGCGGAGCCGGAAAGCGTGCGGGAGGCGTATATGGAGCATATCAGGACAATTCTTTTACAAGGAGGGGAGATAAGGTAAATCCGGCTTTTTTATCATTCAATCAGCCATTATTCTAAAAAAACACAATGGAAAAACGAGGTCTTTTATATGAATAACACTCATGAATTCTTTTTTGAACAGCTGCAAAAATACGAGCTTGACACCCTTGACGGCTGGCGCGAGGAATACCGCGGCCGCTTGATAGCGATGTTCAGTCCGTTGTTTCAAGGCACCGAATACTACCTTGAGAAGAATGAGCGCGATAAGGGTGCAAACGGAAGAAAGCGAATTACAGACCTTTTTGAGAATGGAGAAAAAAGGCGAAGGATGGCTTTTGAACACAAGATAAGAGCGGATTCAGAAAACAAAAGGATCATCAGCTGGTTTAACAAAGCTTTCTATGAGGATCTTTCCCCGAAAATGGAGTTTCCGGATTTGCGGTTTGAAAAGAAGGGTCAAATCTATGTTTACTTTACCATTAAGGGGCTTTGGAATCTCATGTGCGTGATATGCGGCAAGGAAGAGTTTACAGCCGAGTAAATAAAAAATTCACAGGAGGCACCCTATGCAGGAGATCAAATGCCCGAATTGCGGGAAGGTTTTTTCGGTGGACGAGGCGGGCTATGCCGCCATACTGAAGCAGGTTCACGACAAGGAGTTTGAAAAGGAGCTGCGCCGCCGCGAGCAGGCGATGAGCGAGGAGAAGGAGAGCGCCGTGGAGCTTGCCGTTACCAAGGCGGAGGCGCAGAAGGACCTGCGCATTTACGAGCTCGAGTCCGAGCTGCAGGCGGTGAAGGCGATAACGCAGGGCGATATGGAGCTTGCCGCCGCCGCAAAAAAGGCGGAGCTTGCCGAAAAGGACGGCGAGATAGAGCGGCTTAAAGGGCAGATAGAGCTTGAGAAGGCCGCCGCCGAGAGCGCGGCGAAGGACGCGGTGCGCGAAAAGGA
>CAMVMM010000002.1 GCA_947168565.1 uncultured Clostridia bacterium | reverse complement strand
TATCGCGTCCTCGGAGATATCCACGGCGGTGACGTGCGCGGCGCCCGCCTTGGCGCAGTTCAAGGCGAATGCGCCCGTGTGAGTGAAGCAATCGAGCACGCGCCTGCCCCTTGCGATCCTGGCGGCGGCAAGGCGGTTGAGCTTTTGATCCAGAAAATAGCCGGTTTTCTGCCCGTTCAGAACGTCTATCTCGTATTTTATCCCGTTTTCGGTGATGACGAGCCTGCCGTCGAAATCGGGATCGAGCCGGGGATCGGAAACAAAGCCCCTGCCCTCCTCCATGCCCTCCTTTTGGCGGAGCGGCACGTCGTTTCTTTCGCAGATCGCGCGTATCTTCACGCCGTACTCCGCGAAAACCTCGATAAAGAGGTTGAAAAGCCGCTGCTTTATGCGCTCGAAGCCGAGCGAAAGCACCTGAAACACGAGCACGTCCTCGAATTTATCCACCGTCAGCCCCGGAAAGCTGTCCGCCTCGCCGAAGATCACGCGGAAGCAGCTTTCCTCGCCCATCACCGCGCGGCGATAGTCTATCGCGTAGCGTATGCGGCGGCGAAAGAAATCGTCGTCGAAGCGGTCGTTCGCGTTTCGTGAAAGCACGCGCAAGCGGATCTTTGAATTATCGTTTATGAAGCCGGAGCCGAGAAACCGCCCCTTTTTCGTGTAAACGTCTATAATATCCCCGTTTTCGTACTCCCCGGAAACGGAGAGCACCTCCTCGCCGTAAACCCACGGATGCCCCGCACGAAGCGCGCGCTCGGCCTTTTCGGTTACCACGGCTCTAACAAGCTCCCTTGCCATTTGCTCAATCGCTCCAATTCAATTTTATCCTTACGGAATATAACACACATATTGGATTTTTGCAAGCTTTATCGGCATTGATTTGCAAAAGCCGCGCTCCGGCGGGTTTTTGCGGAGCTTTATAATGATCAATTGTGTTTGCGGGCGTTTTCCACCATTTTGCAGAAAAATTCGCGCGGATCGCAAAAAATTTTTCACAGGGCTTGACAAACACCGAATATCGGAGTACAATATGTTAGCACTCAAGAGAAACGAGTGCTAACAGGGCGCAGGCCGCCCGCAAAAGGTCAATAAACCCAAAGAGGTGAATAATATGGCAAAGAAACAGTTTAAAACGGAATCCAAGAGGCTGCTCGATCTGATGATCAACTCGGTTTACACGAATAAGGAGATCTTTTTAAGAGAGCTTATTTCCAACGCTTCGGACGCGCTCGACAAGCTGCATTTCAAGCTTTTGACGGATAATTCCGCCGGCGCGGGCGGCGCTCTTGAGATACGCATAGTTCCCGATAAGGAAAAGCGCACCCTCACCATCATCGACAACGGCATCGGCATGAGCCGCGATGAATTGGAGCAGAATCTCGGCACCATCGCCAAGAGCGGCACCCTTGCCTTCAGAAGCGCGATGCAGAAAAAGGGCGAGGGCGAGGCGGAGAACGCCGAAGCTGACGCGAACGCACCCGCTGCGGACGAGCTTGAGGTGATAGGTCAGTTCGGCGTGGGCTTCTACTCCGCCTTCATGGTGGCGGATAAGATAAGCGTGCTTTCCCGCGCCCACGGCAGCGACGAGGCGAATATTTGGGAGAGCGAGGGTCTGGACGGCTACACCGTTTCCCCCGCCGAAAAGGCGGACGGCTGCGGCACCGTGATCACCCTGCACCTGAAGCCGAACGGCGAGGACGAGCGGTTTGACCGTTATCTTGAAACCTACACGCTCAAGGAGCTTATCAAAAAATATTCCGATTATATCCGCTACCCCATCAAGATGATGGTGGAGGAAACGAGGCTCAAGGAGCATGACCATGACCATGACCACGAATGCGATCATGATCACGATCACGCGGACGGCGAATGCGACTGCGGACACGAGCATGAGCACAAGGAGCCGGAGTATGAAACCGTGACCGAGGAGCAGACGCTGAACAGCATGGTGCCGCTCTGGAGGCGCAATAAATCGGAGCTTACGGACGAGGATTACAACGGCTTTTACACCGATAAATTCCATGATTTTGAAGCGCCGCTTGCGCATATCCACTCCCGCACCGAGGGCGGCGTGACCTACAACTCCATACTTTTCATACCCGCGAGCGCACCGTACAACTATTTTTCCAAAAACTACAAGCGCGGGCTCCAGCTTTATTCAAACGGCGTTATGATAATGGAGAGCTGCGAGGATCTTCTGCCCGAGTACTTCGGCTTTGTGAAGGGGCTTGTGGATTCCTCCGATATTTCGCTGAATATCTCCCGCGAGATGCTTCAGCAGAGCCGCCAGCTTCGCGCGATCGCTTCGGGTCTCAAAAAGAAGATCAAATCGGAGCTTGAGAGGATGCTTGAAAACGACAGGGAGAAGTACGAAAAATTCTTCAAGGCGTTCGGGCTTTCCCTCAAGTACGGCATATATGAGAGCTACGGCATGGAGGCGGAAAACCTTAAGGATCTGCTGCTGTATAAGAGCGCAAAGGAGGATAAGCTTGTAACCTTCAAGGAATACGCTGCCCGCCTTTTGGAGAACCAGACCGAGATCTACTATGCCTGCGGCGAAAGCGAGGAGATGATAAAATCGCTTCCGCAGTATAAGTATCTTACTGAAAAGGGCTACGACGTGCTTCTGATGACCGAGAATGTGGACGAATTCATGCTGCGAATGATGAACGGCTACGACGGCAAGCCCTTCAAGAGCATCACGGACAACGATATAAATATTCAGGACGAGGACGAGAAGAAGGCGATAGAGGAAAAGCAGAAGCAGCACGCGGAGCTGCTTGAGGCTGTCAAGACCGCGCTGGACGGCAAGGTGAAGGAGGTTCGCCTTTCGATGAGGCTTGCGGACTCCCCCGCCGCGCTCACCAGCGACGGCCCGCTCTCGCTTGAGATGGAGAAGGTGCTTTCCGAAATGCCGATGGGCGGCGAGGCGAAGGCGGAGCGCATACTGGAGCTGAACCCCGACCACCCCGTTTTTGAGGCGCTGAATAAGGTCAAGGACGACGCCGAAGCGCTTGCGAACTACGCGGGCATACTCTACGGCCAGGCGCAGCTTCTTGCGGGGCTCAAGCTTGATGATCCCGCAAAGTTTGCGGAAAGCCTGAATGCGCTTATGGTAAAATAAGCATCAGCCATGCGGCTCCCGCTTCGATTTTGAAGCGGGAGCCGTTTTTGATAGTGAAAAAGCATACAGCATTGCTGCTATGCAGCTTGTTGACAGCCTTCATTATTTTATGATATTATAATTTATAGGTCTCAACCTATAACAACAACGCATAGGAGTAAGGAGTTAAACAATGAAATCATCAAAAATATTCATCATGACGCTTTGTACTGTGCTTGCCGCGTTGTCCGCGTGCAGCGGCACGATAACCGATAAAGCCGACGATACCGCAAAGCCGGACGGGCAAAGCATTACCTCTGCGCCAAGCACCGCAGCCAATGCTGATACCGCTGAATTCTGGGCTGATGATCTGAAGCCCGAAGGGTACAGCGAAAGCATCGGCCCTGTGCTCGCGTTGATGATGGAGGCGAACAGGCAGGATCAGGCCCGGGAATACGACGTGCTGGTAGTGCTGCGCGAAGCCTCGCTCGAAAGCGCAGGCAAGGTCTGCGACACCTCCGCGTGGAAAGCATGGGATCCCGCCGGCACGCTGCTTGCCGGCACGAATTGCTGCATTGCCAGGCTTACCGCCGAAGCCGTGAAAAAGCTTGCCGAAAGCGGTTTCGATAATGATGCAAAGGCATCCTTCCGTTACATCGGCACGGGCGTGAAGCAGAACGTTTCCCACGAATACCGATCTGCCGAATGGATCGCAGCACTTTGCGAAAGCACGGGGGATCAGGTCGTTTTTGATGCAAATGGCGGGCTTATCCTCGATCCCGATATTACGATCGAAGCTAAAATTGCTCCTTAAGCAGGAGCAAGCGCAAAATCGAATATGCAGCTTTTGCGGCGCTTCCCCGAAAAGGGAGGCGCCGCTTCATTTTCTTCACTCCAGTCCCATCGCGATTCGCAGAATAATTATCGCATCGGCAAGGGTGACGCTTCCGTTGCCGTCCATATCGGCGGCATCGGTATTCAGGCCGCTGCCGTCCGAAATACCCATAGAAAGGCGCAGGGTGGATATGGCGTCCGCAACCGAAACGCTGCCGTTGCCGTCAATATCGCCGGGGAGTGCCGTGCCGCCGGAGAAGCGGGCGATGATTCTATCCTGGGGCAGATCGTCTGCAGAATGATAAAAGCCTCTCAACAAATAGTAATCGTGCATATCATCATAATAACCTTCATCCAAAAGCTCACCAGATTCATAATAGAAGCCTTCAAAGCTTGCGCCGCTGCTTGGATAGGCACGAACAAAAACTTCAAACATTCCATCGTCCCCAGGTCCGTCTTTTTTCGCTTCAACGCTATAATCACTTGTATAATCCAGCCAACCGCTGCCTTCGACTCGAAGGTATTCAAACGCAAGATACGGATTGATGCTAAGATCTAACTCGGTAAGCCTGCTACCTATTAAATTCAAACTGTAAAGCTCCGGATTCCTGGACACATCAAGCTCGGTAAGATTGTTTCCTAAACAGCTCAGCTCCTCAAGCTCGGCGCACTCCGTTACATTAAGCTCGCTGAGGTTGTTGCTATCACAATAAAGATACTTAAGCGCGGTGCAGCCGGATACGTTCAGTTCGCTAATGTTGTTGTTGGAGGATTCAAGAGTTACAAGCTCGGTGCAGCCCGATATGTCTAATTCTCCATTCAACGAGAAGTCATAGCTTCCGAGCCAAATATGCAGAATTCTCAGTTCATCGTTTACAGCATGCCACATGAAACAATAAGCTCTCCAAGTGTTCGGATCGTTCGGATCATAGTTTTCGCTCAGCTTTGTGCCGTTCTTAACTCCGTTTTCATCGGTTTGCTCCAAAAATTCAACGCATTTGGTGTAGTCGTGAACATTATACCCATCGGGCACGGTCCAGTTGGGCGTGACCTCCGCCTTCACATCAAAGCGCGGCAGAGCCGAAGCGGGGATCGCCGCAAGGGCGAAGCAGAGCGCAAGCGCGAGTGCAAGCGCGTTCTTCATGGTTTTTTTCATGTTTTCCCTCCTATAAATATTTTTCGCTCCCGAGCCGCCGATCGCAAAAGCGCGAACGGGCATCATGCGGCCGGCTTATGCCGAGTGCTTTTTATATTTTATACTGTTTCATAAAGGTAGTCAAGCCACCGCCGCGCGGAAGTCGAGCGGAGCGAGGCGGAAGTGCGGCGGGGGCGAAAAAGCGCAATCGGCTTCGCCTTTTTCATCCTTTAAAAAAATTTAATAAAAAAGACATATTTTTTAAGAAATGCTTAAGCCGTATGTGTATAATCAGCTTCAAGGAAAGGGAAAAGCGATGCTTTCGTTTTAAAAACGGATGTAATTGCGGAAATATCATGGTATAATTATATCGCTGTGATAATAAAGAAAGGATGCTCATTCCGAGCGATACGAAAATGGAAAAGCTTTTCCCCGTTGCGGACGGACACTGCGATTTTTTATACGGCATGGTGGAGCGCGGCTATGAGCTTGGCGCACCCAAAAAGGATCAGGCGATCAGGCTCGACAAGCTGATCGAGGGCGGCGTTAAGCTTCAGTTCTTCGCGGCATGGATAGATATGCAGCTTGATAAAAACCCGCTCAATCAGTGCATGGGCATGATAGACGCATACTACCGAATGCTGGAACAGCACCCGACGCTGACCCCGCTTACGAAGGATTTCGATATAAACGGCGAGCGGATAGCCGCGGTTTTGACCGTGGAGGGCGGCGAGGCGATAGAGGCTACGGTTTCAAACCTGCGCATACTGCACCGCCTGGGCGTTCGCGCCATGACGCTCACCTGGAACGACGTGAACCGCCTTGCCTACCCCGCCGCGAAAAGGACGCGCAAGGGGCTTACGCAGCTCGGGCGCGAGGTGATAGCGGAGATGTGCCGCCTTGGGATAGCCGTGGACCTGGCGCATCTTGGCGACCCCGGCATAGACGACGTGCTTGAGATAGCCACGCGCCCCGTGTTTTCATCCCACACGAACGCCCGTGCGCTCTGCGACGCGCCGCGCTGCATGAAGGACGAGCATATTCGGGAGATAGCCAAAAGGGGCGGCGTTATCGGCGTAAACTTCTATCATAAGCAGCTTGCGGAGGATGGAATGGCAACGGTGGACGACGTTATCCGCCATCTTGCGCATTATATCGAGGTCGGCGGCGTGGGCTGCGCGGCGCTCGGCTCGGATTTTGACGGCATGAACCGCTATATCGAGGGGCTTGAAACAAGCGCCGGTTATCCGCTCATAGCCGAACGGCTTTTAAGGCTTGGGTTGACCGATGAAAACGTTTACGACGTAATGTTCGGCAATCTTTACCGATATATTCTTGAGTTTGTTTGAGCCCTGCTTTTAATCGGGGCGGAAAAATGGTATAATAGCGCGATATGCGCGGCAAAGGAGGCAGTATGGCAAAAAGCAAGAATATTTTCACGCGGGTCGAGAAGAAATACATCGTTTCGCAGCGACAGTTAGACGCTTTGATGCCCGCTTTACTGCAGCACATGCACGCGGACGAATACGGCCTGAGCACCATATCAAGCATATATTTCGACACGCCGGATATGCGGCTGATAAGCGCCTCGATAATCGCCAAGGCTTATAAGGAAAAGCTGCGCCTGCGCTGCTACGGCACTCCAACGCCCGATTCGCTCTCCTTTGTGGAGCTTAAAAAGAAATACGACGGCATAGTTTACAAGCGCCGCATTTCAATGCCCTATAAGGACGCTATGGAGTTTTTGACCGGCGCAGCGCCCGCTCCGGGCGATCAGATCTCCCGCGAGATAGCCTACGCGCTCAGCTACTACCCCGGCATTCGGCCGGCTATGGACATCTTCTGCGAGCGCACGGCGTACGTTCACGACGGGGACGAAAACCTGCGCCTCACGGTGGACGGAAACCTGCGCTACCGCGCCACGGAGCTTGATCTTTTGAACGGCACGCACGGCACACCGCTGCTGCCTGCGGATAAATACATTCTTGAGATCAAAACCGCCTTTTCAATGCCGCTGTGGCTGGTTCATCTGCTTGATGAAAACAAGGTCTACCCCGGCAAATTCTCCAAATACGGCACCGCCTTCAATATGGAGCTTCAAAAAAAGCTTGCCGCAGGCTCCGCCGAATAAAGACCAAAGCTCACGGCCCGAATATTACACGCACTTATCCGATGAATGGAGGTAATTAAAATGGACATCATCAAAAGCATCTTCACGGGAGCCCTTTATACCGTAACCGTTACGCTCACCGAATATCTAATCAGCCTCGGCACGGCGCTTGTGCTCGGCATCATCATTGCGCTTGTGGGCCGCTTCCGCAGCAAGCAGTCCAGAAGCCTCTCCGTGGCAATAGTGCTGCTGCCGATGGTGGTGCAAACCATTATCATGCTTGTAAACAGGGAGTTCGGCGCGGGTCTTGCGGTTGCGGGCGCGTTCGGCCTTGTGCGCTTCCGCTCAGCCCCCGCCTCCGCGCGCGACATGGTGCTGATAGCGCTCTCCGTTGCGGTGGGTCTTGCCTGCGGCATGGGCACGATCGGCATAGCCGTGATACTCACCGTTGCGGTGCTTGCAATGCTCTTCATCCTGACCCTTGTGAATTTCGGCAGATCCCCCGGCGGCGCGAGGCACCTGCGCATAGTTATACCCGAAACGCTGAATTATTCCGAGGTTTTCAGCGAGGTTTTCAATAAATACACCTCCCGTCACGAGCTTTTGAAGGTCAAAACCACGAACATGGGCAGTCTTTTCCACCTTCAGTACGACATTATGCTGAAGAATCCCGATAAGGAAAAGGAATTTATAGACGAGCTCCGCATCAGAAACGGCAATCTTGAAATAGTCTGCGCTTCGCCCGACGACGGCGCGAAGGAGATCTGACCCCAAACCCTAATATTAAGCCTCGATCAAGAGTGCTTTCCACCGATAGAGGCGCTTCGCATTGAAGTGCCTTCTTCGTTTTTTTGACCCCCCGGCGTCATCCGCTTGCGGGCATATTGTGGGGCCGACCCTGCTGCCCGTTCCTCAATCGCACGAAATGTCGGGAAGCGGGCGGGATGGCGTGCTATACTTGGCGTGTCAGGAGGAAATGATATGGATTGGATAAGCGGAATACAGCGGGCAATCGACTATATTGAGGCGCATTTGACCGAGGAGCTGGATTACGACGCGATCGCGCGGGAGAGCTTTTCCTCCGCCTTTCACTTTCAGCGCGTATTCAGCATCCTGTGCGGCTATACGCTTGGGGAATACATACGCTGCCGCAGGCTGAGTATGGCGGGAGCCAGGCTCGCCGCGGGAAACGACCGAGTGATAGACATTGCGCTGGAGTTCGGCTATGACAGCCCCGACAGCTTCGCCAAGGCATTCCGCTCCTTTCACGGCATCACCCCGTCGCAGGCGCGCGGCAACGGCGCAATGCTGCACTCCTTTTCCCGCCTGAACATCAAAGTGACTCTTGAAGGAGGAAGCAATATGCAATACAGATTGGAAGAGAAGCCCTCAATGCTGCTCACAGGCTTTAAGCGGCGCTTTTCGGGAGACCCGAACAACAAAATGGATCAGGATCATTACTTTGCCTGCGAAACCCGCGTGGAGCAGCTTGTTTTGGAGGGAAGGAGCCGCATCCACGACACGGTATATACCGTAATGACAAATTTTGACGACAACGGCTACGATTTTTACTATGCCTATCCGCTGCCCAAATGGGCATTGGAGGATTTTGAAAAGGATCTCGGCGATTTTGCCGGGCGCTACACTCATCTAAACATCCCCGCGGGGCTGTACGTGGTTTGCGAAACGGAGCGCTGCATGTTTCCAACGAACCTTGTGGACGAGCTTCGCCGCCGTATCGTAACGGAGTGGCTGCCCTCCTCCGGTTATGTTCTCAGAAATGCCCCGGAGATCGGCGTGATCCATTGGCCCTTTGAGGAGGGAAACGACGAGGTAAACAATTCCCATTACTGCGAGCTCTGGCTGCCTGTCAGCAAGGCGCAGTAAGCCCCGCAGCTCCCGTCGAGCCTGCGGCAGGCGTCGGGTTTTGATCCCCCAAATCACAGACGACACGAAAAATAAGGCGTGACCGCTGCGGCCGCGCCTTTTTCATAGCCCTATCTGCATATCGAAGTATCTGCTCGAAGCACCCGCTTTCGCGCAACGCTCCGGGGCGTGTTTTCATTCAAACGGATGCGCCTTTTCTTCGGCAAGCTCCGTTTTCACCACCCTGTATGCGGGATGATAGCTTTTTCTGTACGCCTCGCTGTGATGCACGGCGGGGCAGCCGAGCTTTTCGTATACTGCAAGAAACTCCTCAAGCTCCTGTGCGGAAAAGGGCGCTTCCGCGCTTTGCGCCATGCTTTTGAGCGCGTCGAGCCTTATTCCAAAGCCCTCCATGCTTCCGCAGGGCTGCTCGGCGGAGCGCACAAAGGCGTCTGCAAGCGCGTCGAGCGCGGGCCTGTTTCCCACCAGCGGCTCAAGGTGAACGCGGCTGAAGCCGCCGCCGATGGGCTCGATCCTTATATGGTTTTCGTCCCCTTCAAGCCCTTCGCATTCCCTTTCAAGCATTTGCCGCGCCCTTTCGGGGCTTGGCGCGAAATGCCCGCAGCCGAATTCGCTTTGATACAATAGCTTCACCGCGTCCTGCGGGGTCATCAAGGGGTAAGAGTTAAAATGCGCGGATAGCACGGCTCGGCTCTCCCGCAGCCTTTGCCCGATCTCATTCTCTGTCAAATCCCTTCTCCGTCCTTTCATAATTCACTCTCCGCATTCGCTTTCGGCATCCTCTTTCCGCGTTCGCTTTCGACGTTCACTTTCCGCATTCGCAGACGGCCAATATCCGGTGCAGGCAGCCAAATGCCGCGCAAGCCTAATGATACGGCGCGAAGCGATAATATTTCCGCGCATTCGGGAATAGTATTAGCAGGGCTCGAAATTTGCGAAAAGGATGCGGGCGGTCCGCCCGGTGCGAAACCATGCTTGAAACCGTGAACAAAATTGAACTTATCGGCACTCTTGCCTCCCCTCTTGAATACAGCCATTCGATATACGGCGAGGCGTTTTTCAAGTTTCCGCTCTGCATAAAAAGGCTGAGCGGCACGGAGGACGTAATTCCCGTTACGGCGGGCGAAAGGCTGCTTGGCGATATGGAAACGGAGTGCGGCGACCGCTTTTTTATACGGGGTCAGATACGCTCCTACAATCAGCGCACAGTGAGCGGAAACCGCCTTATAATAACCGTTTTCGCGCGGGAGATGCGCCCCGCCGAGGCAGACGAGGGCGACACAAACGAGGCGGAGCTTTCCGGCTTTATATGCAAAAGCGTTATCTACCGCAAAACGCCCTTTGAGCGGGAGATAGCGGATATTCTTATCGCCGTGAACCGCCGCTACAACAAATCGGACTATCTGCCCCTTATCGCATGGGGCAGGAACGCAAGGTTTTTAAGCGGCGCGAGCGTCGGCACGGAGCTTTCGGTGATCGGCAGACTGCAGAGCCGCGAGTATAAAAAGCTGCTTGAGGACGGCTCGGAGCAGATCCGCACCGCGTATGAGGTGAGCTGCTCGGCGGTGGAGGTGCTAATGTAGTCCGTTATTCAGGGCGTGTTCGCACCGTACATCCCGCCGAAGTATTCAAGATACTCAAGCTTTTATCGGCACATCAATAAACAGGCTTCAGGGCCGGATCACAGAGAGCTTCCGATCAGCTTCCCCGCTTGAGATAGCTTTCGATACCTTCGATTATCTCCGGGTTTGGGTAACCGTTTCCGTCCGGTCCCTCCATGCCGTATGCTATCAGAAAGCCGAAATTGTCCGCCATGCATTCCTCGGGATCCAGCACGTAGCCGGTATTCGTGCCGAGCAGGGCGTCGAAGTTGGCCGCCTGATCCGACAGGAAATAGGTGTCCCTGCCGTCGATCGGCACAAGTGCCGCGGCAGCGCAGTCAAAGAAGCGGTCGCCCTCCTTCTCGAAATGCTTCGTTGTGATAAAGGCCATGAAGCAATCTATATTTTCACCGTCTATCTCAAAGGTCGCGTATGCGTTGTGGTGCTCAACGTCCGGGTTGGAAATAAAATACTCCATTACCGAAGGGGGTATCTCGAAATCCTTTTCCTGCACTTTGAAATGGATGAGCTTGTACATTTCGGCCCGAAACTCCGGACTGCATCTCGTTAGACAATGGAACAGCTCGTGAGCGAGCACGTACTCGATCATTCTATCCTTTTCGCTGTTTCCGATATAGCTTTCGATCGTGGCTCCGTCCAGATAGATCTGTGTTCCGTGCGTGTACGCGAGCACGTCGCACTCCTCCTTCATGGTGGTGGAGATGAACACTATCTGATCAAGGTTCGGAAGGGTGTAGCCCTTTTCCGTCATCCTTGAGGCGATGGACTCCAGGTGCTCATCCAGATACTCCTTCTGGCGGTCGGTAAAATCCAGCACCTGCTCCTTTGCAAAGAGCCTGTACTCCTCCATCGTGCCCGTATGGCTCTGAGTTCTGAAGTCAAGATCGTTGCGGCTGAATCCGGCATAGTACTCCTCGTTATCAAGAAGCAGCCGAGCGCCCTCCTCCTTCGCCGCGTATCTGTGGTCAATGGCAACCGCCTTCGGCTGCGCGGTACCGCCGCCGGCATCCTCGCCGCTTTTCCCTAAACCGCAGCCCGCGAGCATAGCGATCAGCGCAATAGCGGCAGCAAGCAACAGAATAACTGCTTTTTTTGATTTTCCGGTAAACATAATACCTCTTTCCGCTCGGAGGAGCTCGATCGATTCCGCATGAAATGCACCGCCCGTTCCGAAAGCAACTCCTTTGATAGATTATTACAGTTCTATTTTTTCACATTCTGCATTCGATCTTCATATATCCGCCGTCAGCCCTCGTTTTTTTCTTTACAGCATACCCGCCGCGATATTCAGTATTTCATTCGCCGCGCTGTCCTTGGATTGGAGCGGAAGCTCGCTCATGCCGGTTTTTGTGATAACGGTTATCACGTTCGTGTCCGTGCCGAAGCCCGCGCCGCTGACCTTGAGATTATTTGCGCAGATCATATCCACGTTCTTTTTTTCAAGCTTTTTGCGGCTGTTTTCGATAAGATTCTCGGTTTCCATGGAAAAGCCGCATATCACCTGACCCTCGCGCCTTGTTTCGCCGAGGGTTTTAAGAATATCCTTGGTGCGGCGAAGCGGAATGCTCATATCGCCGTCCTTTTTCTTGACCTTTTCATCGAAATATTCCACGGGCGTGTAGTCCGCAACGGCGGCGGCCTTGAAGATCATATCCATCTCCCCCGCCCGCTCCGTTACGGCATTATACATTTCCTCGGCGCTCTCAACGTTCACCACCTGCACAAACGGCGGCGGCGCAACCTCCATTGGGCCCGCAACGAGCGTAACCTCCGCGCCCCTCAGCATCGCCATTTTAGCAATTGCGCAGCCCATTTTACCGCTTGAATGATTGGTTATATAGCGCACGGGGTCGATTCTTTCGCGCGTTGGGCCTGCCGTTACAAGCACCTTCTTTCCTTCAAGATCGTGCTCCATGCCTATTTCCTTGAGTATATGCCACAAAAGCTCCTCCGGCTCGGGGAGCTTGCCCGCGCCCACGTCGCCGCAGGCGAGGCGGCCGGAGGCGGGGGTTATGACCTTCCAGCCGTAGCCGCGCAGGATCTCAAGATTATCCTGCGTCACTTGGTTTTCATACATATTGGTGTTCATGGCGGGCGCAACGAGCTTCGGGCAGCGGCAGGCAAGCACGGTTGTGGAAAGCATATCGTCCGCAATGCCGTGCGCAAATTTGGCGCAGATATTCGCCGTGGCGGGCGCGACTATAACGAGGTCGGTGCGCTTTGCAAGCGAGATATGCTCCACCTTATGCACGAAGTTTCTATCGAAGGTATCTATTGAAACGCGATTGCCCGAAAGCTGCTCGAAGGTGAGCGGGGCAACGAACTGAGCCGCGTTTTTCGTCATCACGACCTCGACCGAGGCATGCTGCTTTACAAGCATACTCGTCAGCGCCGCCGCCTTGTATGCGGCTATGCCGCCCGTTACTCCAAGCAGTACGGTTTTCCCTTTAAGCATATTCGCCTCCCGATTACTTAAAAAATGACGATTATTTGTCGAAGCTGCGGCAAGAGCTGCCCCACAGCTCCATTATACAGTATATCCTTTTTTAACGGTTTTGTAAAGAGCCGTTTTTTTGGAAAAAACTTGCAAAAGCATTTCGATAGGGATATAATTAGCGTGAGCGGCGGCATTCGCGTTTTATCCCCTGCGAAGAACAGCGAGATAAAAAACCGCCCGCTCCGAACACTCAATAAATACGCCGCATCAAAAAAAGAGCGGCAGTAGGAGGCAAAAATGAAAAAAGCAAACAGAATGAACATGAAATACTTCACCATCCTTGCGCTTTTAACGGCGATACTGATGGTGTTTTCTTTCACCCCGCTCGGCACGATACCCATCGGCCCGCTTTCCATCACGCTCAATATCATTCCCGTGGCGATAGCGGCGATTGCCCTCGGGCCCATCGGCGGGCTTATCATCGGCTCCATCTTCGGTCTGCTCAGCTTTTTGCAGTGCCTTTCCATCGGCATTCCGAGCGGCATGGGCATAGTGCTTTTCGGCATAAACCCCTTCCTTGCGTTCGTGCAAAGATTCGTGCCGCGCGCGCTGGACGGACTGCTCGTCGGCCTTGTATACAATGCGCTGCGCGATCTGTTTAAAAAATACAGCGCAAAGAACCTTACGCTCGTTTTCGGCTCCATAATCGGCATCATCCTTGCCGCTGCGGGCGCGGTGGTGATCTCAACGGGCGCGGAGAAAAACAGGCTTGCCGAAGCGGGTCAGAGCCCCGGCACGGCGTTCATCATCTTCGGAATCATCGCAATAGCGGTGGGTCTTGCGATAATCGCGCTTGCGCTTGTGAATAAATTCAGGAGCCCCGCCAAAAAGGAAAGCAAGCTCATGCCGGAATGCTTTATTGCGGGCTTCCTCTCCGCTTTCCTGAACACCGCCTTCTTTATGACCGCGCTCGTGGTGCTGTTTGGCCACACCGAATACGTTCAAAAGCTTATGGACGGGCGGAATTTTCTCATGTTCATCATCGCCTTCGTGGGCGTGAACGCGCTTGTGGAAATGGTGGTTTCCACCATCATCTCGGGTCTTGTGGGCACCGCGCTCTACGGCGCGAGGGTGCTGCCCGTGAATAAAAAGGAAAACTGATAAAACTACCCTCGAAAGGATAATTCCAAAATGCTTCTGGCAATCGACATCGGCAACACCAATATCACCATCGGCTGCATTGAGAACGACGAAATAATATGCGAGGTTCGTATTGCAACCGATAAAACGCGCACCTCCGATCAATACGGCGTGGAGATCAAGAGCATGCTTGAAACCTTCGGCTGCCGCATCGAGAATATTGAGGACTGCATCATTTCCTCGGTGGTTCCCCCCGTTTTCAACGCGGTGCGCAACGGTGTGTATAAGATAATCAAAAAGCCCCCCATGGTGGTTGGACACGGGCTCAAGACGGGGCTCGACATCCGCCTGGACAACCCAGCGCAGGTCGGCTCGGACCGAATCGTGATCGCCGTTGCCGCCCTTGCCACCAGACAGGCGCCGCTCATACTTATCGACATCGGCACCGCCACCACCATCGAGGTGATAGAGCCCAGGAATATGTACCTTGGCGGCGTTATCATGGCCGGCCCCAGAATTTCGCTGGATGCGCTCACAAGCCGCACCGCGCAGCTTCCCGGCATCAACCTCGATCAGCCCGGCAACGTGATCGCCAAAAACACGGTCGAGGCGATGCGCAGCGGCATAATGTACGGCTCCGCCGCGATGCTGGACGGCATTATCGACCGCATGGCGGAGGAGCTTGGACACAGCTCCACCATCATCGCCACGGGCGGCTCCGCGCCGTATATCATTCCCCTCTGCAGGCACGACATCATACTGGAGAGAGATCTGCTTCTTCAGGGGCTGAACGTTATCTATAAGATGAACAGGGCATGATCGGAAGGGTTTTGAAAATATATTATTTCCCACTCAACCGCCGCCGTTCTTGATTCGTTATATAGTCAGATGAGGAGCAATGAGGAGCTTCCGATTCATGTATTTCCTTCCTGTTTACTGTTGGCAAAAGGCCGCCCTCGGGCGGCCTTTTGTCGTTCAAAAAATCCATACTATTATTTATGCGCATCCATACCATTAACGCGCCAATAAAGCCCTGAATGCTCCGGCGGTATGTATGGCGCGTCAACAGTATAAAACAGTATTGCCCCTTTCGATCATTGAAGCTTCCTTATTTCTCCATCGATCGTTCGTTCGCAATTTTTCGCATCCGCCTCATAGATCCTCTCGATGCGGCGGCGCTTTCTGCGGTCGATCACGCCGTATGCTGCGGCCATCGCCCCGAGGTATACGCCCCAGAGCAGCGCGTAGAGCGTGCGTCCGAGCTGCTCGGCAAAGGCTATCAGCAGGAAAATCGGGAAAAACGCCAATGCCATGCCGAGCACCCAAAGCACGGATTGCAGCGTTGCATTCATGGCGAATATCTTTCCCTGCACAGGCCCGTCCTTTTGCATATTCTTCTCCTTTTCCGCGGCGCGTGCCGCCGCAGCCGAATTGCGCTCCTCCTTCATAAGCCCTTCATGCCCGCCGTGTCAGCGAACCTTCAGCCCGCTCTCCATCTCGCTCATGGTGGTGAGGGGTGAAAGATGCACATCCCCCGCGTCGCTTGCGCAGAGTATCATGCCGTGGCTCTCGATGCCCGCCATGGTGCGCGGCGCGAGATTGGCGACCACCACCACGGTTTTGCCGATGAGATCATTTGTGCCGAACCAATTCTTGATGCCGGAAAGCACGGTGCGCTCCTCGCCGCCCAGATCGAGCGTGAACTTGAGCAGCTTCTTGGACTTCGGCACCTCCTCGCAGGCAACCACCTTCGCAAGGCGCAGATCGAGCTTGGCAAAGTCGTCGTAGCTGATTTCGGTCAGCTTTTCCCCGTCCGCTTCGGGCTTTTCCCGTGCGCTCTTTTCGTCCTTGCCGCTCTTTTCGCCTTTTTCGCTCTTTTCGCTCTTCTCGGCCTTCTCGGCATTCTCGGCCTTCTTTTCCTCCTGCTTTTCCTCGGTTTTCGGCATCAGGCTCTCAAGG
This sequence comes from uncultured Clostridia bacterium, assembly GCA_947168565.1. Lineage (GTDB taxonomy): Bacteria > Bacillota > Clostridia > Christensenellales > CAG-138 > PeH17. The sequence continues at coordinate 137,538 of CAMVMM010000002.1, read as the reverse complement.
TATTCCAGCTCCTTTTTGATATCGATACGCGGGAACAGCGCCTCGCCCTTTACCACCTTCGTGCCGGCCGGCAGCAAGCCGAACCGCTCTATGGACTCAAAGCCGGTGAGCGCTTCGTTGCCGCTTATGCCGAGCTGCTCGAAGATCCTCGGGGCGGTGCGGGTCAAAAAGGGCTGCAGGCAAACGCCCACTATCCTCATGCACTCCGCAAGGTTGTAAAGCACGGTGCCGAGACGGTCGCGCTTTGATTCATCCTTGGCAAGCACCCAGGGGGCGGTGACGTCGATATACTTATTGCAAAGCCTTATCAGCCTGAATATCTCGGCAAGCGCCTCGTTCGGATGCACGGCGTTCATCGCCGCCTCCACCCTTTCATGCAGCGCAGAGGCAACGGGGATGATCGTGTCGTCTTCCTCGGAAACATATACCTTCGCCTCCGGCACCTCGCCGCCGAAGTATTTTTCTATCATGGCAACGGTGCGCGAAAGCAGGTTGCCGAGGTCGTTTGCAAGGTCGCTGTTTATGCGGGTGATCAGGATCTCGTTGTTGAAATTGCCGTCTATTCCAAACTGGAATTCTGAAAGCAGGAAGTAGCGGATGGCGTCCACGCCGTATCTGCCCACGAGCGCCACGGGATCCACCACGTTGCCCACGGATTTGCCCATCTTCCTGCCGTCCAGCACCAGCCAGCCGTGGCCGTAAACCTGCTTGGGAAGGGGCAGATCGAGCGCCATCAGCATGATGGGCCAAACGATCGTATGGAAGCGGATTATCTCCTTGCCCACGACGTGCACGCTTGCGGGCCAGAACTTTTTGAAAAGCTCGTCGTTATCCGCGAGATAGCCGAGCTTGGAAAGATAGTTCAGCACGGCGTCGAACCAAACGTAGATCACGTGCTTATCGTCAAAATCCACCGGCACGCCCCATTTGAAGGTGCTGCGGCTGACGCAAAGATCCTCCAGGCCCGGCAGCAGGAAATTATTCAGCATCTCCTTGGCTCTTGACGGGGGCTGGATGAAATCCGGATTTTCATTTATATACTCTATGAGGCGCGGCGCGTATTTGCTGACGTTCAGAAAATAGCTCTCCTCCTCAACCTCCTCCACCGGCCTGCCGCAGTCCGGGCAAACGCCGCCGGATTCCTTGAGCTGGGTTTCCGTCCAAAAGCTCTCGCAGGGCGTGCAGTACATGCCCTTATAGCTGCTTTTATAGATATCGCCCTTATCATAGAGCTTTTTAAAAACCTTTTGAACGCAGGCAATATGATAATCGTCCGTGGTGCGCACGAAGCCGTCGTGCGAAATATCCATAAGCTCCCACAGCGCGTGGAAGCCCTTTACGATATCGTCCACAAACTGCTGAGGGGTAACGCCCGCCTCCTCCGCCTTGCGCTCTATCTTCTGGCCGTGCTCATCTGCGCCGGTGAGAAAATAGACCTCGTGACCCGTGAGGCGCTTATACCTTGCAAGCGCGTCGGTATTCACGGTGCAGTAGGTATGCCCGATGTGCAGATTGGCGCTCGGGTAATAGATGGGTGTGGTGATGTAATACGGTGCTTTGATCTTTTCAGACATTTTGATTTTCCTTTTCCGTTGTAGTTTTGGTTTTTCGGGCAGGGGCCGATCGGCACAAAAAAGCCCCCGCGTCCGAAAGGACACAGGGGCGAAGCAATCAACGCGGTACCACCCTGCTTCCCCGCGTGAAAAACGCGGGCTTCATTATGCGCTTTAACGCGCGCACGCGCCCCGGCTGAAGCGCAGCGCGCCCTTGCCAAAGGAGGCTCCGGAGCCATGTTCAAGCCGCCTCCGCGCCGCCTTGCACCAACCGGCGGATCTCTTGCGGGAGAAAAACCCCTTGCGGAAAAAAGCCCTACTCTTTCCTTCACAGCCTGCAATCATATTATGCCCCATATTCTATTACTATTCCGTGCGTTTGTCAAGCAAAAAATCGGGAGATCGCAGTATGTGTCGATCGCAGTATGCCGCCGCATTGAATAGCGCTATGAGCGCACAGGTCAACCTTCGGGCAAACGAAACGCGCGGCGAAAACCGGCGGATGGCTGAGCAATACCCCTTTGTGGACCGGACAGTTAAAGCTGCAATCAGCATTTCCATGCGTGGAAAACAAAAAAAGTTGCCAAATTGCGAATAATGGAGTATAATGAAGCGTTGGAAGGTATTGATCCTTCCCGGTTTCTCCGCGAAGGGCGCAAAAACTATTATCCGCTTTCTTATCGAAGCAAAAAGGGGTCAAGATGACTGTTTCACAAAATAATTCAGCTGCAAAAAAGCTTTGCGGCAAGGTTCATTTTATAGGCATCGGCGGCTGCTCCATGAACGGGCTTGCGCAGATCCTGCGCGCAAAGGGCTGCTTCGTGCAGGGCTCCGACCGCGCAGCTTCTCCCTTCACCGAAAGGCTCACGGAGCTTGGCGTGCCCGTTTTTATAGGTCACGACGCGAAAAACGTTGAGGGCTGCGACGCGGTGGTGTATTCCGCCGCCATACCTTACGACAACGTGGAGCGCGTTCGCGCAAGGGAGCTTGGCATACCTGAGATCGAGCGCTCCGAGGCGCTTGGCATCATCAGCGCGGATTACGGCGACGTTATCGGCATCGCGGGCTGCCACGGCAAAACCACCATCACCTCCATGCTTGCGCTCATAGCGGAAAAAAGCGCCTCCTCCGCCACGGTACACGTCGGCGGCATGGTGGATTTTCTGAACGGCGGCATCCGCCTCGGCTCCGGCGAGCTTTTCATCACCGAGGCCTGCGAATACGTTGAAAGCTTTCTTACGCTCCACCCCACCGTGGTGCTGATAAACAATATCGACAACGATCATCTGGACTATTTCAAAACCTTCGATAATATTGTGAACGCCTTCCGCAAGTTCATAAAGCTCATGCCGGAAAACGGGCTGTTGATAGGCTCCGTTGACGACGAGCACGTGCGCGCTCTTTTCGATGAATTTGCGCTCAACAAGATAACCTACGGGCTTGATAAGGCAAACAGGCCCGATTATACGGCGGAGAATATCGAGTTCGACGAGCTTGGCTGCGCTTCGTTCGACGTTGTCCATAAGGGCGAAAGGCTCGGCCGGATCGAGCTGCACGTTCCCGGCATCCACAACGTGCAGAACGCGCTGGGCGTTTGCGCGGTGGCGCTCTCCCACGGCGTTTCCTTTGAGGACGTTGCCCGCTCTCTGCCGCTGTTTCACTCCGTCAAGCGCCGCTTTGAGTATTACGGCGAGCGGAACGGCGTTAAGGTTTTTCACGATTACGCGCATCATCCCGCCGAGATCCGCGCCGCGATGGACAGCGCCGTGCGCACCGCGAAGGGCGGCCGCGTGATCGCCGTGTTCCAATGCAACAGTTACACCCGCGCCAAAACGCTCTTCCTTGAGAATGTGGACTGCTTTAAAACCGCCGATGAGGTGCTGGTGCCGGACATCTACCCCGGCAGGGAGACGGACGACGGCAGCGTTCACGCAAGGGATATGGTGGAGGCGATAAATCGCGAATCGCACAACGCAAAATATATCCCCACCTTTGAGGAGATAAACGAATACCTTAAAGAAAACGCGCGCGAGGGCGACCTTGTGATCACCCTCGGCAGCGGCGACGTGTATCTCCGCAGCAAGCTGTTTATCGAATAAGCGGAATAAAGAGCAAGCCGCTCTTGCGTTTTCTCCACTCATAAAAACTATTGTTTTAAATAAAATTTAGTATTATGGACAGATGAAAAGCTGCTCGGTTTACCCGGCAGCTTTTTTCCGATTATCGCTTGGTTTTGCCCTTGTCAATCGGGCAGAAAGCCCTTTTTCTCTGTCATGTGGCGCTTTATCGCGTCGAAGGTTTCATCGGATATAACGTGCTCGATCTTGCATGCGTCATCCGTCGCGGTGGCCTCATCCACCCCAAGCCCCATAAACAGCGCCGTGAGCACCCTGTGGCGCTCATAGGTTTTTTCGGCGGCGGCGCGCCCCTTTTCCGTGAGCGTGACCGCTCCGAGCGTGTCTATGGTCACGAAGCCGTTTTCCTTTAAAATGCGCATTGCGCGGCTTATGCTGGGCTTGGAATAGCCCATTTCCTCGGCAATATCGATGCTGCGGACCTTCTCCAGCTTTTCGGAGAGCCGCAGTATGGTTTCAAGATACATTTCGCCTGATTCCTGCAGGTGCATGAAATCACCTCCCTCGCGGATATTATACCATTTTTGCACGCGCTTGTAAATATACCCGGGGCCGCGTTTCGGGCTGCGCTCAGCTCAAGCCCTGCGGTTCGTACTCAGCGGTGAGCACGGTCATACCGTCCTCCCCCGAGCCAAGGTGAACGCGCATCGAGCCGTACATTCTGCCCTGCTCCGTCAGAAAATCCGAAATGCCGGAAAGAATGCCCGCGTGCGCGGCAAGGCTTGGGTTCAGCGCACGGATGCAGTGCGCAAAGGTGCTTTCCACCTCCGCACGGCCGAGTATGGAGGCAAGCTCCCTTGAAACGCAGAAGGAAATGCGGCGCACGACCCCGCTTTCGTCCATCGCGCCGGAGATTATCAGCCCCCTGCTGTCCTTCAATTCAAAAAACAGACCGAAGCTGCCGCCGTAAAGCCTGCTTTCACCGCCGTATTCCTGCGTGTAGCCGTGAATAAACTCGCCAAGCTTCACCGTTTCGCTGCCGCGCATACGCTCGCACAGCAGAAGCATTTCATCCGAATCAAGAAAACGCGTGTTTATCGCGGTGAAGGCGCGGGCCGCATTTTGAAAGCTGCTGCGGTTCATAAGCCTTATGCCCTCGTTGTAAAGCCCTATCATGGAGTCGATATTCGCGGCATAGGCGGCGGCTCTTTGATAGTCCCCAAGGCGCAGAAACTCCGCCCTCGCCTTTAGATATTCGCCCGCCTCATACAGCCTGACCGCGGAGTCGTATTCATCCTTCAGGCCGTCGATGCTGTTTAGATAATCCTCGCTGTTCAAATAGCCCTTGATGCCCAGAAACGCGGATGAGGCGGCATTGTAATCGCCCCTTTCATACGCCGAAACGCCCTGCAGATACAGCCTTTCGTACTCCGCTATGCCGTCCAGATATTTTTTTGCGTCCTCATACAATGCGCCGTCCAGCCGGCAGCACTCCGCAAACGCCTGCTTTGCCGCTTCCATATCGCAGGAATTGTACGCCGCCGCGCCGCGATCAAACGCCGCCTGCGCCGCCTCGCTCGCGCCGCCGGAGCAGGCGAAAAGCGCCGTGAGCGCAGCAAAAGCGCAGCAAGCGCAGGCACGGCGCAGCCATTTTCCGCGCCGCAGGCCGTTTTTTCCGCCCCGATCATCAGTTTTCAGCTTCATAAAAGCCTTCCTCCCCCTGAAAGCGGGTATTTTCTTACCCTTACACTTAACCTTACCTTTCCCCGCCGCGAATGCAAAACGGCGCATAGCCTTTGCCGCGCATACCGCACACACGGCGGGGGTTTGGATTCTTCTATATCGCCGAGCAGCCTTCGCTCAGCGCCTGATTCCGATAGTGACCTTTTCGCCGTTCAGGTCCCAATCCTTCACTATGCCGCTCGGCTCGCCGAACTCAAGCAGCGTGGAGAGCGTTGCGGTTCTTATCTCGTCGGAATGCCTGTCCAGCGCGGCAAGCAGCTCCTCGCCGCAGGAAACGGTGAGGATTATCTTATCCGTAACCTCAAAATCCGCCTCCTTGCGCATTGTCTGCACCTTGCTGATAAGCTCGCGCACGTAGCCCTCCTCGATAAGCTCCGGGGTGAGCAGCGTGTTCAAAACCACGGTAACGCCGTTGTCGCCCGCCGTGGCGAAGCCTTCCTTTTTAACGGTGTCCACCAGCACGTCGTCCTCATTCAGCGAAACGGCCGTGCCGTCCACCTCAAATTCATAGGGCTTGCCGCTTGCGTGCGCCGCCACGACCTCGTTTCCGATACCATCTTGTGCAAGATACTGATTTATCTTCGGCAACACCTTGCCGTAGCGGGGGCCAAGCGTTTTGAGCTGCGGCTTCACGCGGTAGCTGATGAAGGAGGAGGCGTCCTTAACGTAGCTGACCTTTTTCACGTTCAGCTCGCCCGCGATGATCTCGGTATACATTTCGGGCAGCTCATCCACTCCCTGAACGAACATTTCCGAGAGGGGCTGGCGGTTTTTGATGTTTGCAAGGCTTCTTGCGGCCCTGCCGAGCGTGACCACGCGCAGAATATCGTCCATGCTCCTTTCAAGCTCCGAATCGATGAAGCTTTCATCGCACACGGGGAAATCGCAAAGATGCACGCTTTCCGGCGCGGAAGGATCCACGGTGCGCACTATGTTCTGATAGATCTGCTCCGCCATAAAGGGGGTGAAGGGCGCGGTGAGCTTGGAAAGCGTTTCAAGCGCGGTGTAAAGCGTCATATACGCCGCCTCCTTGTCCGCCGTCATCACCTTGCCCCAGTAGCGCTCCCTGCCCTGGCGAACGTACCAGTTTGAAAGATCGTCCACAAAGCGGTTCAGCTCCCTGCCTGCCTCGGTTATCTTGAGCTTTTCAAGGTCGCCGTCCACGGTCCTAATGAGGGTATTCAGCCTTGAAAGCAGCCATTTATCCATAACGGAAAGGTTTTCCCTCTTCAGGCTGTGCCTGGTGGGATCGAACTCGTCTATATCCGCGTAGAGGATATAGAAGGCGTAGGTGTTCCAAAGGGTGCCCATATACTTGCGCTGCTGCTCGCTCACGGCGTCCCCGCTGAAGCGGCTGGGCAGCCAGGGGCTTGAGGCGGTGTAGAAATACCAGCGCACCGCGTCCGCTCCCTGCTTGGTGAGCACGTCCGCCGGGGCCACGACGTTGCCCACGTGCTTGCTCATCTTTTTGCCGTCCTTATCGCACACAAGCCCAAGCACGATGCAGTTTTTAAACGCGGGCTTATCGAAAAGTATGGTGGAGAGCGCGGAGAGCGTGTAGAACCAGCCGCGGGTCTGATCCACCGCCTCGCTGATATAATCCGCCGGGAACCTGCGCTCGAACTCCTCTTTATTTTCAAAGGGATAGTGCCACTGCGCAAAGGGCATTGAGCCGCTGTCGAACCAGCAGTCGATCACCACGGGCTCGCGGCGCATGGTGCCGCCGCATTTTTCGCATTTGAAGGTGATGGGATCGAGCATGGGCTTATGCAGCTCTATATCCTCGGGCACCTCGGGAGCGTATTTGCGAAGCTCCTCGCGGCTGCCCATCACGTGATAATGCCCGCATTCGCACATCCACACGGGCAGCGGAGTGCCCCAGTACCTTTCGCGGCTTATGCCCCAATCTATAACGTTTTCAAGGAAATTGCCCATCCTGCCCTCGCCGATGGACTCCGGTATCCAGTTGATTTTGCGGTTGTTTTCGATCATCCGCTCCTTCACGGCGGTGGTTTTCACAAACCAGCTTTCCCTTGCGTAATAGATGAGCGGCGTGTCGCAGCGCCAGCAGAAGGGATAGCTGTGCTCATAGGGAAGCTCCTTCAAAAGCTTGCCGCTCGCTCTCAGCTCCTCGATTATCGGCTTATCAGCCTTTTTAACGAAGACGCCGTCCCACGGGGTGCCGCCGGTGAGCCTGCCGCGCGCGTCCACAAGCTGAACGAAGGGCAGCTCCCATTCCCTGCCGACCTTTGCGTCGTCCTCACCGAAGGCGGGCGCGATGTGAACTATGCCCGCGCCGTCCGTAAGGGTAACGTAGGGATCGGAAACGATGCGCCAGCCCTTTTTGCCCCTGTGATTCACGGGAAAATCGAAGAGCGGCTCGTATTCAAGCCCCACAAGCTCAGAGCCCTTCATGCAGGCAAGCTCGCTCGTGCCCTCGCCCAGCACGCTTTCCACAAGCGCCTTGGCAAGCACGAATTTGCGCTCATCCTTTTTAACTATAACGTAGTCCTCGTCCGCGTTCACGCAGAGCGCCACGTTTGAGGGCAGCGTCCACGGCGTAGTGGTCCACGCGATAAGCTCCTCGCTGCCGTCAAGCTGCGGATGATCGTCGTCCTTCTTCACGGGGAAGGTGACGAAGATGGAAACCTCCTTCACGTCCTTATAGCCCTGCGCGACCTCGTGGCTTGAAAGCGCGGTGCCGCAGCGCGGGCAATAGGGCACTATCTTATGGCCCTTATACAAAAGCCCCTTTTCGTCTATGGTTTTGAGCGCCCACCATACGGACTCGATATAGTCGTCGTGATAGGTGACGTAGGGCTTTTCCATATCCGCCCAATACGCCACCTCGTCGCTCATCTCTTCCCATTCGCCCTTGTATTTCCAAACGGATTCCTTGCATTTTTCAATGAACGGAAGCACGCCGTAGCCCTCTATCTGCTCCTTGCCGTCCAGCCCCAGCGCCTTTTCCACCTCCAGCTCAACGGGAAGGCCGTGGGTATCCCAGCCCGCCTTGCGCAGCACGTCGTACCCCTTCATGGTGCGATAGCGCGGAATTATATCCTTCATGGCCCTTGTGAGCACGTGCCCGATATGGGGTCTGCCGTTCGCCGTCGGCGGGCCGTCGTAGAAGGTGTAGGCAGGCTTGCCCTCGGACTGCTTCACGGATTTTTCAAAGATGCCGTTCTGCTTCCAAAATTCCAGTATTTCCTTCTCTCTCGGCACAAAGTCAAGGGAAGTTGAAACCTTTTTGTACATTCTGTGTTTATCCTCCAATGTAAAAATACTTTAATAAACCGAAAAACAAACGACCGCCCCCCATCGGGGCGATCGAAACCGCGGTACCACCCGAATTCGGAAAAGCCCGCGAAAAACGCGCCCTTCCGCACTCCGAGCCGGTAACGGCGGCAGCCGCCGAACGCTACGCACCGCAGAAAAACCTTCTGCGGCTTCACGAACGAAGCTCACGGGTGATAGCCCTGCCCGACCCCTGCCGCCTCGCACCGTCCGGCGGCTCTCTTAAAGAGGCTGTGGGCATGCCCTGTCCCGATCAAAGCCTGTATATTCGCCGCATCCGCGCCAAGAAGCGCAGCGTACGGCATTTTCATTATTATATTGCATACTCAAAACTTTGTCAATAATTATTGACAAGAGGAGCCGATTTAAATTATAATGTTAGGCAGATGTTAGGCAAAAAAGCGATGTTTCGTGCGCTTTCCGCTTGTTTTGGGGCGGATCGGGCTTTTCGGCACGCGCACGATAAACGCATACGCTTTTTTTAGTGTAACTCAAGCTAAGCTCTAAGGTTTTTCCGGGAAGGGTTTTATTAAATGAAGGAATACAAGGCTCCGACCATTGCATACAAACCGCAGAGGCGCAAGGTGTCCACAAGGGTTTGGCGCGTACTGCTCCTTATTCTTGCGGATATCATAGCGCTATCGGCGGCGTCGTTTTTGGCGCTTGTGCTCGATGCCAATCTTGATTTCGTTTCGCTTGCCAAAAGCACCTACCTTTCAAACGCGCTGCGCTTTACGCCGCTCTACCTCGTTATAGGCATAGCGGTTTTTGCGCTCTTCAAGCTGTACAACAGCCTTTGGGAATACGCCTCATTCGACGAAGCGCTGCATATATTGGCGGCCTGCGTGGTGGTGGACGTGTTAAGCTTCATTTTAATGAAGCTGTTCAAGCTTAAAATGCCGATGAGCTACCACGTGCTCAACGGCATACTGCTTGCCGCAATGATAATCGCCATCCGCTTTTCATACAGGCTTCTGAGGCGAAACTGGCTCCACACGAACCGCGGCGGCAGAAGAACGCTGCTCATAGGCGCGGGCAGGAGCGGCCTTATCACGCTTACCGACCTTCAGGCAAGCAAAAACGCCGATAATAAAATAATTGCCATAGTTGACGACGACCCCTCCAAATGGGGGCAGCATCTGATGGGCGTTCGCATAGTCGGCGGGCGCGATAAGATCCTTGAAACGGTTAAAAAGCGCTCCATAGAGGAGATAATCATAGCCATTCCCTCCGCCACCAATATCCAGCGCAGGGAAATAATAGACATCTGCCGTGAAACCGACTGCAAGCTGCGCATAATCCCCAGCCTTATACAGCTTTCAAACGGCGAGGTCAGCATCAGCCAGATGCGAAACGTTCAGATAGAGGACCTGCTTGGGCGCGATTCCGTGAAGGTCGATCTTTCCGGCATCATGGACTACGTCAAGGGGCGCACCATCCTGGTAACGGGCGGAGGCGGCTCCATAGGCAGCGAGCTTTGCCGCCAGATAGCCGCAAACGAGCCCAAGGCGCTGCTTATTTTCGATATTTACGAAAACAATGCCTACGATATTCAAATGGAGCTCAAGCGCAAATACCCCGAGCTGAAGCTTGAGGCGCTGATAGGCTCCGTGCGCGATCGGGACAGGCTTGACGCCGTATTTGAGGCCTATCATCCGGACTACGTGTTCCACGCGGCGGCGCACAAGCACGTGCCGCTCATGGAGGTGAGCCCCAACGAGGCCATTAAAAACAACGTGTTCGGCACGCTGAACGTGGCGCGCGCTGCGGACGAATACCACGCAAAGCGAATGCTGCTTATCAGCACCGACAAGGCGGTGAACCCCACCAACGTCATGGGCGCGAGCAAGCGCATCTGCGAGATGATAGTTCAAACCATGAACAATCATTCCGAAACGGAATACGTTGCCGTGCGCTTTGGAAACGTGCTTGGCTCAAACGGCTCCGTGATCCCGCTTTTCAAAAAGCAGATAGAGCAGGGCGGCCCCGTGACCGTGACCCACCGCGATATTATCCGCTATTTCATGACCATACCCGAGGCGGTTTCGCTGGTGCTTCAGGCGGGCGCCTACGCCAAGGGCGGCGAGATCTTCGTGCTGGATATGGGCAAGCCCGTGCGCATAGACGAGCTTGCGCGCAATATGATAAAGCTTTCCGGCTTTGAGCCCGACGTGGATATTCATATAACCTATACGGGCCTGCGCCCCGGCGAAAAGCTCTTCGAGGAGCTTTTGATGGACGAGGAGGGCATGACCAAGACCGACAACGAGCTTATCTACATCGGCCATCCCATCGACGTGGACGAAAAGGAATTCACGGCGGGCCTCAAGAGGCTGCACGATCTATGCGAGAAGAATTCCCCCCGCATACGCGACGAGGTGAAGCGCATAGTAAAAACCTATCACGAGCCCTCAAAGGGCTGAGCCTTCGAGCATATTCTTATTTTTTGAAAGGTAATTCTCTTTTTTGCTGAACAGCTGCCCAAGGTATATGCGCGAGAGTGAGTGGCTTGCTTCGCTGAATAAGCGCCGCGCAAACAAAAAAACAATTCTCAAGGCTGCCGTGATCCTGCTTTTGATCGCGGCTCCTTTTGCTGCCGCCGCGCTCATCTCCATGCTTTCAAACGGCAATCTTGAGGTGGCGCGCTATACCGTTGATTCTCCCGAGATCGGCGGATCGGTGCGCATAGTTATGATCAGCGATCTGCACCGCAAAAAGCTCGATCCCACCAATCAGCAGGTGGTGGACAAAACGGCGCTTGAACAGCCGGACCTGATCGCCGTAAACGGCGACATGATAGAGCGCGACTGCACCGAGGAGGAGGCGGAGGCATTCCGCAGCCTGCTTGAGCGCCTCTGCGCGATAGCTCCCGTTTATTTCTCCGTTGGCAATCACGATCTTCCTGCGCTTTATTCCGAGTTTGAGCTTGGCGAAAACTACGAGATGGTGCGCGGCATAGAGCCCACGGGGCTTGTGCGGCTTTTTGAGTCCACCGGCGCAAAAATGCTTGAGCGCAATTATGAGGATATCGAGGTGAACGGCGCGCGCATCCGCATAGGCGGCCTTTACGCCTTTGCCTATCCCAATCGCTACTACACCGCCGGGCAGTATCTTCCCATTTTTGAATGGCTTAAAGAATTCTGCGATACTGACCGCTATACCCTGCTGCTTTCGCACCGCCCCAAATCGTTCACTATCAGCGATCTGCCATATCGCTGGGATATAGACCTTGTGCTCAGCGGACACACGCACAACGGCGTGGCGGCGCTTCCGTTCGGACTTGGCGCGGTCTATGCCTCGGAAGCCTTCTTTCAGCGCTACGGCAAGGGGCATTTCAAGGTGAACGGCACCGACCTTGTGATATGTGCGGGCATAGACGGCTATAAGGGCGTGATACCGAGGGTGTTCAACCCGCCCGAAATAGTGACGATAGACATACTGCCCGACCGGCCGTAAGCAGGCCATACTGCAAAGCAACCGAATTATTCACTCTGTAAAACAGCCGCCTTCGGAGCAGTTTCCGAGGCGGCTGATTCTTGCTCGATCGATTGTGTCCATTCGTCTGTTCGTCTGTTCGTCTGTTTGCTTATTCCTTTGCCCGTGCCGTTCCTATCTCAGCAGCTTGCCCCAGTATGAACCTTGCCGCCTCATCCGCGCCGCAAAAGCGCAGTATTTCGGTTTTTGCGGCTTCTTTTTGGCAAACGCAGGCAAAAAAACCCTCCGAATCCAGCCTGATGATCCGCGCGCGCTCCCGCGTTTGAGCGCGAAGCACCGTGCCGGCCTCAAAATCGTAACAGATCCTGCCCATTCCCGCAGCGATGCCCTCGCCTGTGAGCTTCAAAGAGCTCTCCTTCGCCGTCCAGCACTCAAGAATTCGGGCGGTTCCTTCACTCTCGCCAAGCGCAATAAACTCCGCATATTCCTGTTCGCCCATTATCCTTTTGGCAACGCTCCGATTCACGCGCCTTTCGCGCTCTATATCCGCGCCCACGGGAGCGGACGAAACCGCCGCAAGCGCCGCCCCGTCCGTGTGCGAAAGGCTCATATACGCGCCGCTCAACACGGGCCTGCCGTTTTGAGCATAGGCATATTCAAAGCGCCTTATTGACCCGGCGGGCGGCTGCGCGGCGTTTTCGCAATCCAAAGCGGAAAGCAGCCCTCCCGCGCGAGCCGCCTTCGCCGCCGCAAGAAAGGCAAGCTCCGCCGCAGCGCTCTGCATCCTCGTGCGCTCGTTCACCGTCCTCTCAAGCGACCATTTCCGCGCCTTTGTATACAGCGCGGAGTATTCTTCCGGATCGAAGGGCTCGAATCCCATGAGGCAGATATAGGTTTTGGCCTTGCTTTCTGTATTTTCCATATTTGCCATGCTTGCCGCGTTTTCCGTGTTTTTCATGCTTTCCTTTTTAACGCCTGTGATCTGAGGCGAAGCCCTCCGCAGCGCACTTTAATCCAAACGGGGCCGCACAGCGCAGCCCCGCATTTTATTCTGTACGGCGGAAAGGACCTTGGTTCAGGCTCACGCTTTTGCGTTCAAGCGCACGCTTTTGCACTCACCCTTGCCGTTTCCCTTTCGCCCCATGCCCTTGGCGCTTTAGGACTCAACGTTGAACAGGTTGCGAAGCTCGTTCACGATATTGTCGCTGTCCGCCTTGATGTTCACCGCTTCGTTTATATTGGAAAGCTCCTCAAGCGCACCGGTGTCACGGTAGTTATAGGCTATGGTGTAAACAGGCACGTCCATGCCGTCCACGACCGGCTTGATGCGGCTGAGGCTCCAGCCCACGTTCTGCTCACCGTCCGTAAGCACAAACAGTATCGGGCGGCATTCGGGCAGGGTCTTTTTGACCTCCGCAAGCATCTCGAGCGCCGCAAGCACGGCGTCGTAGGTGGCGGTGCTGCCCGCTGCGCGGAGCGATTTCACCTCGCCGGAGAAATACGCCCTCTGCTTATCGTCGAAGGGCTTCACGTCAAGATGCTTCACAACGCCGTCCGAATAGCTCACAAGCCCTATGTAGCTATCCGAGTTTATATAGGCGGAGCTTGCGATAAGCGAGCTTTTGAGCTCCGCAAGCGGGGTGCCCGCCATCGAGCCGGAGGTATCGGCAACGAACACCGCCACGGTGGGTATGCCGCCGTTTTTATTCTTTTTCCACAGCGCCTGCGCCTGAAGGTAGCCCGCGCCGTCCAGCCCCGGCTCCCTGCCGGCGTATTCATTGTGGCGGTTGAAGCCCTTGTCGTACCCCAGCTTTTGGTTCTCCTCCCTCATGCAGTAATCTATAAAGAGCTGCGCCGCCTGCCTTTTTTCCTCGCTCACGTAGTCGAAGGTGAACACGGGGTGATCGTGGCGAATGCCCTCGGGAATATAGATAAAGTCAGAAAGCGCGGGGGTGAGCACGTACGCCTGCTCCTCCATAACCATTGCGTCGATTATGCCCTTTGCCGCCTTATTGCGCATAACGGCGGTGGTGTACGCAACGGGGGGCGATTTGCGCTGATAGGAAAGCAGCTTTTCGGCCGCCGTCTGCGAAAGGGGATTGCTGTCGTCAAACGCCTTCAGGATCATGGTCAGCATATTCAGGCCCGTGCTGGAGGTGTAGGGGTTGGTGTAGGCAAAGGTGAGGTCTCCCGCGATGGTGGCCTCTATAACGGTTTTCATGTTCGCCTCGCCGTATTTGGCGATGAAATCATCGTAAACCTTGTTGCTGATAAGTATGCCGGCGGTGTTGCCAAGCAGCCTTTCGGTAAGCGTTATGGTGCGTATGCCGGAGGCGTCCAGCATCTTGCCCCACGCGCCGTGGCTGGGGATATACAGATCGGGCCGGTAAGCATCCGCACGCATATAGGTGACCACCTCGCCGCCCGTGATCTTGCGGATGGAGACCGAAACGCTCTTGCCGTTCACGGTGAAGCCCTCGCGGTTGAACCTGTCGGCAACCACGTTGCCCCAATCGTCCGGCGCGGCTTCATCGGAAAGCTCGGTGTCGGCGGCGATCTCTATATCGATCTGCCCGTTTCCCCTGGTGGTGAGCGGAAAAACGCTTATATCCGAAAGCGCGTCCGCCTCGCTGGGCTCAACGGAGTCCACGTCCAGCACGGGGTTTGAAACCCTGGTAACGTTTACCTTTTTCATAAGGGCGTTCAGCTCCGTGATCGCCTCGTCGTAGGTGAGCTGATTCGAGCCGTTTTTATACTTGCTGCACCCGGCGAAGCAGGCAAGAAGCATTACGGCCGTTAATACAAATACTGTGAATTTACGCATTGTTTTCTCCTTTCAGAATAGCGCCTTCATCCGGCGAAGCTTTTCGCCGTCAGTCCTTATCCGTGATGGATTCCATGATGGTTCTTTTATAGATCTCCAGCTTCTCCGCGCCGTTGTTGTCGTCCCCCTGCCTGTTCAGAAAATCCGTTATCGCAAGCAGAAATTCCTTCACGTTGTTGAGCTGGCTTTCGTTTGAAGCGCAGGTTTCCTCAAGCAGGGTCTGCATTTTTTGAACGTCCTCCACGCGGCTGGGTTCATACACCACGAAGCAGTTCAGCACCTTGCGCACCTTGCGCAGGATATTCTGCTCCACGCTTTCAAGCACGCCGTTCGTGTCGTCCAGATAATCCGCGCCGTTGTTCACAAGCAGCCTTGAGAGCTTGGCCTGATAGGAATTCATATCGTCCATCTGGCGAAGGATATCGCTCATGAGCGCGGGTATCTTGGTGGTGCTGAGCCTGCCCCAATCCTCGTTGAGCCGGCTCTTCAGGCGCTCATAGATCACGCTGTCCTTCAAGGGGCCCTTAACGTTCAGCTTCGCCCTGGCGTTTCTTTCCTCCTGCTCCTTCCTCGCCTTCAGCGCCTCTATCTCCTGCTCGGTGCGGGTTTTGTGCCTCTGCTCGCTCGATATGCGAACCGCGCTCACGATTATTTTGATGAGCGCAAGCGCTATGCCCGCGGCGGCGATGATATAGGCGATTATCCGGAAGGTGTTCAGCGAATGCACGCCCGTATTCTGGATAATCGCGGTGGAGTTTGCCGAAACAAGCAGCAGCGGCAGCAGCGCCACGGCGGCAAGCAGCAGCCATCCGATATTCTTTTTTATAATTCTGATCAGCATTTTTTTCTTATCCTTTCTCCGATCCTGAGCGATTCGGCCTCCAGCTCCATTTTTTTGGCGGTTTCAAGCGCGTTTCCGCTTTTTTTCATGCTGTCGAGCAGCGAATTCAGCGTGTTTTTTTGAAGAAGCAAAAGCTGCCTGTTCTGCGCGGCAAGGCTGCGCGATACGGCGGTGCCGCTGCGCTCGGGCAGGCTCTCTATAAGGCTTGAAAGCTCCTCGTCTATCGCGGTGCAGCGGTTCAAAAGCAGCCTGCATCTGAACGCAACGCCCGCATCCCCCGGCGCTATGGGGCCTTCAAGCAGCTCCCCTATCGCCTTTTGCACGGAGAGTATCTCCTCGCCGGCCGCCTTTATCTTTTTTTGAATGGTTCGTGTTCTGCGCTCAAGCATATTGTCATCTCCATTGATAGTAGTATAATATAAAATCCCTTGTCCGTCAAGCTGTTTCGCGCCCGCAATAATGGCATTTCCGCAACATCGGTTTGTACGGATTTTTACGCCGCGCCTTTGCTTCATATCTATATTATTTGCGCCGCCTCAGCAAATCCTGACAAAGAAGCGCTGCCAAAGAGGCGCAGCCGAGGATGCTTTGCCGAAGATGCTTTGCCGAAGATACTTTGCCGAGGATACTTTGGCGGTGCCAAAAGCCCGAAGCCGAGCTTGCCTTTCCGCTGAACGGGGATATGGACTCAAGCGGCTCCATCACCATCGGGGACGCGATATCGGTGATGAGATTGGTGCTTGGAATACTTTATTTTACGGTTAATTTTTGATTTCGCAAATAAATAGTTACGTTTTTTCTTGAAACACCTGTTGACAAAAGCGTCGGCAGGTGTTATATTGTGTATAATCAATATGCACAATCGACGGCGGCGAGGCTTTGGCGAAGCTAATCCGGATCCGGATCGACCCAGAGCACACCGCGCCGCAAAAGGAGGAGCAAAAATGCCCAAAGTGCTTGAGGCAAGAAACATAATCAAGGCGTTTCCCGGCGGGTTTGAGCTGAAAAGCGTTTCCCTTTGCGTGGAAAGCGGCTGCATCACCGGCTTTATAGGCAGAAACGGCGCGGGCAAAACCACCACGCTCAAGGTGATACTCGGGCTGTCCTCAAGGAGCGGCGGCGAGGTGAAGCTTTTCGGCAGGGCGATGCCGGAGCATGAGGTGG
Organism: uncultured Clostridia bacterium; assembly: GCA_947168565.1. Lineage (GTDB taxonomy): Bacteria > Bacillota > Clostridia > Christensenellales > CAG-138 > PeH17. Next base: position 120,606 of record CAMVMM010000002.1, on the reverse strand, counting down.
AATGCAAAAAGGATATAGGAGTTGTGTTCGGCGGGTTTGAGTATTACAGCGCAAAGAAGCTTAAAACCGTTACAGCCGCCTTCCGCCGCTTCTATTCCAATTGGAACGATAAAAAATACCGCGAGCTGCTCTCCCGCTTTCAGCTTGACGAGGGCAAGCGGATAAAGGAGCTTTCGGCGGGCATGAAGGTGAAATACGCCCTTGCTCTTGCGCTTTCGCACGATGCGAAGCTGCTTGTTCTGGATGAGCCGACGAGCGGGCTCGACCCCGTTTCGCGCGATGAAATAATGGACATATTCCGCGATTTCGTTTCGGACGGCGAAAGGAGCATCCTTTTTTCGACGCATATCACGAGCGATCTTGATAAATGCGCGGATCATATCGTTTATATAAAGGATGGTGAAATAGTTATGAGCGGCGACCGCGAGCAGGTAACGGGCGCATACAGGCTCGTTCAGGGCGGACTTGACGCGCTCTCCCCCGCCCTCAAGCAGGCGCTCATCGGCATAAAGCAAACGCCCTTCGGCTTTACGGGGCTGATAAGAGAGGATGCGCTGCATCTTGCGGACGGGCTGCAAACGGCGAAGGCGGATATTGAATCCATCATGATCTATACCGAAAAATACGAGCACGCGCAGAGCTGAGCAAAGGAGGTTAATATGTCGTTCATCAATATAAAAAACCTTATAAAAAAGGATCTTGCGCTGCTCATGCACCCCACGGTGTTCATCTTTTTCGCGCTTGCCGCTTGTATGCTGTTTATTCCGAGCTATCCGCGCCCCGTGGGATTTTTCTATATTCTTATTGGAATAATGAATATCTTCACGCTGGATCTTCAGTACAAGGACCATGAGGCGAGCGGGCTTCTGCCCGTGAAAAAGCGCGAATCCGTGCTTTCAAGGCTGCTTACGGTTGTTTGCCTTGAGCTTGCGCAGCTTGCTGTCACGATCCCCTTTGCTTTTCTTGCAGGAGGGCTTCATGCGCGGATCGGCGAGGCCAACCCCGCCGGAATGAATATCAATATCACCCTTTACTCGATATGCCTGCTCGGCTACGCGGCATACAATATAATAGTGATCCCCGGCGCATACAGGGGGCAGTTCAAGATCTACGTTCGCAGCTTCGTGGGCATGCTTGCCTACTCCGCGATCTCCCTTGGGCTTGAAAACCTTGTGTGCAGGCCGCAGGGCGGGGGCTTGACGCTGAACGGCACGGGGCAGGCGGAGCTTCTTGCCCAGCTCCCCTTCCTTGCGGGAGCCGCTGCGGTATTTATAGCAGTAAACCTTATCACCTTCATCATAGCCTCGCGCTTTTATGAGGGGGCGGAAATATAGTATTTGGAGAAGGGCTTTATGGAGCTTTCCCTATCCATACTGAATACGTCCGATAAGCCGATCTACCGCCAGCTCTACGAGCAGATAGCGTTTCAGACCGTGACCGGAAAACTTGAAGGGGGCTATTGCCTGCCCCCTATTCGTGCGCTTGCAAACAGCCTCGGCATAAGCGTTATTTCCATAAAACGCGCCTGGGAGGAGCTGGAGAGGGACGGCTTCATCGTTTCCATGGTGGGGCGCGGCTGCTTTATTGCCGATTTGAGCCTTGATGAGCGCTCACGGCTGCGGCGCGAGCTTGCGCTTGCGGAGCTTAAGGAGTGCTTTTCCGCGCTGAAAAGGCTTGAGCTTACCCTGGAGGAGCTTATTGAGCTTATAGATGAAAGCTATTCGGAATAAATTCATTGACGTGCCGATAAAAGCCGAGTATTCCGGCGGTACGTATTGCACATCAACAGAATAAGTATTATTGCCGTTTCGCTCGCTGCTTTTCGGCATATTGACAAAGCGGCGGCGAAAGTATAATATTGCGGTAAACACTCAGGCATACGGCGGCAGAGCCCGCCGGCGGCGGAGGGAAGGATTTGGACAGGATAAAGGCAATAAAGGCCGAGGCCTTGCGCGAGGGCGGCGCGCTCAGCTCCCGCGTGATAGTTTCGCTCGGCGATTCATTCTCATCCGGAGAGGGCATAGAGCCCTTCTATGCGCAGGACGGGGCGGAAAGGTACACCGAGCCCGATTTCCTTGCGCACAGATCGCAGAAAAGCTGGCCCGGCAGGCTCACCCTTCCGGCGGTTTCGGGCGAGATGGCGCTTCATCGGGGCGAAAACTGGTTTTTCGCGGCGGCGTCCGGCGCAAGGGCAAAGCATATCCTTGAGCCGCAGCCCAAAACGGGGCGCGTGCTTATTTCAAAAACCGAGGAAAACACGCAGCTTTTCCGCACCTATCCCACCACGCTTCTGCCGCCGCAGATCGAAATTTTCAAGACCCTGGGCGATAGAAAAGCGGATTACGTTACCCTCACGCTTGGCGGAAACGACGCCTGCTTCAGCGAGATGATCTCAAGAGCGGCCGCGGCGCACACCTATATAGGCATGAGCTTTTTGAAGATGAAGCTCGATTCGCTCTGGCAGAGCTTTTATGCGCCCGGCGGCATAAGGGACGGGCTTTTGAAGGCGTATCATGGCATAGCGGAGGCGGCGGGGCCGCAGGCGGAGATCATAGTGGCGGGCTATCCGCGCCTTTTCGGCGGCATGATAAGCAAAACGCTTTTCAGCAGGCAGGCAACGGAGCTTTTGAACAGCGCGGTTTCCGATTTGAACCGGCAGATAGAATACCTTATTGCGGCGCTTCGCTTCGGCGGCATGAGGATTCATTTTGTATCCGTTGAAAACGGCTTCGACTCTCACGAAGCGTATTCCTCGGATGATGACGGCAGAGCCGCCCCGCCGGAGGGCGAATACATCCACCGCATAATCTTAGGCGCTGGCGCGAACGATATTGACGGCGGAAAGGCCGCCTACGCGGGCTCCCTGCACCCGAACCTTCTCGGCTCGGAGGTTTACCGCGCCTGCGTTCAAAAAAAGATAGATGAGCTTGAGGCGAAAAAGCGCAGCGGCGCAAGCTATCTTGCAGGCAGAAGAGCGGTGCTTCCGCCCTATGCGTTCATCCTTGACGGCAAAAAGCCCGCCTCGGATGAGGACGATTTTTGGGCGGTGAAGCGCGAGCCGAATGAAAACGGTGAAGCGAAAGAAGGCGCCGCCCCGAAGATCCCCGTTCTGCCCCTCGTTATCGGGGGCGCGGCGGCGGTGGTTTCCTTCGGTGCGCTCGTTGGGGCGGCGGTGCGCAAAAGAACGCGCAAAATAGTCGGCGCGGCAAGCGCGGGGCTTGCCTCCGTTGGACTTATATCCATTCCGGAAGGCGGCGGCGAAAACGGCGAGAGCGGCGTAAACGGTGAAAACGGTGAAAACGGCGTAAACAGCGTAAACGGCGTAAACGGCGTAAACGGTGAAAACGGAGACCTTGAACGCGAAAGCTCCCCCGAAAACGGCGAAACCGCTCCTGCGGACGAGGCCGAAAATCAGTCCTCTGCGCCCGATCCCAACGTTTCGGATGCGGAATAGTATAAGCGGAACAGCATAAGATTGAAAAAAGCGTAAATGGGTAGTATAATTATACTGTGGAGCCCGGGGCGCCGCCCCGCTTCACAGTATTATAATATAAACAAGCGGGCCTTGGCTCGGATAGGGTCTGAGCTTGCCTGCGGGAGGCTAAAATGGAAGAATCAAAGGGCAATATCACGCTTGAAAGCATAAAAACCGAGGCGGAAGCGGCTATAAACGAGCTTTTTGCAGCCTGCTCCGAGGGCTTTTACGAGCTGCACAGGGGCGATATCATCGTTATCGGCTGCAGCACCAGCCGCGTGATGGGCTACCACATGGGGCAGCATTCCACGGAGGACGTGGCGAAGGCAATTATGGAAACCGTGCTCCCCCGCGTTCGTGAAAAGGGGCTTTATCTTGCCTGCCAGTGCTGCGAGCATCTGAACCGTGCGCTGGTCGTGGAGCGCGAATGCATGGAAAAATACGATCTTACGCAGGTTTCCGTCAAGCCCGCGCTTCATGCGGGCGGCGCGTGGAGCGTTCAGGCGATGCAGCGGTTTTCCGATCCCGTTGTGGTGGAGGATCTGCGCTCAAAGGCTCGCGCGGGCATGGATATCGGCGGCGTTTTCATCGGAATGCACATGAGAGCCGTGGTGGTGCCCATCCATAATGAAAACACGAAGCTCGGCTGCGCAAACGTAACCATGGCGCGCACCCGCCCCAAGCTCATCGGCGGCGAGCGGGCGCAGTATTGACCGGTCGCATCGCAAACGAATATTATTTATGGAACACAACTCAAGCGGCATAAAGGTCATAAAGGCATCCGGCGGCGACAGGCGCGGCGGAGAAAAGGACGGCGCGAAGAACGGCGCGGGGAAAAACGGCGCGGGGAAAAACGGCGCGCCAAGGCCCAGAATGAGCCGAACGCAGGTGATACTGCTCGGCTTTCTGACCATAATCACGCTCGGCACGCTGCTTTTGATGCTGCCCGTTTCCTCTCAAAGCGGAAAGAGCACTCCCTTTTTGGACGCACTTTTCACCGCAACCAGCGCAAGCTGCGTCACCGGGCTTGTGACGGTGGACACCGCAACGCACTGGTCGCTCTTCGGCAAATGCGTTATCCTCGTTATGATCCAGCTTGGCGGCCTGGGCTTTATGACCATCGCCACCTTCTTCTTTCTGCTGATAAACCGCCGCATGGGTCTGCGCGGAAGGGAGCTTCTATCCGAAAGCATCAGCTCGCTTGAGCTGGGCGGCATAATGGGGCTTGCCAAAAAGATAATCGCAGTTACCGCCGCCGCGGAGCTTTCCGGCGCGGCGCTGCTTTCGCTGCGCTTCTGCCCGCAGTTCGGGCTCGGCAAGGGCATATTCATGGGCATTTTTCACTCCGTTTCCGCCTTTTGCAACGCGGGCTTCGACCTGCTGGGCGGCTTTGAGAAATTCGGCTCGTTCGTGCCCTATGCAAACGACGCGCTTGTGAATATCACCCTCATGCTGCTGATCGTGATCGGCGGAGTCGGCTTTCTGGTGTGGGACGACGTGCTCACCCACGGCGTGCGCTTCAAAAAATACCGCCTGCACAGCAAAATAGTGCTGCTTTCAACCCTTTTGCTGCTGCTTGGCGGCGCTGTGATACTGTTTTTCACCGAGCGCACCGCCGCCTGCTCCGGCATGGGGCTTGGCGAAAGGGTGCTTACGGCGCTCTTCGGCTCCGTTACGGCGCGCACGGCGGGCTTCAACACGATGGATCTTGCCAGGTTGAGCGAGGGCGGCAGGCTGACCACCATAATACTTATGTTCATCGGCGGCTCCCCCGGCTCCACGGCGGGCGGCATAAAGACCACCACGGTTTTCACGCTGCTTATCTATACCTTCAGCTATATCCGGCATAACCGCAGCTTCGGCATATTCGGCAGGCGCCTTGAGGACGGCGCGCTGGACAAGGCCGCCACCGTGTTTTTCACAAACCTTACGCTGATGCTCACGGCAACGCTTTTGATAGTTTCAATAGATAGGCTGCCGCTTGTGGACACGCTTTTTGAAACCTCGTCCGCCGTTGCAACGGTCGGCATGACCACGGGCATCACCAGAAGCCTTTCCGCCGCCTCCCGCGTTATCATAATACTTTTGATGTATCTTGGGCGCGTGGGCAGCCTGAGCTTCGGGCTTGCGCTTGCGGAAAAGCGCGAAAGCGCACGGCTTATGGACCCCGTGGAGCGAATACTTATCGGATAGGCTTTGCTTTTGGAGATATTTCTGATAAAATAGCCCGGAGCGGCTTTAATCGGGCCGCGCGGCGGCTGTGGGTGAATACTATCCGCATTACAAACAATCCGCTTTAATTTCGATCGGAGGAAAAATGAAAAGCTTTATTGTGATCGGCGCAGGAAAATTCGGGCATTTTTTCTGCCAATATCTTTCCCGCGAGGATGCCGAGATAATGATCGTGGACGGCGACGAGGATAAGCTTTCGGACATGCTTTCATACGTTTCAAGCGCCAAGGTGGGCGACTGCACGCGGCGCGACGTGGTGAAGGGTCTGGGCGTTGAGGATTTTGACGAGGCCGTGGTGTGCGTGCCGGAGAGCTTTCAAAACAGCCTTCAGATAGTGGATCTTTTGAATGAGTTCGGCGCAAAAAGCATCACCGCCGTGGCTTCCACCGAGATACAGGCAAAATTTCTGCTTAAAAACGGCGCGGATCATATAGTTTTTCCGGATAGGGATATGAGCGAGCGCCTTGCCGTGAGCATAGCGAACGACAGCATTTTCGACTTTTTAAAGCTTTCGGACGACCATGGCATCTACGAGATCATCCCGCCGAAGCGTTGGCTCGAGCAAAGCGTGCTTGCGGTAGACGTTCGCCGCAGATACCACGTGAACATAATTGCGGTAAAGACCCCCGCGGGCAGGATCTTCATCCCCGGCCCGGACTACGTGTTCAACTCCGAGGATCACCTGCTTATATTCGGCAAGGATCACGATATCGAAAAGCTGACCTGACGCGCCGAAAAGCACACCGAAAAATGCGCGGGCAAGCTCCGCGCCGAACAATATTTTACTTACTGAAAAAGTCAAACACCGAAAGGAGCTTGAAAAATGAAGCTGGAACCCATCGTCACATCCCTTTTGGACACCGATCTTTATAAATTCAATATGGATCAGGTGATCTTCCATAAGCACACCGATCTCTGCGGCCAGTATTATTTCAAATGCCGCAACGAGGGCGTTGTTTTCACTCCGGAAATGGTTCTGGAGATAGAGGAGCAGGTGGATCATCTCTGCCGCCTGCGCTTCAGGAAAAACGAGCTTGATTATCTGCGCTCCATCCGATTCATCAAAAGCGACTACGTTGAGTTTTTAAGGCTCTGGCACCCCATCCGCGACTACGTTTCCGTTTCGCTCTCCGATTCGGGCGAGCTTTCGGTGATAGTGGACGGGCCGCTCTTCTCCGCGATGCAGTTTGAGATATATCTGCTCGAAATAATAAACGAGGTCTATTTCCGCTTTAAATACGACTACAACGAGCTTTTGAAGGGAGCGCGTGAGAGGCTGGACGCCAAGATAAAGGCGATGCAGGAGGGCAAATACACCTTTAAATTTGCCGAATTCGGCTGCCGCCGCCGTCTTTCAAGGGAATGGCAGGACGAGATGGTGCGCAGGTTCACCACCGAAACGAAGAACTGCGTGGGCACGTCCAACGTGTATCTTGCCATGAAATACGATCTCACCCCCATCGGCACCTACGCGCATGAATTCGTGCAGATGTATCAGGGCATAGATATGATACCGCTTGCATACACCAACCATTACGCCATGCAGGACTGGTATGAGGAATACAAGGGCGACAACGGCACCGCGCTGACCGATACGCTCACCACCGACCTGTTTTTGATGGATTTCGACCGCTCCATGGTAAACAACTACACCGGCGTGCGCCACGACAGCGGCGATCCCTACGAATGGGGCGAAAAGATAATCGCGCACTATCAGAAATACGGCGTTGACCCGCGCACCAAGCAGCTTCTTTTCAGCGACAGCCTTGATTTTGACCGCGCACAGAAGCTTCACGACCACTTCGGCACCAGGGCGATCGTTTCCTTCGGCATTGGCACCTTCTGCTCCAACGATACCGGCGTCACGCCGCTCAATATAGTGATCAAGCTTCAGTTTGTGAACGGAATGCCCGTTGCCAAGCTTTCGGACGCGATCGGCAAGGCGATGTGCCGCGACGAGCAGTATCTTGAATATCTCAAGCGCTCCGTGGTGTTCCGCATTGAGCGCCACGCGGACGATCAGGGCTGATAAACTTTGCCGAGGCGTAAAGGGGCTCGCCCCCTCCCCCGCTTTTAACGCTCATATTGACAAACGGGAGGATGTGTAGTATATTTTAAAGTATAAAATGGCGGCTTGTGTTCGCTTTGGACTTCGATTTCGCCATTTTATCCGATTTATTGTAATTTTATTTGGAGAAGTGTATGGATCTTTTTGACAAGTGTAAGAATGAATTCGTTGAGCAGGCGATAGAGGCGGGGATCTACCCCTATTTTCACGAGCTTGAATCCCGCCAGGCGCCCACCGTTATGATGGAGGGCAAGCGCCGGATCATGCTCGGTTCAAACAACTATCTGGGATTGACGAGCGATCCGCGCGTGATCGAGGCGGGCGTGAAGGCGATAGAAAAATACGGCTCCGGCTGCTCCGGCTCCCGCTTTTTGAACGGCACGCTCGATCTGCACGTTCAGCTTGAAGCGGAGCTTGCGGAATTTATCGGCAAAGAGGACTGCATGACCTTTTCCACCGGCTTTCAGAGCAACCTCGGCATAATCTCCGCCATCGCGGGCAGGGGCGATTATATCTTTTGCGATAAGGAAAACCACGCCAGCATATACGACGGCTGCAAGCTCAGCTGGGCAAAGACCATCCGCTTCAACCACAGCGATATGGAGCATCTTGAAACGGCGCTTCAAAGCGTTCCGCCTGACTCCGGCAAGCTTATCGTAACGGACGGCGTTTTCTCAATGGGCGGCGATATTTGCAAGCTGCCGGAGATTGTGGCGCTTGCGGAAAAATACCATGCAAGGGTCATGGTGGACGATGCGCACGGCCTGGGCGTTCTCGGCAGAGGCGGCAGGGGCACTGCGGATCATTTCGGGCTCACCGACAAGGTGGATATAATAATGGGCACCTTCTCCAAATCCCTCGCCTCCCTGGGCGGGTACATGGTGGCCGACAAGCGCGTTGTGGATTACGTTCGCCACACCTCGCGCCCGTTCATCTTCTGCGCCAGCATTCCCCCGGCAAGCTGCGCCACCACGCTTGAGGCGCTGCATATTCTCAAATCCGAGCCGCAGCTTGTAACAAGGCTGATGGGGCTTGCCGCGTATATGCGCAAGGGGCTTATTGAGCGCGGCATCAAGATCCGCGACAGCATCACCCCGATCATTCCCATCTATACCTACGAGGAGGTGCGCACCTTTAAAAAGGCGAAGGAGCTTTACGACGGCGGCGTTTATGTGAACCCCGTGCTGCCCCCCGCCACGCCTCCCGGAGAATGCCTGCTGAGAACCAGCTATATGGCGAATCTGACAGAGGAGCTGCTGGATAAGGCGCTGGACATAATCGAAAGGGTAATAAAAGAGGACTGATTTTTACTATCCTGCACCTGAAACCTTGATTTGGGCGGAGCGTTCCGCCCTTTTTACGCATAGGGGCGAAAACGCGGGACCAACCGATTTTTAGGGGATAAATATAAAAATGAAGAGTCGAACTGTTGTTATCACGGGCGCGTCGAGCGGCATAGGGCTTGCTGCGGCGAAGGAGTTTTTAAAAAACGGCGACAGGGTGTACGGCATCAGCCGCCGCGAATGCCCCGCAGGCGGCGCTATAAGCATTTGCGCTGATATTACGGATGAAGGGGCGATAAACGCCGCAATAAACGGCATAATCGAGCGCGAGGGCGGCATAGACGTGCTTATTTTGAACGCGGGCTTCGGCATTTCGGGCGCGGTGGAGTTTACCGAGCTCAGCGAAGCCAAGCGTCAGTTTGACGTCAATTTTTTCGGCACCGCCGCCTGCATAAGAGCCGCGCTTGCGCACATGCGCGAGAGGGGCAGCGGGCATATCATTATCACGGGCTCGGTCGCCGGCAGCATACCCATACCCTTTCAAACCTATTATTCCGCAACCAAGGCGGCTATCAACGCGCTTGTGCTCGGCATGGCGAACGAGCTTCGCCCCTGCGGCGTGAGCATCTGCGCCGTGCTGCCGGGGGACATAAAAACCGGCTTCACCGGGGCGCGCGAAAAGAGCAGCGCGGGCGAAAAGGAGTATGCCGCGCTCAGGGGCTCCGTTGCCTCCATGGAGAAGGACGAGCAAAACGGCATGCCCCCCGCCGCGATAGCAGGAAAAATGCTTGCGCTCTCAAAAAAGAAGCATCCCAAGCCGCTCTCCACGGTGGGGCTTCAATACAAGCTGTTTTTGGTGCTTGTGAAGCTTCTGCCCGTGCGGTTTACAAATTGGATAGTGGGCAAGATGTATGCAAAGGGCAAATGATCTCTTGCCATATATGAAAGGAGAAAAAACAATGTTTGAATACAAGGTCAAGATACTGAAATACACAGCATTTAAAACAGAGAAACTCGAGGCAACCTTCACCGATGAGCTGAATGCCATGGCGCGCGAAGGCTGGCGCGTTTTATCGACTTCCGATTATATGAACAGCTATATGCTCGTTACCTTTGAAAGGGAAGTCAAAAGCTCGCTGCCTTCGTTCTAAGGTCGTTTCCATTGGCGCGGAAAGCGGCTCATCCTCATGAGGATATGCTTGTCCGCGCTTTTATTATGCGCGAACTTAAATATATTCCGGTTTTCGCGCCGAGCCGTGAACCTTTTCGGTGTTTTTACGGTATTTGCTTATGAAGGGGGGTGCGGCGTTGCTCGATGAATACATAAAATCGCACGGCAAACGCCTGTACGGGCTTTGCCTGACGCTCACAAGGAGCAGGCATGAGGCGGACGATCTGTATCAGGACACATGGCTCAGGGCGCTGAAAAGCATCCACAGCTACGACCCCTCCCTGCCCTTTGAGCCGTGGCTCACCGCGATCTGCGTGAACACCTATCGAAGCGCGCTGCGCCGCATTATGAAAAGCCCCGTAGTGGGGCTTGCGGACGGCGGCGAGAAGCAAAGGCTGATCGAAAACGCGCCCGCGCCGGAAGCATCGGAGCATTCCGAGCTTCGTGAGGCTGTGGACGCTCTGCCCGAAAAGCTGCGGCTGACGGTTATTCTGTACTACTTTCGGGATATGGATATTGCAAAAACCGCGCGGGTGCTTTCCGTTCCCGCCGGAACTGTGAAATCCCGCTTGAACAAGGCGCGAAGGCTGCTGAAGGAGGCGCTTGAACAAAATGAATGATACCGAAAAAAACATTTATGATTTTGAATCAGCCGAGCCGCCCGCGCTGAGCGAAAGGGAGCTTTGCGACAGGCTTGAGAAAAGGAGTGCGAAGCGCGCGGCGATCATACTTGTGTTTGCAAACCTTCCGGTATACGCGGCCGCGCTTTTGATAGCGGCAAGGGCGTATAAAACCGATCCGCTCGTTTCGCTTTTCTGCGTATGCTTCGTTGTTTTTATTGCCGTGAGCGGCATTCTCTGCGCCGCGGTTTATTCCATCAAGGAGGAAAAAAGGCATGAGTGAGCTTGCGATGGGCAGCACCGCCCTTATCGCGGCGATGGCGGCGCTTCTTGCGGCGGCTTCGCTTATAATGGGCATATACGTTTACCGGGACGCGCAAAGGCGCAATATGCCCGCTCTCCGCTGGGCGCTTATCGCCGCGTTTTTTCCCGCGCTCACGGGCTTTGCGGTCTACCTGCTGACGCGCCGTCCCCGAAGCGAGCCGCTTAAAAACGGCGGGCGCGATTGGGCGCTGATATTCGTGACAGCCGCGCTTGTGATAATTCCCTGCCTGCTGCTTTTTTTGAGCGACAGGCTTGTGCGGCAGAGGGACAGCGGGCTGAGGGTGAAGCAGTTCGGCGCGGGCGGTGCGCTCACGATAGACGAATACTGCGAGCAGGTGGACGGCGCGACCGCCGAAAAGGTGCGCGCATGGCTTGATTCGCTTCCCACCGTGGAGGACACGCCCTTTCCGCAGGTGTGTATGCTTCGCTACGATGCTTCGTACAGGGGCGAGCCGAGGCAGTATTATCTTGCCGCCCTGCCCCACACGGGCCGAAACCCCGTGCTTTCCATAGATAAGGCGGACGGGCTGTTTTATTCCGGCATCAAGCTCAACGTTATCGCCTGCACAGGCCTTGGCGGCGAACACACCCTCGCCTCCTTCGCGGTGAGCGGCGGAACGCCGGATCGGATGATGGCAAAGATTATTTGGACGGAGCATGAAACGAGGATCACGAGGGTGGACTACAACCCCACCACGCTGAATATAATTCCCGATTATTCCTCGGCCGATCCGAGCGACCGGAGCCTGAACCTGCCGAAGCGGATCACGATCAGAAGATACTCCTCCGAAGGGCATATCGGCTCATCGCAGCATTCCTTCGAATCCGAAACGCTTATCGAGGGCAGGATGGAGATCTTTAACCTTTTGAAGGCGCTAGATTCCGCCGAATATATGGATTTTTCCGAGGCGGGGGGTCAAACCTATTCCGATCTTTTCATCGTTCACGCCGAATACATGAGCCGCGGCAAGAACCCAGTGCCTTTGGAAACCACCGTTTTTTGGGTCACCATCGGCAAGGAGAGCGGCGACTGCATAGTTCAGCTTGATGACTTCTATGGCGCCGACGGGTTTCGCAAGGCGGAGCGCTCACTCTATGCAAGGCTTCGTGCGCTTTTTGACAATTGACCCGCAAAGCCGCAGTTATGATAAATCGCGCTTCGAAAAAGCCTCGAAGCGCGATTTGTTTTTCAAAAAATGATAATTATTTTTCCGGATCAGCCCACCGCCATCATGGAGGCGATCTGCTCATCGCTCATGCCCTCAAGCGCGCCCTTTTCAAGGAAGCGCAGTATTGCGCCGCCCACGATTTGGCCGTTCACGGTGAGCAGCATATCGTATTCCCCGCTCTTATGCGCCGCGCCCTGCACGATCAGCATATCATCGAGCGGGTATGGATAAGTTTCATAAGGAAGCTCGTATTCGCAGAAAAAGGCGTTATCCTGCATTTCGTGAAGCTCCATGCCGCTGTATTCGCTCAATTCGCGGTGCGGAAAGAGCCAGATCCCGAGCTTGGCCTCCTCCGCCGAGCCGTATTCATATTGAATGGTGTACGCCACCCATTCATCCAGCTCAAACACGGTGCGGATCATGGTGAGCGATGGCTCCCAGTTGTTTATGCCGCCGGGGGTGCCGGTGCGCTCCGCCGAAAAGCGGATGCCCTTCAGCTCGAAGCTGCCCGCTTTTCCGAGCATGGTGAACATGCCGGGCATCAGCTCGCCCGAAACAGCGCCGTTCGCCCCGTCCGAAGGGGGTGCAACGCCGCCGGGAGTTTCATTTTGAGCCGGAGCATCGGTGGCGTTTTGATCGTTCTGCGCCGCGCCGTGCTCCTTTCCGCCGCAGGCAAGCGCCGAAAGCGCAAGCGCGAGGGCAAGCAGTATTCCTATAAGCCTTTTCATAATGCTTCACTCTTTTCGATTTTTGTTTACAGGTAAATATTTATACAGTATTTATACGTTTATGCTCACTTCATCCGTCATCGCGCCCTCGATCTTAACGGAGGCAACGAATTCCTCCACCTGATGCGCGCTCCTTCCGGTGAACGCCTTCGGGTCGAGCACGGCGGTTATCTCCTCGCGCGTGAGCGGGAATTCGGGATCGCTTGAGAGCCTGTCCAGCAGATCGCAGCTCTCCCCCTCCTTCATGCGGGCCGTCGCCTCCATGGAGTTGCGGCGGATCACCTCGTGAAGCGCCTGCCTGTCCCCTCCCTTTTTAACCGCGCTCATCAGCAGATTCTCCGTGGCGATAAAGGGCAGATACTCAAGCACCGTTTTTTCCACGATCTTTTCATTCACGTGGATGCCGGCGGTCACGTTTCGCATGAGCCTCAGCACCGCGTCGCAGGCAAGGAAGCCCTCCGGCAGCGAGATGCGGCGGTTTGCGGAGTCATCGAGCGTGCGCTCGAACCATTGCGTGGAGGCGGTCATTGGCGCGTTCAGCGCGTCCGCCATGATGTATCTTGAAAGGGAGCAGATCCGCTCGCAGCGCATGGGGTTGCGCTTGTACGCCATTGCGCTTGAGCCCACCTGGTTCTTTTCAAACGGCTCCTCCACCTGACGAAGATGCTGTAAAAGGCGCATATCGTTTGCGAATCTGTATGCGCTCTGGGCTATGGAGGAAAGCACGTTTAAGATCCTGCTGTCGTACTTTCTGGGGTAGGTCTGCCCCGCAACCGGGAAGATGGTTGAAAAGCCGCACTCCTCCGCAATAAGCATGCTGAGCCTTTTGACCTTTTCCTCGTCCCCGTCGAGCAGGGAAAGAAAGCTTGCGTCCGTGCCCGTGGTGCCGCGGCAGCCGTGAAAATGCAGGTGCTCCAGCACGAAATCAAGCTCATCCAGATCCAGCAGGAAATCCTGCGCCCAGAGCGTGGCGCGTTTGCCGACCGTAACGAGCTGCGCGGGCTGAAAATGCGTGTACCCCAGGGTGGGCATATCGCGGTAGCGCATGGCAAAATCGCAAAGCGCCTTTATCACAGCAGCAAGCTCGCCGCGAATGTATTTCAGCGCGTCACGATAGATCATAAGATCGGCATTATCGGTCACGTAGCAGCTTGTGGCGCCAAGGTGGATGATTCCGGCGGCGTTCGGGCAGCTTTCGCCGTAAACGTGGATATGCGCCATAACGTCGTGCCGCAGCAGCTTTTCCTTTTCGGCAACGGCGGCATAGTCTATCTCGTCGTCCACGTGAGCCTCAAGCTCCGCCACCTGCTCGCCCGTTACCGGAAGCCCCAGCTTATGCTCGGCGCGGGCAAGCGCAACCCAAAGCCTGCGCCATGTCCGGTATCTTTTATCCGGTGAGAAAAGGCGGAGCATATAATCGGAAGCGTAGCGCGATGAAAGCGGGCTTTCGTAATAGGGTTTCATAATATTCTACCTTTCTTTTCGGCGGTGAAGCCGTTTTTTTGCGCCTCGAAGCCCTGCGCCAGTGCGCGATCGGGCCTTTTGTTGCGGAAAATTCGCCCAAAAGCATGGGGGCCGTTGAGCGAAAAACCGAATTATCTGAAAATTATCTCTTCCCTGCCGGGGCCGACGGAAACGAAGCTGATGCGGCAGCCGAGCTCGCGCTCCACGAACTCAACGTAGTTTCTTGCCGCCTCGGGCAGCTCCTCGTATTTTCTGATCTTGCTTATATCCACCCCCCAGCCCGGCATTGCGGTGAACACGGGCTTGGCCTTTGCAAGCCTTGAGGGGAACGGAAACTCGCCCGTCCTCTCGCCGTCCACCTCATACTCTATGCAGATGGGGATCTGCTTCATGTAGGAAAGCACGTCGAGCTTGGTGAGCGCTATCTCGGTGGCGCCCTGTGCGCGCACGCCGTAGCGCGTGGCAACTATATCTATGGGGCCCACCCTTCTGGGCCTGCCCGTCGCGGCGCCGTATTCGCCGCCCGCCTCGCGCAGCTCCTCCGCCTCGCTTCCGAACCATTCGCAGGTGAACGGGCCTTCGCCCACGCAGCTTGAATACGCCTTCACTATGCCTATAACGCGGTTCACCGGAATATCCGGAGTGCCGGAGCCGATGGGCGCGTAGGCGGCAAGCGGGGAGCTTGAGGAGGTGTAGGGATAGATGCCGAAATCTATATCCCGCAGCGCGCCGAGCTGCGCCTCGTAGAGGATCTTTTTGCCCTCGTGCGCGGCCTTTCTGATGTATGCGCCCGCGTCGCCTATATAGGGCTTGAGAATTTCGCCGTAGGTATCAAGGTATTCAAGCATTTCATCGAAGCCGAAGGGCTCGCCGCCGTAAACGCCGGTTATCTGAAGGTTTTTGAATTCAAGCACGTCCTTCAGATGGGAAACGAGATACTCGCGGTCGAAAAGCTCGCCCATCATAATGCCCTTTTTCATGTATTTATCGCCGTAAACTGGGGCGATGCCGCGCTTGGTGGAGCCATAGGGACGGTCCGAAAGCCTGGTTTCCTCAAGTCCGTCCAGCGCCACGTGATAGGGCATAACGATTATCGCCCGCTCGCTTATCATCAGGTTTTCGGGGTCGATCTGAACGCCCGCTGCGCGAAGCTTTTCCATTTCACCGCAGAGATGGCGAATATCCACCACCATGCCGCTGCCGAGCACGTTCATCTTTTCATGGCGGAAGATCCCGCTCGGAAGCAGGTTCAGCGCGAAGGTGCCGCAGTCGTTTTTAATGGTGTGGCCCGCGTTGTTGCCGCCCTGATAGCGCACGATGACGTCGTAATCCTCGGCGATAAGATCCACCATCCTGCCCTTTCCCTCGTCGCCCCAGTTGGCGCCGACTATGGCGCAGGTATCCAAATCACATTTATTCTTTAAAGCTTTGTTTTGTGTTTTGCAGCAATTCATAATTCTTACCTCTCAAAATGGGATTGCGGAGCGGAAAACCGCCTTGGCCGCGCATATTTCCACCGCATACAATATTATCATCAAACGGCGCTTTTTTCAATAGGTGACCGCAACAAATCGTCATGGTATATTGTCCGAACGCATCCTCGTGCGCAAAAGCACGCCAACGGGAGCTATTTACCGCGCATATTATTGGCGTGCCAAGAAAAGCCCGAGTTTTTCGGCGGTACGTATGGCACGTCAACAATTTAAGCTTTATTGCCGTTTCGCCCGCCGCTGAAGCGGCAGGCGCGAAATACGGCCTATATTGCTCCTGCCAACACATCAAAGATTTTATTGGGGGAGCAATATAAAAAAGGGCTTGAACTTACGTATCAAAATCTGATATAATTATGGAGCATATTATTATTTTGCGAAAACGGAGGTCAAGGCTTTGAAAAAGGTTGCGATTATCATGGGGTCGGACAGCGATCTGCCGCTGGTTCGGGCCTGCTCGGAAAAGCTTGATGAGCTTGGCATAGAGCACGAAATGCATATTATGAGCGCACACAGAACCCCCGGCGCGGTAAGCGAATTTGCTTCAAGTGCATACGGGCGCGGCTTCGGCGTTATCATCGCCGCAGCGGGAAAGGCGGCGCATCTCGGCGGCTTTATTGCCGCGCACACCACCCTGCCCGTGATAGGAATACCGCTCAAATCCTCCGCGCTCGACGGACTTGACGCGCTGCTTGCCACGGTTCAGATGCCCTCCGGCATACCGGTTGCCACGGTTGCGATAGACGGCTGCGCCAATGCCGCCATCCTTGCCGCGCAGATACTCGCCGTTTCGGACGGCGCACTTCACGAAAAGCTCGATCAGGCGCGCGAAGCCATGGCACAGGCCGTTTTCAAAAAGGACGCCGCGCTTCAGAGCGCCCAAAATCAAGCATAAAGCACCGCAGCCGCTGAAACCATGCGGCTTTCGATATTTTAGCGCAAAAGCGGAATAATAAAAGCAGGGCTTTGCTCAAAAGCGGATCCAACGCATACCGGCTAAAGCGGATTCAACGAATACTATCCAAAGCGGATTCAACAAATACTATTTGAAAAATATTAACGGAGGATGATTATGAAAAAGCTCGAACAGCTCTACGAGGGCAAGGCAAAGAAGGTTTACTCCACCGACGTGGACGGCGTTTACATCGTGGACTATAAGGACGACGCCACCGCGTTCAACGGCGAGAAGAAGGGCACCATCGTCGGCAAGGGCGTGATAAACAACCGCGTTACAAACCACCTTATGAAAATGCTTGAAAAGGAAGGCATACCCACCCATCTCGTGGAGCAGCTTTCCGACCGCGAAACGGCGGTCAAGGCGGTGAAGATAGTGCCTCTTGAGGTGATAGTGCGCAACGTGGCGGCGGGCTCGCTCTCAAAGCGCCTCGGACTGCCAGAGGGCACGCCCATGAAAAAGACCGTGCTTGAGTTTTCCTATAAGGACGATGAGCTTGGCGACCCGATGATAAACGACTACCACATTTTCGCGCTGGAGCTCTGCACGCCCGAGGAGCTGGACACGATCAAGGCCTACGCGCTGCGCGTGAACGACATTCTGCGCGAATACTTCAAGAGCCTGAATATCGACCTTATCGACTTCAAGCTTGAATTCGGCAGGCTTGCGGACGGCACCATAGTGCTTGCGGACGAGATCTCCCCCGATACCTGCAGATTCTGGGACAGCACCACCCATGAAAAGCTGGATAAGGACCGCTTCCGCCGCGATATGGGCAACGTTGAGGGCGCGTATCGAGAGATACTGCACCGCCTGATGGGCGAATGACAGGCAATAAAAAGCGCCGCAATAAAACGGGATGTGTTTTTAAGAAATGGAATTTTTAGATAAAAACGGAGAGATATTCGAGGGCCTGAAGGAGGAGTGCGGCGTGTTCGGCGTGTACTCGCCCGAACGCACGGACGTGGCCCGAATGACCTATTACGCACTCTATGCGCTTCAGCACAGAGGCCAGCAGAGCGCCGGCATCGCCGTGAATGACGACGGCGTTATCTTATCCCATGCGGACGAGGGGCTTGTGAACGACGTGTTCGACGAGCAGACCATGGCGCGGCTCGGCCTTGGCAATATGGCGGTGGGTCACGTGCGCTACTCCACCTCCGGCTATGAAAAGCGCATCAACTGCCAGCCCCTTGTGGTAAATCACCTGAAGGGCGCGATAGCGCTTGCGCACAACGGCAATCTCACCAACGACGCGGAGCTGAGGGAGGAGCTGGAGCTTGCGGGCTCCATCTTCCACACCACGAGCGACACCGAGGTGATAGCCTACACCATCACCAAGGAGCGGCTATCCACCACCTGCATCGAGGAGGCGGTGGCGAAGGCTATGGGCAGGATAAAGGGCGCGTATTCGCTGGTTATCATGTCCCCCAAAAAGCTTATCGGCGTGCGCGATCCAAACGGCTTCCGCCCGCTTTGCATAGGCTCGCTTGAGGGCGGCGGGTACTGCTTTGCCTCCGAAAGCTGCGCGCTCGACAGCATCGGCGCGAAATTCGTCCGCGAGGTCGAGCCCGGCGAGATCGTGGTCATAAACGACGGCGAGCTTGCGAGCGACAGGCGGCATTGCGGCACGGCGAAGCCCGGCTTCTGCGTGTTTGAATACATATATTTTGCCAGGCCGGACAGCGTTATAGACGGCTGCTCGGTGCATCTTGCGCGCCAGAGGGCGGGCGAATTCCTTTACGACCAGTACCCCGTGGAGGCGGACGTTGTTATCGGCGTTCCCGATTCCGGGCTTGATGCGGCGATAGGCTATTCAAACCGCTCCGGCATTCCCTACGGCATAGGTCTTATCAAGAATAAATACATCGGCAGAACCTTCATTCAGCCCACTCAGAGCGACCGCGAGAAGGGCGTGCGCATAAAGCTGAACCCCGTGCCGTCCACCGTGAGCGGCAAGCGCGTTGTGCTCGTGGACGATTCAATAGTGCGCGGCACCACCATAAAGCATATAATCACGCTTTTGCGCGAGGCGGGAGCCGCGGAGGTTCACGTTCGCCTTGCTTCGCCCAAATTCCTCTACCCCTGCTATTTCGGCACGGACGTTCCCTCAAGGGAAAACCTTATAGCCGTGAAATACGGCGACGAGGAGCTGAGGCGCGAGATAGGCGTGGATTCCATCGGGTTTTTGAGCGTTGAAAACGCAAAGCTTCTCACAAACGAGCCCGGGCGCGGCTTCTGCACGGGCTGCTTCACCGGCGAATACCCCTGCGAGCCGCCCAAGCGCAAATGGGTGAACAAATGGCGCATAAAGCTGAGCGAGCGCGCGGACAAAGAGGTCGACTGACCCCCGGACAGCCTCATTACCACACAGTTTACTTACCACTTTTTAGGAGGAAGAATAAATGAGCATCAAGGACTCAAGGAGCAGGAGCTACGAGGCGGCGGGGGTGGACATCACCGCCGGCTATCGCGCCGTTGAACTTATGAAAAAGCATATCTCGCGCACGGTGATCCCCGGCGCCATGCCCTCCATCGGCAATTTCGGCGGGCTTTTCGTGCCCGATCTTGCCGGAATGAAGGAGCCCATACTCGTGAGCGGCACGGACGGCGTTGGCACAAAGCTCAAGCTCGCCTTCCTGATGGACAGGCACAACACCGTGGGCATAGACTGCGTGGCAATGTGCGTGAACGACATCGTCTGCTGCGGCGCAAAGCCCCTTTTCTTCCTCGATTATATTGCGCTTGGAAAGAATATTCCCGAAAAGGTGGCGTCCATAGTTGAGGGCGTTGCGGAGGGCTGCGTTCAGTCCGGCTGCGCGCTCATCGGCGGCGAAACGGCGGAAATGCCCGGCTTCTACCCGGAGGACGAATACGACCTTGCGGGCTTCGCCGTGGGCATTGTGGATAAGGAAAAAATATTCAACACGGAATCCCAGACCGAGGGGGACGCGATGATCGCCCTGCCCTCAAGCGGTTTCCATTCAAACGGCTTCTCCCTTGTGCGCAAGGTTTTCAACCTCAGCTCAAGGGAGGTGCTCTCCACCGTGCCGCCGGAGCTTGGCATGAGCCTTGGCGAAGCGCTGATAGCGCCGACCAAAATCTACGTTAAGCCCGTGCTGGCGCTTGCTGAGGAGATACGGATAAAGGGCTGCGCGCACATCACCGGCGGCGGCTTCTATGAAAACATACCCCGCGCCGTTAAATCAGGGCTTTGCGCCGTGATAAACAAGGCCTCGCTCGCGATCCCGCCCGTGTTCAGGCTGCTTCAGACCACCGGCGATATTCCCGAAAGGGATATGTTCAACACCTTCAATATGGGCGTCGGAATGTGCGTTATCGTGGATAAGGCGGACGCGGGAAGGGCCGTGGAAATACTTCGCGCAAACGGCGAAAACGCCTACGTCATGGGCGAGCTTAAAGAGGGAGAGGGAGTTGAAATATGTTAAAGCGACCCCGCGCCGCCGTGTTCGTTTCCGGAGGCGGCACAAATCTTCAGGCGCTGCTGGATAAGCGCGGCAGCGTTATCACAAGCGGCGATATCGCGCTCGTGGTTTCCAATAAGCCCGACGCATACGCCCTTGAGCGGGCGAGGGACGCGGGCATAGAAACCGCGTACATCCCCTTCGACAGGGGCAACCCGTACACCTTTGAAAACGAGGCGATCTGGCTTTTAAAGGAAAAAGAAATAGATATTATCGTGCTTGCCGGCTTTTTATGTATACTCAGCGAGCCGTTTACTGAAAGATTCGATCACCGCATCATAAATATTCACCCCTCCCTCATCCCCTCCTTCTGCGGCAAGGGCTTCTACGGGCTGAAGGTTCACGAGGCGGCGCTTGAATACGGCGTTAAGGTCACGGGTGCCACAGTGCATTACGTGAACGCGGTTGCGGACGGCGGCGAGATCATCCTTCAAAAGGCGGTGGAGGTGCTGGAGGGCGACACGCCCGAAACGCTTCAGCGCAGGGTGATGGAGCAGGCCGAATGGGAGCTGCTGCCGAGGGCGCTTGAGATGGTTTTCCGCAGGGTCGCAAGGGAATACGGCGATGGCGCAGCGGAGAACGGCTTGCAGCAGGACGGCTTGCAGCATGACGGCTTGCAGGAGGATGGCGCTGCGCAAGAAGGCACTCAGGGCCAAGGCGCGGACGCCGCGTCGGAAAATGCGCCTTCACCAACGGAAGCGCAGCCCGGCGCATTGGAGCAGCAATAACACAAAAGAACAGATTTTTTCCGCGGCTGCATAAACTATCATTCACGGCAGGAGAAATATAATGTTCAGGAAAAAGAAAGTGGTTCACCTCGATCCCGAGGCTTGGGAAAGAAAGGTGAAAAGGATGCGCACGGCGGTGATCTGTGCGCTTGCCGCCGTGATCACAGGGATAGGCGTTTATTTGCTCGTTTCCCGCGTGATAATCCCCTCAAATGCGTACAGCGCAGCGGAGGCTGCGCTTGCAAAGGGCAGTATTGCCGAAGGGATAGACGGCTTCTCGCTGCTGCGGCCGTACAGGGACTCCGCAAAGCGTGCAGCGGATGCAGCCTATAGCGCAAGCGGCGGCGAATACGATCGGCTCAAAGATGCCGAGATCGGCGATATAATCGAATTCGGCAGCTACGAGCAGGACGGAAACCCAATGAACGGCCCGGAGCCCATCCGCTGGGGAGTGATGATGGCGGAAAACGGCACAATGTATCTTATGGCGGTGGACGTGCTGGATATGCACAACTATCACACCGAGCAGTGCCCGATCACGTGGGCGGAATGCGAGCTGCGGCATTGGCTTAACGGCGAGTTTTTAAACGCCGCCTTTACAGAAAACGAAAGGCTTCTTATAGCAAAAAGCATTGTCAGCACGGCAAACAACACCGTCAGCGGCACAAAGGGCGGCGCAAGCACCGAGGACAAGGTGTTTGTGATGAGCCACGAGGAGCTGCGGCGGATCGCCAAAAACGGCGACAGGCTGAACGATCTCGGGCTTTACGCCTACGCCTCAAAGCACGCGGTAAAAAACGGCGTGGAGGTGTCGCAATACGGCCTGGCTCAATGGTGGCTGCGCACGCCGGGCGTTTCGCAATCCACCGTTACCGTTACCAACATGGGCGGGCAGCCCATTTACTCAAGGCGCCCGAACTACGGCAAGATCGGCGTTCGCCCCTGCATCTGGGTTTTGAACGACCGGATCGCCGGATGAGCCGTTTTCGGCCGATTCACAGCATTTTTACAGCATGGAGAGCAGCATTATGAATACGCTTAAAGAATATTTGCATTCAAACCCCTACCCCGGCAGGGGCATACTGATCGGGAAGGACGCTTCGGGCGGCACCGTGATCGCCTATTTCATAATGGGCAGAAGCGAAAACAGCCGCAACCGCATCTTTGAAAAAACGGAGGACGGCATCCGCACCCGCGCCTACGACGAATCCAAGCTCACCGACCCCAGCCTCATCATCTATGCGCCAGTGCGCAGGGTGGGCGAGGTTACGATAGTTACAAACGGCGATCAGACGGACACCGTGCGCGATGAGCTGATCAAAAGCGAATGCCCTGAATGCGATTTCTCCGCGCGCTTCGCCGCCGCGCTTCAAACGCGCGAATACGAGCCCGATCCGCCGAACTACACCCCGCGCATCAGCGGCATTCTGGGCAAAAGCGGGTATGAGCTGAGCATACTCAAATCCGAGGATCAAACGGGCGGCGTTTGCCAGCGCAATTTCTTTAAATATGCCTATGAAAACGGCGTTTGCCACTTTATACACACCTACGAGCACGACGGAAACCCCATACCCACCTTCAAGGGCGAACCCGTGAGGCTGCAAACGCCCGAGGGCAGCGCGAGGGGTATCGCCGAATACATTTGGAGCTGCCTTGACGAAGCAAACCGCGTGTCGCTCTATGTGAAAAGGCTCTGCGCGAATTGCGGCGGGGCGGACAGCTTCATTATAAACAAGCACTCAAAATAATCACCCAAAATAATTTATAAACCGGAGGAAAATATGCGCTACGAACTGAAATACGGCTGCAACCCCAACCAGAAGCCCGCCGCCATTGGCATAGAAGGCGAGCTGCCCATAACCGTGCTGAACGGCAGAGCGGGCTACATCAATCTGCTGGACGCGCTGAACGGCTATCAGCTCGTGCGCGAATTGAAGGCCGCCACGGGCTTCCCCGCCGCCGCCAGCTTCAAGCACGTCAGCCCCGCCGGAGCCGCGATCGGACTTCCGCTTACGGACACGCTGAAAAAAATGTACTTTGTGGATGAAAAAACAGAGCTCTCCCCCCTCGCCTGCGCCTACGTTCGCGCAAGGGGCGCGGACAGGATGAGCTCCTTCGGCGATTTTATAGCGGTGAGCGATAAGGTGGACGTTTCGCTTGCAAGGGTGATCAAGCGCGAGGTTTCGGACGGCATGATCGCCCCGGATTACGACGACGAGGCGCTTGAGATCCTGAAGGCGAAGAAGAACGGCGCGTACACCGTTATAAAAATGGACGAGAGCTATGCCCCCGCCCCCATCGAAACGCGCACGGTGTACGGCATCACCTTCGAGCAGGGCAGAAACGACTGCGAAATCAATGAAAAACTGCTTGAAAACATAGTCACGACCGAAAAAACCATTCCCGAAAGCGCGGTGCGCGATCTAATTATAGCCCTCATCACGCTGAAATACACGCAGTCCAACTCCGTTTGCTACGCGGAGGGCGGGCAGACCATCGGCGTTGGCGCGGGTCAGCAGAGCCGCATCCACTGCACGAGGCTTGCCGGAAGCAAGGCCGATCTTTGGCACCTTCGCCAAAGCCCAAAGGTGCTTGATCTGCCCTTCAGAAGCGATATTCCCCGCCCGAACCGCGACAATGCGATAGACGTTTACTTAAACGACGACGAATGCGGCGACGTGCTCGACGAGGGCCGCTGGCAGCAGTTTTTCACTGTTCGCCCCGAGCCCATGAGCAGGGACGAAAAAAGGGCATGGCTGCGCAATTTCACCGAAACGGCGCTTGCGAGCGACGCATTCTTCCCCTTCAGCGACAATATCGAGCGCGCCCGCAGGAGCGGCGTTAAATACATCGCCCAGCCCGGCGGCTCCGTGCGCGACGAGGACGTTATCGCCTGCTGCAACGAGCATGGCATGGTGATGGCGTTCACGGGTCTTAGGCTCTTCCATCATTGACGAAAGGCGGCAAAAAAATGGAACTGAATGAGAATAAACTGAACATAGCCGTTATAGGCGGCGGCGGAAGGGAGCACGCGATAATCCGTGCGCTCAAAAAAAGCCCCCGCTGCGGCAAGATCTATGCGCTTCCCGGAAACGGCGGCATTGCGGAGGACGCGGAATGCGTGAATATTTCCGCAACCGATCTGCCCGCAATAGTTGAATTCTGCACCCAAAACCCCGTTGATTTCGCCGCCGTGATACCGGACGATCCGCTGGCTCTGGGGCTTACCGACCTGCTACGCGGGAAGGGCATCCCGTGCTTCGGGCCGAGCGGAAAGGCGGCGATAATAGAATCGAGCAAGGCGTTTTCCAAGGAATTGATGAAAAAATACGGCATCCCGACCGCGAAATACGAAACCTTTTCCGATCTGGACGCGGCGCTTGAGTGCGTGCGAAACCACGAGATGCCCGTGGTGATAAAGGCGGACGGTCTTGCGCTGGGCAAGGGCGTTATAATCGCCAAAACCGTTTCCGAGGCGGAGGACGCGATAAAGTCCATGATGGTGGACGAAAAATTCGGCAAGAGCGGAAAAACCGTTGTTATCGAAGAATTTTTGACCGGCGCAGAGGTGAGCGTGCTTGCCTTTACGGACGGCAAGGCAATAGTGCCGATGCCCTCAAGCATGGATCATAAGCGCGCGCTGGACGGCGACATGGGGCTGAATACCGGCGGAATGGGCGCGGTTTGCCCCAATCCCTTCTATACCAAGGCCGCGCAGGAGCAGACGATGGAGCGCATCATCCTGCCCACCGTTGAGGCGATGAACCGCGAGGGGCGCACCTTCAAGGGCTGCCTTTATTTCGGGCTTATGATGACCGAGGACGGCCCCAAGGTGATAGAATACAACTGCCGCTTCGGCGACCCCGAAACGCAGGCGGTGCTGCCGCTTTTGAAGAGCGACCTTATAGAGATAATGCTTGCCGTGGAAAACGGCACTCTTGCGGATTGCCCCGTTGAATTTTCGGACGAAGCGTCCTGCTGCCTCGTGCTTGCAAGCGGCGGCTACCCCGAGAGCTACGAAAAGGGCAAGCTCATCATCTTTGAAGGCGTTCCGGACGACGTGCAGGTGTTTCACGCGGGCACGAAGCGCACCGATCTCGGCTTTTTCACAAACGGCGGAAGGGTGCTTGGCGTTACGGCCGTCCGCCCCTCGCTGGAGGAGGCGGTGAACGCCGCCTACGCCGCCGCGGAGCATATAAGCTTCGACAATATGTATTACAGAAAGGACATCGGCAAAACGGCGCTGAGGCAGACGCTTTCCGTTATCGCCGCCCTTCTGAAGGGCATAGGGATCTGATTTCAATAATTTAATTCTTGATAATAAAGTATATTTAATAAGGCAAGAGGTCTAAAATGGTTTACAGAGTTTACAGCGAAAAGCGCCCTGAATTTGCGGAGGGCGCGGAGGCTTTAAGGCGCGATATACGCGATTTTCTGGGCATAAAGGGGCTTGAGCGCCTTCGCATCATAAACAGATACGATATAGAGGGCATAGACGAGGCAACTCTTGAAAAATGCATCCCCACGGTGTTTTCCGAGCCGCAGGTGGACAATGCCTTTACCGAGCTGGATGCGAGCGGGGCGGGCATGTTTGCCGTTTCCTATCTGCCCGGGCAGTTCGATCAGCGCGCGGACTCCGCCGCACAGTGCATCGGCCTTGTGACCGCAGGCGAAAGACCCGCCGTGCGAAGCGCCACGGTTTACCTTCTTTACGGCGAGCTGAGCGAGGGCGATATTGCCCGCATCAAGGGCTACATTATAAACCCTGTGGACTCCATGGAGGCGGAAGCCGGCATTCCCGAAACGCTTGCCATGCCCTTTGAGGAGCCGCCCATGCCCGAAAGGATAGACCTTTCCGGCCCCGCCGCCGAAATAATCAAAAAATACTGCCTTGCGATGGACGAGGCGGATCTTGCCTTCGTTGCAAGCTATTTCAAGAGTGAAAACCGTATGCCCACCATGACCGAGCTGCGCGTTATAGACACCTATTGGAGCGATCACTGCCGCCACACCACCTTCAACACCGAATTGAAGGATGTGCGCTTTGATGATGAAAAATCCAAAAAGCCGTTTGAGCGCTATCTTGAGCTGCGCGAAAGGCTGGGCGTTAAAAAGCCCGTTTGCCTTATGGATATTGCCGTTATCGCGGCAAAGGCGCTGAAAAAAAGCGGCGAATTGAAGAATCTTGACGAATCGCGCGAGATAAACGCCTGCACCGTGCGCGTCAATATAGACGTGGACGGAAAGCCCGAGCCCTGGCTGCTGCTTTTCAAGAATGAAACGCACAATCACCCCACCGAGATAGAGCCCTTCGGCGGCGCGGCGACCTGCGTTGGCGGCGCGATACGCGATCCCCTTTCGGGAAGAAGCTTCGTTTACCACGCGATGCGCGTCACTGGAGGCGCGAACCCGCTCCGCCCCATAGAGGAAACGATAGAGGGCAAGCTGCCGCAAAAGAAGCTTGTGACCACCGCCGCGCGCGGCTACAGCTCCTACGGCAACCAGATCGGGCTTGCCACCGGCCTTGTGGACGAGGTGTATCACGACGGCTATCTTGCCAAGCACATGGAGATAGGCGCCGTGGTGGGCGCCGCTCCCGCGAAAAACGTGCGGCGCGACGAGCCCCTGCCCGGCGATAAGGTGATACTTCTTGGCGGCAGGACCGGGCGCGACGGCTGCGGCGGCGCCACGGGCTCCAGCAAATCGCATGACGTCAGCTCCCTTGCGAGCTGCGGCGCGGAGGTTCAAAAGGGCAACGCGCCGGAGGAAAGAAAGCTCCAGCGCCTGTTTATGAAGCCCGAGGCCTCCACCCTTATAAAATGCTGCAACGATTTCGGCGCGGGCGGCGTTTCAGTGGCGATAGGCGAGCTGGCGGATGGACTTGAGATAGACCTGAACGCCGTTCCCAAAAAATACGCGGGTCTTGACGGCACCGAGCTTGCGATAAGCGAATCGCAGGAGCGCATGGCGGTCGTGGTTGCCCCCGGGGATGCGGAAAAATTCCTTGCCCTTGCGCACGATGAAAACCTTGAGGCCACGGTGGTTGCAGAGGTGACGGGCAGCGGCAGGATGGTAATGAACCTGAACGGCGAAAGGATAGTCGATATATCCAGGGAATTTTTAAACACGAACGGCGCACCCAAGCAGGCTGCGGCGCACGTTGCCGCGCCGAGCGCAATAACCGAAAACGAGACCTGCCGCGCAAAGGGCTTTA
The DNA here is from genome assembly GCA_947168565.1 of uncultured Clostridia bacterium. Classification (GTDB taxonomy): domain Bacteria; phylum Bacillota; class Clostridia; order Christensenellales; family CAG-138; genus PeH17. The sequence continues at coordinate 93,200 of CAMVMM010000002.1, read as the reverse complement.
CCGAAAAGCTGAAGGCGCTTGTGTCCGATATAAATATCTGCTCCCGTCAGGGTCTTTCTGAAATGTTTGACTCCACCATCGGCGCAGGCACCGTGCTGATGCCCTTCGGCGGCAGAAATATGCTCACCCCCCCGCAGGCGATGGCGGCAAAATTCCCTGTTCGCACGGGCGAAACCAACGCCTGCTCCGTGATGAGCTACGGCTTTGACCCCTATCTTTCGGCGGCCGACCCCTACGCCGGAGCCTACTGCGCGGTGATCGCCTCCGTGTGCAAGCTTGCCGCAAGCGGCGCAAGCATTGAAAACTGCTGGCTCACCTTCCAGGAATACTTTGAAAAAATGAAGAGCGAAGAAGCGTGGGGCAAGCCGCTTTCCGCCCTGCTCGGCGCGCTGGACGCGCAGATGGGGCTGAGGCTTGCGGCTATCGGCGGCAAGGACTCCATGAGCGGCACCTTTGAAAATATCTCCGTGCCGCCCACGCTCGTTTCCTTCGCCGTGGCTGCGGACAGCGCCGAAAACATAACCTCGCCCGAATTCAAGGGCATAGGCACGCGCATAATGTATCTGCCCTCCGAAAAGGATGAGCGCGATCTGCCGAAGGCGGAGAGCGTTCGCGCGAACATCGAGCTTGTGACCAGGCTTCTGCGCACTCACCGCACCTTCTCCTGCTGGGCGGTGGACAAGGGCGGCATCATGGAGGGCATTTTCAAAATGTCCATCGGCAACGGCATAGGCTTTGAATTCGATAAGGAGCTTTCGCTTTCGCTCGATGCGCTCTTTGCGCGCGACTACGGCTCCTTCATCCTTGAAACCCCCGGCTGCGGCGGCTGCGGCGGCGCGGTGGAGGGCGATGAAAGGCTGCTGCTGCTTGGCAAAACCACCGAGGGCTTTGATATTCGCTATGGCGACGACTCCGCTCCCATATACAGCCTTTTCAAGCTCTATGACGAGCGCCTTGAGAGCGTTTACCGCCATAAAACGGCGGACTTCTCCCCCGTTATGCCGATAAACTGCATAGTGAAAAACCCGAAGCACCGTGTTTCCCCCGAAAACGCGCCGCATATCTTAAACGGCGAACGGGCGAAGCCGCGCGTGCTGATACCCGTTTTCCCCGGCACGAACTGCGAGCTGGACTCTGCGCGGGCGATGCGCCTTGCGGGAGCCGAGGCGGAGATACTGGTTATAAACAATCTTTCCGCAAACGACATAGAGCAATCCGTAAAAGCCTTTGCGGATAAGCTTAATAAAAGCAATATCCTTTTCATACCCGGCGGCTTCTCCGGCGGCGACGAGCCCGAGGGCAGCGCGAAGCTTATCACCTCCTTTATGCGAAACAGCCGCGCGGCGGACGCTGTTATGGAGCTTCTTGAAAGGCGCGACGGGCTGATTCTGGGCATTTGCAACGGCTTCCAGGCGCTTGTGAAGCTTGGACTCGTGCCCTTCGGAAAGATAGTTACCGCAAGCGAAAACGCGCCCACCCTTACCTACAACACCATCGGCGTTCACCGCTCCCGCCTTGTGCATACGCGCTGCTGCTCCAATCTTTCCCCGTGGCTCATGCACCGCGAGGTGGGCGACGTGACGCTCGTGCCCGTTTCGCACGGCGAGGGCAGATTCGTTTGCGGCGAGGATATGCTTGCTTCGCTTATAGCAAACGGGCAGATCGCCACGCAGTACTGCGACGATTACGGCGCTCCCTCCATGCGCACCGGCGTGAACCCGAACGGCTCCGTGATGGCGATAGAGGGCATCACCTCGCCGGACGGCAGAGTTTTCGGCAAGATGGCGCACAGCGAGCGCTGCGGCGAAAACCTTTATAAAAACGTGCCCGGGGCAAACGATTTTTCGATCTTCCGCGGCGCGGTGGATTATTTCACAAGGTAACGCTGAAATATATTTTAAAATTCTCTTTATTGCGCGTTCGCTTTGGTGTATAATAAGGCAATTTATACCATTGACGCGCGAACAATACCGCGAACAATACCACGAATAATACCGAGAATAATACCGAGATTGGAGGAAAAGCTTTGAGCGCAACTGTAATAGACGGCAGAAAAATAGCAAACGAATGCTACGAGGGGCTGGTTGGACGCATCGCCAAGCTGAAGGAGAAGGGCGTTATCCCCCGAGTTGCAATAATCGAGGTTGGGGACGACGAGATGAGCAGGCGCTACGTTTCGCTCAAGGAAAACGCCGCGATGCGCCTTGGCATGGAGTGCGTGACCTATCGCATAGTGTCCTCCTGCACGCAGGAGCGCATGCTGGAGCTTATTTCCGGGCTCAATGCCGACCCCTCGGTGCACGGGATGCTGACGCAGATGCCCCTTCCTGATCACATGGACACGCAGGCGGTGCTGGACGCGATCGACCCCGAGAAGGACATAGACGGCCTTCATTTCACAAACGCAGGCAAGCTTTTGAACGGCGAGCCCGCGATAATCGCCTGCACCCCCCGCGCCATTATCCACATGCTGGACAGGATCGGAGTTGACGTTGAATCGCGGCACACGGTGGTGGTGGGCAAATCCATACTCGTTGGAAGGCCCATCGCAATGTGCTTTTTAAACCGAAACGCCACGGTTTCCGTTTGCCACACCCAAACGCCCGATCTGGGCAGGATCACGCGCAGCGCCGATATTTTAATAGTCGACGTGGGCAGCGCGCAGCTTATCAAGGCGGATATGGTGAAGGACGGCGCGGTGGTGATAGACGTTGGCCAAACCAATATCGACGGCAAGCTCTACGGCGACGTGGATTTTGACGAGGTTGAAAAAAAGGCGAGCTACATCACCAAGGTCACGGGCGGCGTTGGCCCCATGACGGTTGCCATGCTTATGACGAACCTTGTGGACTGCGCGGAAAACGCGCTTGCGAGAAGCCATCATGAATAAGCCTTCAAGCGTTATCAAAACGTCGCTCGGCGAGCTTATCGCTTTCTGCGGTGTGAACTGCGAAACCTGCCCCGACTATAAAAACAAGCTCTGCCCCTCCTGCCGCAAATCGGTTTGGGAGGGGGATGACGAGTGCATGAGCGTGAAATGCTGCCGCGAAAGAAAGATAAACTTCTGCGGCAAATGCGAGGGCTTCCCCTGCGACGATATGCGTGAATTCTATGAGGAATCCGAGAGCCACAAGCGGGCATACGAGCGCATGAGCGCGATCGGCTGCGATCAATAACGGATTTATAAATTTTTACCATAAATTTCTTGTTTTTGGAAGGAGAGCACCATGGCATTCATCTACAACGAACCGTCCCGCACGTTCGGAGAGTATCTGCTGGTTCCCGGCTATTCCGGAAAGGACTGCATCCCCGCGAACGTGAGCCTGAGAACGCCCCTCGTCAAGTTCAGAAAGGGCGAGGAGCCCGCGATAAGCATAAATATCCCCATGGTGTCCGCTATCATGCAGGCGGTATCAAACGACACCATGGCGATCGCCCTTGCGCGCGAGGGCGGCATCAGCTTCCTTTACGGCTCCCAGTCCATCGAGAGCCAGGCGCAGATGGTGCGCAACGTGAAGAGCTACAAGGCGGGCTTTGTGAAGAGCGATTCCAACCTGCGCCCCGATTCCACGCTTCAGGACGTACTCGATCTTCACGAGGCGACCGGGCATTCCACCGTTGCCATCACGGACGACGGCACGGGCAACGGCAGGCTGCTCGGCATAGTTACGGACAAGGACTACCGCGTGAGCCGCATGGAGCTGAATACCCCCGTTTCCGATTTTATGACCCCGCTCGACAGGCTCGTGTACGCCACGGACGACGTTTCCCTTAAAACCGCGAACGACATCATCTGGGAGCATAAAATAAACTCCCTTCCCCTTGTGGATAAGCAGGGCAGGCTCAAATATTTCGTTTTTCGCAAGGATTATTCCAACCACAAGGCGAATCCGCTTGAGTCCATCGACTCCCATAAGCGCTATATCGTCGGCGCGGGCATCAACACGCGCGATTATGCTGAGCGCGTTCCCGCGCTTGTGGAGGCGGGAGTGGACGCGCTTTGCATCGACTCCTCCGAGGGCTATACCGAGTGGCAGAGGATCACCATTCAATGGATACGCGAGCATTACGGCGACAGCGTGAAGGTGGGCGCGGGCAACGTTGTGGACGGCGACGGCTTCCGCTTCCTTGCCGAAAGCGGCGCGGATTTCGTTAAGGTGGGCATCGGCGGCGGCTCTATCTGCATCACCCGCGAGCAGAAGGGCATCGGCAGAGGTCAGGCGACCGCCATGCTGGACGTTGCCAAGGCGAGGGACGAATATTTCAAGGAAACCGGAATCTACGTTCCCATCTGCTCGGACGGCGGCATCGTGCACGACTACCACATCACCCTGGCGCTTGCTATGGGCGCGGATTTCGTGATGCTGGGCAGATATTTTTCCCGCTTCGATGAAAGTCCGACGCAGAAGATACGCATAAACGGCAATTATTATAAGGAATACTGGGGCGAGGGCAGCAACCGCGCGCGCAACTGGCAGCGCTACGACATGGGCGGCGCAAGCAAGCTCAGCTTTGAGGAGGGCGTGGACGCCTACGTTCCCTACGCGGGCAGCCTGAAGGACAACGTGGGCGCGACGCTCAGCAAGGTGCGCTCCACGATGTGCAACTGCGGCGTGCTTACCATCCCCGATCTTCAAAAGAACGCGAAGCTGACCGTGGTTTCCGCCACCAGCATAGTTGAGGGCGGCTCGCACGACGTTATCCTTAAAAACAGCGCCCCTGCGGGCAACCGATAAACGCCGCTTCCTATGATGGATCCCGCCGAGGAGCGCTTCGTGCGCCGGTTTATCGTAAAAAACAAGCAGCCCCGCCTTATGACAGAGCTTTCCGAGCAGAGGCGGCGAGGGCGTGCCGTGCAAAGGTTTTCGCATACCGCGGAGGAGCTTCTTTTGAAGGACAGGATCGCCCTTTCCGGCTGCAAGCTTTCCAAGGCGCAGATAATCTCCGCACTCACCGAGGGCGCGAAAAGCGATTTATGCCGCGTTATCCTTTCGGACGGCAGCACGCTTGAGCTTGGCGCGGAAAAGGCCGTGGAGGAGGTTTACGGCGTTGACACGGCGATAGTGATCGCGGAAAACGCGGCGTATATCGAAACCGAGCCGTGGACGCCCACCATGCGCTATGTTTTGAAGGTTAAAACGGAATGATTCATCCGCTTCGGGGTCGGCGCTGCGCCGATCCCGCTTTTTATTGCCTGCGCCCCCTTTATACTGCCCTGCTCCAATACCATCCTTCATCAGGTCTTATCCCGAGTCTAAATCATTGAGAGCGCGCGAAAGCTTTTTTTCGTTTGACAGGGCGGCGGAAAGTAGGCTATACTTTATATGCGGCGCGATGCGGAAAAAGCTTCCCGCCGCTCGAAGGAAGTGAAAAGGTGATTCTATGAAAAAGCACGGCAGGGATATTCTGCTTATAGCCGCGATACTGCTCATAGGCGGCGCGATCGCGCTGATACTGCTTTTATCGCGCAGGCAGGGCGCTTTCGTGCAGGTGAGAGTGGACGGCAAGGCCGTTGCCCTCTACCCCCTTGGCGAAAACGCGGAGCATGAAATAAAAGGAGTGAACGGCGGAGTGAACAGGCTTGTGATACGAAACGGCGAAGCATGGGTGGAGAGCGCCTCCTGCCCGGACGGGCTTTGCGTGGGCATGGGGCATATACGCCATATAGGCGCATCGGTGATCTGCCTGCCGAATAAGGTCGTGATAGCGATCGTCGGAGAGGGCGCGGACGGCGGCGTGGACGCGGTGACGGGTCAATGAAGAATACGAACGGGCTTAATGCAAAGCAGCTTGCCTTCTACGCGCTTATGATCGCGCTGGCGCTGATACTGAGCTGCCTTGAAGCGCTGATACCGCCGTTTTTCGCCGTGCCGGGCATGAAGCTGGGGCTGACGAATCTCGTTGTGCTGATAATGCTTTACATGAGGGGCGCAAAGAGCGCGCTGTTTATAAACGCGGTGCGAATAATCCTCGTTTCCCTGCTTTTCGGAAACGGCATGGGCTTTATATACAGCCTTGCGGGCGGCCTGCTCAGCGGCATCGTGATGATACTGCTGAAAAAAGCGGGCGGCTTTTCGATAGCTGCGGTCAGCGTGGCGGGCGGCGTGGCGCATAACATCGGCCAGATAATAGCCGCGATATTTCTTTTGAACACCGCTTCGATAGCATGGTACCTCGCTGTGCTCTGGTTCACCGGCGCGGCGAGCGGCGCGGTTATCGGCATTTTGGGAGGTTTGATATGCAAAAAGCTTCGGGACGCAAGGCTTTTCAAATAGCAAGGCGGCTTTCGCATCTGCCTGCCGCGCTTATTTCGGCGGCGCTTGCTTCGGCGGTGCTTGCTTCGGTTGCGCTTTTTTCCGCCTGCGCGAAGGATACCAAAACCGCTTCCGCCGTGCGCGAGGTTTTTGCCATGGACACCTATATGAAGCTGAGCTGCTATGGCGATGGGAGCGAAGCGGCGGCGGATGAAGCCGTGAGCGAGATAAAGCGCATTGACGCGCTGCTTTCCATAGGGAGCGAGAGCGGCAGCGTGCGCCGCGTGAACGAAAGCGGCAGGGCCGCCGTGGACGCGGAAACCGCGCTTATAGTGGAGAAGGCGATAGAGCTTCACGGCGAAACGGGCGGCGCTTTTGATATAACGGTGCTGCCGCTGATGGAGCTTTGGGGCTTTACGAGCGGAGATTATCGCGTGCCCGAAAGCAGCGAGATAGCGGCGGCTCTTGAGCATATCGGCAGCGAAAAGCTCTCGCTTTCAAACGGCGAATTATCCCTGGGCAGCGCAGCGGGCATAGACCTTGGCGGCATCGCAAAGGGCTACACCTCGGACAGGCTTACAGAGCTTTTCCGCGAAAGGGGCATAAGCTCCGCCTGCGTTTCGCTGGGCGGAAACGTGCAGTGCCTCGGCGCCAAGCCGGACGGCACCCCGTGGCGCTGCGGCATAGTGCATCCCTTCAATAAGGACGGCGGCGAATACCTCGGCATTGTTTCCGTTGCGGACAAGGCGGTGATAACCTCCGGTGCGTACGAGCGCAATTTTACCGACGCAAAAACCGGCCGGCTCTATCACCACATCATAGACCCAAGCACGGGCTATCCCGCCGAAACGGGGCTTGCGAGCGTAACTATAGTTTCCTCAAGCGGCATCCTTGCGGACGCGCTCTCCACCGCCTGCTTCATAATGGGGCTTGAGGGCTCCATAGATTATTGGAACGCGAGCGGAAGGGCTTTTGATATGATCCTGATGCGCTCGGACGGCGGCATCTTCATCACCCCCGGTATTGCGGGCAGCTTCACCTCAAGCGGCGAGGTGCATATAATCGACGGCTGAGCGCGGCATTCTTTGCTGTGCGGCAAAGGCTTCCCATGCGGTGTGCAAACAAAAAAACCGATTTTCCCAAAGCAAAAAGCGGATCGAAGGCTCGACCCGCTTTTTTGATTTGATCAGCTTTTTTTGATATACGCCCGAAGGCGGTCATTTCCTGCGCTTACGCCCCGGCCGATTCGCCCGCTGCGCCGCTTGCAGAGCCTTCCGGCTCACCGGCGGTCTCGGGATCGGACGCTCCCGCAGCCTCAAGCTGCGGGCTTTCCGCTTCGGCTTCGGCGGGCTCGACGTATTCCCTGCCCTCAAACACCGCCTCGAACTCCGCGCCGGTGATCTGCTCCTTTTCAAGCAGGCACTTCACCACGCGCTCTATGCCCTCGCGGTGCGCATCCAGAATTTCCACGGCGCGTTTGGACTGCTCGGTGAGAATGCGGTGGATCTCTTTATCTATATCCGCGGCAAGCTCGTCGGAGAAGTTCTGCTGGCTTGCAAAGCTCTTGCCGAGGAACACCTCCTGACCGCCGGAGAGGTACACGGGGCCTATCTCATCGCTCATGCCGTACTCCGTGACCATGCTTCGCGCGATATTCGTGGCGTTCATAAGGTCGTTTTGAGCGCCGGTGCTTATATCGGAGAGCAGCAGCGTTTCCGCAGCTCTGCCGCCGAGCATAACGGCTATCATATCCAGCAGCTTATTCCTGGTAACGTGCGTGTAGGTATCCTGCGGAAGCATGCGGGTGTAGCCCGCCGCCTGACCGCGCGGGATGATGGAAAGCTCGTGCACGGGCTCGCCCTGCGGCGTGCAGTGCGCCACCACCGCGTGACCGACCTCATGATACGCCGTGGTGCGAAGATCATCCTGAGTGACGGTGCGGCTCTTCTTTTCAGGGCCGTAGAGCACGCGCTTTATCGCCTCGTCGATATCGAAGGAATTGATCTGCTTGCGCTTATCGCGCACGGCAAGTATCGCCGCCTCGTTTAAAATATTTTCAAGATCGGCGCCGGTAAGACCCGGTGTGAGCTTGGCAATTTTATCGAAATCGACGTCGCTTGCGAATTTTTTCTTTCTGGCGTGAACCTCAAGGATGGCCTTGCGCCCCTTAACGTCGGGGTAGTTCACGGTGATGCGCCTGTCGAACCTGCCCGGGCGCAGCAGCGCGGGGTCGAGCACGTCCGGCCTGTTTGTGGCGGCCATAACTATGATGCCGAGGTTGCTCGAAAAGCCGTCCATCTCCACAAGGAGCTGGTTGAGCGTCTGCTCCCTCTCGTCGTGTCCGCCGCCAAGACCCGCGCCGCGCTGGCGGCCCACCGCGTCGATCTCATCAATAAATATAATGGCGGGGGCGCTGCGCTTTGCGGTTTGGAACATATCGCGCACACGGCTCGCGCCGACGCCCACGTACAGCTCCACGAATTCGGAGCTGGAGATGGAGAAGAACGGCACGTTCGCCTCGCCCGCAACGGCTCGCGCAAGCAGCGTTTTACCGGTACCGGGAGGGCCGACGAGCAGCACGCCCTTGGGGATCCTGGCGCCCATATCGGTAAATTCCTTGGGATTTTTAAGGAAATCGACTATTTCCTTCAGCTCCTGCTTTTCCTCGTCCGCTCCGGCAACGTCCTTGAAGGTATTCTTGATGCCAAGCTCATCGGCGGTTTTGGCGCGGCTTCTTGCGAAATTGGCGCCCTGCTTGCCGCCGTTGGCGCGGGAGATCATCACAACGCTCATTATAAGCGCGCCGAAAAGCAGTATATAGGGCAGCAGCATTATGAACCACGGCGTGGTGGGCTGCGGATTTATCTTGTAATCAAAGCCGTAGTCGGATACGGTGACGCTGTCCGAGGACTCGAAGGCATCCGGATAGCGCGAAGCAACGAGCTTTGAGATCTCGTTTTGAAAGGTTTCTGCGGAGCCGACGGTAACGTAGAAGTCGTAGCCCCTGCCTTTTTTGAATTTTTCAAACTCCTCCTCGGTGGCGCCCTCGGTATACATGCCGTAAAGCGTTTCCTCGGTGATCTGAACGGCAAACACCTTTGTGTTTTGCTCGCCCGCGCCCTGCGTCATGCCCGCCTTCACAAGCGAATAAAACTCGGCGGTGCGGAGCTGATCGGGCTTTTTGGACATGGAATCGTTTCCGATCAGGATCATGGCGATAAACACGCCTAAGATCACAAGATACACGATTATCGTTGAAATACTAAATCTGGGCTTTCTCAAACCAACCTCCTGCTTGGGGCGCGCACACGGCGACAATCCCCCATTAAATCTGTTGATACATATAATACCACAATTAAGCGAAGTGCGCAAATACTATTTTTTAGCAATACGGGCACAAATAAGCAACATAAATATGGCAAAGCCGTGAAAGCGGCTTTCTTCCCGCGCGATAAGGGCAAAATAACGCGCAAAAGCAAGCTCTCAAAACACAGCTTTTTTCTTTGCTTACAGCACGGCTCTGGAGGCACCGCCGAAGGCCGATGTATAATTTTCATTGTGTTGACATTTGATAATGATATGCTATAATAATATCCGGCAAGTTTATGCGAATGCTTTATGAAAGGTAAGAAAAACATGGCAGCATCAATTTTTCGTGTTTTCTCCTCAATACTCGCAGCGGTGATGCTCGCGGTATCCCCGCTCTCCGCTTCCATCCCCGATGGCACCCGTTCGGCGCAGTCCGAGCCCGTGCGCACCCATCTCGACAGCGGCCTTACATCTATGGCCAAGCTCAGCAAGCAAGAGATCTATGAGATTCTTGCCCAAAACACCAATGATATGCCGGCGAACGTTTTCATCACCGAGCCGACTTACAACCCCTATACCGCAGGTCAGCTGCATCACGATGTGCTCAACGCAACGCTGAACAGGCTCAACGCGCTGCGCACCATCGCAGGCCTCGGCACCGTTGCGCTCGACAACTCGATGAACCAGAACGCGCAGTACGGCGCCGTGCTGCTCGCTTCCTCCAATTTCAGCCATTATCCCTCCCAGCCTTCGGACATGCCCGATGATTTCTTCAATCTCGGCACGCAGGCGACCTCAACGAGCAATATCTCCGCAGGCAGATACCTCACCCAGACTCCGGACGGCTTTATGGACGACAGCAGCGCGAGCAATATTCCCATGGTCGGTCATCGCCGCTGGCAGCTCAACCCCGCCATGGGCAAGGTCGGCTTTGGCTATGCCGTCAAGACCGGCAGCGCATACACCAGATATTCCTGCGAAAAGGCTTGGGACACGAGCGCATCCGTCGGTGATTACAACTTCATCGCATGGCCCGCAAGCGGCAACTTCATGAACAACACCATCGGCTTCACCGCAAGCACCCCCTGGAGCGTTACGCTGAATCCGAGCAAATACTCCGCGCCCGTTATGTCCGATCTCACTATTACCATCACCCGCGCAAGCGATTCGAGGACTTGGACTCTGAATGGCGGCACCATGTACGATCCCTACTCCGCTCTCTATATGAACGTCAATAACCAGGGCTTTGGAGTAAGCAACTGCATCATATTCCGGCCCGACGGAATCACCAAGTATGAGGGTGTTTACACCGTTACCATCACCGGCATCAAGGACAGGAGCGGTGCGAGCGTTCCCTTCTCCTATGAGGTGGATTTCTTCGATGCTTCGGTTGCTCCCGTGGCTGATCCCACGCCTACCCCCACGCCCACTCCTACTCCTACTCCTACTCCTACTCCTACTCCTACGCCTACTCCTACCCCCACGCCCACGCCCTCACCCACGCCCACGCCCTCACCCACGCCGACACCCTCACCCACGCCGGCATCCCTTATGGGCGACTATGACTGCGACGGCGACGTTGACGCAAACGACGCGCTTGCCGTGTTCCGCGTTGCGCTTGAGGCGGAGGAATGCACCAATTTTGACGCGGCGGACGTGAACGGCGACGGCGCTGTGGATATTGTTGACGCGCTGCTCATCATGCGCGCCGCGATGGGCGTATAAAACGGAATAACAGCCCGAATCGGCAAAGCCCGATCGCGGCAATATACCAAGCTTTTACGGGGGCGGCTCAGGCCGCTCCTTTCCTATGCTCCGCTCCGCCGCCACACGATTATATTTGTTTTTAAGCCGCTTTTCGAGCCCTTTGCTCATTGACAGTTTTTCTGCTTTGCACTAAAATATTCGTTGCGGCACGAACCCTCATGTCCGTGCAAAGAATAAAAGCAAGGAGCAAAGAAAAATGAAAAAGCTTGTGTCACTCATCCTTTCCGTACTGATGCTTGCGGCGGTTTTCGCCGCTCCCGCCTGCAAGGGCGGCGAACAGAGCGGCGCGCAGGATACCGATATCCGCATCGCCGCGCTCAAGGGCCCCACCGGCATGGGCATGGTAAAGCTCATCGGGGACGAATACCCGCACTATAAGGTTTCCATCGAGGCCTCTCCGGACGCGCTCGCGCCCCGCTTCATCAGCGGCGACGTGGACGTGGCGGCGGTGCCCATCAACCTTGCCTCCACCCTCTACAACAGGCTGAACGGGGACGTGGTGGTGCTCGGCGTTGCCACCCTCGGCGTGCTCTACGTGCTTGAAAACGGCGACAGCGTTAAATCCATAGCCGATCTGAACGGCAAAAAGCTTTACGCCACCGGTCAGGGCGCGACCCCGGAATACATTCTGAACTACCTTATGCAAAAGAACAACGTCACCGCCGAGGTGGAATACGTTGGCGAGCACGCGGCGCTTGCCACCCTGCTTGCCTCCGGCGAGGCGGAGATCGGCATGCTGCCCCAGCCCAACGTCACAAGCGCCATGAATCAGTCCGACAAGCTTCGCATAGCGCTCGATCTTACCGAGGAGTGGAACAAGGTTTCGGATGCGCAGCTCGTTCAGGGCGTTGTGATTGCAAGGAAGGGCTTTGCGGAAAAGAACAGGGCCGCGATCGAGACCTTCGTCAAGGATTACGAAGCGAGCACCAAATTCGTTAATGAAAACGTGGACGAGGCCGCCAAGCTGATCGCAGAGGCGGAGATACTGCCCCAGGAGGGCCTTGCAAAGAAGGCGATCCCCTCCTGCAACATCAAATTCATCGGCGGGGCGGATATGAAAAAGGCGGTTTCGGGTATGCTGAACGTGCTTTTCGAGGCGAACCCCCAGAGCGTGGGCGGCAAGCTGCCTGCGGATGACTTCTATTTCGGCGCATGAAGAAGGCCGCCGGAAAAACAGGTATAATAATCATAGTGGCCGCGTTTTGGCTTGCCGTTTGGCACCTTGCGGCCGCCCTTGTCGGGAGCGAGCTTTTGCTCCCGACTCCTTTTTCCGTTTTAAAAACCCTTTTCGAGCTGATGGGCACGGCGAATTTTTGGCAAAGCCTGCTGCACACGCTGCTTCGCGTGCTGGCGGGCTTCGCTCTCGGCATGCTTGCGGGAACGCTTCTTGGAACGCTCACCGCCGCGTCAAGGCTGCTTTCCGCATTCCTCTCCCCGCTGCGCAGCATCATAAAGGCAACGCCCGTAACCTCGTTCATAGTGCTGCTTCTGCTGTATTTTTCGCCCGTCACCACACCCGTCGCCGTTTCGTTTCTGATGGTTGTGCCGATAGCATGGGCGAACGTAAGCAAGGGCATAACCGAAACCGATCCGCAGCTTCTTGAAATGGCGAAGGTTTTCCGCCTGTCAAGGGCAAAAACGCTGAAAAGCATCTATATTCCCTCCGTGCTGCCGCATTTTTTAACGGCCGCCACCACGGGCTTCGGCTTCGCGTGGAAAAGCTGCGTTGCGGCGGAGGTGATAGCAATGAGCAGGCTGAGCATAGGCAAGGCGCTTTATGAAAGCAAGCTCTACCTTGAAACGCCCCGCCTTTTTGCCTGGACGGCGGCAATAATCATAATAAGCATGCTGCTTGAGGCGGTGATGGTGCGCCTGCTTGGGAGACTTAAAAAATGGTGAGGCTTAAAAATATCTGCTTTTCATATAGGAGCTTTGAGGGTGGAGCGCACGAGCCGAAGCTCGAATGCGTTTTCGGAGATTTCTCCATGGAGCTAAAGCAGGGCGAGGCCCTTGCCGTTATGGGCGAGAGCGGCAGCGGCAAAACCACGCTTTTAAAGCTTCTTGCCGGACTTCTCAAGCCCGACAGCGGCAGCATCGAGGGCCTTGAGGATAGGCGCATATCCGTCGTTTTTCAGGAGGACAGGCTTTTGCCGTGGTACAGCGCAAAGGATAATATCGCCCTTGTGCTGAGCGAAAAAAGCAAAGCCGAGCGCGATAAAAAGGCGCTTGAGCTGCTTTGCGAAATGGAGCTTGAGGAAGCCGCAAACAAGCCCATGCGCGAGCTTTCCGGCGGTATGCAGCGGCGCGTTTCCATAGCCCGCGCGCTTGCCTTCGGCGGCGATATGATAATTCTGGACGAGCCGCTCAAGGGGCTGGACGCGGAGCTGAAAAAGCGCGTTGCCGAAAGGATAAAGCGGCATTTCTCCACCATACTGCTCATAACCCACGATGAGGACGAGGCGGCGCTTTTCGGCTGCAAAAGGATAATTCAGGCAAGTGAGTTTCGGACGGCATAGCCTGTTTTTCACAAATCGGCGGAAATCGCCGTTTTAGGATTTATTCTTCCACGTATTGACAAAGGCTTGAATTTGCATTAAAATATACACGAAAACAAAAAATGCGGCGGCGAAGGGGTGCTGCAACACCCCTCCGACCTGCATATGTGAACTGCCCACATACACAACGGGATTTTTTCCCGCGCTCGCAAGCTCAATTATAAGGGAAACGCCCCTCATTTTCAAGGTCTGATCCTGAATTTAGCAAAGCCTTTCCCGAATGTGTGCATCACTTCCCCGCCACTGCGGGCGAAGCGGCGGCTGTGTATGAGGTACACGGTCGTTTTTTGTTTTCCCAAAGCGGCTTGGGGCGGCAAAAACCGCTCCAAACCTGCCGACGGAACCACGTTCGGGAAGGCTTTTTGCGCACCTTCTGTTTCTTTGAGGCAGTAAAACGCAAAGAAAATATATTTTGATTCAGGAGGAATTGAAGATGAAATTTAAGCTTAAAGCCGCTTTTGCGGTGATCCTTGCGGCGCTCATGGCGCTTGCCGCCGTGCCGGTTTCTGCGCTGCCGCGCTTTGAAGCGGAGGCCGAATTCGTAAACGAACCTTATTCAAACCACCCACGAGTTCAAATCAGTTCCGCTTCACAATCAGAGCCCACAAAGAACTTTGTGCCAAGGCTTTCAATGTCTCCTGCAACAGCTCCCTCTTACTATACTACATTGAATTATTTTTACAATATTGGGTATGGCATGCCGAACTGTACAGCTTATGCATACGGGAGGGCGTACGAAATTCTTGGGCATGCACCTAACCTTTGTACAACGCCTGGTCGCGCAAGTGCGAAGTATTGGTGGGATTACAATATTGATAATAACTGTTATCCCTATGGCAGGACTCCCGCTCTTGGAGCTGTCGCTTGCTGGACTAGTAGCGGCAATGGACATGTTGCAGTAGTTGAGCGGATAGACGGTGACTATATAACCACATCAGAATCCGCATGGAACGGTCAATATTTTTTTACAACAAGGCGAAGCATATCAGGCTTACTTAACAACAGTGAGTTTCAGGGGTTCATATATGTTTATCAACAAAACCCGCCTGCCGCGCCTGCAAATGTGCATACTGTTTCAGGAAGAACCTTGTTTAGTTGCGATGAATACATTGATTTTGCTTGGAATGCTTCTGAAACTGCAACTACTTACTGGGTTTATATGTGGAAAGACGGTGTGGAGCTGTACGGAACAGAGGTTGGGAATTGCTTGTGCTTCACTTCCGCTCCAACGAGTGCAGGCAATTACACTTTAGTTGTTAGAGCTGGGAATGGAGCTGGTTTTAGTAACGATCCTGCTTCTTCTGTTACGTTCCGAGTATATGATTCCCCACCAACCGCACCCACAAACGTGCATACTGTTTCAGGAAGAACCTCGTTTAGTTGCGATGAATACATTGATTTTGCTTGGAATGCTTCTGAAACTGCAACTACTTACTGGGTTTATATGTGGAAAGACGGTGTGGAGCTGTACGGAACAGAGGTTGGGAATCGCTTGTGCTTCACTTCCGCTCCAACGAGTGCAGGCAATTACACTTTAATTGTTAGAGCAGGTAATGGATTTGGATTTAGTAACGACCCTGCTTTTGTAACATTTCGAGTGTATGATTCTCCAACTGCGGTTACTCCCGGCGATGTAGACAGCAACGGAACCGTAACCATTTCCGATGCGCTTCTCGCGCTGCGCATGGCGATGGGCATAATCCCAGTTGCAAATCTTGAGGCGGCGGATATGAATGGTGACGGCACTGTGAGTGTAACAGATGCACTTTCGATAATACGCGTCAGCCTCGGAACCGCATGATAATCGCAGATTCATTATAAAGTCTTTCGCCAACCTTTCGCGCTGCAGCGCGAAAGGTTGGCGAAACTAATAATATAACGCACCCCACCCCGCGCGGAAGTTTCGGGCGAGGGTGCGAAGCAGTCCGAGCCCGAAGCGGAAGTGCGGCGGCGGGAGCGCCTTGCGGCAAATGAAAGCGTTCCCAAAAGCCTTCCCCTCCGAGGGGAAGGTGGCTGAAGCGGCGCAACGCGGCGCGAAGACGGATGAGGTGGCATGATGCACAAATCCCGCATGGGATTTGAACAGTTTTTGTTTCGCTGATTGGCTTGCCGCACGGGATTTGAACAGATTCCAATTCGCTGAATGACTTGCCGCAGGGGATTTGAACTGATTTGATTCGCTGAATGACTTGCCGCAGGGGATTTGAACTGATTTGATTCGCTGAATGACTTGCCGAAAAGGCTTGGCGTAATCAGCTTTTTGGAGGTGTAAATAGGATAAAACCCGCTGCGGCGGGTTTATGAGAAGTCCACCTCATCCGACTTCGCGCCGCCGCGCGACGCTCAGTCACCTTCTCCTCAAGGAGAAGGCTTGATGAAATAAGCCCGCCGCGCGGAAGTTTCGGGCTTCGGGCGCGAAGCATTCCGAGCCCGAAGCGGAAGTGCGGCGGACCGCGGCGCGAAAAAAGGTAATACTGCTTTCAAATCAGCCGATCTTCCTTGCGCGAAATATATCTTCCCTCGCTCCCCCATACCGGCGCCGCCCCCCTTGCAAGTTCCGTCGATTTATAGGATAATATAAAAAATATAGCGCCCTTCATCCTTTGGGCGCGGATTTGGGAGGTTTTCTGCTTTGAACGCGCTTGAGGAACGCATTTTGAAGGAGGGCAGGCTGCTGCCCGGAAACATCGTAAAGGTGGACGGCTTTTTGAATCACCGCGTGGACGTGGGCTTTTTAAGGGAGCTTGCGCGTGAATTCAAGGCGCATTTCGGCGAAAAAAAGCCGAATCTCATCATGACGGTGGAGGCAAGCGGCATTCCCCTTGCAACTGTGTGCGCGGAGGAATTCGGCGTGCCGCTGCTTTTTGCGAAAAAGGCGAAGAGCGACAATATCGAAGGCGGGCTGCTCACAAGCGAAATAATGAGCTATACCTACAATAAAAAGGTCACGCTCATCGTTTCCGGCGAGTGGCTGAACGAGGGCGACCGCGTGCTGGTAATCGACGACTTCATGGCGCGCGGCGAGGCTATGCGCGGGCTTGCCAAAATAATCGAACAGGCGGGCGCGGAGCTTATCGGCATCGGCATCGCAATAGAAAAGGGCTACCAGGGCGGCGGCGACGGGCTGAGATCAAGCGGCATCGACTGCTATTCGCTTGCCATAATCGAGGAATCAAGCGGGGGCGGCATAAGATTCAGAGAGCGCGAGCTTGGCTGAAGCGCCGAAGCTTATAAAATATTTTGCTGATTTTTTGTAATTTATGGAACGAATTGTAATTCTTGACTTCGGCTCGGTATACGATACCTTTATCGCAAGGGCGGTGCGCGAATGCGGCGTTTACTGCGAGCTTTTGCCCTCAAGCTCCACCATAGAGCAGATAAGGGGCGGCGGGCTTTCGGGGCTCATCCTCTCCGGCTGCTACGACAGCGTGTATGCGGAAGGCTCCCGAACCTGCACGGATGAAATATTCTCCCTCGGCGTGCCGATACTTGGAATTTGCTACGGAATGCAGCTCATTTCGCATAAGCTCGGCGGCAGGGTGGAGCGCGCCCCCGTGACGGAATACGGCAAAACCTTCGTGCGCTTTTCGGAGGATCGGCTTTTTAAGGGTATTCCGGATTCGATAATGTGGATGAATCACAACGATTGGGTTTGCGCCCTTCCCGATGGCTTCAAGTGCACCGCCGAAACGGACGGCTGCCCCCACGGCGCGATGAGCTGCGAGGAGCGCGGGATCTACGCCGTGCAGTTTCACCCCGAGGTGAAATGCAGCGAACACAGGCTTACACTTTTCAAGAATTTTCTTTACGATATATGCGCGTGCAGGGGCGGCTGGTCCCCCCTTTCATCGGCGGAGGAGCTTATTTGCGGCATCCGCGCCGAGGCCGGGGGCGAATGCGCCGCGGCCTTCCTTTACGGCGATATTGGCTCCACTCTTGCCGCCGCGCTTGCCCGCCGTGCG
The DNA here is from genome assembly GCA_947168565.1 of uncultured Clostridia bacterium. GTDB lineage: Bacteria > Bacillota > Clostridia > Christensenellales > CAG-138 > PeH17. The sequence goes on along the minus strand of CAMVMM010000002.1, from coordinate 75,353 downwards.
CTTGGCAGCGGGCTTTGCTGCGTATTCGTGGATCACGGCCTGTACCGCGAAAACGAGGCGGAAGCGCTTATGGCGCTCTACCGCGAGGCGGGGCTTGAGCCAAAATATGTGGACGCGAAGGAGCGCTTTCTTTCGCGGCTGAGCGGCGTTTCCGATCCGGTTGAAAAGCGCGGGCGCGTTTTTACTGAGCTAAAGCGCGTTATCGCCGAGGAGACCCGCAAATGCGGCGCGGCATGGCTTGTTTCGGGCGGGCTTATACCCGAGGCTGCGGAGGGTGAAGCCGCGATTTGCCTGAGCAAGGGCGACGCAGGCGACCTGTTTGAAAGATCCGGCTTGAAAGGCATAATCGAGCCGGTGAAGAACCTTTTTGCGGACGAGGCGCGCGCTCTTTGCGCAAAGCTCGGCCTGCCCGATGCTCTGCTTCGCCGCGCTCCCTTCCCCGCAAGCGGGCTTGCCTGCCGAATCATAGGCGAGGTGACGAACGAAAAGCTTGATGCGCTGCGCTGCGCGGACCGCATTTTTTGCGAGGAGTTTGAAAAAGCGGGGCTTGCCGGCTCCGTCGGGCGGGCTTTCGCGGTGCATACCGGCATTCCCACCATCAGCGTTTCGGGAAACGATACGGCGTATCAAAGCGCCATCGCAATTCGCGCCGCAGGCATTACGGACGCGGTGACGGCGGAGTTTGCCGAGCTTCCCTATGAGGTGCTGCGCCGCGTGAGCAAAAGGATAATTTCCGAAACAGCGGGCGTGAACCGCGTGGTTTACGATATTACAAACGGGCATCCGCGAGCCGCGGAGTGGGAATAAAGGCTATGGAAAACAAGGATTTTTTGAATAATTCCGCCGAAGGGCCGAGCGAAACGGGCGATGGGCGCACGGGCTTTTCGCACACTCATCGCGCGGCTGTGGACAGGCGGACGGACGCGGCGTTTTCAAAGGCGGCGGACGCGCTGCACAAAAAGCATACCGAGCTGAACCGCACTTTCACGCTGCCCTTCTTTCTGATACTTGCCTGCGTGATAATCGCCGCCTGCGCTGTGCGGGCCTTCATAGCGGAGCCTACGCGCGTGGACGGCAGATCCATGCGGTATACCCTGCTTGACCGCGAGCGGCTTTTCGTTGAAAAGGTGAGCTATTGGTTCACCGAGCCCGAGCGCGGGGATATAGTGATAGTGCGCTACCCTGACAGCAACGCAATATTCGTTAAGCGCGTTATCGCCCTGCCCGGCGAAACGTTGGAATTTAAGGACGGCGCGGTGTATATTGACGGCGAAAAGCTGGATGAAAGCGCCTACGCGGGCGACTGGTACGGGCATATCTGGCTTGATTTTTCATATTACAACTTACCTTACACAAGCTATACCGTGCCGCAGGGGCATTATTTTGTGATGGGCGATAACCGCAACGACTCCAAGGACAGCCGCCATCCCGAGGTGGGTGCGATAGAAGCGGGCAGCATATTGGGAAAGGTGCGCGCGGTGATCTGGCCCCTGAGAAGCATCCGCAGCGCAGGCTGAAAACCGCCGCCCCGATCGAAGCAGATCGGGGCAGCCTTGCATTACGGGATAGATCCACCCGTTCTTTTGCTCACAAAAGCAGTTCCAACACAGCACCCCGAAAGGAGCGGCAATGGCATACAGCGAGCTGATAAAAAGCTTTAACCGCACAAGGGAGTATATGCGGCAATTCTATATTTTCGGCTTCAAAAGCCGCGAGGAGTACGGCATGAAGAGCCCCCGCTCGTATGACGACGAAAAGCGGCGCGTGGAGAGCTGGCTTGGCGAGTATATGCGCTTTCGGCAGGGCGCGGACGGCAAAACGGTTTTTCTTTCCATAGACAGCCGAAGCGCAGAGGCGAATCCGCTTTTCAAGGCGTGGCGGGCAAAGAGCTTTACGGATATAGATATTACACTGCACTTTCTGATTTTCGATATTCTTTATGCTGAAGGCGTTGCCCTGACGCTTGGTGAAATTATCGGCGGCATTGAAAAAAGGCTTGGCGAGTTTGCCCGGCCGCGCTTTTTCGATGAATCCACGGTGCGCAAAAAGCTGAAGGAATATGAGCTTGAGGGCATAATAAGCGCGGAAAGGCGCGGCAGAAGCACCGTTTACCAAAGGAGCGCAAGCCTTTTCAATGAGGCCGAGCCGCCCATGCTCCCGCACGCGCTGCGCTTTTTTTCGGAGGTTGCCCCCTGCGGCGTTATAGGCTCGTTTTTGCTTGAAAAATACGAAAAAAACGGCGCAAAGGCCCGCCGATCCCCCGTTTTCGGCTTCAAGCACCATATCATCACCTTCACGGTGGATGAGGAGATAGTGTTTGCGCTGTTTGAAGCGATGCGGGAAAAGCGCCTGGTTTTGCTTGAGCTACTTGCAAGGGACGGCAGGAGCATGACCGAGCGCGTGGTGCCGCTGAAAATACTGCGCGGGGTGCAATCGGGAAGGCAGTACCTTATGGCGCGAACCGAAGCGGGCCGCATTCTGCCGTACCGGCTGGACAACGTGCTGAGCGTGAAAAAGGATGAGGTATGCGGGCAATTCGATGAATACCGCGCCGCGCTCGCCGCCATGAGAAGGCATCTTTGGGGAGTGAGCACCCACGGCCGCAGCGGAAAGCGGCTTGAAAGGGTGGAATTCACCGTCCGCTGCGAGGCGGGCGAGGAGCATATACTTGCCCGCCTTGAAAGGGAGAAGCGCTGCGGCAGCGTGGAAAGGCTTGATGAAAACCGACTGCGCTTCACGGCGGAGGTTTACGATGCTTCGGAGCTTATTCCATGGATACGCAGCTTCATTTGCAGGATCGAGAGCCTGAAAATATCCGACGGCTTTCTTGAGGCGCGGTTTCGGCACGACCTTGAAAAAATGTATGCCCTTTACGGCGTCGGAGGTGGGGCGGAATGATATTCAGCGAGCTTTACAGCGCGTATTACAGCACGGTTGCAAGCCTTATCTCCGGGGCGCTTGAGGGGCGCATCACGAATGCGGATATTTCGCGCGCTTCGTTTGAGAGCGCGTTTGATGAGAGCGCCGTTTACATCGAGCAGGCGCTGAAAAGCGAGCGCTGGCAGGTGCTCACGAAAAACGGCGAAACCCCGCTTGAGCACGCCCCCTCCACGCCCGAAACGCTGCTTGAAAGGCGCTTTTTGAAGGCGGTGCTGAGCGACCCGCGCATGAAGCTTTTCGGCATAAGCGCCGCCGCCTTCCCCGCCCTTGACGGCGTTGAACCGCTTTTTACGGATGAGGATTTTGAGATTTTCGACCGCTTCGGCGACGGCGACCCCTACGACGATTCGGATTATTTCGAAAGCTTCGGCGTGATACTGCGCGCGCTCCGCGAAAAAAAGCGGCTTGAGGTTTTTGCCGAAAGCCGAAAGGGAAGGCGCGTTCGCCTTGTGATGACGCCGCAAAGGCTGGAATACTCCGAAAAGGATGATAAATTCAGGCTGACCGGCTGCGGCGCTGTGAAGCAGGACGTTGTGAACCTTGCAAGGATACGCAGTGTGCGCATTATCGAGGGTGAAGCCGGCGCTTTTACGCAGAGCAAAAGGGCGATTAAGCGCGTTTGCTTCGAGCTTTACGACAGGCGCAGGGCGCTTGAGCGGGTGCTGCTGCACTTTGCGCACCTTGAAAAGCAGACCGAAAAGCTTGATGAGGGCAAATACCTTGTGACGCTTTATTACGATGAAGCGGATGAGACCGAGATGGTGATAAGGCTGCTCTCCTTCGGCCCGATGATAAAAATAATTGAGCCCGAAAGCTTCGTTTCACTTATAAAACAAAGGCTTATATCGCAGATGAGATATAATATTTAACCTTCGCAACTTTTTTTCCGTGAATTATTCTGCCCTTTTTCGTATAATAAGCGCGTAAACCGAAGCTGCGCCGCAAGCGCGGAAGCTCCGATTCCCGCTTCCAACCGGTGTTCAAGGGCTTACACGCACGGCAGGCTTCGCCCGGCAAAAGGCACGCACAGCAACAACGCATTCTTATCAGGAAGAATAAACCGTGCCTTGCAGCCGACCGGGCGGGCGGCAAAGGTACTCACAGCAAAGCATTGGTGAGGGGCGGCGATCCCACAGGTCGCCGTCAGCGGTTCGAATCCGCACAGTACCTTGTGATGCCGGCACGAAAAGCACCCGCAGCAAAGAATCGGTCCCGCTCGGGATGCGCCATGCATTCCGCAGCGCGGGGTTCAAATCCCCGGCTTCACGCGAAAAGCGTGGGAGAAAACGGTGCTTTGCTTTCGCCCCCGCCGGGCGAAGCCTGCCGTGCAGGTGGCCGCGCCGCCGAAAAGCGCATTTATTGAGCGCATTCGCCAAAGCGCGGCGGCTCAGTTTAAAACGGTAAAAACAAACGAAAACATACAGAAAGGGGCAGAAAATATGCTTAAACACTTGATGGCTGAGGCTGAACTCACCTTGACCGAAAACCTTGCCGTGACGCATTCGTCCACCGGCTCCGACTGCCTCGACCTTTTTGCCTCCGCAGGTGCGCTGCGCGGAGCGGGCGAGAAGCGGATAGAGAATCTTTTTATCCGCGCCTACTGCGAAAACGCGGATCACGCGATGAAGCTGCTGTTTTTCGCGCGGGACGTGCGCGGCGGCCTCGGCGAAAGGCGGCTTTTCAGGATCGCGCTGCGCTGGCTTGCCTGCAATAAGCCCGAATCGGTTCAAAAAAACCTTGAGAATATTGCCGAATTCGGCAGGTACGACGATCTTCTCACGCTTATCGGCACCCCGCTTGAGGCTGCGGCGGCAGAGCTTATAAAAGCGCAGCTTGAGCGCGACAAGGCAGGCATGAAGGCGGGCGAGCCCATCTCCCTGCTTGCAAAATGGCTGCCCTCGGTGAACGCCTCAAACGGCGAGGCGGTGCGGATGGCGAAGCTTATGGCAAGGCGGCTTGATATGAGCGAAGGCGCGTACAGAAAAACGCTTTCCGCCCTGCGCGCATACCTTCGCATAATCGAAAACTCCCTGCGCGAGCGGGATTACACCTTTGATTACGAAAAGCAGCCCTCCCGTGCGCTTTTCAAATACCGCGAGGCATTCCGCCGCAGCGACGGCGAAAGGTATTCCGCCTTCCTTGCCGCTTCCAAAAAGGGCGAGGCGAAGCTGAACGCCGCAAATCTATACCCCTACGAGCTTATTCAGCCGTATTTGAGCTGCAACAGCCGGCGCATACCCCGCATCGCCTGCGGCATACCGGCGGAGGAGCGCGAGTGGCTGAACGCGACCTGGGCGGCGCTGCCCGATTACGGCGGCGACGGCGATATGCTTGCGGTGGTGGATACCTCCGGCTCCATGTACAGCGCTTTTCCCGGCGCTCCCCTGCCCGCAGCCGTGGCGTTTTCGCTGGGTCTGTACTTTGCCGAGAGGAACCGCGGCGCGTATCGCGGCCACTTCATAGAGTTTTCCGAAAAGCCGAAGCTCATCGCGCTCAAGGGCGAAACCTTTGCGGACAGGCTTTTGTACGCCGCCTCCTTCAATCGGGTCGAAAACACGAACGTGGACGCGGTTTTCGACCTTATCCTGCGCACCGCCGTGAAAAACGGGCTGAAGCAGGAGGAGCTGCCGAAAAGCCTTGTGTTCATCTCCGATATGGAGTTTGACAGCTGCACGGACAACGCCTCGCTCACCAATTTTGAAAACGCGAAGCAGAAATTTGCCCGATACGGCTACGCGCTTCCGAGAGTCATATTCTGGAACGTGGCGTCGCGCCACGGCCATCAGCCCGTGAGGAAAAACGAGCAGGGCGCTGTGCTGGTGTCCGGCTGCTCCCCCGTCATCTTCTCCATGGTGGCGGACGGCGGCGCCGATCCCGAGCGCTTCATGCTGGAGGTGATAAACAGCGAGCGCTATGCCCGCATCACCGCGTGAGATCGGAGAGCCGGAGCAAAGCGGCTAAAAGCCCTCAGGCCGCCAATTCAAGCCGAACAAAACGGTTTTTTGCCGCAAAGCATTCCTTTGCGGCATTTTTCGTGCTATAATTAAGCTTCAGACGGCGCTTCGGCTGAAAAGCGGGGTTTTTCGCATTTACGGCTGCGGCGCGAAATAAAGTATAGTATCGGATCCGCTCAAAATGCGGCAGGCGGCATTATTTGCCCGAAGGAGACAGGAATGGAAAATAAAAAAATCATCGTTCTTACCGGCGGCGGCAGCGCGGGGCACGTGACGCCCAATATCGCGCTGATCCCGCTTCTTAAAAAAGAAGGCTTTGAGATACACTATATCGGCACGAAGGACGGCATTGAAAGAAAGCTTATAGAGGAGCAGGAGGGCGTGATCTACCACGCCATCTCCTCCGGCAAGCTTCGCCGCTATTTCTCGCTGAAGAATTTTACCGACCCCTTCCGCGTGAATCACGGCGTTACCCAGGCAAAAAGGCTTATCAGGGAGCTGAAGCCTCAGGTGGTTTTCTCCAAGGGCGGCTTTGTGAGCGTGCCGGTGGTGATCGCGGCAAAGGGCAGATGCCCCGTGGTGTGCCACGAGAGCGACTACACGCCGGGCCTTGCGAACAAGATCGCCGCAAGATACGCCACCACCGTTTGCGTCACCTTTGAGGACACGCTGAAATACACCGGCAAGACCCACGCCGTGCATACCGGCACGCCCATCCGCTCGGAGCTTTTCCGGGGCGACCGCAGGCGGGGGCTGGATTTTCTGGGCTTTTCCGGGGATAGGCCCGTCATACTCGTTATGGGCGGCAGCCTTGGGGCGGAGGCGCTGAACAACGCCGTTCGCGCTGGGCTTGCGGAGCTTACGGAAAAATACGACGTCATCCATCTTTGCGGCAAGGGCAAGCTGGATGAAGGAATCTCGGAGGGCGCAAACCCCCACTACCGCCAGTATGAATACATTTCCGCCGAGCTGCCCGATCTTTTCGCCGCCACCGACCTTTTCGTGAGCAGATCCGGCGCGAACTCGGTATTTGAGTTTCTTGCGCTCAAAAAGCCCGCGATCTTCATTCCCCTTCCACTCGGGGCGAGCCGGGGCGATCAGATACTGAACGCCGAATACTGCGAGAAAAAGGGCTATTCCGCCGTAATGCAGCAGGAGGACGTGACCGCCGAAAGCCTGCTTGCCAAGGTGAACGAGGTTTATGAAAACAGGCGGAAATACGTCTCCGCGATGGAGCGGGATAAGACCCTGAACGGCACCGAGCGCGTGCTTGAGGTGATACTTGACGCTGCGGCTCAGCGCTGAGCCGCCCCATTCAGCGGTGATATGATCGCTTTTTTGGCTGAAAAATTCATAAAAAACAGCAAAAACTACGGTGATGCGGCAGTTCGCGGCGCATACGGCGCGCTGATCGGCGCGCTGTTCATACTGCTGAACGCGCTGCTTTTTTCCGCAAAGCTTGCGGCGGGGCTCATCTCGCGCTCCGTTTCCGTAACTGCGGACGCATTCAACAACCTTTCGGACGCGGGCAGCTCCGTGATAACGCTTTTGGGCTTCAAGCTTGCCTCCCAAAAGCCGGATACCGAGCATCCCTTCGGACACGGGCGGCTTGAATACATAGCGGGGCTGCTTGTTTCCGCCGCGATAATCCTGATGGGCTTCGAGCTTTTCAAAACCTCGGTTGGGCGCATACTCCACCCCGCGGAAACGGTGCTTTCGCCCCTGAGCGCCGCGATACTCGCTCTTTCGGTCGCCGTTAAGCTGTATATGGCGCTTTCAAGCGGCAGGTATGCCCGGCTGCTCGCCTCCCCCGCGCTGCGGGCGGTTTCGCGCGATTCCTTTTCGGACTGCGCGGCAACGCTACTTGTGCTCATCGGCGCCATCATTTCAAGATTCACGGGGCTTTTGCTCGACGGTTGGATCGGCGCGCTCGTTTCGCTCTTCGTGCTGTATTCGGGCATTTCCTCCGGAAGGGAAACGATAGCGCCGCTGCTTGGGCAGATGCCGGATAAGGAATTCGTTCAAAAGGTGCGCTCCATCGTGCTTTCCGAAAAGCGCATCACGGGGCTGCACGATCTTGTGATCCACGATTACGGCCCCGGGCGGCGCATGATCTCGCTTCACGCGGAGGTGCCGGTGGAAAAGGGCGACGATTTCTTTAAAATCCATGAAATAATAGACGAAACCGAGCGCAGGCTGACGAGCGAGCTTGGCTGCTCCGCCACTATCCACCTTGACCCTACGGCACCCGGCGACGGGCGCACGGAGCGCCTGAGGGCAAAAACGCTTGCCGCTCTTGCGGAAATAGACCCCGCGCTGACGCTGCACGATTTTCGCATAGTGCCTGGCGAGCGGCAGACCACGCTCGTTTTCGACGTTGTGATGCCCTTTGAGCTGAAGATGAGCGAAAACGAGGTCGTTTCCCGCATATCCGCCGCCGTTTCCGGCTTTGAGGGCGAAGGCTGCCGCGCCGTGGTGACGGTGGATAGGCCGCTTGCGTGAGGCATTTTTGTGAAGGAAGCGATCGGATTCCGGCATGGAAAAGCGCCTCTGCACAAAAGCGTGTGCAAGGGAGGGGCTTATGACGATGCTTTCCCTTTTAATATTTTGCAAAAAGAGTATTATATTTTTATTATTTATCCGCCGCCCTTGTGAAACTCCCGGGCGGCGTGTTATAATCAAGCGGTGAGCCGCAGAAAAGCGCGGCAGATCAAACAATACCGGATCTATCAGGAGATGCACAATGGATTACCAAAAGGAATCGCTCCGCCTGCACGGCGAATGGAAGGGCAAGATAGAGGTCGTTTCCACCGTTCCCACCGAGAACCGCGAGGATCTTTCCCTTGCCTACACCCCCGGCGTTGCCCGCCCCTGCCTTGAGATACAGCAGGACGTTTCAAAGAGCTACGAGCTGACCCGCCGCCACAATCTCTGCCTCGTTGTGACCGACGGCACGGCGGTTTTGGGCCTTGGGGACATCGGCCCCGAGGCGGCTATGCCCGTGATGGAGGGCAAATGCGTGCTTTTCAAGAATTTCGGCAACGTGGACGCCTTCCCGCTCTGCATCAAAAGCAAGGACGTGGACGAAATCGTGCGCACCATATATCTCATTAGCGGCAGCTTCGGCGGAGTGAACCTTGAGGATATCGCCGCGCCCCGCTGCTTTGAAATAGAAAAAAAGCTGAAAGAGATTTGCGATATTCCCATTTTTCACGATGATCAGCACGGCACGGCGGTGGTTACGCTTGCGGGCCTTACGAACGCGCTGAGGCTCGTTCATAAAAAAATGGACGAGGTGCGAATAGTTATAAACGGCGCGGGCGCCGCAAGCATATCCATAGCAAGGCTGCTGCTTTCGCGCGGGGTAAAGCATATCACCCTTTGCGACCGCACGGGCATCATCTTCGACGGGCGCACGGAAGGCATGAACGCCATAAAGCAGGAGATGGCGAAGCTTACGAACCTTGAAAAGAAGCAGGGCAGCCTTGCGGACGCGCTCAAGGGAGCGGACGTGTTTATCGGCGTTTCCGCGCCGAACACGGTTTCGGTGGATATGGTGCGCAGCATGAACGAAAACGCAATAGTTTTCGCCTGCGCCAACCCCACGCCGGAGATCTTCCCCGATGACGCGAAGGCGGGCGGCGCGAAGGTGATAGCCACCGGCAGGAGCGACTACCCGAACCAGATAAACAACGTGCTTGCCTTCCCCGGCATCTTCCGCGGCACGTTCGACGTTCGCGCAAGCGATATAAACGACGAAATGAAGATTGCGGCGGCAGAGGCAATTTCCTCCCTCATTTCGGACGAGGAGCTTTCCGCAGACTATATCATTCCCGCCGCGTTCGATGAGCGCGTGGGTCCCGCCGTGGCAAAGGCGGTTGCCGAGGCCGCAAGAAGGAGCGGCGTGGCGAGGATATAGGGCGAGGGCGCTGCATAACGCGGAATGCGTTAAGCTGTGTTAACGGCGCAAAAGTATAGTATAAATTACATAATGCTTTTTCGGAGCGTGGGAGCCTTCCCGCGCTCTTTCTTATGAGCTGCTTTTTGCGGGGCTCCGGCAGCCCCATCCCCTCTGCGCCTGTGAAGCAAAAGAGCAATAATTATATTTGCTTTTTCGCTTCGATTATCGTATAATTTAAGCTGGTTTAGTTTATTCTGTTTTGAATCGGTACTCATTGAGATACGGCAACGAAAGGAGGCTTCCATGACAAACGCTGATGGCGCGAAAAGCGATGGCGGCGGCTCCGGCAGCCTTGAAAAACTGAAAAAGATTTTTCAAATGAAAAAGGACGGCACATTGCGCGAGACCATTGCCGATTGGCGCTGGATCTTTCGGTATACCAAAAAATACCGCTGGTACGTGGTCGTTCAAACCTTTTTCGGCATAATCGGCACCACGCTCGGGCTGGTTTCATCCGTTTTGAGCAAGTTCACCGTGGATATTGTGACAGGCGGAAAAACCGATTCCGTTGCGTTTATGGCAATTTCGATGGTGCTCAGCTCGCTGATCGGGCTGGTTTTCACGAGCCTGCGATCGCGGATCTCCGCCAAGATCAGCCTGCGGGTTTTCAACGATATACGCGCCGAGGTGTTTGAAACGCTGCTCAGCGGCGACTGGCAGAGCGTGCGCGCCTACCCCACGGGCGATATTATGAACCGCTTGAACAACGACTCGAACCGCATTGCCAGTATTGCAATAAGCTGGATCCCCTCGGTGGTGATAACGCTGTATTCCTTCGGCGCCTCGTTTTTAACGATGCTTTATTACAACGCCTCCATCGCGCTTATCGCGCTGCTGGGCGCACCTTTTATGGCGGCGGCAAGCGGCATTTTGCTCAAAAAATCACGCTCCTGCAACAGGCGTTCCTTTGAAAAGCAGAGCGAAGTGCTGAGCTTTGAGTCCGAAACCTTTCATAATTACGACACGGTGAAGAGCCTTGGCGCGGTTAAGGAATTCGCAAAGCTGTTTCGCGGCAAGCAGGAGGAATACAGGGACGCCGCGCTCAAGGCGAATATGTTTTCCATACATGCAAACATCTTTCTTTCCCTCGTTGGAAAGCTTATCTATTTCGCCACCTTCGTTTACTGCGTTTACCTGCTTTGGTCCGGCAGGATAACCTACGGCGATATGACGCTGTTTCTGAATCTGCGTTCAAAGGTCACGAGCGGCTTCGATTCGCTTCTTGGCATAATGCCCCAGATGGTGCAGAGCGCGGTATCCGCAAAGCGCATACGCGAATTTTTCGATATTCCGCGCGAGGAGCGCCTGCTCAGCGACAGCGAGATAGCCGCGCTTGCAAAGCCCCCCATCGAGGTGCGCCTTGAATCGGCCAGCTTCGGCTACGAAAAAGGCAGAGAGATAATAAGGCGCAGCGGTTTTTACGCCCAAACCGGCGAGATAGTGGCCGTTATCGGCGCAAGCGGTCAGGGCAAAACCACCCTTTTAAGGCTGCTTTTGAGCCTCGTTTCGCCAAACGAGGGCAGGGCGGAGTATTTAGACGCCTCCGGAAGGGCGCATATACTTATGCCCGATCACAGAAAGCTGTTTTCCTACGTTCCGCAGGGAAACACCGTGGTGTCCGGCACGATAGCCGAGAATCTGCGCCTCACAAACGAAAGCGCCACGGATGAGCAGCTGCTCAACGCGCTTGAATGCGCCTGCGCTCTGGATTTCGTTCAAAAAATGGGCGGGCTTGAGGCGAAGATAGGCGAGAAGGGGCACGGCATAAGCGAGGGGCAGGCGCAGCGCATAGCGATAGCAAGAGCCATACTGCGCGATGCGCCGATTCTGATGCTGGACGAGGCCACGAGCAGCCTGGACGCCGAAACCGAGCGCAGCATAATAAACGGAATAGTGAAAAACCATCCCGATAAGCTCTGCATCATCTCCACCCACCGCACCGGCGTGCTTTCGCTTGCAAGCAGGATCTATCGCGTTTGCGACGGGGGAATAAAAACCGTGTCCATAGATACGCTTTTGGCGGAGGCGGGTGAAAGCGCCGCCGATGAAAACGAATAATTAAAAGGATATTGCCCGCAAAATGAAGAAGCATAGTTTTACGCCCATGAATACCATAATAGGAGCGGCAAAGGCGTTCACCGTCTGCGCCGCCGCGCTTGTGCTTGCCTTCGCCGGCTGCTCCGTTGAGCCCGCCGTGCCGGAAAACATAGTTTCCGTGGACACACCCGCTCCGAGCGCGGCAAGCGCATCGGGCGATCCGTCCGGCGATCCCATTTCCTCTCAAACGCCCGAGCCGACGCCCGCCGTGTTTACGCTTGAGCGGGTCGACAGTTCCGCGCTTTCCAACGGGCAGTACGTGCTTGTGAATTATGATCACCCCTACGCGCATACAGATGAAGCCGGGAAGCTCGTTCGCCCCGTTGAAAAGAGCCGCGAGCTTCTGCTTGCCAAGGCGGATGCGGCGCTGCTTCCCGAGGTGAGCTCCGCGCTTCAATCCTTTGCGGAGGGCTTTTACGAGGCGACGGGCGGCGACAGGCTGCTGGTTACAAGCGCGTTTCGCACCGAGCAGTATCAGCGCGAGCTGTACGACGACTACGTGAAGCAGCACGGCGAGGAGATGGCGCGCATATACGTGGCCGATCCCGGCTCAAGCGAGCATCACACCGGATTTGCCGTGGATCTTTCCACCATGAGCAAGGACGGGCTGCGCATTCCGCTTATTGAGCACGGCGCCTTCGATTGGGTCAATGCGCACTGCGCCGATTACGGCTTTATACTGCGCTACCCCGTCGGCTCCGAGGGGATCACCCGCGTGGCCTACGAGCCCTGGCATTTCCGCTATCTTGGCAGGGCAAACGCCCACGCCTGCACCGCGCTGAAGCTGGTTTATGAGGAATACGTCGAGCATATAAAGGTCTATACCGCCGAGAGCGGGATGCTGCACCTTTATTTCAATGAGAGCGGAGAAGCCGAGGTGGAGGTTGCAAGGGCGGATTCGCTGCCCTCCTCCGGCTATCTCATCTATTTCGTTCCCGCCGCCGAGGGCGGTGAAACGCTGCTGCCCATACCCACAGGCTGCGAAAGCTGCACCGTTTCCGGCAATAATGAGGATGGGTTTATGATCACCGTGTCCCTGGAGGGCGATGCCGCCGGCGAATACTGATAAAAAGCTTTCTCTATTGTTTTTTCATAAAAAGGGCTTTCCCCCGAACCGAACGCCGCCCTTCCCGCTTGATCCCAAGCCTTGCCGAGGCCGCGATAAGGAGCCGCGAAAAGATTGAAGCGATCCGGAAAAGAAATATTCGAGCATCTTCCCGTGCGCCGCGCCGTGCTTGCGCAGATACTTCCCGCGATAGCAAGCCAGCTCGTTGCACTTCTGTATTCCCTTGCGGACACCTATTTCGTCGGCAGGCTGAACGATCCCGATCAAACGGCGGCGGTGACCGTGGCGGGCGCGGTGTTCCTGCTGCTGACGGCGCTGAGCAATCTTTTCGGCATCGGCGGCGCAAGCCTTGTGTCCAGAAAGCTCGGCGGCGGAAGGGCGGATGAGGCGGCGCAGGTTTCCTGCTTCTGCTTTTGGTACGGCGCTTTCAGCGCGCTGATCTTCGGAGCGGCGGTGGGGCTTTTCAGCGAGCCGATACTCGCTCTTGCGGGCGCAAAGCAGGCCTCGCTTGAATACGCAAAGGGGTATCTTTTTTACTCCGTGGCGATCGGAGCGCTGCCCACGGTGGCAACCACGATGCTTGCAAACCTTGTGCGCTCGGAAAGCGCGTCGCTGCCCGCAAGCATCGGCGTGATGCTGGGCTGCTTTGTGAATATAGCGCTCGATCCGCTCTTTGTGCTTCCCTCTTTTTTCAATATGGGCGCTGCGGGCGCGGGCCTTGCCACCGCCATATCAAACGGCGTGGGTATGCTGTATTTTATAATCTATATCGCCGTTTCGCGCCGAAAAGGGCGCACGGTGCTTTCGCTCTCCCCCGCCCTTTTGAAGCACGCGGGCGCGCACGCAAGGGAGGTTTTAAGAATCGGGCTTCCGAGCGCGCTTCAATATATGCTCACCGTGGTGGCGGTTTCGGCGCAGCTCAGCTTCGTTTCAAAATACGGAAATGAGGCGGTTGCCGCCGTGGGCATAACCAAAAAGCTGGACCAGCTTCCGCTTTTCTTTTCCATTGGCGTGGCAAACGGGCTTTTGCCGCTCGTGGGGTACAACTATGCCGCGGGCAATTATGAGCGCACCGAAAAATGCTTTCGCTTCGGCGTTTCCGTTTCGCTCGGCTTCGCGCTTCTGTGCGTGACAGTATACGAGCTTTTCGCGCCGAGCCTCTGCTCGCTGTTCATAGGCGATGAAAAAACCGTGACCTACGCAGCCGCCTTCCTGCGCAGAATGGTAATCGCAATGCCCTTTATGAGCGTTTGCTATCCGCTCATCACCAAATTTCAGGCGATGGGCAAGGCGAAGGAATCGCTCACGGTTTCCGTTATGCGCAAGGGCGTGCTGGATATTCCGCTCTATTTCGTGATGGACGCTGTAAAGCCCCTTTACGGCTGCATGTGGGTGCAGCCGATCGTGGACTGCGTTTCGCTTGCGGCGGCGGTTATACTGAACCGCAATATAGTGCGGCGGGATCGTGAAGGCAAGAGAGCTGCGCAAAGCAGGCCGGCGCAAACGGACGCCGGCGGGCGCGGAAAGCCTGAACAAGCCTAAACAAGCCTAACGAACCCAAACAAAAGCAAAGCAAACCAAAGCAAAGCAAACCAAAGCAAACCAACCGAATCGGAGGAATGATACGCATGAAAACGCTTACCGTTATACCGCTTGGAACGCCCGGCACGATCTCAAAGGCCAATATCGACGCGCTCAGGAAAAGTCAAACGCTTTTTTTCCAAACCCTTGATCACCCCTGCGCCCGCTTCGCGCTCGAAGAATGCGGCATTGACCCGCAGGACGTTTTGTCACTCGATGAATACTACGACGCAAGCTTCGATTTTGACGAGCTGAACGAGCGCATAGCCGCCTTTGCCGCAAGCGCCTTCGATACTCCCGGCGTTGAGCGCGTTGGCCTTGCGGTGCTTGGGCGCGGCGCGGGCGCCGGGCTTATACGCCGGATCCACGTTCACCTGCCCGCAAAGCACGCCGCGCTCCGCATCCTTCCTTCCTGCGGCTTTGCGGAGGCTGCGCTTGCCGCCGCCTTCGGCGCGGGGCTTCCCTATTTTTCCGATTTCGACCTTCGCACGGCGCAGTCGCTTGAGCTTGCCGATCCCGAGCAGCCCCTTGTGATAGAGGAGTGCGACACGCTCCTTCGCGCGGGCGAGGTGAAGCTCCTGCTTTCGGAATACTATCCCGACGAATACGTGCTGTACCTTGCAAATATGAACGAAAGCGGCGAATACGAGGTGAAAATGCTGCCCGTGTATATGCTGGATCACGCGGAAAACGCCCCGCTGTACGCCGCGGACACGGTTTTGATAGTTCCCCCCTGCACCCTCATGCAGCGCACGCGGCACGGCTTTGAGGCGCTTATGCAGGTCATGCACCGCCTGCGCGCCCCCGGCGGCTGCCCGTGGGACGCGGAGCAGGATCACGCCAGCCTGCGCTCCTCGCTCATAGAGGAGAGCTACGAGGTGCTGGACGCGATAGACCGCGAGGATATGACCGCGCTGGAGGAGGAGCTTGGCGATCTGCTGCTTCAGGTTGTGTTTCACGCGGTAATAGAGGAAGAAAAAAGCGAATTTACCATGAGGGACGTGACGAGCGGCATAGTGAACAAGCTTATCTACCGCCATCCGCACGTTTTCGGCGATGTGAAGGTTGATTCGAGCGACGACGTGCTGTATAATTGGGAAAACCTCAAGCAGCGCGAGAAGCATCAGCAGACCGTGGCGGACGCTATGCGCGCCGTGCCCGCAGCCTTCCCCGCCCTTTTAAGAAGCTATAAGGTGCAGAAGAAGGCGGCGCACGTGGGCTTTGATTGGAGCAGCGCCGCCGATGCGCTTGAAAAGGTGGGCGAGGAGGCAGCGGAGGTGCGCGAGGCGATAGCTGAGGGCGACAAGGCGCATCTTGCCGAGGAGATAGGCGATCTGCTCTTTGCGTGCGTAAACGTTTCGCGCCTTTGCAAGGTTGATCCGGAGCTTGCGCTCGGCAAAGCCACGGATAAGTTCATGCGCAGATTCATCGATATGGAGAAGCTCATTTTGCAGGACGGCCGCAATTTTGACGGCATGACGCTTGAGCAGATGGATCAATATTGGGAAAAGGTTAAAAAAACTGTATAAAAATCAAAATATTTATCAAAATATATGAAATAACTATTGATTTTTTTATAGATTAAAGCTAAAATTATTAACGTTGCGTTTAGGCTGTTTGGCCTTGCGTGCGTTCAGCTTTCCGTGCTCGGTTCTGCCGCGCAAATAATAATCTCAGATAATCTTAATATATGGAGGATCTATTCAATGAACAAGGCTCAGCTTATTGGCGCACTTGTAAACAATGCCAAGCTCTCCCGCAGGGATGCTGATGTTGCCGTGAACACCATTTTCGACATCATCGTAGACCAGCTCCGTCAGGGCGAAAAGGTTCAGATCGTTGGCTTCGGCTGCTTCAACGTCCGCGAGCGTCCCGCCCGCAAAGGCCGCAACCCCGCCACCAACGAATCCATCGACATCGAGGCGACCCGCTCCGTGGCCTTCAAGCCCGGCAAATCCCTCAAGGATGCCATGGAGAACAAGACCAAATAATTACTTCTGCCAAATGCAGGCGCGGTCGTCACACGGCCGCGCTTTTTCGCTTCAAAAGCGCCCCTTTTGCGGGCCGGATTCGGATAACTATGGTATAAATTTTTGTCAGTTTTGTGAAACCGCTTGATTTTTAGAAAAAAAGTGATAGAATTATCTCAGTTGGGTGCGAAAAGCGCTCCGCTATAAATTCCTTACAGGAGGTACTTATAATGGCTTATAAGATCACTGACGCTTGCATCGCATGCGGCGCCTGCGCCGCAGAATGTCCCGTAAACGCTATCGCCGAGGGCGACGGCAAGTTCGAGATCAACCCCGACGAGTGCATCGAGTGCGGCGCCTGCGCCGGCGTGTGCCCCGTTGAGGCTCCCGTTCAGGGCTAATCGTATCATAAAAAGGTGCGGGCAGGCTTGCTCTGCCCGCGCTTTTTTATGCCCTTTTTCATTCCCTTTCCATTAGTTCTTCCCCGCTTTTTTATGCGTTTTTCCCCGCGCTGCTTTATCCCGTTTTCGCATCTGTTTTTTTCATTCCGCTATTGATTTTGCCGAAAAAAGAATGTATAATGGCTTTCGTGTTCGTTATTGGCGAACAGAATACCTTTGGAGGAAACAAACCAAATGAAAAGATTCATCGCACTCCTTCTCACCCTCGCGCTTGCGCTCGGCGCCGCTTCCATGCTTGCCTGCGGAAGTCAGCAGAATGCCGACGGCGCGACCCCCGTGCCCGCCGAGAGCGGCAAGCCCGCTGAGAGCACCAACCCCGCCCCCTCCGACTTCAAGGTCGGCGTTATCCTTATCGGCGACGAAAACGAGGGCTACACCGCCGCCCACATGGAGGGCGTTGAGGCGGCAAGGAAGGCAAACGGCCTTGCCGAGAACCAGATCGTTTACAAATACAATATCCCCGAGGATCAGAAGGCATACGACGCCGCCATCGACCTTGTGGAGCAGGGCTGCAAGATAATCTTCGCAAACTCCTTCGGCCATGAAAGCTACATGATCGAGGCCGCGAAGCAGAACCCCAACGTGCTTTTCTGCCATGCGACCGGTCAGACCGCTGCCAAGCAGAAGGAAATGAAGAATATCTTCAACTACTTCACCTCCATCTATGAAGCCCGCTACGTTTCCGGCATCGCCGCCGGCATGAAGCTCAAGCAGCTCATGGACGAGGGCAAGGTCACCGAGCCCCACGTGGGCTACGTGGGCGCATTCCCCTATGCTGAGGTCGTGTCCGGCTACACCGCGTTCTTCCTCGGCATCCGCTCCATCGTGCCCGAGGCGGTGATGGACGTTCACTACACCGGAAGCTGGTTTGACATCACCAAGGAGGCCGAGGCCGCCAATATGCTGATGGCTCGCGGCTGCGTTATCATCGGTCAGCACGCGGACTCCACCGGCGCTCCCTCCGCCGTTCAGGCGAAGCTCAAGGAGGGCTCCGTGGTTTACAGCGTTGGCTACAACGTGGATATGCTCAACGTGGCTCCCGACGCCGCGCTCACCTCCTCCCAGAACAACTGGGGCGCCTACTACACCTACGCCGTAAAGACCGCGCTTGAGGGCAAGAAAATGAAGCAGGATTGGTGCGAGGGCTATGAGTCCGACGCGGTTCAGATCTCCGCGCTCGGCCCGAGCTGCGCTCCCGGCACGCAGGAGGCCGTGGATAAGGCGATTGCGGACATCAAGAGCGGTGCGCTCCATGTGTTTGACTGCAACAGCTTCACCGTAAACGGCGAGCACCTGACCAGCTACGACAAGAGCTTCGGCTTCGAGGGCACCCAGCTCATCTGGGACGGCTACTTCCACGAGTCCGAGGTCATCTCCGCTCCCCTTTTCGATATCCGCATCGACGGCATCACCGAGCTGAACAACAACTGATGCTCAAATTTTGGAGCCTGTGCGCGAGCACGGGCTCTTTTTTTGCAATATATTATTTCTGCATTGGAATATCCGCTTCAAAAACGTATCCTAACAGGTGAGATCTCAAAAAAACGATCGATCGAGAAGGAGCAATTTATGGAACAAAATGCCATCATCGAGCTTTTTCGCCGGAGGGACGAGCGCGCGATAGCCGAATGCTTCACAAGCTACGGCAAGCTGCTTCACCGCGTGGCGTACAACGTTCTCGGCTCGCACGAGGACGCGGAGGAGTGCGTTTCGGACGCGCTTCACAAGCTTTGGGAAAGCTTCCCCGCCGGGTCGATAATGAACCTGCGCGCATATCTTGTGACTTCAACGCGCAATTTCGCGCTGCTGAAGCTTCGCGCGGGCTCCGCGGCAAAGCGCGGCGGCGGAGAGTATGCGCTGGCGCTCTCGGAGCTTGAGGGCTGCATCCCCGCGCCGCACGGCGTGGAGGAGATGGTTGAGGCGCGCGCAATGGCGAAGGCGATAGACCGCTGGCTTGCTGCGCTCTCTGCGGACGAGCGCGTGCTGTTCATCCGTCGCTACCGCATGGGCGACTCCGTATCCGCCCTTGCGGAGGAAATGGGCTCAAGCCCCACCCGGGTTTCCAAAAAGCTCTACAACCTGCGCGAAAAGCTGCGCAAACACCTTAGAAAGGAGAAATTTTTGGGATGAATACGGATATTAAAGCCACAAGCAAAACCGATTACACCGAAAAGGTTTTAAATCTTACCGATCCGCGCTTTCTTGCCGAGGCGGAGAACCACCGCTTCACTCAGCGCCGCTCCCCCGCCTCCGTTTGGGCTGCCGCCGCCTGCTTCACGCTCATATTCGCCGCCGCGTGCGCGTTCCTTTTCAGGCCGAAGGGCGAGCGGCCCATCGAGGCAGGTCCCACCGCAGTGCCCACCGCAACGCCGGCGCCCGCGCAAAGGCTTATTTTCAGCCCCGGAAACGAGTTTCCGGATTACGGCGCCGACGTGCTTGAGAATTACGACGCGATAGAGCTGGATTACCCTGAGGGGAACCCGTACTACACCGGCTCCGATGCAAAGCCCCTTGCCGCAAAGCTGCTTCTGCCCAAGGGCTGGACTGTGAAGGACGGCAGGTTTGACGGTACGGGTTATTACCCCACGGAGGAATTTGCGTCCTACTGCATGCCGGAGCGCACCGGAAACGCCGTTAAGAGCATTTACAGCGAGAGCGGCGAATGCGTGGGCAGCATCGGCCTTGCCGCAACCACCGCCGAATATCCGGGCATAGCCAACGCATTTGCCCCGATCACGATGGGCAAGGGCGCTTTCCGCTTTACCGATGACGAAACCACAAGCGTTTCATCCGGCAAAAACGGCGAAGCCTATACGGGGCGCTCACAGTATGCCACAACGCCCGCAAGCAGCGAGCCGCTCTCTATCGAGCTTCCCGTGCTGATTTCCTACGACAGCGAGTTTCTGGTCGGGCTCGTGATAGAATTCGGGCAGAGCGCCGTAACGGACGGGCAGCTTATTCAGATCGCCGAAAGCGTTCGCTTCGCGCTTTTGAACACCGCTGCGGCCGAGCCTGCCACCGCCGAGCCCACCGCCGCAGTTCCCACCGCAACGCCCTTCCCGTACAGCTACAACCGCGAGGAATACGAAGCGCTGCGCGACTTCTTTCTGCTTGAGGATGAAAACGGCGTTAAGAACGGCGAGAAGTGCTTCAAGGGCTATGACCCAAACAAGGTGAAGTTCTGGGGCCCCGAGCCCGATGGCGATGCCGACGAATCGCGTCTTATCTGGAATGATGACGGCAATCCGTGGGGCAGCACGCTGAACAGCATCATTTTGGAAGGCTTGAGTGATGAAACAAGGCTTGTGGGAAGCATCCGTTTGGATAAATTCAGCTCGCTGGTGGAGTTCAGTGCGAATCGCATTATCTTTGAATCCCTCAACGCGGATGTGCGAAACAGCTTCAACGCAAACGATATATCGGATAAAAGGCTGTTGTTCGGCAGTGAGGGAGAAACCGTTCTGATCGCGGATTACATAGATGATTTCAACATTGCTTCTTTCTCCCATTGTCGTTACGAAAGCACCTGTGAAATGTTTGGCGGCGCGCTTGCCTTTACCGCCGATCTGACGGCCGATGGCAGCGGAAGCGTTGGCGTTCGCGGATACATGGACACGCATTACTATATCGTACATGTCTATGCGGGACCTAAAGAGGGCAATGAATTCATCGGCTGGTACGATGCGGAAGGAAGCCTTATCTCCACCGAGGAAACTATTGAAATATCCTACATCGATGAAAACGGTACGGGCGTTCACGATTTCACCGGCACCGCAAGATTCTCCAACGATCCTCTTGAAACCGACCCGTGGTATCTTGAAAAGGCATGGGAGTATGCCGAGTGCGCCAACCGCGAATACGGCTTCCGCTTCACGAAGGACGCATGGAGAGTTTGGGATGGCGCAATAGTGTTTGACGTTCCCGCAAGCAGCGAGGAAGCGGACGATTGCCAACAGCTCAATGTGTACTTCTCCCGCAATGAGCGCAAGGTCACCTTGGCGGAGCTGTTCAGCTATTCGGTGGATGCGCCGATCGATTACAGCGCGCTCACCCCCGAGCAGAGCGAGGCGCTGAATGCGGAAACGCGCCTTTTAAGGACGGTGAGTGTTACGGCGCAGGAATTGCTCGATGCGGGCTATACGCTTGACGGCACCGAGCAGGACTACCCGAAGATAGCTGAATACTGCGGCAATCTGAACGCGGCAAGGCTTATGATCTGCTCCGAAAACAACCCCAACCGCTGCATCGAGGCAAGCGTTGGCAATGTGCGAATAAACAAGGACGTGCATGAGCAAAGCGACAGGCGCTTCTACTATATCAGCTATTATTTCCGCCCCGCCTATCCTATGACGTTCGTTCACCGCCACGTCGATATAGGCTGCTTTATGACCGATCCGAGCGATGCGGAGCACCCCGGCTTTATGACCTTCACCGGTGACGCCATCATCTCCAGGACCGACGACGGCTGGCAATGCGAGCTTGCGTTCGTCAGCGGCTGGTGATGCGCTTACAACGCAAAGCCCGCAGAGCCGATCCGGGCGGCAAAGCGCAAGCAATACCCCACCCGTTTTTCACAGCCCCGCTCCGCGCGGGGCTTTCCCTTTGGCGCTGCGCCCGTGTTCGGTTCCGTTCACGGGCGCAGATGCATTTTCGGGGGAAATCCTGTTAATATATTTTCTCGACTATTGGAATATCCGCATAAAAAATGTATCCTAATAGGTGAAGGCAAAAATACCGGTATTCTGTCGAAAGGAGAGTCCTGTATGGACGATAAAAGCATCATCGAGCTTTTTCGCCGCCGCGACGAGCGCGCGATCGAGGAATGCTCAAAGAGCTACGGCAAGCTTATGAACAGCGCTGCAAGAGGCATACTCGGCTCACGCGAGGATGCGGAGGAATGCGTTCAGGACGGCCTGCACAAGCTCTGGGAGAGCTTCCCGAGCGAGCCTATCGTTTCGCTCCGCGCATATCTTGTCACCATCGTGCGCAATTATGCGCTGTTGAAGCTTCGTTCCTCCTCCGCCGAAAGGCGCGGCGGGGGCGAATACGACCTTGCGCTCTCGGAGTTTGCGGACTGCCTGCCCTCCCCCAGAAGCGTTGAAGCGGAGGTGGAAGCGCGCGAGACCGCCAAGGCGATCGAGCGCTGGCTCGGCACGCTCTCAACAGATGACCGTGCTCTGTTCGTTCGCCGCTGCATAATCGGCGATCCCGTTTCGATGCTGGCCGAGGAAACGGGGCAAAGCGCGGCGAGCGTTTCAAAAAGGCTTCACAGGCTGCGCGAAAAGCTTAGCAAATATCTTGTAAAGGAGAATTTGGTATGAAAACGGATAATAAAACCATGAATAAGACGGAATACGCCGAAATGGTTCGATCTTCCATCGACTCGCGCATTTTGAGCGAGGCCGCGAACCACACCTTTGAAAAGCGCAGAAGCCCCGCTTCGACTTGGGCGGCAGCCGCCTGCTTCACGCTGATCTTCGCCGCCGCCGCGATCTTCCTTTTTAAGCCCAAGACCGAGCGCGGACAGGCGTCAAAGGTCACCGCCTCCCCCGAGGCTACGAAAACCGTGCAGACCACGCCGGATGCAAGCTTTACCCCCGTTCCCACGCCCGATATAAGCAATATGCGCATAATCTACGGCCGCGCGGACTGCATCGCAATAAACGACGTTCAGCACGAGCCCGGGACCGTTACCCTTTACGGCGGTCTAACCGAGATGCTTGCGGACGAGCAGTATCAAAACTGCATTTTCGCCGTGGATATCAAGCTTGAGTATCGCGGCAGCTTCCTTTCGGAGCATCTTGAAAGAAAGAGCGAGCAGCTTGACAGCCTTCCCGCGGTTATCCTTTTTAACCAACTCT
Organism: uncultured Clostridia bacterium; assembly: GCA_947168565.1. Lineage (GTDB taxonomy): Bacteria > Bacillota > Clostridia > Christensenellales > CAG-138 > PeH17. The sequence continues at coordinate 52,462 of CAMVMM010000002.1, read as the reverse complement.
ACGAGCAGTTTGTTCAAGAAAACCGCGACCGCTATTCGGAGTTTTTCAACGCATACTATGCCCCGGATATCGACGAAGGTGATGACTCTACCGATCCGGAAGTTATTGAAGAGCTGGTATTCAAGTCGGCATTCGTCGATCACCTTTACAGCTCAGGCCGAATGACGATTTATCAGGATTACGAGAAGGCAAGGGAAGAATTCGGCGAAGCGAGCTTTGCGTTTTGGTATGATAAGCGGGACGGCGAAATGCAGCGCCTTAACGACCTCGGTTATCGCATCAGCCTTACTTCCGATTATTTCGGCGAAATGAAGCTCTTCGGCCTGCTTACCCGCGATCAGCTTTTGAGCTTCCCCGCCTCGCCCGAATTCGCTTATATCATCACGCCCGCTCTAAATCCCGAAGAAACGCCCTCGACCACCCCGCTTCCCTCAAAGCCTATCGGCACCGGCTGCGATCCATACTGCATGGAGCATTGGGATTGGCTGTACGGATACTTTGAGACCGCCGATGAAAACGGCGTTAAGAACGGCGAGAAATGCTTCAAAAACTACGATCCCTCCATGACCGCGTACTGGGGCACCGAACGCGGGAGCGACAAGGATTCCTGGCTGAGCTGGAAGGCGATCGGCACCTCCATGCCAGATGAGCTCTATCTGACCGATATTTATCTCGCGGGCAGCGAGGACACGCCCTTGGAGCTCAGCTATCTCGCTCTTTCCGGCGACGGCGCCATGCTCGAGTCCTTCATCTGCGAAAACGTTACTTTCAGTCAGATCTACATCTCCCAAGATACCACGCTCCGATACGTCCACGGTATTCACTCCGTTTACACTGCCACACTCAAAGCCAAGTATCCTTTGGACTACTTAGACATGAGTTCCGACAGCCATTGCCTTTTTGAAATGGACGCAAGCGCTCACCTGCAATCGCCTGCCCCCTTCACCGTCGATCTCACCTCGGACGGCGGCGGAAGCGTCGGCATCAGCGGCGGTATGGATAATGCTCGCTTTGCCGTGTCGGTATACGCCGTGCCCGCAGACGGACATAGCTTTGTCGGCTGGTACAACGCAAGCGGCGAGCTTATCTCGACCGATGAGATACTCGAGCTCCCCAACGATGACGGCAACATCCGCGATTTCTCCGCTTCGGCAAGGTTTGAGGCGCAGCCCTCCCTCTACGCGGCGCAGGTGGAGAATATCATCAACCTGCTTGCTGAGTATCATGCCGCGCAGTTCACCCGCTCGGCGCAGATCGGCGAACTGAAGCTCTCCGAGAACGTGCTTTCCGATCTTGAGGAGAGGCAGCGCTGCATAGAGGAGATGGAGCAGCGCATCGGCAAGATCAACGGCGCGAGCGCTTCGGTCGAAAGGCTCGGGGTTCTTCCCACATACGCTGCAAACGGCGAGATCAAAAGCTACATAGTTTCGTACTATGAGAGAACGGCAGTCAATCACAGCTCCGTCTACGGCTCCGGCGGCGGCTCGGTCTACTTCGACACCTATCATACGGTCACCATCGCCGCGGACGGCACCGTGCTCCACGACTATTTCTCCGAGGAGCAAACCACGGGCTTCTCCAATCATCCCTTCCTCGGCAACGGCATAGTTTGGACGGATTCCGAAGTGCCCATTAACTATTACGCAAGCGAGCGCTACCGCTATCTTGCGGCGGCGAACGAGCTTCTCGCGGGCGAGATCCCCGAAAGGACCGATTTCCATTACGGCGATGAGCAATATGTCCGTTTCCGTTTTGACGGTGACGCGCTGAAGGCTTATGTAACGGTTAACACCATGATCACCGCTCCCGGCTCTCCCCATACAGATGAGGGGATGGACGTTACCGTTGCGATGATCCCGCGCGAAGTGGGCGAGCTTGCTTATCAAAAGCTTTACGAGTATTGGGGTAAATACGTCAGTTTCAGCGAAATGGAGTGCGATCTCACGCAGGAATTCGACGGCTTCGTTGGCGAAAACTGGTTCGCGCTCGTTACGCCCGACGACAGCATGCATGATCTTCAGGTGCATTGTATCTTCTGCTTCGACGGCAGCGAGTGGCGCGAGATAATCGGCAACAACGGCGGCGTGCTTATCAACGGCGAAGGTACGCCCTTCCCGCACACCATCTTCGGCGCGTGCGTGCTCGACGAGGATACCGCGATCATCTGCTATTATACGAAGTGGTTCTTCACCGATGGTTCGGACGACGGAAAGCTCTATATCTACCGCACCGAGAACGGCGGCGAGAGCTGGAGCAGGCTCGATATCGTTCTGCCCGACTTCTACAACGATATGAGTTACTATGCGCCCCTCACTCCGATCTTCGATGAAAGCGGTATGCACGGCGTTATCATCCTCGACAGCGGTATTACGGCATACGGCTCGAACGCGCCATTCGCCTGGCTCGAGAGCCATGACGGCGGACAGAGCTGGAATTACCGCAGCACCGAGATAACGCCGTGAGGAATAAGTAAAATCCAATTCGATTTAAGCTTTGATTTAACGGAGAAGCCCCTTTGCAGGGGCTTTCCCTTTTGCGGCAAAAGCGGTATAATAGGGGCAGGAAACGAATCGCGGAGGACAAAGGCTTGAGAATAATCAGCGATCTGCATACGCATACCTATTACAGCCACGGCAAGAGCAGCCCGCGTGAAAATGTGCTGCGGGCGTTGGAGCTTGGCATAAGCGAGGTGGCCGTCAGCGAGCACGCCACGGGAAACATCTATTACGGCGTGCGCGGAAGGAGGCTTGAGCGCCTGAAGGCGGAGCTGCGCGCGCTCAAAAGGGAGTTTGAAGGGAAAATCGAGGTGAAAACCGGGCTTGAATGCAATATCACGGGCTTTGGAAAAAGCGATATTCCCGCGAACAGGAGCGAATACGACGTTATAATTCTGGGCTTTCACAAGGGCATTCTGCCGATAAACGGCTTTGCGTGGCATATCCTTTTTGAGAGCTTCGGCGGCAAAAGCACGCCCAAAAGAAACGCCGAGTGCATCATGGCGGCGGCCGAGGCGGGAAAGGCCGATATTATTTCGCACCCCGGCCTTTATCTTGCGGTGGATATTCCCTATATGGCGGAGTGTGCGCGGCAGCTCGGAATACTGCTTGAGGTCAATTCCTCCCGCGTGACGCTTTCAAAGGAGCAGCTTCAAGCCATCGCCAAGGCGGGCGCGGGGCTCGTTATCGGCTCGGACGCGCATATCGCTTCCCGCGTGGGCGATTTTGAAAAGGCGCTCAACGCCTGCCGCGAGGCGGAAGTGCTTGAAAGCGTTGTAAATATAGAATTATAGCCCTTCCCGCGCCGTCCGCGATCTGGAAAGGATAATAGCGGAGAAGCCGAAAAAGCCCGCCTGCGATTTACGCAAACGGGCTTTATTCATTTGATACTATCGTACATCTAAAGCATTGAGAGCGGGCGATTATCAGCCGTTGTTCGATGAGGACGAGGAGAAGCTTGCGGAGCTGGCCTCCCTGTCGTGCATCATGTGCTGGAGCGTGATGAGTATTGCCACGATCTTCTGCTCGTGCTCGGGGCGGTAGATATCGATGCAGTATTTATCGTGCAGCGAGAGAATCTTCTGGCTGATAACGGCGATAATGCTGTCGTCCGTATCGTACAGCTCGAAATTGAGGCCGATGATATTGCCGCGCATCTGCCAGCCGAGCCCCTCGATATTGGTTATATCCTTTATTAAATGGAAAAACTCATTGGAGAGCTGAAACTCCGTGCCGTCCGCCATGGACACGAAATGGCGCTCGTGCAGGGTGAAGAACTTCCTTGAGATAAACGCGACCTGATTGCCCTGCGCGTCCCGAACGGTGGTTTTATCGTGAAGCGAGGGGAACTTGGTTTCGCTGGTGTAGACCGGGTTCTCGTTTTCATCGGTGATGGTGATGCGATGATGCAGTGTGAACACCTTGGACGAGGTAAAAAGCGATCTCACGGGCTCGCCGAAGCGCTCCACGTTGTTTACGTTTGCATCCTCGCCCGCCTCGCGGTATCTGTGTATTTTTGAAAAAACTCCCATTTTTTGCCTCCTTAAACGCTGTGAATTTATTGAATCAGTTTATTCAATATCCGGCGGAAAGGTCCACCAGATATGATCCTGCGATTTTGTGAGATCGAATTTAGCCTGCATTTGAAGCGACTCGGCGTTATCGGTGTACACCTGCCCGTAGGGTATCCACCCTTTATCTATATGCAAATTGTGCATATAGCTTTCAAGCTCCGTGCCAAGTCCCATCCGGCGGTACTCCGGAAAAACCTCCAGCATGCCCACGCTGCCCTCGAAGTGCATTCCGATGAAGCCCGCCAGCCGGCCCTCTATCTCGATGCCGTAAACAAGCCCTTCGCGGATGGCGCGCGCGTTATGCTCCGCATCGCCCATACCGTAATGCGCGTTCACGGCTTCAAGATCGCCCATATCGAGCTGCCGGATGCTGCCCAAGCCGCGCAGAGGCAGCTTTTCCTTTGAAAACCTGCAAAACTGAATGCAGGGCTCGTCCGCCTTGAGCTTTGTTTTGCCCAGAATCGCTTCCTTCGCGGCCTCGCCGTGCGCCACGCAGAGCCGCATGCCGAGGTTTTCGGCGGTTCCGTTCAATTCACCTGCCTCGTTCGCTTCATCCGCTTTTCCGCCTTCACGCCCATCCCTTAGGGAATCGAGCGCGCGCTCACCGGAGGGCTTATCCTTGCACCAGAGCATGAACACGCCGCAGCGATGGCGAAGCAACACCGCGCCCTCATCCGCAAAAAGCAGCTCGGCGTTTGTGCGCCGTATCGCCTCCTGCATATCTATGGTCAGCGCACCGAGGGGCGAAAGAACCGAAAGCGCCCTTTCCTGCGCCGCAGTCAGAGCCTGCGAGCAGATACGGTTTTCATCACTCATTTGCATTCTCCTTGATCTTCCTGAAGTATATTATACCATATTCCGCAAAAAATGCAAGGACTAAAATAAGACCAAGCTGTGACAATCTATCGCAGGATGGCCTTAAATCATTCTTCACCAGATAAAATTCGATTTAAGCATTTCGCCGTTGTCCATCAGAATGTCCTCGCCGGTGATGGAGCGGTTCAGCTTCGTGAGATAGTGCGCAAGCTCCGCCACCTCCGCGCACTCCGCCCATTTGCCGAGCAGCGTTTCTTTCAGCACCGCCGCATACAGGCTTTCGCTTTCAAGGATATGCGCGTTTGACTCCGTGATAACGCCGCCCGGGGATATGCTGTTTGCCGTAACACCGCGCTTTGCAAGCTCCAGCGCAAGGTTTTTCATATAGCCCACTATGCCCGCCTTGCTTGCGGCATAATACGGAAATTCCGAGCCGTTTCGCGCCGAGGCGGAGGCTATAAAAAGCACCGAGCGCAGGGAGGGCGAGCCCTTGAAAAGCTCCGTAAAGCGGATATTGCCCTTTAAATTGACCTCTATCGCGTCCTTTTCCTCGAAGGTGCCGGCGTTGTTTATAAGGATCTCGGCGTCGATGCGCTCCGCGGGCTCATCCCGCGTTATATCAAACAGAAAATGCCTGTAGCGCTCGTGAATAATATCGCATGGCGCGGTGTCGAAGCCGAAAACCTCGTCCCCTTCCGCAAGAAAGCGCTCCGCTATCGCCCTGCCGATGCCCCGCGCCGTGCCGCTTATTACCGTTCTCATACGCGATTATCCGCTCCCACAATAACGCCATAGCCGCGCTCGCTCAGCATGCGCTTTGAGATGCGGTACCCGATGGGCGAGAATACCACCTCAAACAGCAGCTCCAGCACGGCGCCTGTGAGCGCGCAGGTGAAGCATTGAAGCAGCGACCAGCCGAAGAAAACCTTGCTGACGAGCAGGGCGAAGATAAGGTTATCCGCAAGCTGGGCGATGAAGGTGGACACATAGGAGCGAACGGCAAATTCACCGAAATTCAGCTCCTTTTTGAAAAGCCTGCCTATGCCGTAATTCAAAAAGCTGTTTATAAAAGCGGACGCAAGAAAAGCGATGGAGCTGCCAAGGATTATGAACCAGGTGCCGCCGAAGGTGCGGTTCAGGGCGGTGTTTATAACCTCTTCGCTGCCCTCAACGAAGCTTTCGCCCCAAACGCCCGAAATGCGGCTTGCTATAAAAAACACAAGCGCCATCAGAAGATTTGCGCAAAGCGCCATTATGCTCATCGCGGAGGAAACGCGCGGGCCGCAGCAATGGGTCAGAATATCCATTGAAAGATAGGCGAGCCAGGAAAAAAGAATGCCGCAGTCCAGCGCCAGCCAGTCAAGCCCCGTGTTTATGCTCTTATTTGCCAGAAGATTCATGCCCACAACGGAGAGTATCATCATGGCGGAAACGATGGGGGGAACGGTGCGCAGCATGCTGCGGAAGGAAGAAAAAGCGGTTTTCATTATTTGATTGCTCCTTGTTTTTTAACGGTGGTTTTCAAGAGACACCGGAATCCGCGCCAAAGCGCAAGGCGTATTATAGCACGGCAAATAGAAAAATGCAAGCGCTTTTAGAGCGGAGATCGTGCTGAAATTATGCAATTCGGTTGACATCTTCGCCCAAATAGTATAATATTGGATTGGCGGCTTGCGGTGCTGCGCAATATCGTCATTTTATCAGAGATTTACGGAGAGAAAGGAAATGTCCGATTTTATCATTACCTGCGGCTCGCCCGCAGATCTTACAAAAGCGCATTTTGAGCGGATTGGCGTAAAGTACATCTGCTTTCATTACACGATAGACGGCAAGGGCTATGCGGACGATCTCGGCGAAAGCATGCCGCTCAGCCGCTTTTACCGCATGATGGAGGAGGGGGCGCCGACCTCCACCTCGCAGGTGAATATAGACGGCTTCACGGAGTTTTTTTCCGGGCTGCTTGAGAGCGGTAAGGATCTGATACATATCGAGCTTTCAAGCGGGCTTTCCGGCTCGTTCGGCTCCTCCAGCGCCGCAGCGGAGCGGCTTAAAAAGAAGTTTCCCAATCAAAAGATTTACGTTGTGGATTCCCTCGGCGCCTCATCGGGCTACGGGCTTATTGTGCACACGCTTGCGAGGATGCGCGATGCGGGCAAAAGCATAGACGAGGTTTACGAATGGGCGCAGGCGAACAGGCTGAAAATGCACCACTGGTTCTTCTCCACCGATCTGACGTATTACGTTCGCGGCGGCAGGGTTTCCAAAACCGCCGGCTTCGTTGGCAATCTGCTGAATATCTGCCCCATGCTGAATATGGATCATAAGGGCAGGCTGATCCCAAGGGCGAAGATACGCACCAGGAAGCGCGCCATAGCGGATATAGTGGACCGCATGGAAAAGCACGCGCAGGGCGGGCTTGATTACAGCGGCGAATGCTTTATAAGCCATTCAAACTGCCCGGAGGACGCGCTGGAGGTCAAAAGGCTTGTGGAGCAGCGCTTCAAAAAGCTGGACGGCGAGGTTTTGATAAACGAGATCGGCACCACCATAGGCAGCCACAGCGGGCCGGGCACCACGGCGCTGTTTTTCTGGGGCGATGAGCGGGTGGATTAGCATTAAAAAGCCGCTGCCGTTCGCCGCACGGGCACAGAATAGATAAATACGGGAGATAACCGGGAGATAATATGAGCCTGAAAACCTGCAAAACACTTCAAATAATCGCGCTGTGCATTTTCGCGCTGGCGCTTTTGCTGATACTCTTGAGCATACCGCTTCAGCACGAGCTTATCTCGGCCATCGTTTTCAACAGCGCGGCCGACGGCGCGGCGGGCTATACCTCCTCCGCGCGCTCCTTCCCAACGGCGGGCCTTTTTTGGGCGGCGGCGTATATAGCCATCTCCGCCGTTCATCTTTACGTGCTGAAAAACGGCGCGGACGCACGCAAGCTCCTTCTCTGCGTTGTGATATGCTCCGTCGCTTTTTTCGCAGCGGATCTTGTGGCACATGCGCTGAACTCCTATCTTTCCGAACGCGCGGCTTTGAGCGTCGCGGAGGAAAGCACCGTATCCGGCCTTGAAAAATACAATAATCAGGTGTTGTACAGCGGCATAATCTTCAGCTATTTCCCGCTCATCACCGCGCCCGCAAAGATACTGATGCTCCTCTCCTTCGGCGGAAGCATCGGAAAGAGCGAAAAAGCTTCTGCGGCAAGTGCTGCAAGTGCGGCAAACGCCCAAAGCGCTCCCGCAGCGGCATCCGCCGCGCAGCCCGAAACGGCTTATGCAAAGTCCGGACCCTCCCTCACGATGGAGGAGCGCGTCAAAAGGATCGAGCTGCCCGGCCTCGGCAGCGTTAAGGTCAATCAGCCCGGCCGCGCAAATCGTGCAGCCGAGGATCAATACGCCGCCTTCAAGCGGCCCGAAGTATCCGAAAGCGGCGCGGACGAAGCCTCCGCAACCGGCGAGGGCGGGAGCGGGAGCAAGAGCGATACCTATATGCGCGCGTTTCAAAGGCCGAAGGAGGATTGACAATTAGCAATTAGCAATTAGCAATTGGTAATTTAATATGGTTCAATGAAAAAACAGCTCCGCCTTTTATACGGGGCTGTTTCGCGTTTTGGGTTCGGGGGTTCGGGGTTTCGCGTTTTGGGTTCGGTTTTTTCCGTTTTTGAGTTCTTCGGGGTTCTGCTTAAACCGTGCCGTTTTCCGCGTGTCAGCTTTGAAGAAGCTCCTTCACGCGCACGGCGGAGGCGATGTTCAGCTCGCAGCCGGTTTCCGTTTTAAAATCCAGGCAGGCGCTGCGCACGGTCTCGCGCGGCATGGAGGCGCCCTCCGCCTCAAGCAGCACGGTCACGGCGCGGATAAATTCATCCATATCAAGCATGGGAAGCTCGGCGGTTATCTCAAAAAAGCTTTGCATCACCGGCACGGCGCTCGTTGCCGCCGCAAGCACGTTCATCGGCAGCATCGGCTCGCACAGCCCGCTGAGCGCGGCGGGGTTCAGATCGTCCATCAAAAGCATGAATTTGAGCGGCTGGCGGCGCAGCTTTTCAAGCAGGGCGAAAAGCTCCGCGCTCTTCACGCCGGGCGTTACGAACACGGTGTGCAGCTCGGGCAGCTCATCCATAAGCTCCAGCATCAGCGTGGTTTTGCCGCTGCCCTGCCTGCCGCAGAGCAGCATGGGCTTTGCGCTGTCCCCATTCAAAAAGGCGGCGGCGTTTGCATAAAGGGTGCCGAATTCGCTTTCCGCAAAGGCAACGTAGCTTCCGCCGCGCAGCTCCGGCAGGGGCGAAAGCGTGCCGTCAAAGTAAAAATGCCTGTATTTAAGAAAATCGCCGCAGCCGTTTTTGGAAAAGAAGCGCCAAAGCTCATCCGCAAGCGCACCCAGGGCTTCCTCGTCGATAAATCTTTTATACACAAGCTCAAGCTCGTTATCCGCGCAATAGGCATCCCTCAGCTCGAAATCGCCATAGTACCAGCAGCTCTCCGGCGGCGCGAGCCTTGCCCGCTGCGCCTGATTCATTTCGCGCCCGACGGGCGAGCCGCTTGCGCCCGACCATGCCGCCTGCGCGAATTTGGAGGCGCTGTCCGGCGCGGGATTCGCTGCGGCACATTCCGCTATGAGCTTATGCATGGTGCCCTCGTCCAGCTCGGAGATGACCTTCAGCGCGTTCAGCTCGCGGCGCATGGCAAGCATCAGCGCCTCATCCCGCCTGCCGGACGCGGCGGCGAGCGAAAAGGCGTTTTCACGAATCAGCACGCAATCCAGAATAAAATCGAGCATAATATCGCCCGTAACGCGCCTTGAGCCGCAGGAAAGCAGGCCGCCCGTCAGCTCCGAAGCGGAACGCCTTGCGCTGTCCGAATCGCCGTTTTTCAAATCGAAAGCAAATTCTCTTACGCAGCATAGGATGTTGTTCGCAGGCTGCTCGTATGTGTACGGGTAGCCGGCCCGAACGATGCAAAGCGATTCCACAGCGGCGATAAGCTTATCCGCGATCATTTCCACACGCTCTATTTTACTGCTCATTTTTCCTCCGTCCGCGCCGAAAATGCAAGCGCATCTTTATTTTAAAACAGTATATCACAGCTCCGGTTCGCGTACAATACGCCGCGCGGTGTTTTTAGGCGTTTTATTTGGATTTCCGTCTGCGCCGGGATCGGAGTTTCCTTAAAAAGATTGACTTTGGCGCGTGAAAAATGTAAAATCAAATCCGTACGGGGCGTTTGCGCCCGAAAAACGAAACACCATGCGCGGCGTTTTTTGTTTGCCGCGCCTTAACGGAGCAATATATGAGATTTATTCCGCTTTTCAGCGGTTCATCGGGTAATTCGTCCTACCTTGAATCGGGCGATACCCGCCTTTTGATAGACGCCGGAATGACCGGCAAGGCGATAGTCGAGGCGCTTTCCAAAATCGCCGTTTCGCCCGAGAGGCTGAGCGGCATACTTGTGACGCACGACCACGTGGATCACACTCGCGGCGTGGGGATCCTCTCCAGGAAATACAATCTGCCGGTTTACACAAACGCGGGCACGCTGCGGGCCATGACGCCCATCACCAGGGAGCTTTCCTACGCGAACACGCGCCTTTTTCAAACCGACGAGGATTTTTACGTTGGCTCAATAAACGTTTTGCCCTTCAAAACGCCGCACGATGCGGCGGAATCGGTTGGCTTCGTGTTCACAAGCGGCGAAAAGAAGCTGACGTATATGACCGACATCGGCTGTATGCGCGAGAGCATGCTTTCCTGCGCGGCGGGCTCGTCGCTCGTGTTCATAGAGGCGAATCACGACGTGGAGATGCTCAAGCGCGGCCCCTACCCCTACCCGCTCAAGCAGCGCATCCTCTCGGAAAAGGGGCATCTTTCAAACGAAAACTGCGGCAGGGCGCTTGTGAAGCTGTATGAAACCGGCGTGCGCTTCGCGGTGCTTGCCCATTTGAGCCGCGAAAACAACACCGAATACGAGGCGTATTCCACGGTGAGCCGCGTGCTTGAGGAGGCGAATATCGGCGATATGCGCATAGTGGTTGCAAAAAGGGACGGTATCACGGGAATATTCGAGCTTTAACGGGCTGCCTGCTTTACCGAAGTAAATTGCGTTTGGAGGCAAGATGAAGCTTCGCATAATCTGCGTTGGCAAATTGAAGGAAAAGTTTTATACGGACGCGGTGAACGAATTCAAAAAGCGGCTTTCGCGCTTTGCGGAGGTGGAGATAGCTGAGCTTGCGGACGAAAAGGCGCCCGAAAAGCTGAGCGACGCCGAGCTGGAGCAGGTGAAGCTTGCAGAGGGGCGGCACATACTTGCAAAGCTTTCCGAGGGTGAAACGGCTGTGGCGCTGGATATCGGGGGCGTGCAGCTTTCATCGCCGCAGCTTGCGGAAAAGCTGCGCGGCTTCATGCTGGAGGGCAAAAGCCGCTTCGCGTTCATAATCGGCGGCTCAAACGGGCTTTCCGGAGAGGTGCTTTCGCGCGCAGATTTTCGCCTGAGCTTTTCCGCGCTGACCTTTTCGCACCAGGTGTTCCGAATAATGCTGCTGGAGCAGCTTTACCGCGCCTTCAAGATAATGAACAACGAGCCGTATCATAAGTAAAGCCCGAGCTGCCGCCTGCCCTGATGCTAGAAGAAAGCGAAAAAGCCATGAACGAAACCGAAAAAGCAGCGCTGCTTGCGCTTGATGAAATGAAGATCCCATATACCGCGCTGCATCATCCTCCCCTTGCAAGCCTGGCGGAATGCGAGGCGATCTGCTCCCCGAGCGGCGCGAAGCATTGCAAGAATCTTTTTTTGACCAATAAGCGCGGCACGGAATTCTACCTGCTGCTGCTTGACCGCAAAAAGCGCTTCGTCACAAGCGAGATAAGCCGCCTTCTCGGCTCGACCCGCCTCAGCTTTGCAGACGACGAAAAGCTGTTCGAGCTGCTTGCTCTCACCCCCGGCTCCGTTTCCGTTACGGGGCTTTTGAACGATAAATCAAAAAGCGTGCGCCTTGTGATAGATTCCGATATTTTGAAGGAGGAAAAGATGCTTATCCATCCCGGCGTGAACACCTGCTCGCTTGAGATAAGCACCGCGGATCTGATCGCCTTTGCAAAAGGGCTTGGCTATGAGCCGAGGATGATCCGAACCGGCGCACGGGCGGATTCCGCGCTTTAACCGAAGCTCAGCTTCCGCCCCTTTATTCAAGGGGCGCCGGCTGCGTTTTTTGGGTCTCCGCCGAGAAAAAAGCTAAAAAAAACGATTTACAAGCCCCGATTTTAATGGTATAATTCATCGCTATGGAAAATACTGTGAACAAAGAAAAATCTATCTCCCCCGCCCCCGTGAAGCAAAACAAGATGGGCACCCAGCCGATAGGCAAGCTGCTTTTCGGCATGGCGCTGCCGCTTGTGATCTCCATGCTGGTGCAGGCGCTGTACAACGTGGTGGACAGCTACTTTGTGGCGAAGCTCAGCGAGGACGCGCTCAAGGCGGTTTCCCTTGCTTACCCGATACAGATGCTGATGATCTCCGTTTCGGTCGGCACCTCCATCGGCATGAACTCCTACATTTCGCGCAAGCTCGGCGCGGGCGAGCATGAGGCGGCAAACAAGGGCGCGGCAAACGGCATGATGCTGCTGCTTTTGTCCTCCATCGTGTTTGCAGCGCTGGGCTTCTTCGTGCGCCCGTTCTTCAAGCTTTTTACGGATAACGGCGAGCTTGTGGAGCTTGGCACCACCTATCTGCGCGTCTGCATGTGGTTCTGCACGGGCGTATTTTTGCAGCTTGGCTGCGAAAGAATACTGCAATCCATGGGGAAAAACAATCTTTCCATGATCACGCAGCTCATAGGCGCGGTGGTGAACATCATTCTTGATCCCATCATGATCTTCGGCAAACTCGGCTGCCCCGCCTTCGGCATAGCGGGCGCGGCGTACGCCACGGTTATAGGTCAATGGGTGGGGCTCATAGTGGCTCTTTTCCTCGTTCTCGGCAAGAATCACGAGGTCACGCTCTCCTACAAGGGCTTTAAGCCCTGCGGCGAAACGATAGGGGAGATCTACAAGGTGGGCGTGCCGAGCATACTGCTTCAGGCCATCGGCTCGGTTATGAACATCGGCATGAACTCCATCTTTTCGCGCGTGCTTGCGAACGAGAGCGGCGTGGCGATAATGGGCGTTTATTACAAAGTACAGTCGCTCATCTTCATGCCCCTTTTCGGCGTAACGAACGCCAGCATGTCCATACTTGCTTATAATTTCGGCGCAAGGAACCGCCTGCGGCTCACAAGGGCATGGAGGCTGACCTTCACCGTGGCAATAGTGATCATGCTTGCGGGCACGCTCATATTCCAGCTTTTCCCCGCGCAGATAATCTCGCTTTTCGATGAAACCGGCACTATCCGCAGCGGCGGAGTTGCGGCCTTCCGCATAATCTCGCTTTCGTTCGTGCTTGCGGCGGCCTCCATCACCAATTCCATCACCTTCAGCGCGCTTGGCAGAGGCACGGCAAGCATGATAATGTCCCTCATACGCCAGCTCTGCGTGCTGCTGCCCGCCGCGCTCGCGCTTGCGCTCATCTTCAAAACCGTGGAATCCGTTTGGTGGAGCTTCCTTATTGCGGAGTTTGCGGCGTTTGCGTACAGCTTCATAATGCTGCGCCGGATCTGGAAAAATGAGATCGCCCCGCTTCCGGATGGAGCAAGGGTTTGATGATCAAATATTCGTATTATCGTATTTCGTATATTTGCGGAGCTTGCACCACGGGCTCCGCTTTTCATGTTGGAGCGGGATTCACAATTCGGGATTCGTTAAAAAATATACTGTTTCTGTGCGCGACGCGGGCCGGTAAAAATCCGTGTTTTATACTATCGTACATCTAAAACATTGAGAACGGGCGAGCAGATTTTTCGCTGAATCAAAGAGGAGAATCGCAGCTTGACGCTTGAGCGTCAATCAAGATTTGACGAAGCAGATACGGCGGAAAAGATGCCGTCCGAATCAAGGTTTTAGATGCAGGATAGTATTATACAAATTATTTCCCGTTATTTATTGACAAAGCCGCATTTTATCCGTATAATAAGCTAAATCGGTATGGGCATTTTTCCGTGCGCCCTTGCGCGGCATGGCCCTTCCCCCACCCTTATTTCAAGGAGGATATGATCCATGGCAGACGCCGTACACCTTACCAAAGCAGGCAAGCAGCAGCTTGAGGAAAAGCTTGAATACTTAAAAACCGTTCGCAGAACCGAGATCACCGAGGAGATCGCCACCGCGCGTTCCTTTGGCGACCTCAGCGAAAACGCCGAATACGATGCGGCTCTTGATGCGCAGGCTCACAACGAGCTTGAGATCACCGAGCTTGAAGCGATGCTCAAAAACGTTATCATCATCGAGGAAGGCGCGAGCGGAAACGTTGTCAGCATGGGCTCGCTCGTGACGCTTCGCTTTGTGGATCAGAAGATCGAGGAGGAGTATCAGATAGTTGGCGAGGCGGAGGCGGATATCTACGCGGAGCCCAAGCGCATTTCAAACAGCTCCCCCGTCGGCAGCTCCGTGCTGGGTCATAAGGTCGGCGAAACCGTGACCATCGAGACCCCTGCGGGCCTCACCCGCGTTCGCATCCTCGGCATTCGCAAACAGTAATTAAATATCAAAACCACAAGCAAGCCGCAGTACATCCGAAATGGGCTTGTGCTGCGGTATTTTTATTCTAAAACAACTATATAATGAAATACAGAATATAACGGAGAGGTTTTTATGGAAGAAAACAGACAGAACGGCATTCAGCAGGCGGCCGAGCCCACCGAAAGGGAGCTGAACGAGCTGCTTCAAATCAGAAGGGATAAGCTTGCCGCGCTCAGGCAGGCGGGCAAGAACCCGTTTGAGATCGTGCGCTTCGATCAAAACGCCTTCAGCGCGGATATCAAGGCGGATTTTGACGCGCTTGAGGGCAGGGAGGTTATGATCGCGGGCCGCATGATGGCAAAGCGCGTGATGGGCAAGGCAAGCTTTGCCGGAATACGGGACGCAAAGGGCGATATTCAGGCCTACGTGCGCCGCGAGGACATCGGCGAGGAGAGCTATGCCGATTTCAAGACCTACGATATAGGCGATATATTGGGCATAAAGGGCGTGGTTTTCCGCACCAAGACGGGCGAGATCTCCGTTCACGCCTCGAGCGTCACTCTGCTTTCAAAGTCCCTCCGCCCGCTTCCCGAAAAGTTTCACGGGCTGACGGACAAGGAGCTGAGATACCGCCAGAGGTACGTGGACCTCATAATGAACCCCGAATCCAAGCGCAATTTCGAGATCAGAAGCCGCTTCGTTTCCTTCGTGCGCCGCTATCTTGAGGAGCGCGGCTTCCTGGAGGTGGAGACCCCGGTGCTGAGCGCGGTTGCGGGCGGCGCCACGGCGCGTCCGTTCATCACGCACCACAACGCGCTGGATATAGATATGTATATGCGCATAGCCACCGAGCTGCACCTCAAGCGCCTTATAGTGGGCGGCATGGACCGCGTTTTCGAGGTGGGCAGGATATTCCGCAACGAGGGCATGGACACGCGCCACAACCCGGAGTTCACCAGCTGCGAGCTGTATCAGGCATACACCAATCTTGAGGGCATGATGGACGTGCTTGAGGGCATACTTTCCGGCGCGGCAAAGGAGATTCTGGGCACCTATAAGCTCACCTGGCTCGGCCACGAGATAGACCTTACCCCCGGCTGGAGGCGCATCACCATGGCGGACGCCGTGAAGGAGCACACCGGCGCGGATTTCATGGCGATAGAGGGCGACGCGGACGCGGCCGTGGCGCTTGCAAAGAGCGTTGGCGTGGATATGGACGGCGTGGATCACACCTGGGGCAACGCGCTTTATGAAACCTTCGATCAAAAGGTGGAGGAAAAGCTGATCCAGCCCACCTTCATCACCATGTACCCCGTTGAGGTGAGCCCGCTTGCAAAGCGCAGCCCGCTCGACCCGCATCTTACCGAGCGCTACGAGGCTTTCGTTTGCTCCTGCGAGATGGGCAACGCCTTCAGCGAGCTGAACGACCCCATCGACCAGTACGAGCGCTTCAAGGCGCAGGCCGCCAAGCGCGCGAAGGGCGACGAGGAGGCCGATATGATGGACGAGGATTTCGTGCTTGCGCTCGAATACGGCATGCCCCCCACCGGCGGCCTCGGCTTCGGCATAGACCGCTGCTGCATGATGCTTGCCGGCACCGATTCGATAAGGGACGTGATCCTTTTCCCCACGATGCGCCCCGTAGATTGATTTATTCAGAAAGGATATTTAATACTATGAAACGCATTATTTCCCTGACCCTCGCGCTGCTTCTTTCCGCCTTCGCGGTGGGCTGCGCAAATGCACCCTCACCCGCCGGCAGGTACGTGGTAAAAACCCTGAACGGCAAATCCATAGAGGATTCCTTCAAGGATTCCGCGCAGGTCACCGATTCCTCGCTTGACTATATGCTTCAAATGATGGGCATAAGCTCTTTTGAGGAGTTCATCGTGCTTGAGCTGAAGGAGGACGGCAGCCTCACCTCCAAGTCCGCCGGAAAGGAGCTTGAAACCGGCACCTGGAAGCAGTCCGGCAGCAAGGTGACCCTCACTCTTGGCGAAGAATCCTTCGATTTTACGCTGAACGGCAGCGAGCTGAGCGGCAAGATCAAGAATGATGATTTTGTTTTCATTAAAAAATAAGCTTTGACCGCCGATTATTCACCGAATAATTTTTATTGCCGTTTGCATTATTTCAGCCCCGCTTCGAGCTTCGATGCGGGGCTTTGCATAATATGGGCGGATCGGGGCAGAATAATGCCGATACTGCGCGGAACGATATGCGCGGCGGCGGCGCCGCCATGCACACAAGCCGCGCAAAAAAGCAAGGGGCATGGAGGCTTATCATTGGTTTTTCATGCCGAAAGGAGGAAAAATGCGGGAAGCCTTGATCCTATTCTTCGGAATGCTGATAGGAGGCAGTTTTGGCGTTGTGGTGATGTGCCTGCTTCAGCTCGGCGCCGCAGGCAGGGAGCCCGAAGCCGTGCATGAAGCTGAGCGCGGCAGCAAAAACGCCCGGCATTGACCGGGCGCTGCGCAAGCTTATATTATTATGCGTCTGTTCTCTTTTTCAGAAGCTGCCTCATCAAAAGCGATTTCAGCAGCAGGTATCTGCTGTGTTTATCCCTATCCGCAAAATGGATCTCGCGGCTCTGCTCCGGCGTGTTTTCATAATCGAGGATCCTATCATCCCCCTCGAACTGCTCGCTGGTAAGATCGAATTTAAACCCGCCGATCTCGTTTATGCAGTGATACGTGCCATCGCCAAGCGAAACGCCGACCACCTTGCCGCCGATCAGATCCTGCACGACGAACGCGGTGACGGAGCACTGGCCGAGCGTTTTATTCTCTTCGCTCCAATCATCGCGCATGCGGGGGGAGCAGGTTTCGGCGCACCAGCACTTATCGAAGGCGTCGTACAGCGCCTCGATCTCCGGCGCAACCTTTTCGTGACCATAGAACTTATACACAGCTTTTTTCCTCCAGATATTTTTCTTATTTTTTATAATTTTATTTTTCTTTTGAAACCGCTTGCTTTCCGCTCATCCGAGCGCAACGTCCAGCGCCATCATCAGCGCAAAGCCGATTGCGAACATGATAACGCCTATATCCGAATGCTCGCCCTCGGACATTTCGGGGATCAGCTCCTCCACCACGACGTACAGCATGGCGCCCGCCGCGAACGCAAGGAAATACGGCATCACGGGCAGGAAGAAATTGGCGAAGAAGATCATCAAAAGCGCGCCAAGCGGCTCCACCGCGCCGGTGAGTGCGCCGTAGAAGAAGGATTTGTTTCTGTTCATGCCCTCGGCGTGCAGCGGCATTGAGATTATTGCGCCCTCCGGAAAATTCTGTATTGCGATCCCGAGCGATAGCGCAAGCGCTCTGCCCGCGGTAACTCCCGGCGCACCCGCCAAAAGACCCGCGTACACGATGCCGAGCGTCATTCCCTCCGGAATATTGTGCAGCGTAACGGCAAGCACCATCATGGTTGCCCGCTGTACGCGGCTTTTCGGGCCCTCCGATTTTACTGCGTTCATGTGGATATGGGGCGTTACCTTATCCAGCAGCAGCAAAAACGCTATGCCCACCAAAAAGCCTATGACCGAGGGTAAAAACGCAAGCCTTCCCATGCCCCGGCTCATCTCCATGGCGGGCACGATGAGGCTCCAGATGGAAGCTGCAACCATCACGCCGGAGGCAAAGCCCGTCAGCGCGCGCTGCACGTTTCGACTGAGCCTGTGCTTCATAAAGTAAACGCAGCCCGAGCCGAGCACGGTTCCAAGGAAGGGGATCAAAAGCCCCAAAGCAACCTTTCCTGCCATAATTTCTCCTGAATATGTATAATATTGCTTAACGCTGAACGGTTTATCGGTTCCGTCCGCCGCGCTTCAGTACGGCTAACGCAAGACCCGCAGCGCCCGCAAGCAGAATGGCCGTTGAAACGACAAACAGGATCGGGGAAACGGGCGCACCGCCCTTCCCCGCTCTCCCCTCCTCCGCGCTCCGCGTGCTGTCCGCAGTCGGAAGCTCCGTTTGCTCCTGTGTGGGCTCCGCAGTCGGCCCCGCCGTTGGGGTCGGTGCGGGCGTCGGCTCCGGTGTGGGCGAGGGTGATGGAGTGGGGGTCGGCGAGGGTGATGGAGTGGGAGTCGGCGTTGGAGTCGGCGTGGGGGTCGGCGTGGGCGTGGGGGTCGGCTCAGGCGTCGGCTCCGGAGTGGGCGCGGGCGTCGGCGTTGGAGTGGGGGTGGGTATCGGCGTGGGCGGCATGGTTGCGCCGGGCTGCGCCGTGTTCACTGGGTTATACGGCGCATCGCCGTAAAAGCTTATATTCTCGTAAAAATCCTTTTTCACGCTGTCCGCGCCGACAAGGCTGCGCCACAGCCCGTAGTATCGCGGCGAATACATCGGAAAGCCGTAGGAATCAGTGACCGGGTTATTATCCGTGCCGAGCAGCCAGTAGCGGTAGCGCGTGCCCATCTGCGAGATATGGCAGCGGAAGGCATCCTGCGAAACCTGGTAGGCGGTTTTTCCTCCGAAACGGGAAAGGGGCGTGTCGATCTCGAAATCTATCTCGTTTTCCCAATAGAGGTGGATATAAACCTTCGGCACATCCCAGGTGCCGTATTTCTGCGCAAGGTCGGGGTAGCGCGAAGCATCGCTTGAGATGAGCGCCGCGTCACGCAGCGCGTGGGAATCTATGATATGCGCGCTGTGACCGTATTCGCCGCGAATATCGTGCGCAAGCACTATCTGCGGCTTGTATTTGCGAAGCAGCATGGTTTGGTGCTTCACCATATCGTCATAAGTAAAGCCGAGGCCTGCAAAGATCTGAAGCCCCTGCTCCTCGCTGTAGCCCCTGCCGGTGTCGGTAAACGGGCCGATCACCGGATAGCGCGTGAGCCCGCAGGTCCAAAGCCCGTTTAAAACCTCGTGCGGGCGGGTATGCGTGTTCCAATGGTTTGTGAAGAAGCATACCTGCATCTCCGCGCCCCTTGCCACCGCATCCGGCACGGAGCCGGCGAAAAAGAGCTGATCGTCGTCCGAATGTGCGGAAAGCAGCATCACGTCGCACCGCCCGGCGGCGGGCCGCCAGACCTGCACGTTCGCCGGGGGCTTTGCGCCGAGCGAGAAGATGAAGATATCCGCAATGCTGACCTCGCTTGGAAAGCCGAGCACGATATACGAGGCGGTTTTTGAGTCCACGTACTGAAACTCGTGCAGAAAACCGTATGCGCCGCAGCTTTGATACATTCCGTTGAACCACATCGTCCACGCGGGCGGAGTGCGGTCGAACTTGATATATATGCCGCCTATCGGCTCATTGACGGCAACGGAGATCTGCGCCCCGGAGTATTTTAAATAGGTGCTCTCCCTGTTATCAACAAGCATACCGTTTATGGCGCTTCCGTTCAGCTCTATGGCGCAGGAGGCGGTGATATCGCGCATAACGGCTTCACCGTGCGCGGCGGGCAACGGGATATTAACGAGGAGAAGCGCAAGAATCAAAAGAGCCAAAACCTTTTTCACGGCGTTTCATCCCTTTAACACATAATTTTACATTCTAATTATACCACGCTGAAAGAGCGTATACAAGGGCGGTGGCGCAATATAAACTTGCGCTTTGGCGGGGTGACTTGCGCAAACGAAGGCGCTTCTCTTGAATACGCCGCGCTGATGAAGGAATGAGGAAATGCAGAAATGGCGGTGGAAATTCCCATGGAATTTCAAATAATTATTTTTACAAATGAAAAATGCCGCGCGTTGCGGCATTTCGGTCTTTGTTATCCGATCGTCAGATATTTCCCGTGATCGTCAGCGTTACGGAGCCGGGCTGCGCCGTCCATTCGCCGGTATCGGGGTTCTGCGTGAAGGCGGCCGCCGGCACGGTGATCGCGCCTGGCGCGGTGGAAAATTCGCCGCTCGCCTCATCATAGGTATAATCCACGCTCTTCTCCATAGCCTCGCCGCCCATGGAAACGGCGATATTGTGAAGCACGGGGCTGAAGGTGTCCGCAAGAACTATCTCATCCTCCGCCGAGGCGTCCGCTCCGCCCTCGTTTGTGATAACGAAGGTGTAGCTTATCTCGCCGTTTTCGTTCACCACCGCGGGGCTGACGGATTTGGCTATCTCCAGCACCGCCTCGCCCGCCGCGCTCACGGTTTCGCTGGCGGTAAGCTCCGTGATGCCCGCACCGGTGATCGCGGCCGTGTTCGTGATCTGCCCGCCCTGTGCCGGGGGCGCGAAGGAATTGACCCGCGCCGCATAGACCAGCATGCTGGTGCCGTTTGCGGGCACGTCGATGCCGCTCACGGTAAGCGGCGAGGTCTGCGTTACGGCTGGTGCGCTCTGGAGCACGCCGTCCACAAAATACTTGATTGAGCCCGCCTCATACTCAAGCGGCACGAGCGAGCCCTCGCCGAAGGCATATTCGCCAAGATCGTCCGTCACGGTGAGATTTGAAACGGGGCTTGAGCCGGTGTTTACGATGGTTACGATATACCCGAGCTCGCCGCCGGGCGCGTAGGTGCCGGTGAGTGCGGTTTTGCTTACGGAAAGAGCGGAAACTATCTCCCCCACCGTTACGTTTGAGCTGACGCTTCCGCCCCTGTAGGAGAGCGTCGCCTGATTATAAAAGGTTGCCATATAGACCTCCGAACAGTTTATTAAGGCTTGAACGCCCCGCAAGAAGGGGGGCTGTCCATCCCCAATCATAAAGTATGCTGTTTTATAGGATTTTGTGCTGAAAATAGCTGCATATACCCTCTTTGGCGTGCAAAATAATCCGAAAATTAAAATATATTTTTTGCACATCCGCGCTCTGGGATGATATTTAAAAAAGTTAAAAGGAATACATAAAAGCTGCGTTTAAAAGCATCAACACAAAAACTTACCAATCGGGTTATATGGCATTCCCATTTTGCGCGTTGTTTTTTATTACCATATTACACTTTTTAAATTCAATTGCCGCTTCGGGATGCTTCCGCCGCTCGGTTTTTGTGCCGATTTATATATATAATTTATAATAGTTATAGATTGACAATGGAGAATAATTTTGATATAATCCGAGAATTCTTCGGCACCCGTCCGCCCAATTCCCCGCTCAGCCTCTCCTCGCTGCTTTCGGGGTCGTGCGGGCGGCGGACGCTGCCGGAGGATCGCATTCTGCCCCCCTCGCAAATTCGGGGCAATAAACAATGGAGGTTCAATGAAAAAAAGAAATCTGTTCACTAAAGCTGTATCAGGGGCGCTTGCGGCTTTGATGGCGTTCGGCGCGCTCACCTCGCTTCGGGGCGCCGCTCTTCCCGTCGTAAAGGCGGAGGAGACCGAGCCCAAATATGCCGAGCTCGACAAAACCGCTGTGCTCCAGGCCGACGGGTCCTACACGATCGACCTTGAGGCGCACACCAAGGGCAAGGTGACCGTTCACACCACCACCGTTACCAAGCCCGTTGACTACGTTCTGCTTCTTGACCAGTCCTCATCCATGGGCGACACCGAGCATATTCCCACCGCGCCGAGGGATTACCTTGCGTGGCAGGGTCATACCCATGAGGGCCTCAACGGAATAGGCCCCCTCACCATCACCGGCAATCATATAACCTCGCTCAAGCAGGCCGCCCGTGAGTTTATAGACCATGTTCACAGCCATTCCTCCTCCGATCAGGCCGATCACAGAATAGCGATGCTCGGCTTTGCGGGAGACGAGTGGGGATCGTCCCGTTACAGCAACACGGAGGTTTTCGTCGGCGCTAATCAATACAACTACGGCGTGGACGCTGAGGATCATTACGGCGAGGCGTTCCGCAACGTGACCGTACCCGCTGAGCTTGCGCAGCTTCACGCTTCTGTGGACGCACTCGATGCGGAAGGCGTTACCGCGCTCCATCTCGGCATGGATATGGTGAAGGGCGTTCTTGAAGCCGATCGCGCACAGCAGCCGCAGGACAGCGACCGCGAAAAGGTGGTCATCGTGTTTACGGACGGCATGAGCGGCACGCTGGGCTTCAACAGGGAATGGGCGAACCGGGCGGTCGACACTGCAAACTACATCAAAAACACGCTCGGAGCCAAGATCTTCGTTATAAGCCTTATCAGCTACGACCGCAATTTCGAGTACAGAAAGCGCTACGACAGGCTGATAGGAGATATCGAGTGGCTCAACAACCCCAGCGTTCCCGATTATCAGCTGATGTACAATTACCTGACGCAGAGCTACTATCCCTACAGGTACGACTGCTGGGCAAACGTGGATGAATCGAGCCGCACGAGCGTACACAACGACGTTTACAGGCTTGTTGAGTGCATTTCCAGCAACTATCCGCAGGCAGTAAGCGGCTCGCTCAACGAATACGGCTATCTGGACTATATGGGTCAGAAGGCAGCCGACCTTCCCACCATAGAGTATGATTTTGACGCTATGTCGCAGCCCCTCATCAAGGACGGCTACTGCGTCGACCTTCGTGATATGCTGGACATCTCGGGCTACGACCCCATCCAAAATATCGCCGGCCTTATGGAGGCGTTTGTGTCCGTCGGTCAGTTCATTGAGCATGAGATCAGCATCACCGAGGCGGGCGTTGAAATAGACGGAAGCGCCTTCATGACCGACAAGCTTTCGCAGTATTTCAAGATGCCCGAGGGCTTCGGCATTCAAAACATCACCGTGCGCACCCAGAAGTGCACGGGCGGCAGCTTTGACGCGGGCTTCACCTTCGGCGATATTGAGGAGTACGTCGCTGCGGCGCAGCCTGTGGACGGCTGGTACGCGCTTACCCCCGCGAACGCCGCCAATCCCTGCACCGATATGAAGGTCAGCTTCGATCCCTACATGAAAACCGTGAACCTTACCGGCTTCAACTACAAGGAGCAGTTCTGCGGCACCGGTCCGAACGGCGAAGCGAAGGGCAGGAAGCTGCTTATGACCATCACCGGAATCGAGGCGGAAAGCCACGCCGTGGGCATGGAGCTTCCCACGAACGTTGAAGCCAAATCCGGCATCACGATGGAGCTGCACGGGAATCCCGAGGATCATCTGCGCTTCCCGCTGCCTAAGGTCGATATCCGCGAAAAATACGTGGTTTACGATTTCTCCACCCTGCTTGAGGAGGAGCATTCCCACGAATTTTTCGACAAGACCCCCCGCTCGCACGACGTTGTCCGCGTTCACACCCTTGACGACTGCTACAAAACGCAGACCGTGACCGGCGGCGAATACGATTATCACGCCACCTTCCCCTATGAGGGCTGCGAGGATTATGCGGAGAGGGCGCGCATCTTCACGGTCAGCATCGCGGGCGATAACTTTGACCATGCCAATTTCCAGCCCCTTGCGATAAGCTGGCGCGATTACCACGTGGGCGCGCTGCTTGAGTGCGACCCCGCCAGGAACGACGGCGTGACCTACGAATGGTGCAGGCTCACCTTCCTGCCCGCCACGAACGTTCACTACGAGGAGCCCTGCCTTGACTACGTAAATTCGGACGGCAGCGCATGGTCCTCCGGTAATCAGCACAGCGGCACCGGCAACTGGATCCTCGGCGGCTCGGGCAGCCCCGCGGGCAACCAGAGCAGCGCGAACGGCGGCCCTCACAGCGAGTACGGCTACAGCACCGGCTACGCGCAGGGCGGCCATAAGGACAGCAACGGCGCCAGCATGATGGTGAAGGTTGACAACACCCTGCTTTCCGAGGTCACCAATAACACCAAGAGCTGGCCCGTGGGCAAATTCCACTTCACCGGCACCGGCTTCGATCTTATCTCGCACAGTGCGCAGCAAACCGGCGTGCTGATGGTGGATATAGTTCCCCACGGCCTTGAGCAGAGCTATGCGGACGCCGCCGGCAATCACAGCAGGCATCTGATAGTGGACACCTATTATGAAAGCAGCGCATTCCTCTTCCAGATACCGGTGCTGCGCGTTGTGGGGCTCGATTATCTTGAGCAGGGCTACGACGTTTACGTTTCCGCCGTGTATCATCCCCTTTTCGACCGCGCAAGCGCCTCCGGCGTGATCACCTCAAACGAGCTTCCCGGCATACCGGAGGGCGTTGAGTATGAATTCACGGCGGTCGATCCCGATCACACCCGCACCCCCGAGAGGGCGGTCGGCTATTTCGAGGTTTACGTGGACTCCGTTCGCGTTTACAACCCCCGCGGCCTGAACCTCACCGAGGAAAACGGCATAGATTACACCGCCTATTATGAGGCAAACGAGCTCAACCCCGAGTATACGCAGATCAGGTCGCTGCTGCTTGCGGATCCCAATTCCGACACCAGCGCGCTGTATATCGACGGGCAGAACGGCAACGTGACCATCGCGCAGTATATGCAGAGCGGTCCGAACAACGAAACCTACCTCTGGGCGGCTCCCAAGGGTCAGCATGCGGACAGGGCCATAGCCTTCACCGTTGCAAACTGGGATCCCGACGAAACCGGCGGCACCAGGGTGCATATCAGCGCCAAGGCGCCCACCGGCGTGGTGAGGCTGTATGCAAACGGAATCTTCGTTGCGGACGTTGAATCCGCCACCGAGCTTTATTTCGACATTACGGACATCATGAGGGCCACCACCACGGACGGCCACGTCACCATCTCTGCGGAGCAGGCTGAAAACGTGGACGTTGCTCACCCCGTGCTCTCGCTTGTGAATCTGAAGGTCATGAAGCAGACCGTTGTTCCCACGGAGCTTGAAAAGCACACCGTTACCTGGGTGGACGGCCTTACCGGTCAGGTTTACAAGAGCATCGAGGTGCATCACGGCGATTATCTGGATGAAAACGACTTCCCGATCCCGAACGTGCACGAGGGCTATGAGTTCGACAACTGGGATTACAGCCACGCTCCCGTTACCGATGATCTGACGATCACCGCGCGCTACGTTGCCGACACGGTGCTTTACACCGTTACCTTTATCGATCAGGTAACCGGCAGCGTGCTCGACACCATGCAGGTGGCGCACGGCTCCGTGCTTGACACAAGCCTCTTCCCCGCTCCGCCCGTGCATGACGGCTACAGGTATATCGGCCATGACTACGAACCCAATACGGAGATCCACAGGGATACGGTCATTATCTACGAGTATGATAAGATCGGCAAGGTCATCGTCAACTTCTACATGAACGCCGGCTCTCTAAGCTTGCAGGGCGCACAGGTCCTGCTGGATAAGGATCACGATACGTTCGACACCACGATCCCCATTCCCGCCCAGGCTTCGGCAACCGTAACCCCGACTGCAAGCTGGTACAGCGCCATGGAATACCTGATCCCCGGCGGAGCCGGCAGCACCGTTCCCAACGGAAGCAGCAGGCTGGGTGTCGAGATCGAGCCCGGCACCTACGATCTTTTCGTGCTCACCAGCGCTAATGGCGGCGCTATGTGGTACTTCAGAGGGCAGCAGTCCCGAATGAACGACGTGACCCTCACCGATGGCTCGGTTGTGGACATTAGATACAACGGCAACGACGTGGTGGTCACCATCACCCCCGGCTCATCCGGAAATGCATCCGCTTCCGAAAGCACGAAGGGCGGCGCCTCCGGCTCCCCCTCCGCTCTCAAATCGGACGCACCCGCTTCGAGCGAGCTGAGCCACCCGATCTATGCGGATATAGAAACCTTCAATTTTGCGGAGGCGATACTCTGCGGCGTTGAGGGCGATGCGAACCACGACCGCAGGGCGGACGTTTTGGATGCGCTTACCGTGATGCGCCATTGTTTGGGCTCGGACAGCGGCATCGACGCTTACGGGCGCTACTGCGGCGATTTGAACAGGGATCTGCTGGTCGATTTGCTCGACGCCGTGGCGATCCTGCGACTTGTGCTGAACGCTGACTAATGAGGTTTACAGAATGAAGAAATATACCAAACCCGATCTTTTTATCGAAAAGCTCACCGGCGCGTCCGTGATCTCCACCTGCACGGTGGATGCATCCGAGCTCGGCGTGCTTCCCTCCGCCACCGGCTTCTACTTCGCTTCGACGAAGTATGGCTGCAGTGAGGGCCACAGCATACCTGAGTACAATGCTGAGCATCCGGAAACCCCCATCTGCTACCATGCCCCCGCGGATAACTACGGGATTTTCGGCTCGTAAGAAGCGGCGGAGCAAAGCTGCAAATAGGTAATGCCGAATCGCGGCAGTACCTATGCAGGCAAAACAATAAAGAGGCTGCTGCAAGGCAATTATCCTGCCGTGCAGCGGCCTCTCTCTTTTTCTGCGCGCCTCTCGGCTCAATGAGCGGTTTCCCAAGCCGTCCGTAAATCCGCTGTCCAAACGAAGGCGGCTTGCATTGGCCTTAACAGCAGCAAACCGGGCAACCCCTGCGGATCGCCCGGTCCTGCTTTTTACGGGGCCTTGCACACCGGCCCCGTTATTGTGTTTTGTATTGTTAAAAACTTGTTCTGTTCAAATGGTTTATTCGGATGCGCTGCGCAAGCTCTGCCCCGCCCCTTTTAAGGCTGCTCAGCAAAGCTCCACAGTCGCAATCCTCGGCTCAAAGCAGCAGGTGGGGCGCAGGCAAACCACGCGCACGCCGCTCGCCCTCTGCGGGCCGACCTTCATAAAGGTGGCAAGCACGCTCGTATCGCCCTTCAGCCCGAGGGGGCCGATATTCGCCTCGTTCACGCGGCGGGTTATCTCCATCTCCATATCGCTCTGCACGCCGTAGTTTCCGTCCGTCTGGGCCTGAAGCATCATGGCGGCCGCCTCAAAATGGCTTCTGCCAATGCCCACGGCAAGCGTGCACGGAGAGCAGCCGAGCTGCGCCACGCTTTCCTTTGCCCAGCTTATTATTTCATCCAGCACCACCTGCGTGCTGTGCTTATGGAAAACCCGGTAGGTCTTTCCCCTGATGGCGGGGCCGCCGCCAAACATCAGTATATGCAGGCGGATCGTATTTTCCGCGCATCTTCTCAGCAGGATGGGAGCGCATTCCACGCCCGCGCTGTCCGGATTCAGCCCGCCGGACTGGTCTATGCGCTCGCTGTCGCCTCCCATAATGCCCATCGGGCGGCCGGGGAGCGCACGAAGCCCCTCCGCCACGCCGCGCTTTATCGCATCCAGCATTCTGCCGCTCACGGCGCAGTCCTCGCCCACCTCCAGCACAAGGTGCGGGATGCCGGTATCGTCGCAAAGCGGGCTGCGGTCGCGCTCGGCGGCCTCGGCGTTCGCCAGCACCTGCTCAAGCACCCATTTCGCCTGCTCGCTCCGCTCTGAAGCGATCGCGCGGCGATACGCCTCTTTTTTATCGGGTCTGAAGGTGCTGCCCGCCTCAACGAGCGTATCCCTCACGAGAGCGACTATTTTTTCGTGGTTATCAGTCATAAATGCTCCTTCCGTGCGCAGCGCCTATGATGGCGGGATATCCCTCCACCTTTATAAGGTGCAGCGCCTCCATGCCGAGCTCCGGGAACGCAAGCACCCTGACCTCGCTCGTTTTGGCTCCAAGCAGCGCCGTTACGGGCGGGATGACCGCGTAAACGGAATTGTATTTATCAAGCGCTTCGATGGTTTCCTTGCGGAGCTGTCCTTTTCCGAGGTGAAGCTTCACGCCCGCCCTCGAGAGCGGAGCGATGGAGCTTTCTATCTCAAGCTTATTGCTTGAGGTGGGGCCGACGCCCGCAGGACTTACCGCCGTGTGAAACACGACCTGGCCTGCAAGCTCCACGCCAAGCTCGCCCGCTCGGCCTTCGTCTATCATTTTTACTACTTTAGGAAGCACGGCGTCGCGCCCGCAGAGGATATAGCCCGAGATCTCGACCGTGTCGCCAACCTTGAGCCTTGCAGCGGCGTCCTCGCCGATAGGTGTGGTCAGTACCGTCATTTGTCCTCCTCGTTAACCGCAAAAAGCTTAACGTAGCCGCTTTCGTTTTTCACAACGCCGAAAGCGCGCGCTCTGTAGTAGATTTTCTTTGCCCAGTTGGTATGCGGCTTTATCTCGTTCATTTTGTTTCCGCCGCTGCCCTTCACCACGCCGCCGCTCGTTGCAAGGATCTGGCAGGCGTCGTCGTATTCCTCCCGCGTAACGGCCATGAGCGCGTTCACGAATTTGATATGGGTCGGATGGATCACCGTTCTGCCGATGAAGCCGTTTGCCTTATCAAGCAGCACCTCGCGCAGAAGCCCGTCTATCTCACCGTTCACAAGGGGCTGGCGGCGCATGAGGTAATCCTCTATGCCGTAGTGCTGAAGCTCCTCAAACATAAGCTCCTTTGGTGCGCGGAAATACTCCCACACGGGACCGGAGAGCACGTAGTCGTTGTTTCTGCCGCAGATATTTATTATATCGCTCAGGCATTCGCGCACCGTCATGATGTCGTATAGTGAATAATCCACGCCGCGGCGAACGCCGAAAACGGAGCAGAAATCCGTGCCGCCAACGCGCACCTGAAGCACCAGATCGTGGTACATATCCAAAATCTTCTTTATGCCGATGAGCTGCGAAAGGCGGCTTTCCTTGTATATGACCTCCGGATCCTCAATAATGGGCATACCGTAGATTATCTCGTCGAAGCGCTCGTTCAGATCCTTGAGATAGGCAAAGTACTCATGGCCGTTGTCCGCATTGAACTTGGGGAAGTTTATTCCGCAGAGCGAGCGCACCTCCTGCTTTGTGAGCTCCTTTGAAAACGCCTTGAACTGCGCCAGATTGCGGATGCGAACGAAGATGAGCGGCACCTTGTCGCCGTCCAGCTCGCCGCTGTCCACAGCCTCGGTAACGGTGGCAAGCAGCTTATGCACGTTGTCCATGGCCTCCGGCAGGCGCTCCTCGGGACAGGCGTCCTCAAAGCAGAGCACCATGGTGGTCAGCCCCGGCATAGCGCCCGAAAGGATCTTCGGAGCAAAGTCCTTGTAGCCGGGCATATACATCGCCGCGCCGAGGCAGTACTGCAAAAGCTCCCTGTCGGTATACTTATTGAAGTGCTCAGGCTCAACAACGAACTTGAACTCCGGGTTATATCTGTGATGCTGCATATCATTTCCTCACTTTGAAATGATTCCTGTGAAGAATATCACATGGTTTTCTGGGTAAGGCTGCCCTTGGGAGACCAAACCGCCTCCGGATAGTATTCATCTATCATGCGCTTCACGAGGCTGCACTGCTTGGCGCGCTTCCTTGCATCGTCCTCCGTGCTGTCCCAGCTGTGGGTCGCGGCAACGGAGCCGCCGGTCTTAAGGTAGATGGGTGCGGCAATGCGGATCATCTCCGGCACCTCGTAATGGCGAATGAAGCCGCCGGTCGATTTGGGATTCTCGGTATGGATATCTATGGGGCAGTCGATCGCCTGACGCATGGCGGCGAGCATCTGAAGCTGGATATCACGAACCGGGTTTATGGAATCGGCGCCGATCTGCTCAAGCAGCTTCGCGGAGCAGGGGTTGCCATGACCCGCGTGCGCGGAAACCTTGAAATGGCAATCCTCGGGTATCTCGCCCGCCTCGCGCATTTTGTTCAGTATCCACAGGCAGCCCTCATCATACACAAGGAAGCCGCGGCAGCCGAGCCGGGCGGCACGCTTTACGTCCTCTATGGCGCGAACTATCTGCTCCTGACCGCGCAGACGGTAGCCCATGCGAACGCCCTCCTCGGTGTGTACGGAGGCGGAGGTGTCCGTGGTGGCTCGGGGACCGACGGCGAGGATCAGATCGGTTTCCCATTCGTGCGCAAGCTCCACCATCTTGGCTATATCCTCATCCGCAAGGCGCATGATGCCCTGCGTTTGGGTAACGCGGTGCAGATACAGGCCGTAGCTGTCCATAGCCTGAAGCAGCGCCTTCATGACCTTGGGGCCCTGGATGCCGGGCACCTCGAAGCGGAACTGGCCGCCGTCCGCAAACCTTTTTTCGGAGGTGGGAAGGTCGTACGCATCGCCTCCGGGAAGACCGACGGATCTGAGAAACTCTCTTGTTTTTTCCATGCTGTTCATAGTTTTTCCTTTCCCCGGCCATGCCGGAACAGACTCGTTTTTATAGTTATAACACGCATTCCTTAAGCAATGCAGCTTCAACGGAAAAAATATTTTCCGAATATTATTTTTTAAGCTCGTTTATAAGCTCGTCTATATATTCACGGTGATCGAAAACTATCGGCGGAAGCTTTCTTGCAAGCCCGCGGTGGATGCGGCAATCGATGAACGAAGCCCTGCCGCAGTCCTTGAGCTTTGCCACAGCGCTCGCAAGCTCCTCGGCGGTTTCAACCGCTTTTCCGACCGTTTCAAACCCGCACGCCTCTGCGATCGCGGTAAAATCGAGCTTATGGCCTACCGAGGGCTGACCGCCGACCGATTCATGCGCGCCGTTGTTGAGCACCACGTGCATAAAATTGGGGGCGTTCAGGCTGCCCTCTATCGCGAGTGCGCCCAAGTGCATTATTGCGGCGGAATCGCCGTTGAGCGCCACCACGTGGCGCTGCGGCTTCTCAAGCGCTATGCCGAGCGCCACGGAGCTTGCGTGCCCCATCGAGCCGACGTTTAAAAAATCACGCGCCTTGGTTTCGCCGCGCTTTTCGCGCAGGAAGAAAAGCTCGCGCGTGGCGCGGCCGGTCGTGGCGGAATAGATCGTGTCCTCCGGCATATTATCAAGAATTATCTCTATCGCCTCCTCGCGGCTCATCGGGTAAACGTCGTCCACGTTATTCGGCTTATCGGGATCGGCCATCACGCCCTTTGGAGCGATAAGCCCATAGGGTCTGCGGGTACTGACGCAGTATTCCACCGCCTGCTTCACCGTTTTTTCAAATTCCTCGTCGCTGTCCGAAAGCACGGTGTAAGGGATGTGCAGTATCTCAAGCTGCTTCGGCGTGATCTCGCCCTGAAGTTTGTGCTGCGGATGGTTCGGCTCCGTATCGCCCTGACCGCGCCAGCCTATCAGCAGAAGCATCGGCACGGCGTACACGTCCTTATCCGCAAGCGATGCAAGGGGGTTCACGGTGTTTCCAAGGCCGCTGTTTTGCATATAAACGAGCGGCAGCTCGCCGCTTGAAAGATAATGCCCCGCCGCTATGCCCACGGCGTTGCCCTCGTTTGCGGCTATGATATTTCTTTTGCCGCAGCAATTCAAGGCATAGTTGCAAAAGCCGTTCAGATACGAATCCGGCACGCCCGTAAAAAAGGTTACGCCGTGGTTTGCAAGAGTTTCGAATACTTTTTTCTGATCGAGCATTTATTTTTCCCCTCCGATGGGTTTTTGAGCTTTAAAAAGTGTGAAATACTCCGGCGAATCCGCCCTTGTGACCGCCCATGCCTCCTCAAAAGCATTCAGGATATCCTGCGGAAGCGGCCCCGCCTGCACCGCGCGCATATTCTGCTGCAGATGAGCGAGCTTGCTTGCGCCGATGATTATCGCATCGCCCCTTTCGCCGTTCAGCATGGAATGATGCGCGAGGAAGCGATAGGTGGCCTCGACGGTCGTGATGCCGTGCTTTTCGGCGGCGTTTTTAATGATCTGCACCGCGTCAAAGAAGCTTTTTTTCCAGTATCTGTTTTGATAATTCGGGCGATGAGTGAACCTGCCGTCCTCCGGAGCGGCCTCAAAGCTTGAGTATCTTCCGGTGAGCAGGCCGCCGCACATGGGATTGTATGCGTAAAAGCGCATTCCGAAATTATCCAGGCAGGCGTTCAGCACGGTTTCCGCCTTTCTTGTGAGCGGATTGTATATGCCCTCGTAAACGGTGGGGCGCACCCAGCCGTGCTTATCGCAGATATGCCAGCAGTCCGCCACCATCCAGGCGGGGAAATTTGAAAGCCCCAGCTCGGTGAATTTACCCCGCGAATGCATATCCGCCATCGCCTCAAGCACGCTTATCACGGGCGTTGCGGGATCCGGAAAATGCAGGAAAACGGTATCAACCTTTTCAAGCCCAAGCCGCTCAAGGCTGCCGTTGAGCTGCATATACGCCGCCTCGCCGTCCAGCCTGCCGGTTATGCGCGGATTCACCTTTGTGGCGATACGATAGGGGCGCTTTTCGTTTTTCAGCGCCTCGCCCAGCAGCTTTTCGCACAGCCCGTCGTTATACACATACGCCGTGTCAAGCTCGGTGTAGCCCGCGTCAAGAAACGCGCCGATGAATTTTTCCACATCCGGAGAAAAAACGGATTCTCCGATCGTCATGGTGCCGAGGATAAGGTCAATGCTTTTCATTTGATCCTCCAAAAAGCTTTATCGGATTGATAAATCCGGCGTTTTCATTCATATTCAGAACCGACTCCGTGACCCTGTTCAGTATTTCGTCATCCGCAAGGCCCAGCGCGCAGGTCTTCAGCTTATTCAGAATATCGCTCCTTGAAAGCGGATTCTCCGGATCGCCCTTTGGCACAAGCACGGTTTCCGTCAGAGTTTCCCCCGTATTCAGAAGCACCTGCACTTTGGTTCCGCGAATGCCCTTGGCTTTGTTTTCCATGTCCGGATCCGGAATAAGCTTTATTTTATCGATCAGCGCCAGCACGTCCTCTGTCAGCTTGGGCGGATCCATATCCGAAACGCCGTAAGAGCCGTTCAAAAGCGAGCGGGCAAGCGTGTATTGAATGGAAAACTTGGTTTCGTCCTTATCCTTGGGCAGCATTATCCCGGCAAGCTTTATGGCGTTTGGATAGATGAACACGTTCACCGATTCGATCTTGCCCGGATCCACCCTGTCGTGGAGCGCCAGCGCCGCATCGATCCCGCAGTGGGTATGCCTGCACGAAGGATACAGTTTGAAATAGCAATCGTGCAGCAGCAGATGATCCGATCCTTCAAGGCAGCTTTCATCAACTGAATCCGCAGCCGCATGGAACCAGCCGTTTTGGCCCTCCAGCGCTTCGGTTGGACCAAGCACGCCCTCGGCGGCAAGCATCGCCGCAAACACACCGTTTTCCGCCGCTTTTCCGGGATTGAGCGGCTTTATTGCCGGCCTTGAGTCGCCGTATGAAAGCAGACCTCCCGTCATAGTGGTTGAAAGCGCGATCGCGTTCTCTATGCCCTGCGCATCGAGGTGATACAGCTTGGCGCATGCGGCGGCGCAGGCGAGAGTGCCCGCCATGCCCGTGGAATGAAACCCGCGCTGCACAAGGCCGGGCTGCGCTGCGGATGAAATGCGAATATACGCTTCATAGCCCACCGCTATTGCCGTTAAAACGTCCTTATTGCTGCTGTTTAATTTTTCGGCAAGAGCAAAGACCGCCGGAATAATATGCACCCCTGCATGCCCCGCCGCTTTTTTGTTTCCGTCATCGAGCTCGGCGCCGTGGCCGTACACGGAGTTCATGAACGCCGCGAGCCTTGAGGGATATTTTTTGCTTTCAAAAAGCACGGAGCTTTCCTCGGCTCCCCCCTGGGCAAGCACGATCCTTTCCACAGATTTATTGAAAGCGGCGTTTTGCGTGAAGCCCGCAAGAGCTGCCGCGATAAAATCTATTATCAGCGTCTTTATCTGCTCAATATCTGCCGGCTTCAGCTCGTTTATCCTTTCAAGATCGAGCGCCAGCTTACTTGTTAAACCCATAAACTATACCTCGGAAGATTCAATGGTTCAATGCCGAATCGGCTTGAGAGCTTCCCGCCGCAGGGGCTGCGGCCTCAAAGCCCGGGATCGGTTCAGCGCAGGGGATCGAGCGGCGTTTTACCTGAACGTTCTCGGGTCGGCAAGGCACACCAGCATGTTCTCGCCATGCTCATCCAGCACCTTGAGCTTTTCCTGAACGCTCAGCACCGCGCGTTCAATGGCTGCTTTATCGTCATCCACAAGCAAGCCGACCTCGGCTATGCGCTGCCCAACATCCCCGCTTGCGGTTATCACGTTGCCGGCTGCTTCCTTTAGCACGGCGGAAACCACCTCCGGCATCCGTTTGATCTCGTCCATACCGAAGCATTTTGATATTGTGCCCGGGCGGGCTGTGAAGAGCAGCATGATGGAGCATTTACCGTTCAGAGTGTACGCGGCTTCAAAAGCAGGCGCCGCCTTTTTGGGAGCGCCCAACGCAAAGCAAACGGCATACTCCATGAGGTTCACTCCGGTGGCGCGGAACAGGAGCTTTTCATATGCGCTTCCCGGGAACCTGAAGGAGGGATCATAGAACCGAACGGTGTTTCCGTCCACGAATCCCTGCATGGTAAGCACTCCGTTTTCGATCCCTATGCTTTTAAGCATTTCAACCACGCGCGGATGAACGCTTTTCAAATACATTTCCGTATGCTTGGATGGCGAAACGCCCGCAACGGCCTGCCTGTTCAGCTTATACGCCTCGCTGCCAAGATATCTGTCCTGCGTTCTGACAAGGAAAATATCGCCGTCCACCGCATAATATTCCACCGAAAAATCCTGATACCCCTGCATGCAGCGCTCGATTATCACCTTGCCGTTTAAGGAAGCCTCCTTTGCAAGCGCTATTGCGCGCTCCGCCTCCTGCTTATTGCGGCAAACGGAGCCTCCCCTTGAGCCGCAGTTCTGCGCGGGCTTTATAAGAAGGGGGTATTCATCGAATTCATCGGTCAGATCCTCCTCGGTGTAGCTCTTTATAATGTCCACCCCGCACTTTACGCAAAGCTCCTTGAACGCCTGCTTGTTTGAAAGGTATTCCACCTGCTCAAGGGTTCCGAAATTGGGCAGCCCGAGAGCCTCGCAGATCAGAATGCTCGGCTTTTGCGCGGGATCGACGCCAAAATTCAGCACGCCGTCCACCGGATTGCGCCTGCACCAATCAACTATGCCGTCCACATCCAAAACGCTGAATGAAAGCGACTCATCGGCATACGCCTTGGCGAGCGCGTTTTCCTTTATGTCGGTCACTATTGTATAAACGCCCATGCTCTTCGCCTGCTCCACCGCCTTTATGACCTGGATCGGTCCGCCGAGGAAGAGCAGTCTTTTGCCCTTAAGCTCCATATCGGTGTTATCCTTTCTTTTAAACAAAATAAATACTGATAATTCTCGTTGTAATATTACCGGGGCTGCGGTTTATGAAACTGCCGGGCAGCTCCATCGGTTCAAGCCGCATTATTCCAGCACGAACCGAAGCTTTTTCACAGCTTCGGCACAGCTTTCAAGCGCAAGCTCCGTGGTTTTTCCGGAGCATACCACATAGCCGAACCTTGCCGAGTCATCGGTCGCCCTTGTGTAGCGCACGCCTATCCTGCCGGTGATGCGAAGCTCTATGAGATCGGCTGTTTTTTTCGCCTCGTCAACCCCCTCTATCGCGCTCAGCACGCCGTCCTCCGCGGGTATAAAGCGAATGCCGACGCAGGTGCCGCTGTCGGCATAATTACCAACGTCCGGCGTTTCGCCAAGCGCCATTTCTATTGCCGCTCCCGCCATACTCACGCCGCGCACGGAGGTGTCGGCAAGGATGGTCGAGATGCAGTCCCCCCCAAGGCGCGAACCAAGCTCTATCATTTTAGGCCCGCTCTCGGTCACCATGATCTCCACGTGAGCGGGACTGTTCACAAGGCCCACGGCAAGCACCGCGCCTGAGGCAAGTTCCCTTACGCGCGCCTTTGTTTCCTCGCTCAGCGTTGACGGCTGCGCGTGACCCGTTTCATAAAAATTCGGCGCGCCGGAGGTAAGCTTATCGGTTATCTGAATGATATGGGGCTTCCCTTCCACCACAAGCACCTCAACGCTTATCTCCGTGCCGCTCAGATACTCCTCTATAAGAATATCGCCCGACTGACCCGCGTTTGAGCTGAAGCGCATCGCCTCACGCAATTCCTCGGCGGAGTTTATGATGCTTATTCCCCTGCCGCCGGAGGAATCCACCGGCTTTGAGATAACGGGATACGGCAGAGGCTCGCAAAAGCTTTCTATATCGGCTTTTTTTACCACCCGGTAAAACGGATGCGGCACCGCGCTGCGCTCGAACGCCTCCAGCATTTTGACCTTGTCGGTTGAATTCATCGCCGCCTGCACCGAGTTTCCGGGAAGCCCCAGCTCCCTGCACACGCGCGCGCCCGTCAGCACCGCCGTGTCGTTCGCGCCGATAACTATTCCGTCCGGCTTGAATTCACGCGCGATCTCAAGCACGCCCTCATCATCCCTTATGCTGTGCACAAAGCATTCATCGGCGTAGGGAAAGGCGGGCGCGCCGCCGTCTATATCCACAATGCCGACGTGCAGCCCCATTTCCTTTGCTTTTTTAACTACCGGAATTTGAAAAACCGGCGCGCCGAGAAACAGCACCCGCTTTCCGTCGTATTTCATTCGAATAAACCTTTCTCTTTTCTTTCACGCAAACGCACCCCTCTGCGGCGATCCGAGGCGTAAGCGCGGCACGGGAGCCGCCGCACGGATGCACCGCTTCGGCACGGTGCGGCAGCTTTATTTCAGCTCGATGCGATCGCCGGAATAGAAATCCTCTATTACCTTCACTATCGCAAGGGAGGTTTGATCGCTGATATAGCTGTAATCCCGCCTGCTTTCAACAGCCTTTGCAAACGCCACTATCTCATACCTTATTCCCTCGCCGTCGAGCTGATAGAAATAACGCTTATTGTTTGCGGGATTTTCAAAGCGAACCTCGAAATAATCCGTTTTCCACCACGGCGCGGGCACGTAGATATAGCCCTTCGTGCCTGTGATAACGAGCTCGCCCTCCGCCTTTGCCGCCTTTGCGACCTTTATGGAGGCAACAGCCTTATCGTAAACGAAATCGATCTTGGTGAAGCCGTCGAAATTATAATCGCTGTTTATAAGCTTTGTGACGATGGACTTGGTTTTGTAATTTGTGCCGAGAAGCTGGAATACCGGCAGCATGGCCGTGGGTCCCCATGAGGAGATGCTGTTTTGCCTTCTGCTGAGGTCAACGCCCGGCTCGGCAACGCCTCCTGCAAGGCTGGAGCACACGGAGTCAACGGAAACTATATCCCCGATGCGGCCGCTTTTCGCCACCACGAGCAAACGGGAATACGCCGTGGAATAGGCGGTTTTTATAGCGTCCTCAAGCACAAGGCCATTCTCCCTCGCGTAGTCGATAAGCTCGCGGCATTTTTCGGCCTCAAGCGCTAACGGGGATTCGCAGATAACGTGCTTGCCCGCGAGCAGCGCCCGCTTCACGTCGTCGTAATGCCTGCGGGGATGGGAGGCAACGTAAACCGCGTCCACCCCGTCGAGCGTATCGTCGCACTCCTTATGCTCAACGCCGTTCACATACTGCATTTCGCGGATAAACTTATTGCGCAATCCGCCGCTGCCGATGATGCCTATCACGAGTTTGCGGTTCTTCGCCCTGATTTCGGAGCTTGAAACGCCCTCGGTTCTCGGCAGATAGATGACTTTGCAGAATTCATTGAGATAATCGAATTTGCCCTCCCAATCGGAGCCTATGGCAAAGATATCCACGCCGAAGCGGCGGATATCGTCTATCTTCTGGCCTTCGTATTCCTCGGCGATTATCTCATCCGCAAGACCGGTGGCCTTTATCGCGGCGACCCTTTCCATAAGGGACTGCTGGTTGTTTATCTTGCCCCTTGTTTTGTCGTAGTCATCGCTCGTAACGCCCACGATAAGATAGTCGCCAAGCGCCTTCGCCCTCTCAAGCAGGCGGATATGACCGTGATGCAGCAGATCGTAGGTGCCGTACGTGATCACCTTTATCATTTTGTTTTCTCCTTAAAGCCGTGCAAAACTAATGAAAAAGCTTGGCGGGCTCCGTTTTGCCCTCGATTTTTCGGGCTTTGCCTCCCGCCGCACATCCAAAACCGCACAACTATGCAGTAATACTGATTATAACATACCGCACCGCAAAATTCAACATGGATTTATCGCCCGACCAACCCCTTTTGCACCGTTCGCAGGGGCTTTGAAGCAGGCCGCGCTTTCCGCGCGGCCGAGGCGCACGGCGAAAAAACCGCGCTCATGCCGCCCCTCAAAATACGACGCTCAGGCTGTTGCCGCCGCTGTACTCATGCTCGATGCGCTTCACAAGCTTTTTCACTATCGTGGCGGAAAGCTCGTCCCCCTCGGTGAAGGGATCGAATTCTTCCCCGCCGTATGAGGCTGTCAAAACTGTGGAGCCGTCCTCATCCGAATGCTCTATGCTTATCCGCACGGGAAAGCCGCGCCCCTCCTCGCGGAGCCTGCCGAGTATGAGCTGCAGCACCAGCTCCTCGAATACGAGCCGGATATGGCGCAATGCGGAAGCGGGAATCATCGCCTCCCTGCCGAAGCGCTCCAGGCGGGCGAAGATGAGCGCGCCGTCGGGCTCCGCATCCGGTATCTCGATCTCGATCGTTTTCAGCCGTTTGATAAAGGCCCTCGTTTTTTCCCTTGCGGGGTGCTCGAAGATCTGCTCCGGAGTGCCGTCCTCATAGATCCCGCCCTCGTCCATATAGAAAACGCGGTTTGAAACGCTGCGGGCAAACCGCATCTCATGCGTCACTATCATCATGGTCATGTGCTCGTCCGCAAGGCTTTTTATGACCGAGAGCACCTCCCCCACCATCGTGGGATCGAGCGCGGAGGTCGGCTCGTCAAAAAGCAGTATCTCCGGCTTCATTGCTATTGCGCGGGCGATGGCAACGCGCTGCTTCTGCCCGCCCGAAAGCTCGCTCGGGTAGTTTTCCGCCTTATCCCCAAGTCCAACGCGCTCAAGCAGCGCCCTTGCCTGCTTTTGCGCCTGATCGCGGGGCATTTTGAGCAGATCGACCGGCGCCGCCATGACGTTTTCAAGGATATTCAGATTATTGAAAAGATTGAACGACTGAAACACCATGCCCATCCTGCGGCGCACGAGCTCCAGGCGGCATTTGGGCGAGGTGATCTCCTCGCCGTCCACGAAGATCCTGCCGCCCGTGGGCTGCTCCAGCATATTTATGCAGCGAAGAAGCGTGGATTTTCCCGTGCCGGAGGGGCCGATGACCGAGATAACGTCCCCTTTGTTTATCTCAACGCTCACGTCCTTCAGGGGGAATGCGTTTTGATACTGCTTTTTTAAATGCTCTATTCTGATAATGCTCATTTTTCCGCCCCTCCCCTGCGCTTTTTGGGTTCAAAATGCTTCATCAGCAGCTTCATCGCAGCGGCGATAAGCCACGCCAGAATGAAGTAGATAACTGCGGTGGCTATCAGCGGGAAGAACGCCTCGTAGGTCCTCGCCCTTATAATATCGCTCATCTTGGTGAGATCCTGCACGGCGATATAGCCCACCACGGAGGTGCTTTTCAGCAGCGACACAAGCTCGCCCCGATAGACCGGCAAAAACCTTTGCGCCGCCTGCGGGAAGATGAATTTGAAGAACGCCCTGTTTTCATTATAGCCGAGCGCAAGCGCGGCCTCGCGCTGCCCGCCGTCCACGCTCTCTATGCCGGAGCGCATTATCTCCGAGCCGTAGGCGCCAAGGTTCAGCGCAAAGCCCACCACCGCCACGCCGACCGCGCTCAGCGGGGTTTTTACAAACACCACGTAATACAGTATCATCAGCAGCACCACCATGGGCGTGCCCTGCAAGAGCTTAACGAAAAGATCGCTTATAAGATTTGCAAGCCTTGAGCCCGTTCGGCGGAACAGGCAGATCAAAAACGCAAGCACGGTGCCGAAAAGCGCCGAAAGCGCGGTGATGGCGCAGGTGGTGCCGACGCCCTGAAGGATGAGCTTCCATCTGCCCTCCCTGATAAAATTCTTTTCAAAGCTGCCTGCTATGCCCTCAAAAAAGCCGAGCTCGCGCTGCGCGCCTTCGCCGCCGATATACGCCAGCGTCATGCCGCCCCGAAAGGTGGTGGAAGAAAAATCGGCAACGTTTTTGCGCTCCTCGGTTACGGAAAGGGGGCCTATAAGAACGTCGAACCTGCCCGATGCAAGGCCCGCAAGCTGCGAAGCAAGACTGCCCGCCTCAATGCTCAGCGAATAGCCCTCCTCCCGCGCGAATCGGGTTATAAGCTCCATATCAAAGCCCGTATATTCGCCGTTTGAAACGTAGCTATACGGAGCGTTGTCCGGCATAATGCCGATTGCAAGCTCGCCGTTCACGCCCGAAAGCGGGCTGCGATCCATCTGCCTCTCGGCCTCGTCAAGGCCTCCGAGCCACCTTTCGCCCATAGCCTCCAGCTCGCCGCTTGCATCAAGCCGCGCCAGAAACGCATTGAACCGCTCAAGTCTGCCGCGTGCGGTGGGGCTTGCCTTACTGAAGGCATAGGCGTAGCTTTCCGTAAGCACGTTTTCTATAAGCGCGATTTCCGGATGCTCGAGCGCGGCAAGTTTCAGTGTCGCGTTGTCATCCGCAAAGCAGTCGATCATTCCGTTTTTGAGCGAAAGTATCAATTCGCCTAAAGTGTCGTAATATAAATACTCGCTGTTCGGAAGCTTTTCGATCACGTCCCGCTCATGGCTGTATCCGGTCAATATGCCCACGCGCTTTCCGATGAAATCCTCCATGCGCCTTTGCTGCGCAATATCCGCGCTCCTTGCCGCCACCACTATACCGCCCTCGCTCACCGGTTCGGAAAACAGCACGCTTTCAGCACGCTCCGGCGTTACGTTCATGGAGGTGGTGAAATGAACCCTGCCCGAAGCAAGCGCGGGTATCCTTGCGGAAAAATCCACCTCGTCAAACTCCGGCGCGTAGCCGTTTTCGCGGCAGAACCGCACCACCACGTCGATATCGTAGCCCACGAGCTTCCCATCCTTTATATAGGAAAACGGCTCGTCCGTGGAGGTGGTCACAACCCGGATAACGCCCCGCTCGCCGGTAAGGCCGTCCATATTCACAACCTTTTTTGATTCGTCCGCACCGAACCAGACGGAATCTATTTCATCGTAAACGCCGTTTGATTTTATTCTGGCAAGAAAGGCGTTGAATTCATCCAAAAGCGCCTTTTCCGCAGGATCGTTTTTTCGGAAAGCGAAGGAATATTTATTATTTGTGATCCTTTTGCGAATATAGTCTATCTGCGGCTGCTCAGCATGGATGCTCTTGAGCGCGGGCTCATCCGCAAGGTAGGCGTCTATCGTGCCGGAAAGCAGCGCGGCGTTCAGGTCCGGATAGCCCGCGAAATAAAGATACTCGCTGTCCGGAAACCTGTCGAAGCTCTCCTGCTCCATATTCGTGCCCTGAAGAATGCCTATCTTTTTGCCGTTGAAATCCTCATAGCTGCTCGCGCCCGCGCCCTGTGGTGCGCCCTTATCCTTCATGCCGCCAATAATGCCGGAGGCGGCGGCAAGCAGAATCAGCGCGGCAAGCACGATGACAATAACGAGATCCGTTTTTTTCGCTTTATTCACAATATACCCCCTTTATCGTCAAGCCTTCCCCGCGCAGCCGGGCTTTCGGTGCATAAGGCCCGCGCAGAGCGCAGTTTTCAGCTCGTTGACCCTATTATAATACCATAAATCCGGCGGTTTCTCCATAGCCGCGGCAGCATTATCCCGCTTATTTTTCATCCGCGCGATCAAACCATTTTCAATATCTCCGGATCCCTTAGCTTCGTATCCTCGGAAAGCAGGATGATTTTGGACATTATCTCGGCGGTTTTCGGGTCGTCGTCCGCAAAGGGCAGAAAGACCCTCCCGCGCGACTGCGAATGAACGGGCATGATGGGTATCATTCCCCTGCCCTCCGCGTGAACTATGCCGGAGCCCATGTGTACCGACCAATTCGCAAGCCTGCCCTCTACCCGCGCGTGATTGCCTGTGAAGCGAACGTTTTTCAGCCCCAGCAGCCTCACAAGCTCCCCGGCAAGCGAAATGCGCATCTCCACGGTGGACATGCTTGCTTCGGGGTCAACGCCGCCGACGTGCGCAACGCTGACCACAAGGTCGATATCGCGCATGACCTCCGAAAACAGCACAGGCGGCACCTCGCAAAGCCTTGCGGGCTCGCCGCTCCTTCTATCGAAAAACTGCACGGTTTCAAGCGTGGGCGCCTCGATATCCGACGGGCTGAACCAATCCGCAAGCGCGAACAGGCGCACCACGAGATTTTCGCGGTAAAACACCCTTTGCAGCCCTTCCTCATAGTCCACCGTCCACCCGCGCGATTTCAAAAGCGCTGCGGTGCGCTTCGGGCTTACCTGGAAGCCCGCGTAGCGGCGGGAAAGGGTCTGCGCCGATCTTTCATCCTCGGTGATGGGATAATATTCCCTGAACACCTGCTTGAAGGGCTGAACGATCCGCTTTTCGCACATAAGGCGCATGAATTCATGCCAACTGCCCGCGCTCATCATATCGTGGGGATGGGCTATCACCGCCTTTTCGCCGCAGGGGTGAAGCTCTCCCTTCGGGTCGATAAGCAGCGGTTCGCCGCACTCAGGCCCGCCGCGCTCAGGCCCGCCGCGCTCAGGCCCGCCGCCTTCTGTGGGAAGGTCGATAAAGCCGAGTGCGCCCTCCGAGAGCCACACGAGCCTTTTTATCATGGGCGCAAGCACGGGGTTTTTAAGAAGTATCGCAAGCTCCGCGCGCTCAAACTCCGTGCGCTCGCACATCGCCCGCTCCAGACTCTCCCTTGAGCGGCGCTTTTGCTCCTTCAGCTCCGCAGCGCTTGCCTTCAGCTCAAGCAGCGCATCGTGCTTTGCTATCGCCTTCGGCACGGCTTTCAGCTCCTTTCCGCCCTTTTCTATCGCCACGGATGCGTCGCCCTCGCCGTTTATCACAAGGCGGGCGGTGAACTCGTCTATGAATATAGGCTCCAAAAGAGGCGCGAGCGCCTTCGTTTTTTGCGTTTCCATGCGCCACACAAGGCGGTTCACGTCCTTGATCCCGGTGGTTATTGCAAGGTTTTCAAGCGCTATGCCCACCGCCTTTTTTTCGCTCTCCCTGCGCTGCGCTCCGAACTGCTTTGAGCTCTTCATAAAGCGCTGAAGGAATTCATACCGCCGCAGCGCCTCGCGCATATCTCCCTCCGCGATCGGTATGAGCGGATAGCAGCGCAGCCGCTCCACGTTTCGCTTTTCCTCTATCTCCTTTTCAAGCGCTGCTATATCGAGCCTGCCGAGCACCGCGTCCGCATAGAGCTGCGAGCGCCTGTGATTGCTGCCGCCGGAGCTTATGTATTTTGCCGATTTATAGAGCGTATTGAAGCGCTTTTCGCCAAGCGCATAATAGCTTTCCATGAACCAGTCCCGATCAAACGCGCCGTCCATGAAGCGCTCCGGCGAAATGGGCGAGAAGAGCGCCGTTTCGGTTTCCTTCTCCGCCGAAAAGCTTTCGTTTATATGCGCGTGG
Organism: uncultured Clostridia bacterium; assembly: GCA_947168565.1. GTDB lineage: Bacteria > Bacillota > Clostridia > Christensenellales > CAG-138 > PeH17. The sequence goes on along the minus strand of CAMVMM010000002.1, from coordinate 8,915 downwards.
AAGAACCACACCGCGCTTTTAAGGCCCTTTATTTCAAGCGCCTTCTCCGCGATCCCCGCCCACTGCGGGCAGTACATCACCGCCTCCAAAAGACGGCTTTCGGAAATATCCGTGCTTTTTATCAGCTCCTTCAGCTTTTCGGGAGTATCCTCTTTATTGGGTCGGCAGCGCTTCAGCAGGCAGCTCAGCACGGTGCGCTTATCCTTTTCCCAGGTGTATTCATACCCCCGGTAAAAGCCTTCCTTTCCGAGCGCCGCAAGAAGGTGAACAAAATGCTCCGCGCCGTACAGGCCGCCTATCGCAAGCGCGTGATACGTGAGCGGCGTTTCAAGCTCGCCGCGCCTCTCCTCCACCTCGGCTATCCGGTTCACAACGGCGGTGATGATCTCCCCCGCGCCGGGATATTTTTCCTTCAGCCTGCGGCTCTTCCCGCCGCGCCCGCCCTCGCCCGTCAGCATGGAGAGCTTATCGGGTCTTTCCACCTCCTCACGCAGCAGCCTTGCAAATATCGCCTCCTTCGGCACGAGCCCCATTTCGTGTGCGCGGAAAATATCATCGGCGGTCAGCCCGCAGGCGGGGTCAACGCCCGCAAGGCATTCAAGGCGGTATTCATATTTGAACCAGCGGGCAAAATCCTCCTGCCCAAGCTCAAGCCTTGAGATAAGCTCGCGCCATATCCCAAGCTCGCGGCTGTTTACGGGCATATCATGCCTGCCGCTAATAAATCGTATTGCGCCGTGTACACCGTCCGGCTTTCGATACTCCCTTGCAAGATTGCTCTCGCCTATACGCTCCGCAACGCTTCGATAGATGCCGAAGGCGCACTCAAACACCGCGTGCGGGTCGCACTCACTCGCCGCAAGCGCCATCATCGTCATTATTTCAACGCCTCGCACCGAGCCCGCGTTCCCCCCGCGCATAAGCTCCTCCATTGCGCGTTCCCGCACGGAGGCCGCATAGCACGGCACAAGCTCCTTTTTAAAAAGCGCGGAAAACCATGCGTCGTTTTTATAATAGCCCGGGTTATAATCCCCTTCAAAATTTTGGCTCACGGCAAACAGCCCCGCCGCTTTTACGGGATCTGATGCAGTCTCCCCGAACGCCTGCCGAAATTCGTCGCAGAACGGCAGCATATCAAGCCTTGCGTTTTTATCGTGCATGGAGCTGCATCCGCTTTCCGCGGGCAGCCTGCAATGAAAGTCCCCATCCCCAAGCAGCACCTTTTCCCGTGAGCCATGCCACATATCCACGACCTCGTATTCATAATCCGCGTGCTTTTCAAACACGGCGTTTATGCGCTTCATCAGCGCCTTGAACTCCGCTTCCGATGGATAAACGGAGCGTATCGCCTTTTCATTCCACGGAGCTATGGCAAACTCCGCGCGAATCGAATCAAGATAGGCGTTCACCTCCTGCGGGTCGTAAAGGCCGAAGCCGTTTTCGCGGGTGTACTCCTGCTTTTCCCCGTCCGCAAGCAGCTTTTTTAAAAGTATCTCCGTTTGCGTGGAAAGCTTTTCGCTCCCGAGCGCCTGAAGCTGCGGCATGAAGCGCGCCGCGGCTCCCCCGCGCTTCTCCTCCATTTCGCAGATAAGATCGAGCGCAGCCTGAAGCTTGTGCTCCTCGGCGGATGCAAGCATCCTTTCAAGCAGCGGCTCAAGCCTGCTTTCCGGCTGCGCCTTGAGCGCTGCAACGGCTGCGGCGCGATAAGGCGAGCTTTTGCTGCGCAGCGAATCCGCTATGCCGTCCAGCTCCGCATCCGTGAGCGAAAGCTTTTGCAGCTCCTCCACCGCCCTCTGCTTAACGATCGGGCTTCTGTCGCCCAAAAACGAAACCAGCACCCTGCGGTGATCGGCATTTTCCGCGGGACGCAGGAAATATCTTATTAAAACCTGCCTGCGATCCGCATTCATATACGCGGTATGGGCCGTGAGCCTTTCCGCAAGCTCCGCGTCCATATCGTACCCCGCAAGGCTCATCATGCAGCCTATAACGGGATCCGACGAAAGCCGCACGGAAACGAAATCAAAGGGCATTCCGGAAAAGGTGCGCGTTTTTTCCCCTATCACGGGCAGAAGCGCCGCAAGCTTATCGAATAGCGCCCGCCTCTCCTCTTTTTTTGCGGGAAGCGCGTGATTCACCGCCGCCTTTTTGGTGGTGTTATAATAATAGGCGGACACGAACTCGCCCGTTTGCTCAAGGCAGCCCGTGAGCCACGCCAGCACCTCCGGGTCGCGCTCGTGCAGATTCTCCGAAGCCATCTTCATCCTGTATGAAGAATTTTCGGTTCCCGAAATAAAATACCACGCAAGCAGCCTGCGCCGCCGATCCCCGCTTTTTATCAGCTCGCTAACAATATGCAGGGTATGCCCAAGCTCGAAGCAGCCGTAGCCCCAAAGCGCCAGCCACACCTCGGAAAGATCGTCCGAAGCAAGGTATTCGCGACGCTTTTCCTCGCTTGAAAGCACCTTGGCGGCAACGTTTCCAAGCCTTTTTGAGATATTGGCGCGGGTGTTTTCAACGCCAAAGCCCGTCCAAACTGCGAGCGCGCGCACGCCGCTTGCAAAGCGAAACAGATCCTTTTCCGCGCAAAAGCACACTATTCGGGCAAAGGTTTCGGCTCTGCCTATATCCGCCGATTCAAGTATGCGCTGCCTCAGGCCCTCCTGCAGGCCCGCCGTGTCAAGAAGCTTCAAAAGATCGCCCACAAGCGCCTCATCGCCGCTGCGAATGACGCCGCAGATCATTTCGCCGTTCAGCCGAACGAGCGAATTATCGCCCAATACAGCCTCGTGGATGCCGCGCCTGACCGATTCGTCGCCCTCCCGAATCGCGAGCGCAACATGAATATCCAGGCAGAGCTTCAGCTTTTCAAAGCCGTCCTCCATCCCGGTCAATTCCAGAATATCGTTATCGTAATAATAAAGGCGCACGGCGCCCGCAATAAGATTTATAAAATCGGACACAAGCTGCGAAAGCTGCCCCGTGTGAAAGCTGCGGCAGGTCATGGATGAGGAATACCGCCCCTCCGCCTCTATTTCAAGCAGCTTTTTCACTCTTTTTGCATACTTCCCGTCGGTCAAAGCGCCAACGGCCATCGAAAGCGACGGCGTGTAAAGCTGCTCAATTTGCGTAAAGCGCTCCGGCCTTTTTAAAAGCGGCGCGGCAAGGCTGTTTTCAAGCAGTCGCGCGGATTCCAAATCAAAATAGTTTTCACCCTTATCAAGCAGCGCCCTTGCCGCGGGGCCAAGGAGCTTCGCCCGCTTTTTCGCCGCCTGCCACTCGTTTTCCCTGAATTTAAGCTGCATATTACCACATCCTCCCCGCTAAAAAAGTGAGCCTTATAAACGTGAACACCGCGCCCTCCCGAATTTCGAGCGGTGAATCGAGCCCGCTAAGCTCGCTTTCATCCATCAAAACGCGGAAAAGCCCGTCGCAAAACGCATCGAGCGCGGTTTGCACCGCCCGCTCTCCGTCCGCCTTTTTATTCCGCCAAAGCCTGCCGAAGTCCACCTTGCCCGCGTGCGCGCGCTCCTCAAGCTCCTCCGTGCCCATGAGCGCAAGCAGCGGCTGCTCCGTATCCTTGGAATTGAACCGCTCCACCTCCGCAAGCACAAAGGCGGCGATCAGCCCGCGCACCGTGCCTATGCCCTCCGGCAGCTCATACGGCATCAGCTCCGAGCTTTTGCGCCTGTTCAGCGATTTTATTCTAACGTAAACCTTCATAATTGAAACCACGGCTTTCCTTCAAATAATATCCCAATATAATTATATCCTGCATGGAGCTTGCCGTCAAGCGTCCAAACCGGCGTTTGCCCTCAAGCCCCCTGTGCCGCGTTTGTCCTCAAGCCCCCTGCGCCGCGTTTGCCCTCAAGCCCCCCGCGCCGTGGAAAAACCGCACAATGCCGCCCTCGCCGGCATGGCGCATCCGCCCCCGCCTCAAGCCCTCGTGCTGTTGACCGCCCGCGCCTTATCCGTTATAATTATGCTGCGGCTTAAAAACCGCAGGGCGGCAGCCGTTTTATAGGTGCGATTCGTTCGCGCAGGGAGATATTGTCAAACTCATTGACGGCAGCCGCGGCGCCATGGTAGAATATACTTGTTTAGACCATCCAAACTCGACAGGGCCGCATTGGGATCATTGATCTCCCGGCGGAAAATGGCGGAGACTGTTCTAAGATGGCGGTTTTTCTCCGAAATAATCAATGAGAATAAAGGGGCGGCTATGGGCAGACGTAAAATGAATGATTGGCGCATTAATAACCGGGGGGCTTACCTGAGCGGCGCCGATCTTATCAAATTAGAATATAGCGAGCGCCGCTCACATTCCGACCATGACCATTGATCATTGGATTTAAAGATGAGAGGTTAACTTATGGATAATTTGACAACAATTAAGCTTTTTATGAGCGGCGAAATGGATATTAAGACCTTCACGGTATGCTTCAAGAGCGATGAGGGCTTGCGAAGCGCAATAGATGATCTGCTGCCTGTCGAAGCGATAGATAATCGTGAGCATGAGTGTTGGAATTGGAAGAAAACGGGAATTTCGTTTGATGTTTATCGTGAATATGGTTTCAGTTGCTCAAGACTCATAAAAAGAATATGCCGCTTCGATAATTCACCTGGAGAAAATTTGAATCTCTTTGCTTGTATTTGCCGTGTCTTTACATACAGATACCCTGATTTCAAATGTACGAATTTGTATGATGAGATTCACGACTTATATCTTGATGCAATAAATGACTGCTTTGAAGGTCCTGAAGTAGATCATCTTGTCGAGGCAATCATAACCGAGTTTTTGGATATGCGACCGAAAACCGCTCGAAAAAAGGCGGCAAAGGAGAAGGTGAAGGAAGTTTTCCATGTTGAAAACAACAAACGTCCTCGCTGGATACAGGGCGCGGAATGGCCGATGGGAACCAATTCCCCTATGAAGTACCTTGACAGAAAGACAAACGGAGAGGAGGTTTTGTTCCGCTTTGTTGATGTGGATACCGGCGAAGAACGAATAGTATCGCAGTTCTATTGATGCTCCTTGGGTATTCTACAAGCAAATTGCAGATAAGGGATGCAGAATAAACACATAGTTTAGGCAAGGATTATAGACAAGAAATGCGAGAGCAGAGTAATGTCTGTAAACCTTGCCGACACATCCGTTCTATGTTCCTCAAAAGGGCTGGACGGAAGCGGTATATCTCCGCGCAGGTGATATCCTCGTTACCTGCAACGGTGAATATGTCGTTGTCGAACAGGTTCAGCACGAAATACTTGAAACCCCCGTAACCGTCTACAACTTCGAGGTCGAGGATTTCCACACACATTATGTTGCCGCAGATGCAGACGTCGAGTTTGTGCCGGTGCATAATAGGTGCGGACAGGAATTACCGCAGTCACCCAAAAAAGTTAACGAAACTTATATCAAACAGAATGGGATAGATGCACATCGATTTAAACGTGATGCGGGCGTAAGGACGAATCAGTCGCGTTTGGATATTTTCCAAGACACCAAGGCCGGAGGACGGTTATGGCTTGGAAACAAGGCACAGACTGACCGGCGCATAACTAACTACTGTTTCAAAGACCTAAAAAACGGACGGAGGGATATAAAAGATGAACGCTTCGGATATTAAGTGCGAACTATCAATTGCAGCTGAAAAAGGGAGTTTTCATCGCGTGCAGGAGATGCTCGACAGCAAATCGATTTTTCCATTGGAAACGGCGCTTTCTATTGATGATGAAGTATGCTGGCTGCTGTTTGATACCGGGTATGTTAAATCATGGTCGGTGGAAGAAGTTTTGAAACTGCTGCTTGATAAAGCGTCCTACATAATTAAAAACATTGAGCTGCTTTGTAATGATGAGTTTAAAACTATAGTGGAAGTTACGGTGTATCACTATGATGCTTATCCCGAGATGCACCTTGGTCGCGAAATAATCGAGTCTTTTAATAAGATGCGCGCTGAGGTGGACTTTGACCTGTATTAACTGTCTTGACAGGATAGTTTGATGTATGGGTTCATACGTTGGCAGGGCATATGTTGAAGCTCACAAAACTACCATTAAATATGTCACCGAAAGGAATCATTGCGCACAAATGAACGTATACATCAGGGTGATATGCCTTTCTTCGTATGTTGATGTTCACAGAACTACCATCGCACAGCTTTGTCGCGGACTTGATTTTGAGGATATGCGGATGGAAGAACCAACAGAGTATTGGAAAGAAGACGGCTTTTGTGAGTTTCGCTGCTGTTTTCGAGTTTCATGCAGTGCTGATAAAGTCTTTCTCAGGTTTTACGAACACTTTGGTCTTGACGAAAACTTTCGTATAAATATAAACGAAAACGATTCATTAGACGTTGGTGTTTATCCATCTCAACAAGAAATGACAGCCGATGGCAACAATGCTTTCATCTGGCTCACGATGTAAGAGGAAGCATGCGTGATCTATGCAAGGTCGGAAAAGGATTCTATGAAGAAAACTGAAATTTTAGCAAGTGAAAAAGATTATTCAGAACTTATCAAATTGATTTGTTCATACGGCTTAATTGTATTTACTCCAGACAATACGCAGGTTTTCGGATTGTCAAATACATCAAGTGTTTATTATGCTTTTAGCGGCAGCGTTGCTAACTTGAACAGTAAACCATTTATCAATGCTCAGCTGCGTGAAGTGTCGGATTACATTTATGTGGAGAGGTCAAGCGAACTCATACAAGGGGCAATAGCGCTGTTTGGAACGGCAGACAGCATGCTTGGCGAGGCTTTTAAAAGACTTATTGATTATATAAAGAAAGAATACGTTTTAACGCATAACAAAACAATATATATTGGACCGGAGCTGTACTCAACTTGGTTACTCAAAAAGGTATCTTTTCCATTTATCATTATACAAGCGAAATACTTCGATGCTTATATTGATGCGCAAGCGATAGAGGATTTGTTCAGCTTTATAAACAAAAAGAATATGTATGTATGCAGAGTTGAGGAGGACGTCAGAGCGCCTAATGCTCCGATTGAAATCGACGACAGTTTCTTGATTTATATGCAAGGAGCACATCTTTCATTGTGGAGCAAGAATGCTCGCGATAGGAAGAAGTACTATACTATGGAGAGTGAAGCGATATTTGTCTATACCAAGTTCGATAGAAAAAGAAAAAAATACCGTTATCGCTTTACTGTAGATATAAGAAACTGGGGAACCAACGGCGATTCAAGTGTGGCCGACGGCTTTTATGCGCTATATGATTTCTTTAAAGAAGAAGGCATTGAGGTCGTTGCAAAGTTTTAATTAACACATTGTCGCTTCGACTATTTAAACCGGGGGAAGTGATTGGTATGAATGAGCCTTTGATGACAGGAAAGAGGGTTAGACAATATCAAAAAGGAAAGTCGTTGATATTAACAGAAACGACTGATCGGCAATATTCAGCCTTTTTATCCTTCTGCGATGCCATACCCGAACCTCACCGGCGGCAGCATTACCCGGTCGGTACAAACCGGAAACGGTCGGGCTCCTGACGGCGGATTATGGGCGATATGCTCTTATGAGCTCAAGGATATCCGTTTCATAAACATTCCCGTTCAGGACGTCGCCGTTTGGGTCAAAGGAAACCGTTTTTATATCCTCGGGAGCTTCCTCATAAGGAGAATGCGTCGCGGCATTATCATCAAAGTATTCCCGAAGGTATTTTAGCGCGTTGCCAGACGGAAAGACCACGTTTCCCTGATTCAGCGGGATATGCAAATGGTCGAACGTCCGGATGATCTCCCTTGTTTTCAGATTGTACGGGTTTTGATCCTCGGCACTCACCAGCCATGCAGGCTGCAGCTTGATGGGGATCCCGGCATCGACGGCACGTTCGGCAAAAACCATGACCGGATCGAGAGGAATGGTTTCCTGATGAAACGCGTCCACGGACAGCAGCAGAGCGTTTACTCCGCTATGAGCCAGATCCCGGACAACCGTTTTGATCCTGTCTTTGTTCTTCGAGAAAAACCCGTTTGTGATGACCTGCCTTTTGGAGACTCCGAGATCCGATGCTTCTTTGTGGATCGCGCAGACTGTTTCGGGATAAAGGAGCGGCTCCCCGCCAAACGTCATCACTGTCTTTATATCGTAAACAGAACAGATTTTTCGAACTGCCTCAACCGCGGCTTTTGCGTCAATATGCTCCGCGAAGCCATCGTGATCGCCTTCCGAACAATGCCTGCATTTTCCTGTACAAGCCAGCGTCACGACAAATTCGATTTTCTTCAGGTTCTTTATGTACGGATTCACACTCGCTTAACTCCCGAAACTGCGATTTATCGGGGTGATTCTATCATATTCATACGAATAAATCAACAAGAAAGGCTAAATGATTGATTTGCTGCAACGAACTTTCCGAACAAAACGATATGTTGATACTCTCAATGCACTCCCTGTTTTGTTACCCCATAGATTCACACTACTCTCAAACACCGTCAACACCTCCCTTATCATCAAAATCGTTTTGTTACCCCATAGATTCACACTACTCTCAAACTTAGGGGCGGTGAGCTTCCTATGTCGCTTAGTTTTGTTACCCCATAGATTCACACTACTCTCAAACAGCGAGCGTGACCGCGATATACTCAAGCGAGTTTTGTTACCCCATAGATTCACACTACTCTCAAACTTTCCGGATGATGATACTTTTGAGCTTGTAGTTTTGTTACCCCATAGATTCACACTACTCTCAAACAGCTGACGGATACGATTTTTTCGGTGTTTTGTTTTGTTACCCCATAGATTCACACTACTCTCAAACAATCACCCCCATCATCAACGCAAGAAGCGAGTTTTGTTACCCCATAGATTCACACTACTCTCAAACAAGATACATCGGTTTGACCTCCAAATCATAGTTTTGTTACCCCATAGATTCACACTA
>CAMVMM010000001.1 GCA_947168565.1 uncultured Clostridia bacterium | reverse complement strand
TTTTCAAAAACGCCCAAGGCGTGCTCGACCACATGAAAAAGCATGCCGAAATAATGAAGCCCAAATTCGATATGGTGCTCAGGTATCTTGACAGCGAGATAGAGCCCCTCGGCATCGCGCATTGGCACAGGCCCAAGGGCGGCTATTTCGTGAGCCTTTTTGTTGAACCCGGCTGCGCAAAGCGTGTTCACGCGCTGTGCAAGGAGGCGGGCGTTGTGATGACGGATGCGGGCGCAACCTATCCCTATAAGAATGACCCGGAGGACAGCAACCTGCGCATAGCTCCCAGCTTCCCGCCGCTTGATGAGCTTGAAAAGGCAATGCAGGTGCTCACGGTTTGCATAAAGCTCGCCGCTGCCGAAAAATATCTCGGCAAATAAGCGATCAAAATACACTTAATTCTTTTTTGGAGGAAAAACCATGACTAAAATGATGGATGCTCTCGTTAAAACCGAGGCGGGCAAGGGCTTGACCCTTATGCAGATACCCGTACCCACCCCCGGCGTGGGCGAGGTGCTTATCAAGATCCGCAAAACCGCTATCTGCGGCACGGACGTTCACATCTACAACTGGGATCCCTGGAGCGAGCAGCATATAAAGCCCCCCATGGCGGTCGGCCATGAGTACGTGGGCGAGATCGCCGAGCTTGGCGCGGGCGTGACCGGCTTCTACGTCGGCCAGCGCGTGTCCGGCGAGGGCCATATCGTTTGCGGGCATTGCCGCAACTGCCGCAGCGGAAACGGCCAGTGGTGCGTTCACACCAAGGGCGTGGGCGTGGACAGGCAGGGCGCCTTCGCGGAATACCTCTGCATACCCGCCACGAACGTGGTTCCCATGGACGACAATGATATTCCGGACGACATTATCTCGTTCTTCGACGCATACGGCAACGCCACTCACACCGCGCTGATGTTCGACGTTGTGGGCGAGGACGTGCTTGTGACCGGCGCCGGCCCCATCGGCATAATGGCGGCCGCCATCTGCAGGCATAACGGCGCAAGGAACGTGCTTATCACGGACGTAAACGAGTACCGCCTCGACCTTGCAAAAAAGATGGGCGCAACTCCCGTAAACGTTGCAAAGGAAAGGCTGGAGGACGTTATGGCCGCCTGCCGCGTCAAGGAGGGCTTCGACGTGGGCCTTGAAATGAGCGGCAACGGCAGGGCGCTCAATCAGCTTATCGGCGCCATGCGCAACGGCGGCAAGGTGGCGCTTCTCGGCATCGCCGGCCCCGGCACGGTAGTTGACTGGAACGAGATCATCTTCAAGGGCCTTACGCTTCAGGGCATCTACGGCAGGAAGATGTTTGAAACCTGGTACAAGATGGGCGCCATGGTCGAGGCCGGTCTTGATCTTACCCCCATCGTGACCCACCGCTTCAATTACCGCGATTTTGAAAAGGGCTTTGAGGCGATGAACAGCGGCCACAGCGGCAAGGTCGTTTTGGATTGGACGAAATAAATTTATTTAAAATTCAATAAAAATTCCGCATTAAAACAAGGAGAAAAGCATGAAACAGGCATACGAATTTTTCCGCGGCGAGCTCGCTTCCATCAAGGAGGCCGGCACCTATAAGGACGAGCGCATCATCACCACTCCCCAGAAGAGCCGCATCGACACCACCACGACCCGCGGCGTGCTCAATATGTGCGCAAACAACTACCTCGGCCTTTCAAACAATCCCGAGCTGATCGCCGCCGCCAAGGCAAGCTACGACGAATGGGGCTTCGGCCTTTCCTCCGTGCGCTTCATATGCGGCACCCAGCAGATCCACAAGACCCTTGAAAGAAAGATCGCGGACTTCCTTGGTATGGACGACTGCATCCTCTACACCTCCTGCTTCGACGCGAACGGCGGTCTTTTTGAAACCCTCCTCGGCGCGGACGACGCCATCATTTCCGACGAGCTGAACCACGCCAGCATCATCGACGGCGTTCGCCTCTGCAAGGCAAAGAGGTTCCGCTATAAGAACAACAACATGGAGGATCTCAAGGCTCAGCTCGAGGCCGCGAAGGACTGCCGCATCAAGCTGATCGCCACCGACGGCGTTTTCTCCATGGACGGCTTCATCGCCAACCTGCCCGCCATCTGCGACCTTGCGGATGAATACGGCGCGCTCGTGATGGTGGACGACAGCCATGCCGTGGGCTTCATGGGCGACCACGGCAAGGGCACCCCCGAATACTGCGGCGTGATGGACCGTGTGGACATCATCACCGGCACTCTCGGCAAGGCGCTCGGCGGCGCGAGCGGCGGCTACACCGCGGCGCGTCAGGAGATAATCGACCTGCTCCGTCAGAAGTCCCGCCCGTATCTCTTCTCAAACACCCTTGCGCCCGCCATCTGCGCGGCTTCAATCAAGGTGTTCGATATGCTCACCGAGTCCACCGCGCTGCGCGACAAGGTGCATGAGAACACCAGGTATTTCCGCGAGCAGCTCGGCAAGCTCGGCTTCGACGTGCCGGAGGGCACCCATCCCATCGTTCCCGTTATGCTCTATGATGCGAAGGTGGCTCAGGAGTTCGCAAAGCGTATGCTCGAAAAGGGCGTGTACGTGGTCGGCTTCTTCTATCCCGTCGTGCCCATGGGCAAGGCAAGGATCCGCACCCAGGTCTCCGCGGGTCATTCCAAGGAGGATCTCGATTTCGCGGTGCAGTGCTTCAAGGAAGTTAAAGAGGAAATGGGCATATAAGCCTTTCCGCCGATCTCAAAAAGCCCCTTTCGCGCAGCAGCGCGGAGGGGGTTAAAAAACGGCGATATATTTACAAAGCGAAAAAGAAATCTATTTTATAAAGAGGTAATAATATGAAAAGAATTATCAGCCTGCTTGCTGCCGTGTTCACACTCATCTCGCTTGCCGCGTGTGCCGGAAAGGTCAAGCCGGTCAAATCAAGCGGCGCCGTTTGGCAATACACCTACGCCGGCGTGGAGCACCACTATCTTGATGCGGTATGCGCATATCTTGCGGAATACGACGCCGATAATCTTGAGCTTGCGGACGGAATGATCCCCTGCATCACCTCGATGGATATCGACAACGACGATGAAAAAAACATCCGCTTTTTCGGCATTTTCGACATATACAATTACGCGCTTTCCGAAAAAACGCTCGTTGAGAAAAGCGCAAAGCGCCTTGTTGGAATGCTTGAGCTTGAGCAGCTTGAAGGCGGGAAATGCAATGTAAAGAACGCTTCCTTCGTTGATGAAAACGACACCGCGGCGATAGAAAAGCTTTGCGGAGGCAGGGAAATGGCGCTTGAGGGGCTGAAAAACCCCGTTGTCAGCGAGGAATCGCGCCGCTGGTACATTTCTCAGTTCGTGAAGAAAAACGGCATCGACGCCGAAAAGTATAAAAAGGCGAACGGCGAGGAGATCGCAATAACCTATCAAAAGAAGGCTTCGCCCGCATGGGTCGCGCAGCTTCCGGAAGCGGCGGAGACGGACTGCCTGATAGTTGTGGACGTCACCTCGGGCACGAACGCAGTTTTGACCATGCACGAGAAGAATACGGACGGAACGTGGGCTCAGACCCTTGACGACGCCGCCTTTATCGGAAAGAACGGCCCCGGTAAAACGCGCGAGGGCGACACCAAGACCCCGCTCGGCTCATTCGGCTTCAATGCCGCGCTCGGCATAAACGATGATCCCGGCTGCGCCATACCGTACACCAAGGTGAACGGCACCCACTACTGGGTCGCGGACAGCAATTCCGTGCATTACAACAAGCTTGTGAGCACCGATGAGTATACCGATTTCGACGTTGAAGAGGCGGAGCGGATAGTGGATTACCCCAATGCCTACAAGTATCTTCTTAATACCACCTACAACGAGCAGTGCGCTCCCGGCGTCGGCTCCGCCATATTCCTTCATTGTTACCGCGAGCAGAGGACCTATACCGGAGGCTGCGTTTCCATTCCCTTTGAAAGCATGGAGTACGTTATGAAGCATATTTCACCCGATGCGAAGATAATAATTCGTATGCAGCCGGATGGGATCTCCTATTGACGAATAATATATTTGCAAAAGGGCGGTATATCACCGCTCTTTTGTGTTATAATCCAATATTATTATTAAAAAGAAGGAGGGTCTTTGTATGGAAAAGAAGATCATTCTAAGCGGTATCAAGCCCACGGGTATTCCCACCCTCGGCAATTATATAGGGGCTCTCCGCAACTGGCGCCAAATGCAGGAGGACGATAAATATTGCTATTACATGGTTGCGGATCTGCACGCGCTGACCGTTCGCAACGATCCCAAGGAGCTTCGTGAGCAGACCCGCTCCATGGCCGCGCTGCTCATCGCCTGCGGAATCGATCCCGAGCGCTCGCCGCTTTTTATCCAGAGCCACGTTCATCAGCACGCGGAGCTGAGCTGGCTGCTCGGCTGCACCACCTATATGGGAGAGTTGAACCGCATGACGCAGTTCAAGGATAAATCCCAGAAGCATTCCGATAATATCAACGCGGGTCTTTATACCTACCCCGTGCTGATGGCGGCGGATATCCTCATCTACGGCGCGCACATGGTCCCCGTTGGGGACGATCAAAAGCAGCATGTTGAGCTTGCAAGAAATATTGCGATCCGCTTCAACAATGCCTTTGGCGAAACCTTCGTCGTGCCGGAGCCCGTTATGCCCAAATTCGGCGCAAGGATCATGGGCCTTCAGGATCCCGAGCATAAGATGAGCAAGACCGACACGAACCCCAACGGCTATATCTCCATGCTGGACGAACCCGCCGTTATCATGAAAAAGTTCAAAAAGGCCGTTACCGACTGCGAGCCCACCATCGCCTACGCTGAAGGCAGGCACGGCTGCAACAACCTTCTCACCATCTACTGCGCCTGCACCGGAAAAACCATGGCCGAGGCCGTGGCGGAGTTTGAGGGCGCGGGCTACGGCAAGCTGAAGGTCGCCGTGGCGGAGGCCGTGATCGCCGAGATAGAGCCCATCCAGGCAACCTTCAAGCGCTATATGGACGATGAAGCAGAGCTTGACCGCATCGTGAAAAAGGGCGCGCAGCAGGCGGGGGAGAGGGCGCAGCTCACGCTTGATAAGGCGTACAGGGCTGTTGGACTCAGATAATTCAATATTTCCTTGGGCGGACGGTGCGTTCCGCCTTTTTTCTTTGCTTTGCTTCAAGAAAAGCGTCAAAAATGAGTGAAAGTAAAATTTGCATACCGGCCCGAGATATGCTATAATTAGGTGCGGCTGTTTTAGCACGGCGATTTAAGAATTCCGCTTTTATCAGGAGGAATATATGAACGGTATAATAAATGTCAAATCCGAGATCGGCAGGCTCAGGCGCGTTATGCTCCACAGGCCCGGCGTTGAACTCTCCAATCTCATGCCCGATTATCTTGAAAGAATGCTCGCGGAGGACACTCCGGACGTTCGACGTGCGGGGGAGGAGCACGATGTTTTTGCGGGCATCCTTCGCATGAACGACGTGGAGGTCGTCTATATAGAGGATATGTTCCGCGAGGTCGTGAAGGATGAAGCGGTCAGAAACGCCTTTATAGACGATTTCGTGCGCCTCGGCGTGCACGGCATCACCCTTTCGGAGGCCGTGCGCGAGTACCTTCGCGCCGTGCCATACGAAAAGCTGTTTGACGCAGTGGCAAAGGGCATCACGCGCGACGATCTTGCCGGAGTTGAAAAAAAGCCCATACAGTATTACGTTAAGGAGGATTATCCCTTCCTTACCGATCCGCTTCCCAATCTGTACTTCACCCGCGATATCAGCTTCAGCCTCGGCAGCGGCATAGCGGTTTCCGCCATGTGCATGCCCGCACGCATGAGGGAAACGCTGTTCATCCGCTATATCCATCAGCACAGCGAGTATTTCGGCAAGGGCAAGGTGGATCTGCTTTATGATTACGACAGCGGCGACGGCATCGAGGGCGGCGACGTGCTTTCCCTCTCCGATAAATGCGTTGCCATCGGCAGCGGCGAAAGAACCACCGTTGCGGCGGTCGAAAGGCTCTCGAAAACGCTGTTTGAGCGCGGCTATGAAAAGGTTCTGCTTTTCAAAAACCCGAACACGCGCACCTATATGCACCTGGACGTGCTTATGACGCATATCGATCACGATAAATTCCTTGCGCATCCCTGCATCGCGCATAAGTGGTTCGACGTGTACGAGATCACCCCCGGCGGCAACGGCGAGCTTCGGATCTCGCTCACCACAGATCCCGTGGAAAGGATACTTGAGCGCGCGCTCGGCATAGATAAGGTCACGTTCGTTGAGGTTGCGGGCGGCGATCCCATCCAGTACCGCCGCGAGCATTGGAATATGGGCGCAAACTCCCTTGCGATGGCGCCCGGCAGCATCATCACCTACGACCGCAACGTTATCACAAACGAGCTTATCGACAAGGCGGGCGTTAAGGTCAGCCCGATCCCCGGAGGCGAGCTGAGCCGCGGCAGGGGAGGCCCGAGATGCATGAGCATGCCCATGATCAGGGATGAGATCAAATGACGGCCTATAAAGGGTTTGAAGATTGGCTTGATGCTCTGCTTTCAAAGCCTCTGCCGAGCGGCATTGCCGCATTCAATTTCAACCTTTACGAAAACTCCGAAGAGCAGGAGGCGGGCTTTGCCATTCAGCTCATCGGAGCCGAGCGCTTCAACGATAAAGATCCCGATTGGGCGTGTGACGAGGTCTATTCAAGCGAAGAGGATCTGTTTTTCTTCAGCTCGGATGATTGGGAAAATGCCTTGGATATGTGCGCAGCCTGGATAGAGCGCTACCTTGAGAGCGGCAAGCTTGCCGATACTCTTAAAGCGTGTTCTGCCGTCGCCTGCGGATTTGTGGACGGAGATCTTTTGATCGTACGCAAACAATGATCGGTTTAATTCTATAGTAAGTGCAAAAATGCCGCAGACCTTAGCCTGCGGCATTTATTATAGATTGGATCGTTATCAGTCCTGAACGTAGGGCAGAAGAGCGACCTGACGGGCGGACTTGATCGCGGTCGCAAGCGACCTCTGATGCTCGGCGCAAACGCCGCTCATCCTGCGGGGCATGATCTTGCCGCGCTCGGTGATGAACTTGCGAAGCTTCGCGGCGTCCTTGTAATCGATATGCTCGACCTTGTCAACGCAGAACTGGCAAACCTTACGCCTGGATTTGCGGACGCGGGGTCTCATTTTGCGGTCTTCCATTGAAACTTACTCCTTTCGCAAAATATCACTTATTAAAACGGAAATTCATCGTCGTTGATCTCGGTAAAGCCGTCGCCGGAATTACCGGAGGAAAGCGGAGTGCCCGCAAACTCGCCGCCCGAATTGGGCTGGGACTGCCAACCGTTGTGCCCCTGATTGTGCGAATTCTGATCCTGATTGGGATAATTGCGCGCATAGCCCTGCTGCTGATAACCGCCCTGGGGCTGCTGATAGCCGCCCTGATTCGGATACCCGCCGTTGTTTTCGCGCGGGGAAAGGAACTCAACTTCATCGGCGGTGACCTCAAGGGAAACCCTCGTGGTGCCGTCCTTGGCTTCATAGGTGCGCGCGGTGAGCTCGCCCACAACGCAAACCTTCCTGCCCTTGCTGAGGAAGCGGCCGCAGCTTTCACCGAGCTGTCTCCATGCGGTAACGCGGAAAAAGTCGGTCTGGCGCTCCTCACGCGCGGAGGAAAACCTGCGGTTCACGGCAATATTCATGGTGCACACGTTTATCCCGTTGGGAGTGGTGCGCATCTCCGGATCCGCGGTAAGATTGCCGATCAAAAATATCTTGTTCATAAATCAGATCCCTTTCAAATAATGGCCTTCGGCTTTCGCTGATCGGTCTAAGAAAAATTACTCGTGATGAACGGTAACCTTGTAGCGCATGATCTTCTCATCGTTTTTCATGTTGCGCTCGAGCTCGGCGGGAAGAGTGCCTTCGCTCTCAAAAACAACGAGAACATAGTAGCCTTCGTTCTTGTAGTCGATAGGATACGCAAGACGGCGCTTGCCCCATTCGTCGACCCTCTCGATCTCGCCGCCGTTGGCGGTGATGATGCCGTTGAACTTTTCGATTACGGACTGGGTCTCCTCCTCGTTAAGCTCGGGCACGATAACATACAGGCTTTCGTACTTTTTCACTTAATTTCACCTCCTTGTGGTCTTATGGCGCCTTGCGGCGCAAGGTTGTTGGCGAATAATTATAACATGGAGAATAGTTTTTAGCAATACTTTTTTTGCAAAAATAAAGTATATTTGCAGGGAAAATGAATTGCCAAGGCAGGCTGCGCAGATTAAAGCAATTCGAGAATAAGCATTACTCTCAATGCTCGCAGACAGGCTCAACCTTGCCTGTTGGCGGAAGCCGTCGGGCAGTTTGACAGGGCAGGGTGTCTTAATAAGCAAAAACCGAGCCGCACAAAAGCAGCTCGATTTAAAGCAAAGCTCCGCAAGCGTGCGGCGCACGAGCGGGGGGCGAAATCAAGCTCAGATTATCTCGATCTCGCGCAGCTTTTCCATGAATTCGCTCACGTCCGCTTCTGCCGTTTCACGATCCACTTCATATTCAAGCAGGATCTTTTCAACGATCTCGCTCTCACTCTCAACATCAGGAAGGAGCTTCAGGATGAAAACGCCGAGCTCATTGAGAATGATGAGTCCGTTGAACTGCAAAATATGATCCCCAAGCGGCACAAGGATGGTGTCGCCCATGATCTCGCGTATGATATAGTTGTTTTTAAGCTTCATCTGAACTCCTCCGATTCATTATATAAAACATAATATGCGTGTTATTCCGCGGATGCACCCGTAGCTGTGCGCTTTTGATACTCGGCCTCAACAAGGCGGATATACTCCTCGGTCATGCTGCAAATGTATTCGGGCGCTTCGCCGCAGAATGAGCCGGTTTCCGCATAGCAGCCTGCGGCGCAAACGTCACAGGCGAATCTTTTATCGCAGGAGGTGCATTTGGGGGGCATATAGATATTGAGCGTGTTCTCGTGGGTGCGCCTCCACGCCTCCTTGAAGCCGAGCTCAAGCACGGAAACCGAAGGAACCTCCATCATGCCGCAGGGCAGCATGCGCCCGTCCCACGTGATCCAGAAGGTGCATTTGCCCGCTCTGCACCGTATATGCTCCGTGGGCGTTTCCTCCTGAGCGGTGGGCAGGTCAAGACACTCGTTGTTTTCATCTATTACGCGCTTGCCCTCATGCACGGCGGTCGCAAGCTTCATAAAGCGTTCGTCGGTCAATTGAATGAGGTTGGCCCGCAGCTTCATCTCCGCCGCCTCCTTGCTTGAAAGACGGTTGCCCGTGCCGATCAGGTCGCGCGAACGGCGGATGGCAGGAAACATATACGCGGCGCTCTGCACATTGAATCCGATGTCGTTTCCAAGGTCCAATATGCCCTCAAAATCGGACTTGTTGTAATTGGTGATGCTGCAGTTTATCTTTACCGTGACGCCGTATTCCTTCAGCGTACGGAGCGCATGAACGGTTTTTTCAAACCCGCCGGGAACGCCGCAAAGGCTTTTGTAGGTATCCTCGGATGAACCGTAAAGGGAAATATTGAATTTGTACGGCGGATTATGCTTGAAAAAGCTGAGCATATCGTCGTCCAGGAGGGAGCCGTTTGAGTTTATGCTTATCATAAGCCCCATCTTTTTAAGGCCAAGATAGATCTCTTTAAAATCGGGCCGCAAAAGGGGCTCTCCGCCGGTCAAAAGCAGCATCAGCATGCCGTTTTTGCAGGCTTCCTCGCCGATTGCAAGCCACTTGCTTGCGTCAAGCTCCCTTCCAATCGAGGTCTGCTCACCCTTCGTGAGGTGAACGTAACACATTTTGCAGTCAAAATTGCAGCGGGGGGTGAGCTCAAAGGTGCCGGAAAGCGGCGTTGCGGTGCGCGACGCTTTTGAGTAAAGGTAGTTAAGAAGCGGCGGCTCAACGCCGCTGCGAAGCGTGGAGGGAGCTTTTGTGTTTTGATTGGTTTCCATAAACTACTCCTAAATATGGCGGTAGAAAGAAAAACGGTCAGCTGCGCCTAAAGCTCAAGTGCCCGCGCAAGCGTTTCCACCGCGTCCCTGTCGGGAAGGCATTCAAGCATATACACGGGAACCGTGTTTATCACCTTTTCGATAATATCGCATATACTCACAACGTCGCTGCTGTGCCAAATATTTATGGCGCATTCCTCATACATAAAGCGGAAGGCGTCCGCCGGTCTGAGGACGGAGATGCGGTTGTACGGCGCCTGGCGCAGCACCACCACCGCGCGCAGAGGTGCGGAATGATTTTTGCAGATCCCGGAGGTGCCGCAATAGGGCAGGCTGAAGGCGGAAACCGTGTCGCCGTCGAGCTTCAGCAGCGAACGGTCGCCGTTTATGACCTCGGCGCCGCGATGAACGCGCCAAAGCTCCGCCTGAGTTGATTTGCCGGTCTGAGAAGGCGCGGTGAAAAGGATCGCCTTGCCTTCATAGTCGATGAAGGAGGAATGCAGCAGCGCGCCGCCATACATCGCCATGAGATGCTCTATCGCAATATAATCGAAAAGACGAAGCTCGGTAACAGCGGCGCCGGATTCGGGCCGCTGTATGTAAACGGTAAAAACACCGTTTGCAATAGATTCATCGCTGAGCATCGCGCAGAGCCTGCCGCCGATAGGAAAGTACCGGAAGGTAGTGCCCCCGTTTCTGAAAACACGAATAAACCCGTCGTAATAAACGGGCTCGGCATCGGGCTGCTCGAGGGTGTCGACCATGATAAAATTATAGGTAATATCCGGTTTTTCAAATTCAGCTCGAAAAGGAACGTACCTTTCGGAATCCGAAAAATCGAAATCGGTGCTTATCAGGATCCTGACTTTTGCAAAGACGTATTTTCTTTCCATTGGGTCTCTCCGGCCACGTGTGCAAAAAATACAATATCACACAAATAACCGATTGTATTTTACCACAACGCCGGGTGCATTTCAACAGAAAAAAATATATTGAAGCCTGCTGAACGAAAAAAACTTTCGTGCTCGCGCCTTGAAATGCAGCCTATGGAGCATCCGGAGCCTTCTTTGCCGTGCTCTGAACGCCGTAAATGCCCAGAATTATCATTGCACAAAACAGCACTCCCGTCCAGGTGAAGGGCTCCCGGAGCAGCACCGCGCCCGCAAACACGGAAACGGCGGTGGTAAGATTTGCAAATACCGTTGCCTGCGCCACGGTGAGATAGGTGATGGCATACGAAACCAGAAAATAGCTGACGCAGGAGCAGCAAACGCCGAGGAAAAGCACGCTAAGAGTATAGGAAGCGTTTTTGAAGGGCGCAAAATAGCTCTCGCCGCTCGTGCCGCACCTTACCGCCGCAAGCGCGGTGAACACGACCGCTCCCACGGCAAGCATCATATAGGTGCGCTCAAAGGGCGAAAACTCCTTGGATATGCCGCGCCCCAGCAGCGTATACGCGCACGCTGAAAGCACGGCGACAATGAGCGCCGCAACGCCTATCCAGTCGAGCGAGCCGCTTGACCTTGTCATAAGCCCGATGCCTATAACGCCCGCCACCGAGATAAGGCTGAACACGAGCTGACCCGCCGTGGGCTTTTCGCCAAGGATGGGCGCGGCGGCAAGGATGGACACTATCGGGATCATGGCTATCATCACGCCGGAAAAGATGGTGCTGGAATGAAGTATTCCGTACTGCTCGCCGAAAAAATAGATCACAGGCTCGCAAAGTCCGAGCAGAACGAGCAGAAACGCGCGTTTGTTTCGCCAAATATTCAGCTTGATTTTTTTAATAAGCATTACCGCCGTCATCACAATGAATGCGATAAGAAAGCGGTGGCTCAGCAGCACGAACACGTGCGCCGTGTCGAGCGCGGTGCGTGAGGCAATGAAGCTGAAGCCCCAGAACACGTGGCTGATTATCGCCGCAAGCAGCACCTTTAATGAAAGCTTTTTATTCATAATTTGCAAACCGAAAAATAGTAGTTTTTTTGCATTAAACCCGAAGGGGATGATGCAAAGCCGCATCATCCCCGCAATTATTCATAATACAAAGCATTATTTCATGCCGCGCTTCACCATTTCGGTTACGGCGAAGGTGGCAACGTCGTCCGCATAGGTGCCGGCGCCAAAGCCCGCGTCAAAGCCAAGCTCCTTGGCAAGCTCGTGCGTGATGCGGGGGCCGCCGCAGCAAACCACAAAGCGGTCGCGCAGCCCTTCGGCCTCAAGCAGCTCTATGAACTCGGTGAGGTTTTGAATATGGATGTCCTTCTGTGTCACGGTCTGTGAAATGAGCAGCACGTCCGCATTCACCTCAAGCGCCTTTTTGAGGAAATCCTCGTTCGGCACCTGAGCACCCATGTTTATCGCCTCCACCATTTCGTAGCGTTCAAGTCCGTAGTGACCCGCAAAGCCCTTGCGGTTCATGATCGCGTCTATGCCAACGGTGTGCGCGTCCGTTCCGGTGGATGCGCCTATCATTATGATCTTCCTGCCGAAATGCTCGCTGATGTATTCGTTGGTTTCCTCCATGCTCATGGTTTCCTCTTCCACGGTTTGAACATGGATATTCTCATAATCAACGCTGTGCGCCACGCTGCCGTAGACGACGTAGAAGGTGAATTCCTTATCAAGGGATTTTGCGATCGCCACGTTCGGATCGTCCACGCCCATCTTGCGAACGAGCTGCCGCGCCGCCTCCATGCCGCGCGCGTCGTTTTTAACGGGAAGGGTGAAGCTGAACTGCACCTTGCCGTCGTTCATCGTGTCGCCATAGGCCTTGAGGCGGGTCAGATCGAGCGTCGTATCAAAATCCGCTTTATGGGTGTTATAAAGTCCTCCGCTCATGCGTTTTCACCGCCTTTCGCAACTTTTTCATTGAACATAAGCTCCACGAAGGGGTTGAAATAGAAATCCGCCTTCGTAACAACGCCGGCAAGACCCTTGCCGCCGTCGCGCGGGCGCTTGATATCCGCAAACACGCCCTTTTCAAGCGTTGCGAAGAGCCCCATGTGCTCTATCTCGCCAAGCAGATCGGTCGCCTTTTGGAGCACGAAGTTCGCCCTCGTTTCCATGATGCCGCCCTTCTTGTAGGAAAGCTCCGCGCCAAGATCGTGCATGGTGTTGAATATGTACTGCGCGTTTTCAATGGAGAGCGCGCGGTCGCTCATGAACGGGGTGTGGATGGCCTCCGTCATCATGCCAAGAAGATGCAGCTTCTGGCCGGTGAGTATAGTTACCATATTGAAAAGAGCGTCCTGAACGTGACCGCGGAAGATATTGCCCGTCATGAATTTGGTGGGGGGCATATATTTGAGCGGCGCCTTGGGGAAGATCTCCCTTGCCATCTGCGCCTGCGCAAGCTCGTAAAGGAAGCCGTTTTCAACCTCGGGGTCGATCTCAAAGGCGTGACCGAGACCCTGCTGCTCCTCGGGAAGCCCCGCCTTGAGCGCGAACTGCTCGTTTAAAAACTGTGAGGCAAGCACGGTGTGCGCCTCCTCGACCGCATCGGCGGTGGTGAGGTAGTTGTCCTCGCCGGTATTGATGATAACGCCCGCGAAGCTGTTTATAACGCGGCTGAAGAACTGATCGACTATGGTGCGCTGCATATTGATGTCGCGGAAAAGAATGCCGTAGAGCGCGTCGTTCAGCATAACGTCCAGCCTTTCAAGCGCGCCCATCGCCGCTATCTCGGGCATGCAAAGACCGGAGCAGTAGTTGCACAGGCGGATATAGCGGTGCTGCTCCTCGCCGACCTCGTCAAGCGCGGCGCGCATCAGGCGGAAATTCTCCTGGGTGGCGTAGGTGCCGCCGAAGCCCTCGGTGGTTGCGCCGTAGGGAACGTAGTCCAAAAGGCTCTGGCCGGTGGTGCGGATAACGGCTATGATGTCCGCACCCTGCTTTGCGCCCGCCTTCGCCTGGATGATGTCCTCGTAGATATTGCCGGTGGCAACGATGATATAAAGGTAGGGGCCCTTCTTATCACCGAACTCGGCGAGATATTCATTGCGCTTGGCAACGTTTTTGCGGATGCGCTCCACGGTGGCCTCCGCAACGGGCATGATCGCCGCGCGGATCTCCTCCGCGGAGTGCGGGGGAACTGCGGAAAGATCCATATCGCCGCGGTCAACCGCCTCGGCTATCTGCTGAGGGGTCATGCCGGTTTCGGCGATCGCGTTTCCAATATAATAGGCTGCGCCGCCGTTCAAAATGCCCTTTTCGAGCAGATGATCCACCACCACGTTCGGAAGGGGCACGTCCATCTCGTTCACGCCGTCGATGAGCAGCAGGCGGCATACCGCGCGCTCGACCGTAACGGTGGTGTGAAGGTCAATAAAGCTCTGCGTGTCCTCGGCGATGCGCCTTGCGGAGGCGCGCGCTCTGTCCACAAGCTCGTGATTGAGGTTAAGTTTGCTTTCCATTGTGTTGCTTTATACTATCCTGCGTCTAAAACCTTGATTCGGACGGCAGCTTTTCCGCCGTAGCTGCTTCGTCAAATTTTGATTGGCGCTCAAGGATCAAGCTGCGATTTTCATCTTTGATACAACGAAAAATCTGCTCGCCCGCTCTCAATGTTTTAGACGCAGGATAGTATTACCTCCTGCATTTATTGATTGCGGCCGGAGGTATGCGCCTCCGACCGCGTTGATTCAGTGAATGGCTGCCCAAGCCCGGCTCAGGCCGCCGGGCGGGATGGGGAAGGACTGAAAACTGCCGAAGGCCCGTCAGCGCCTGCCCCTCTTGCTCCTCTCAAGATCGGAGGGCTCAAGGGAGATCCTGCCGTCCTTGCGGCCGTGCTCAAGACCGGCAACGCCCACCAGATCGGGCTGCTCCTCGCGCGCCTTGCGGCAAACCTCGCAATGGCACTCGTTTGAATAGTGCTCGGGCTCGGTATAGGTGGTGATAACGCCCTCGAAATTGCGCAGGATGGTCTTTCTGGGGGTCTGGCTGATGATATAGTTCGGCATAACGGGGGTTTTTCCGCCGCCGCCGGGAGCGTCCACCACGAAGGTGGGCACGCAGTAGCCGCTGGTGTGGCCGCGCAGACCCTCGATAATCTCGATGCCCTTGCTGACGGGGGTGCGGAAATGCGTAAGGCCCATCGAAAGATCGCAAACGTAGATATAGTACGGGCGAACGCGGATGCGCACAAGCTCGTTCACAAGCTTTTTCATAACGTGTACGCAGTCGTTCACGCCCGCAAGCAGCACGCTCTGATTACCCAGGGGAATGCCGGCGTCCGCAAGCATTTCGCAGGCGCGCTTGGATTCCTCGGTGATCTCGTTGGGGTGGTTGAAATGCGTGTTCAGCCAAACGGGATGATACTTTTTGAGCATCGCGCAAAGCTCGGGGGTGATCCTCTGCGGCATAACCACCGGGGTGCGGCTGCCGATGCGCACTATCTCAACATGGGGGATCTTGCGAAGCTCGGAGATGATGTACTCCAGCTTCTTGTCGCTCTGCATGAGCGCGTCGCCGCCGGAAAGCAGCACGTCGCGCACCTCGGGATGATTGCGGATATACTCAAGGCAGTCCTCGATCTGCTGATCGGGCACGGCGGTATCGTGCTGACCCGCGAACCTGCGGCGGGTGCAGTGACGGCAGTACATGCTGCACTGATCGGTGATCAGAAACAGCACGCGGTCGGGATAGCGGTGGGTAAGACCGTGAACGGGGGAGTCGGTGTCCTCATGCAGAGGGTCGAGCTGATCCTCGGGCGCCTGATAGAGCTCCGCGTCGGAGGGGATGCACTGGCGGCGGATGGGATCGTAGGGATCGTTCGGATCGATGAGCGAGAGATAGTAGGGCGTTATCGCCATGCGAAGCGTGCCAAGACATTTCTTCACGCCCTCCTCCTCCTTGGGAGTAAGGGTGATATATTTCTTCAGATCATCAAGCGTTTCGATGCGGTTCTGCACCTGCCAGCGCCAGTCGTTCCAAAGCTCATCGGGAACATCGGTAAAAAGGCCGAACTGCCTGCTTTTATTCATTGAAATGCACCTCGTTTAAAACTTTTTTACGGGTCTTTCCCGCGGACGGGCGCTTTGCTCCGCGCGCAGAAAACCATGCGGTAAAAGATAAATGCTGACCCGATAGGAATTGCAGCCGCCTCGAAGTAGTGAAGCGGCTGCAGGGAAAAGGCTTAGCAATACTTTTCGTCGAAGAGCTTGCGCAGCTTCTCGTTCTCACGAAGCACGTTCAGGGTGATCTCGGCATGATCCTTGGTGTAGCCGTTGCCGACGATCATGGTAACGTCCTTGCCGATGCCCTCCGCGCCGAGAGCAGCCTTGGTGAAGCTGGTGGCCATGGAGAAGAAGTAAACGATGCCGTCGTCACGAACGGGGAGGATGGCGCTCATCTCGCAGCTTTCGATATTTACGCAGCTGATGGAGATGTCGTACTCCTTGCCGTTGTTCGCCTCAAGCGCGGCGTCGAGCACCGCGATGGGCTCGGTGGCGCTGGCAACGATGACCTTGTTGTAAACGCCAAGCTCCATAAGGGCGGGCACCTGAGCGGGGTTGCGCACAACGCCGACCACGTTGCCCTTGGGGCCGACCTTCTTCATGGCCTCATAGCCGCAGAGAACGCCGCTCTTGCCGTTTGCACCGAGAATGAGCACGCTGTCGCCCTCCTTGGGGAGCTTGCGGGCCTGTGCGGGAGCGCCGGCAACGTCGAGAGCCGCAAGCGCAAGGGGCTCGCTCATGTCATCGGGAAGCTTCGCGTAGATGCCGCTTTCGAAAAGCACCGCCTGACCCACGATGTCAACGCGGTCGATGTCCTTGTGGATGGCAAGGATCTTCTCGATCTTGAGGGGGGTGAGGGAGAGGGAAACGAGGGAAGCGATCTTGTCGCCAACCTTGAGGTCACGATCCTGAAGGTCCTCGCCGATGTACGCCACCTTGCCGATGAACATGCCGCCGGAGCCGGTCACGGGGTTCTGCTGCTTGCCGCGCTCGGCAACGATGCCCATGATCATTTCGCCGATCTTCTTCTCGTCGCCGCCGCAGGCCTCCTCGATCTGGGTGAAGGAAGCGGAGTCGATGTTCAGGGAGATAACGTCGCAGATGATCTCGTTGGAATAACGCTTGGTCATGTCGTTGTCGATCTTCCATGCCGCCTGGGTAAGAACGCCCTTGGGCTCGATAACTCTGTGGGTGCCGTACTTGTTGCCTTTGATTGCCATTTTGGTTTCCTCCAAATGTTTTATTATAATAACTAAAATTTATTACCGAAATCTATTACTGAAAAGCCTGGGCAGCGGCATGCGCCGTGCCGTTTGAAAAGTTACTTGCGGGGTGCAAGGCCGAGGATCGCGCGCGCCTCATCGGGGGATGCGATCTCCCTGCCGAGCTCGCGGGAAAGACGCACGACCTTTTCAACGAGCTGGCCGTTTGAAAGCGCCTTGACGCCGCGGGAAAGGTAGATGTTGTCCTCAAAGCCAACGCGAACGTTGCCGCCCATAACGATGGTGGGAGCGGCAAGGGTGAAGGCGGCTCTGCCTACGCCGGTCGCGGTCCAGGTCGCGTTCTTCGGGATGGCGTTGACCATCCAAACAAGGTTCTGAACCGTTGCGGGGGTGCAGCCCTTGACGCCCAGAACGAAGTTGAACTGCATGGGGTCGCCGGGAACCTCGCCCTTCTTCGCCATGTCGAGGATGGTGTCGATATGACCCATCTCAAAGCACTCGTATTCGGGCTTGATGCCGTTTGCGATCATGCGCTTGCCGAAGGTGCGCATCATGGGCATGGTGTTGTCGAAGATCTCGTCGCCGAAATTGCAGGTGCCGCAGTCAAGCGTTGCCATTTCGGGGAAGAGCTCGGTGGGCTGGAGCCTCTCCTCGGGGCTCATGCCGGTTGCGCCGCCGGTGGAGGGGATCATGATAACGTCCGGCAGCTCGGCGCGGATCGCGTCCATGACCACGCGGAACCTCTCGCGGCTCTGGGTGGGGGTGCCGTCGTCCTCACGAACGTGAACGTGGATGATCGCTGCGCCCGCGTCGTACGCGCTGCGCGCCTCGTTTACCATTTCGCTCACGGTGTACGGAACGGCGGGATTGTGCTCCTTGGTGACTTCTGCGCCGCAGATCGCGGCGGTGATGATGAGCTTATCCATATTTCCTCCTGGTAAAAAACCTTGTAAGCTTTTTAAAAATGAAAATGGTGGGGGAGCTGTGATGCGCCCGTGACCCGCGCTTTGATGGGCAGAACTATCCCTGCAAAGCGCAAAAGCGAATCAAAGCTTTTTAAGGTCTGAGGGCTTCACAACGTGCGCGATGCGCTGCTTATCCTTGGGAACCACGCAGGTGCCGGTGGCTCTGCAAACCACGATGGGTTCGCTGAGGAAATCGCAGGCGGAATCGTTGATGTCGGTGCGGGGCACGATGACTTTGCGCGCCTCAAAGCTCATCTTGCGGGAGCTGTTGCCGACAGCGGTGATCTCGCCGTAGGCCTCGATATAGTCACCGGCATACACGGGAGCGATGAACTCAACCATGTCGTACGCCTTGAACAGGCCTTCGTCGCCGTCGCACTTGATAAGAAGCTCGGTCGCAACGTCGCCGAAGAGGGCGAGCATGTGTGCGCCGTCAACAAGGTTTCCGCCGTAATGCGCGTCCTGAGAGCTCATGCGAAGGCGGATGGTCGATGTGATCTTTTCCATGTAGATATCCTCCATTTAAAATAAAATGTGCAAACCGCACCCTTTTCCGAAAGAAAATCGGGAAAAGAGTAAAGAAAAAGCGCGCTCCATGCAAGGGATATGACCCCAAGCAAATAGCGCACCACCCATAAGGCTCCGCCAAGCGGCGGAAACAGACAAGATGACAGTCGCAAAGCGCTGAGCCCTGCGCCCAAGCGGGGAAAACCGGCATTTTCCGCGCTTTCGGCAGCATGCACATTCGCTTTCGCCGCCGCCGGCGTTGGTTTCCCGCGAAAAGCTACCTTGCATACCGCTCCTCTACTGCAATGTAAGTTTAACATTATTTGCGGGGTTTGTCAATATGCACGGGCGGGCATATTTTCAATGTATATTAAATTTTTTATAGCCCCTGCCTTGATCGGGTCAGCCAATAAGGTTCGCTGCGGGCGTGAACCGCCCCCCAAAGCGAATGCGAAGGCGTCCTTGAACCTGCCTGAACAGCGAAGGGGGGAGCATCGTCCGGTTTTGATGGTCTGAGCCTCTGTTGAAACTGCCAGCATTCAATGCAATACAAACAAAAACAGAATTTAAAATGAATCGCACTGCGCATGAAATACGCTTCTGGCGTCTTGACAATTATACTAATGCATGATAAACTTTAGAAGGTATAGGAATGCTTTTTCGCAGCGAGGCTGATCGGGTCATACCGCCTGATTTCGCACCCGCGCCGGCGGCGTGCGCTGCGCAGCCCGTGAAACCGCGCATCGGCCCCTTTTTCGATAGGTCCGATAATGCGAAATGCTTCTTAAAATCGGCAAACAGTAAGGAAATATTGAAAATGCTATCAAAATTATACGAACAGCTCGTCAATAAAGAAGCCAAGCTCTCGCTGGTCGGCCTGGGCTATGTTGGCATGCCCATCGCGGTCGCCTTCGCAAGAAAGATCAACGTTGTCGGCTTTGACCTCAACAAGGCAAAGATAGAGCTCTATAAATCGGGCGTCGATCCCACGAACGAGGTCGGGGACGACGTGATAAAAGCCACCACGGTCGATTTTACCGCCGATGAAGCGAAGCTTCGTGAAGCAAAATTCCATATTGTTGCCGTGCCGACTCCCGTGAATGCCGACCACACCCCGGATCTTTCGCCGGTTGAGGGCGCAAGCCGCATACTCGGCCGCAATCTCACAAGGGGCTCCGTGGTCGTTTTTGAATCCACCGTTTACCCGGGCGTGACAGAGGACGTGTGCGTTCCGATTCTTGAAAAGGAATCGGGGCTTAAATGCGGCGTTGATTTCAAGATCGGCTATTCGCCGGAGCGCATCAATCCCGGCGACAAGGTGCATCGCCTTGAAACCATCAAAAAAATCGTTTCTGGCATGGACGAGGAAACGCTGGACTGCGTGGCAAAGGTCTATGAGCTGGTGGTGGATGCGGGCGTGCATCGTGCCGAGTCCATCAAGGTCGCGGAGGCGGCAAAGGTGATCGAAAACAGCCAGAGGGATATAAATATCGCTTTTATGAACGAGCTTTCCATCATCTTCAACAAAATGGGCATCGACACCAAGTCCGTCCTTGAGGCCGCCGGAACCAAATGGAATTTCCTCAAATTCTACCCGGGACTTGTGGGCGGTCACTGCATCGGAGTGGATCCGTATTACCTCACCTATAAGGCGGAGATGATAGGCTACCACAGCCAGGTCATCCTTGCCGGCAGGCGCATAAACGACGATATGGGCAAGTTCGTTGCCGAAAGCTGCGTTAAAAGCCTCATCAAGGCCGGCAAAAACGTCAACGCCGCCAAGGTGGCTATCCTCGGCTTCACCTTCAAGGAAAACTGCCCGGACACAAGAAACACCAAGGTCATAGACATTGTGAACGAGCTTGCGGAATACGGTATTTCGCCCGTTATTGTCGATCCCAGGGCGGATGCCGCCGAAGCAAAGCAGCTTTACGGCGTAGAGTTTTCCACGCTGGACGACGTTAAGGGCATGGATGCTGTGATCGTTGCAGTTGCACATACCGAGTTTTCCGCTCTCACCATGGAAGCTGTAAACGCCTTCTTCGGAAGCGGCAGCAGAGTGCTTCTGGATATCAAGGGCCTTTTTGACCGAAAGGAGTACGAGGCGGCGGGATACTGCTATTGGAGGCTGTGAGCGCAGGCTTAGGCCGTGCTTCTGAAAAGCGCACGGCATGAGCGCGGGCTTTTCGTAATTGAATTTCTAATGCTTTACTTTAAAAATCATGGGGGCGGAAATGAAAATAGCTTTTCTTGGCGATATCGCTCTGTTCGGAAAAAATAATGCAGGCGATAAATCATATATTCAAAGATTTGCGCGGATAAAGCAACTTTTGGACGGATGCGACTATGTTGTCGGCAATCTCGAAAGCCCCTTGACAGAGCACGGCAAGCCCATCGGCGGAAAATCCGCCTACCTTAAAGGCGCTCCGGCCGATGTTGAGATACTAAAGCATCTTGGCGTGACTCACGTTTCACTTGCAAACAATCACGTTTTTGATTACGGATCAAAGGGTCTTGCCGACACCATCGAGGTGCTTGATAAAAACGGCATAGCATGGTACGGAGTAAACGATGTTTCCGCAGATATCACTTCGGGCGATGCCTCGGTAACGCTGCGCGGCTATTGCTGCTATTCCACAAACGCCAAAGGAATGGGCACGGAGGATCCGCACGTAAATATTCTCGATCCCGCTTCGATCGAGCTCGAGCTGGAATCCGATAAAAACGCCGGCAGATTCACAGTGCTTTCGATCCACTGGGGACTGGAGCACGTGCATCTTCCCTCGGCGGATCATATAAAAACCGCAGCAAAGCTTGTGAACGGTCGAAACGCGCTCATTCACGGACACCATCCCCACGTTATTCAGGGAGTTGAACAGCGGGGGAGCGCGCTTGTGGCGTACAGTCTCGGCAATTTCTGCTTCGATGACGTGTACACCGATAAATCTGCGGAGCCTCTTATAAAGCTTTCGCAGGATAATATGGAGTCCTTCGTGCTGATAGCCGAAATTAACGGCTGCGAGCTGACGGATTACAGGATCGTTCCATTCAGCTTCGCCTCCGGAGAATACGAGCTTGATGATGCGATCTCAAAGAAGATCGAGGGCTGGTCCGAGGAGCTGAAGCTCCCCTTGGAAGAGATAACAGCGCGCAGAAATGCCGATTTCAGCAAATATGTTGGAGGCAGAAAAAAACAGCGCGATCTGAACTGGTACCTGAAGCGCCTGAATTTTGAAAGTGTAAAGATGATTCTTGCCTCAAAATCCAATGCCCGCGCCTACAGTAAATATATTAAGGAGTTTGCCGATAAAGCTTGAGCAACGCACTCCCCGTGTAATATGGGGCGCGCCGAAGCAAAGCGGGTGATCCGATTGAGCTACAGGATAACAAAAAATCTGAATCTGTTTGAGGCGCTTATAGTTGTGTCGATACTTTTTGCGCCGTTTACAAAGCTTCGGTTCTCCTTCTTTGGAGTTACCGAGGTCTGCTTTATAATACTTTTTGTTTTGGGAATGATCTATACCGGGGGCATCCTGCACTCGGTCAAGAATCCTAAGTTTTACATCCTTTCAAAGTGCTTCCTGATCCTCATTGTTATCATGCTTTTTTCCTGGGCCGTCCATATTCTTATAGGAGATCCCAGCGGTCGAACCTCTTCGGCGGTTTTTAATCTTTTCTCATACATTATGGTGCTTGCGGCGCTGTTGAGCATAGACAGTATCGTGGCATACGATCGGAATACTTTGAACTGGCGCACGATTATGGATCTATGCTTCTACTCGCTCAGCGTTGCGTTCATAATCCTTTATATTATATCAAGATCGCAGTCTACGCTGTTTGGGATCCGTCTGCTGTATTACGGCAAATTGTTTTGCCCGCTTGCCGATAACATCCATCAGGTTTCGATGATACTTGCTCCTGTCGCCTTTTTCGGCGTTGTTATGATCACCGAGAAGCGCAGCATATTGCAAAAGTTGATCATTCTTGCTTTGACTGCCGCCAATCTGTATATCGGTTCTCAAATAGGATCCGATAAATACGATATGGGCATGGTTTTAGGGTTGATCGCCGCCGCGATCGCAATAATATATAAGGTTTTGGAACTGCCAAAAACAGAAAAAAGAATTCTTATTCTGCTGATCGTAACCTTAGTCGCCGTGCTGGTTCTTTTGAATTACGGCAAGGTCGCAGACGCGCTTGTGGACGCATTTGCCGAACGCGATGGTCATGGTGCGCGAAGCTCATTGTATTCATTGGCCCTTGAAAAGTCAACGAAATCCATTCTGATCGGATTTGGACCTGCAAGCCATATTGAGGTTAGCGCCGGAAGCTACTATGACGCGCATCAAACCTTGCTTGCCGTTCTGCTGCAATCCGGATTACTCGGACTTGGAGTTTTCCTGTTCTTTCTCTATAGGGTCTTCAGGCAGCTTTTAAAAACGCCAGTATCCTTGGCAGGCACTATCCCGATCTTAATTTATCTGCTTGGAGGCGACCTGCTCAGAAGGCTTCCGGTTTGGATAATCCTTATGATCTATTATTATCATTCCTTATTCCGCACCGATCAAATGCCGCAGGAGATAACGATCCCGCACACCGTTTATACATAATAAATATTTTAAAAGGAGCTAAAAATGGATCTTACCATAAGCGAACTTCAAAAGTACAATACAGCCGCGCTCAAGGAGGTGGCCCGGATCTGCGAAGAGAAGGGCATCCCGTATATCGGTATGTTCGGAACCATGCTCGGCGCAGTTCGGCATCATGACACTATACCGTGGGATCACGACGTGGATATTGCCGTGCCGGAGCCGCAGATGGATGCTTTTATCAGGGCAATGGAGGAGAACCTGCCCGATGAGTATTATGTCGACTATCGTGAGAATGGTCGAAACATCCGTTTGTTCCCGCGTGTTGGGCTGAAAAACTATTCAACGAAATTGCTTCACGTAGACGTGTTCCCTCTGATAGGACTTCCGGATTCGTTGAAAAAGCAGATGCGGCTGTACTATTGGGTCAGGCAGGTAGTGGGTGCATACGGCGCAAGGAATTATGAATACGAGGGAAGCAAGGGAAAGCGCGCAAAGCGCATCAAGCTTGCCACAGCAATGATCTCCGATCGTTCGCTTGCAAAATTTTACGATCATCTAAACAAAAAATATCCGTATGAAACCGCAAAGGTTCTCGGCTGCGGCAATTCGAGATTTGCTTACAGACGCCCATACCCCAAGGAGGATATGGAGGATACGATCCTTGTGGATTACGCGGATTTCAAGCTCAGAATACCGCGAAATTACGACAAGATCCTGACTATGATCTATAATGATTATATGATGTTTCCTCCGGAGGAAAAGCGAAACGAGGCGTTGAACGCGAACTATCATGTTGAGGAAGTTAAGACGAAATGATAGGCGTTTTCTGTCCGTATAACTGAAAAACAGTCCTTCGGACTGAATATCAGGTTTGATTTACTGATTACTGAGGTAGTTTTATGCTTAATTTCACCATCGGTCCCGTTATGTCCGGCGAAAAGGTCCGCGAGATAGGCGCGGAGCAGGTGCCGTATTTCCGCACTCCCGAGTTCTCCGCCGTCATGCTTGAAAATGAGGCGCTCGTGAAGCGCTTTGCGGGGGCGGAGGAAAACGCCCGCGTCTGCTTCATGACAGGATCCGGGACGGCTTCCATGGAGGCTGCCGTTATCAATGTTTTCACCGAAAAGGACAGGGTTCTCGTTATCGACGGCGGCAGCTTCGGCCATCGCTTCGTTGAGCTGCTTGAGATATACGAGATACCGCATACCGTTATAAAGCCGGAATTCGGAAAGGGCGTAAGCGGGGAGCAGCTTGCGGAATACGACGGCAAGGGCTATACCGGCTTCCTTGTGAACCTCGACGAAACCTCCGTCGGCGTGCTTTACGATATCAGGCTTATCTCCGATTTCTGCAAAAGAAACGGCATTTTCCTTGTGGTGGACTCCATCAGCTCCTTCCTTTGCGATCCCTTCAACATGAAGGAGCTGGACGTGCAGGTGATGATCACCGGCTCGCAAAAGGCGCTTGCCTGCCCGCCGGGCATCTCGCTCATCGTGCTTTCCGAAAAGGCCGTGGAGAGGGTTTATGCAAATAAGCCCAAAACGATGTATCTCGATCTTAAGCTTGCGCTTGTAAACGGAGAGCGCGGACAGACTCCCTTCACTCCCGCCGTCGGCACGCTCAGGCAGATAAATGTCCGTCTGAAGGAAATCGAAGCGGCGGGCGGCGTGGAATCCGAGATAGCCAGAATCGGTGGTCTTGCCGAGTATTTCCGCAGCAGAATCAAGGAGCTTGATCTCCCCTTCAGGCTCGTTTCAGCCTCCCTTCCGAACGCGGTAACCTCGCTTTCGCCCACAAACGGCAAATCCGCAAACGATATCTTCATCACGCTGAAGGATGAATACAATATCTGGGTTTGTCCGAACGGCGGCGAATTGAAGGACACCGTGTTCAGGGTCGGTCACATCGGCGCACTTGAAAAATCGGATTACGACACGCTGCTCAACGCGCTGCTCGATATGCGCACAAGAGGGCTGCTGTGATCTGCGCCGGAGCTTCTGCATAATAAATTAAACAAAAAGGAGATCGTATGGGCTATCAGGGCATTGAATTTGATAAGGATTCCCTCTTTCTTGTTACCGGCGGCTGCGGCTTTATCGGCAGCAATCTCTGCGAGGCGATACTCGAGCTTGGCTGCAGGGTGAGATGTCTCGACGATCTCAGCACCGGTCACTACGAAAATATAGAACCCTTCCTTGAAAACGATCGCTTCACCTTCATAAAAGGAGATATCAAGGATCTTGACACCTGCATGAAGGCGTGCGAGGGAGTGGACTACGTTCTGAACCAGGCGGCATGGGGCTCCGTGCCGCGCTCGATCGAAATGCCGCTCTTTTATTGCGCAAACAATATCCTCGGCACCCTCAATATGATGGAGGCGGCAAGGCAGTGCGGCGTTAAAAAATTCGTTTACGCTTCGAGCTCCTCCGTATACGGCGATGAGCCCAACCTTCCCAAAACCGAGGGCAGGGAGGGCAACCTTCTGTCGCCCTACGCCGTAACCAAAATGTGCGACGAGGAATGGGGCAAGCAGTACACCAGGCATTACGGGCTGGATACGTACGGCCTGCGCTACTTCAACGTGTTCGGCAGGCGGCAGGATCCGAACGGCGCCTATGCCGCGGTCATTCCCAAATTTATTCGCCAGCTCCTGCACGGCGAGGTGCCCACCATAAACGGCGACGGTATGCAGAGCCGCGATTTCACTTATATAGACAATGTGATCGAAGCGAACCTCAAGGCGTGCAAGGCGGGCCATGAGGCGGCGGGGCAGGCGTTTAACATTGCCTACGGCGGCAGGGAATACCTGCTGGATATTTATCACGGCCTCACCGAAGCGCTCGGTATCGACGTTGAGCCCAATTTCGGTCCCGACCGCCCCGGCGATATAAAGCACAGCAATGCCGACATTTCAAAGGCGAAGCGCCTTTTGGGGTACGACCCGGATTGGAGCTTTGAGCGCGGCATCAAGGCGGCTATCGAATGGTATAAGGAAAATCTGTGAGTTTTAACTTTTTATAATAACAAAAGCCTCGCTTGTCACGGGGCTTTTTTGCTTAATGGAGTGATACTGCAATAGAGGCACCTTTCAAAGCATATCCTGCGGATTTATCTCAATGGAGCGCAGCGCATCCTCCGGCTTTTCGTTTGCATAGGCGTAGATCGCCTCAATAGCTTTTGCGGTATGCGCGGTTCGGGCAAGCTTGATTATCACGGCATAGCGGTATTCGCCCTCGCGCTTGCGTATTGGCGCGGCACCGGGCATAACGAATATCAGCTCGTCCTGTGCGGAAAAATCTGTCAGAACGCCGAGTATTCTTTGCGTCACGCCTTCGCTGAACCTTCCCGCAGCCTCCGCAGCCTCGTCCTCGCTCTTTGAGGTGAAAAGTGCGCGCGCAAAAACGGAGAAGGGGGGGAAGAGCGTGTGCAGCCTGTCCTTTATTTCAAGGTTGAAAAAGGTTTTATAGTCGTGTCTGGTGCAAAGGGCGATGGCGCGGTGCTCCGGCGCGTTGGTTTGGATCACCACGCGCCCCTCCTTGTCCGCACGGCCCGCTCTGCCCGCAACCTGCGTCAAAAGCTGAAAGGTACGTTCACTGCTTCGGTAATCGGAATGAAACAGCGTTGAGTCCGCAAACACAACGCCCACAAGCGTCACGTTCGGTATGTCCAGTCCCTTCGCCACCATTTGAGTGCCGATCAGCACGTCCGCATCACCGCGCGTAAAGGAGTCCAGAATATCGCGGTGCGAATTTTTGCCGCCGGTGGTGTCCGTATCCATGCGAAGCGTGCGGATCGAGGGGAAAAGCTCGTGAAGCTGCTCCTCTACCTGCTGCGTTCCAATGCCGGAAAACTTAACGAATTCGCTGCCGCAGCTCGGGCATTTATTAGGCACGCAGCTTGACGTGCCGCAGTAATGGCAGCGCAGCACGTTATCAAACTTGTGATACGTCATTGCAACATCGCAGCTGACGCAAGTGAACACAAACCCGCAGGCACGGCATTCAACATGCGAGGAGTAGCCGCGCCTGTTTAAAAACAGTATCGCCTGCTCCTTTCTTTCAAGGCAGGCGGAAAGCGCTTCCCGCAGCAAAGCCGAAAAAATGCCGTTGTTTCCGGAGCGGTATTCGGCGCGCATATCCACTATATCCACCCTCGGCATCGCGTCGCCGTTTATGCGCTCTTTCAGCTCTATAAGCTTATACATTCCGCGTTTTGCGCGGTAATAGCTCGTCAAAGAAGGCGTGGCGGAGCCGAGCACGAGCCTTGCGCCCGTAAGGCGGGCTCTTCGCCGCGCAACCTCTATCGCGGAGTATTTGGGCGTCAGCTCGGATTGATAGCTCGATTCATGCTCCTCGTCTATTATGATTATGCCAAGCTCCTCCACCGGAGCAAACACGGCGGAGCGCGCGCCTATGACCACGCGGGCCTTGGAAAAGCGGATGCGCCGCCATTCGTCAAACCGCTCGCCGTCGCTCAGATGGCTGTGCAGCACCGCAACGGAATCCCCAAAACGGCTCCGGAACCTGTCCGTGGTCTGCGGCGTGAGCGATATCTCCGGCACGAGCACGATGGCGCCGCGCCCCTTCTCAAGCTCGGCGGAGATCGCCTGCATATAAACCTCGGTTTTGCCGCTGCCTGTAACGCCGTGCAAAAGCAGCACCTCGCCGGGTTCTGCGGTGCAGATTGTCTTCAGCGCCTGCTCCTGCGCAGGCAAAAGGGGGAGGGGGAGGGTCGGCTCAACGTCCCTTCCCGCGAATGGATCGCGATAGGCTTCCCGCCCCGCCTCGATCAAAACGCCCTTTTTAACGAGCGCCGAGATCGCCGCGGAGGCGCCGGGAATGAACGCGCAGATATCCGCCGAGGAGTATTCCGCGTTCGGATGATCCAGCAGGTCGAATACCTCAAGCTGCTTGGGCGCCTTTATGCCGCCGTCCTTCGCCGTGATTCCCGCGATAAACTCACTCCTGTCCGCACTTGGTGAAAGCCGCAGCGTCCGCACGGTTTTTTCCTTCACCCTCGACCCGCGAAGCTTGGCAGGTATCATGCCGCGCAGCGAATCGGCGCGGGTGCAGTGGTACGCGGAGCAGATCCATTCCGAAAGGCCGAGCTGCTCCGCTGTAAGCACGGTGTACGGCTCAAGCGTTCTTATGATGGGCTTCACGGCGTGGGAGGTGCCGCTTTCATCCGAAAGCGCGATAACAAAGCCCTCGATCGGCTTATTCCCGCGTCCGAAAGGAACGAGAACGCGCTGACCGGGGGCGACCTTTAGCTGCTCCGGAACCGAATACGTGAAAAGCCTGTCCACATTAGTGTTTGAAATGTCAACTATCACCCTTGCAAACATCCTTCTGCGGCTCCTGAATGCGTATTTTTATATAAGGTTGGCTTATTTTTCGGAAGTCTGATAGTATTCGCTGGGATATTTGATCTCCAGCTCATCGTTATAAAGCTCATCTACCGCCTGGGTAACGGGCTTGAGGTCGCTCTGCTGCTTTTTGGCTATTATCTGCCTCGCCCTTCGCGCAACGGTGGTCACGAGCATATAGCGGCAGCCCGCCTTGTTTTCAAGCTCCACGACGGGGGGATGGTTCATCTGGTGATTCATATTACACCTCCAAATATTATTTATATTGATTTATAAGAATATAGCGAACGCTTTGATCGTTCGGCGGCGCTCACGCTTCCTCGCCGTTCAATATCTCAAAAAGCTCGTTTTTGTAGTTCGTGCCGGCAAGGCGGGAGGCGCGCAGTATGCACTCAACGTCCTCCACGGCGGCGTCAAGATCGTCGTTTACCACAACGTAATCATATTCGTTCACCATGGCAAGCTCGGTCTTGGCCTGCGCGAACCTGCGCTCAACTGCTTCCTCCGAATCCGTGCCCCTGCCCACAAGGCGGCGGCGCAGCTCCGAGAGGGACGGGGGAGCGATGAAGATCATCACGGCCTCGGGGTAGTTCGCTTTAACCACCTTTGCGCCCTGAACGTCTATATCCAGCAGCACGCTCATGCCGCGGGAAAGCCTTTCAACAACGAACGCGCGCGGAGTGCCGTAGTAGTTTTTGCCGAAAACCTGCATGTACTCCAAAAACTCGTTGTTTTCGATCATGGAATTGAATTCGGCAACGGTTTTATAGTAGTAGTTCACTCCCTCCTGCTCGCCCTCGCGCATCTCGCGCGTGGTGGCGGAAACGGAAAAGCAAAGGTCGTCGTGCTTTTCAAGCAGGCGCGCGCCGATGGTCCCCTTTCCAACGCCGGAAGGGCCGGAAAGAACGATCAGATTGCCGGTTTTATTCATAATATCCTTCAACATATTAGCCTCCGCTGCGTTTAGATTATTGTTATAACCGATACTTTGTGAAAGGTAAGCTCACTCAAGGTTCTGCACCTGCTCGCGAAGCTTTTCTATCTCCGCCTTGCCCTCTATCACGAGCGCGGAGATATGCTGATCGTTTGCCTTGGAGCCGATGGTGTTGAACTCGCGGTTCATCTCCTGCACTAAAAAATCAAGCTTTCTGCCCACGGGCTCATCCCCGCCAAGCAGCTCAAGCGCGCCCTTAAAGTGGCTTTCAAGGCGCACCAGCTCCTCGTCGATATTCGCCTTATCCGCAAAAAGCGCGATCTCGGTGGCAAGCCTTGCGCGGTCTATCTCCGTTTCCTTCAAAAGACTCTCGATTCGCGCGTTCAGCTTTGCACGGTAGGCTTCCACAACGCCAGGTGCGCGCTCAGCGATGCGCTCCCGAATGCCCTTCAGCACGGCGATCCTTGCTTCAAGATCGGCGCGGATGCGTTCGCCCTCGCTTTCACGCATTTTGATGAGCTCCGCGCATGCCGTGCGAACGGCCTCGCTCATAAGGCGCTTCAGCGCTTCGGGATCCTCATCAGCATCCGTCACGGTGATAAGATCGGGGATCCTGAGAAGATGGGAAACGGAAAGATCGTATTCTATGCCGAACTCATCGGAAATTTCCTTTGCCGCCGTAAGATATGCGGACACGAGCGCCTTATCCGCGCCGACGCTCTTCGCGTCCCCGCGCGTGTTCTTATAGTACGCATAAGCGTCCACATGCCCGCGGCTCAAAAGCGAGGAGAGCTCCGCGCGAACGGTATCCTCAAGAAAGCCGAGGGATCTGTGAAAACGAAACGCAATATCGAGGAAACGGTGGTTGACCGCCTTCAGCTCAACCGTCAGCTCCCTGCCGTCCGCGCTGAGCGAAGCTCTGCCGAACCCGGTCATGCTTTTTATCATGAAAGCCTCCGAAAACATTTGTTAATTACAGTATTATAGCATACAGAAGCGAAGAATAAAAGATGCGCAGGATCGGTTTTTTGCATTTTTTGGGAAAACAAAGGAGCGGACAAGCCGCCCCAAATGTTTTAATACTTACGCTTTCTCGCAGCCTCAGCCTTCTTTTTGCGCTTAACGCTGGGCTTCTCGTAGTGCTCGCGCTTTCTCGCGTCGGCAAGGATGCCGGAACGAGCGCATTTACGCTTCCAACGCTTTATTGCACTTTCCAAAGACTCGTTTTCGCCTACACGGATTTCCATCTAAAATTTCCCCCCTCTCTTCATAACGGGTATAGCGGGCATGCCAAAGCGATTGACAGCCGTGCATTTATGCATTTTAGCACTTTTGCATCGTTTAGTCAACAGCCTTCGGCCGCAAAATCGGCGTCGAAATAAAATATACTCTTTGCTCCGCGCCTTGGGAGGACGCTGAAAAGCGGAAAAATGCAAAATCTTGAAAAAACATAAAAATTATTAAAGAAAAACATTGCATGTGTTGACAAATTGTGCTATAATACAATTTCAATCGGAGGATACATTATGATAGACTATCATGTTCACACTTGTTTTTCAGGCGACTCAACCGCGCTTATCGGCGAACACCTTCAGCAAGCGGCCCTGCTCGGTCTTGACGAGCTCTGCTTTACCGACCATGTGGATTTTGACAATCCCGGCGAAAACTTCGCTCCCGCCGACCTGCTTGAAAGAAGGCGCGCGCTTGGCGCGTTTGGCGGCGCGTTCAAGGGGGTGCGCATAAAGGAGGGCGTGGAGATCAGCATGTCTCCCGATCCCGAATGCGCCGAAAAAACAAAGGCATATCTTTCCGGCTTTGACGCGGATTTCATCATCGGCTCCGTGCACGTTGTGGATTCAATGGATGTTTACTATCCGGAATACCACGCGGACAAAAGCAAGGCGGCCGCCTATCTTCCGTATCTTGAAACCATCGAGCGCTCGCTGCCCAATTTCGATTTTATCAGCGTGCTCGGGCATTACGATTTCGTTGCCAAATTCGCTCCGTATGACGACAGAAGCATGGGGCTCGACCTTTCCTCAGAGATCCGCGAGGCGTTCGAGCGCGTGTTCAGGCTCGTTATCTCCATGGGCAAGGGCATCGAAATAAACACCGCCGCCTGGAGGAACGACCCTCATTGGGGGCTCGACGTATTAAAGCTTTACAGGTCGCTCGGCGGCGAGTTTGTGACCTTCGGTTCGGACGCACACAGAAGCTCCGCTCTTTCAAACAGGCTCGATGAAGCGCGCGAGCTTGCGCTTGAAGCGGGCATTCCCTATTATGCCACCTTTGAAAAAATGCGCCCCACCTTTAAAAAAATACGATAGCGCGCGTTATGGCGGGCAAAAGCATTAATCGGCTTGAATAATACCGCGTAGATCAACAGAAGTTTTCAGATAAAACGAAAGAGGCTGAATTGTTTGAAGAGGACGTAAAATCCAATATCGGCGAAGGCGAAACCATGACCGTCCATGCCGCGCTCGATCGCTGCGTCGATCTTGTGGGCAGGGTCGATCTGGACGTTATCGCGGGCTTTGCCAAGGTGGATCGCGCCTGTGTTCGCGGTCTGCTTGAGGGCGCCGTTTATTACGATCCTCAGCTCGATCAGCTTGTGACCGCAAACGAGTATCTTTCGGGAAACATTCAAAAAAAGATAGAAGCGGCGCGGGAGGCGCTTGAATCGGGCGGAAGCGGGGAGCTTAAAGGAAACATCGCCGCGCTTGAGCAGGTGCTTCCCGAGCGCATCTTGCCCAAACAGATCAAGGCGTCCATTGGCAGCCCGTGGATACCCACCTGGGTGTACCGCGATTTTCTTATAGCCCTCATAGGCATCAGAGCCTCAAACAAGGGCAGAATACCCTTGAGCGTTGAGTATATAAAAGAGGCCAATCATTATATAATTCACGGCAAAAAGCCCTTCAAGGAGTTCACCCGAGCCAAATTTCAGTACGGCACGGACCGCATGAACGCGTTTGAGATCGTTGAAAGGCTGCTCAATTCGCGCGATATCGCCGTGTACGACAGCGACGTTCCCGAGGGCAAGGATATCCTCGTGCGCAGGCTGAACAAGGCCGAGACCCTGCTTGCACAGGAGCGCGCAAGGGAGATAACGGAGCGCTTTTCCTACTGGCTTTTCAAGGATGAGCCGAGAAGAACGCTGCTTTTGAACCTTTACAACGAAGCCTTCTGCGCCATAAGGCCCAGGCGCTTCGACGGCTCAAGGATGCTGCTTCCCGGCAAAAATCCGGAGATAAAGCTTCAAAAGCATCAGCTCGACGCGGTAAACAGAATAGTCCACTCCAAAAACGTGCTGATCGCGCATCAGGTGGGCGCCGGCAAAACCTACGTGCTTGCCGCCGCCGCGATGGAGCTGCGCAGGCTCGGCATCTCAAAGCGCAATCTCATAGTGGTGCCGAATAATATTTTAGAGCAGTGGCAGTATGAGTTTTTGCAGCTCTATCCGGACGCGAATATCCTTGTGGTGGAGCCGCGAAGCTTCGTGCCGGCCGGGCGAAACAGGATCCTGAACCATATCAAAACCACGGATTACGACGCGATCCTCATGGGCTACGGCAGCTTTTCACTCATTCCGCTCTCCAAGGACGAGCGCGAAAGAGGGCTTATCGAAGCGCTTTCCGATATCTCCGAAAGCATGAAAAACGCCGTGTATAACGATGCTTACACCGTTTTGAACCGCTACGCATCAAGGCTGGAGCACAGGCTTCAAAAGCTTTGGGAGGAGGAGGCGCATATACCTGCGGACGCCGTGTTTTTCGATGATCTGGGCATAGATACCATCTTTGTGGACGAGGCGCATAATTTCAAGAATATCAGCATCGAAACCAAGCACGGCTCCCTTCCCGGCCTCAACACCAAGGGCTCAAGGCGGTGCGATGATCTAATGGCGAAGATCCGCTTTATTCAGCGTACGCACGGCGGAAGGGGAGCGGTTTTTGCCACGGGTACGCCCATCACAAACTCCGTTTCCGATATGTATACCCTCCAGCGCTACCTGGGGTACGAGCATATGGACGAATTGAACCTGCTGGAGTTTGACAACTGGGTCAAGATGTTTTCCGAGGTCACGGAGGAATTCGAGGTCGAGGCGAACGGCGTGGGCTACCGCCTCAGAAGAAGGCTCAGCAAATACTACAACCTGCCCGAGCTTTCGCTGCTTTTCTCCGACATCGCCGATCTGTATTTCAATTCGGAGGACGAGGCCAAGAAGCTTCCGCAGACCGTGGACTGCATAAACTGCACCGTGCCGGCAAGCGAAAGCCTTCGCAAATATATCGAGGAGCTTGCAAGCCGAGCCGACCTTGTGAAGCTTGGAGCGGTTCCGCGAACCGAGGATAATATGCTCAAGATCACCACGGACGGACGCAAGGCGGCGCTCGATATGCGCCTTGTGGATCCGGATGCGGAGGACGATCCAAACTCCAAGCTGAACAACTGCGTTAAAAACGTGTTCAAGATCTGGAGCGAGCATGAAAAGCTGACGCAGCTTGTGTTTTTGGATCAAAGCACTCCTAAGGACGGCTTCAATCTATACGACGATATAAAGCAAAAGCTGATTAACCTCGGCGTTCCGAAGGACGAGATCGCCTTCGTGCACGACGCTTTGAACGACGCTATGCGCACCTCGCTTTTTAACAAGGTGCGAAAGGGCAGGGTGCGCGTGCTGATAGGCTCCACCTTCAAGCTGGGCATCGGCGCAAACGTTCAAAACCATCTGCTTGCCGTGCATCATCTGGATATTCCGTGGCGCCCGTCGGACGTGACCCAGAGGGAGGGCAGGATGCTGCGCCGCGGCAACCGCAACGAAAAGGTGATGATCTACCGCTACATCACAAACGGCAGCTTCGACGCCTATTCATGGCAGCTTCTTGAGAATAAGCAGCGCTTTATCTCCCAGATCGTGAACGGCGACTATGTGAACCGCAGCGGCGACGAGGTGGATGAGATAGTGCTCACGTACAGCGAGGTGAAGGCGTTCGCGGTCGGCAACCCGCTTATAAAGCGCAAGATAGAGCTTGAAACGGAGCTTCAGCGCAAGCAGATGCTCAAAACAAAGCAGGAGCGCACGAGGCTTGAGGCAAAGCAGATGCTTATGCAGATACCGGGCAGGATCGCGGAATACGAGCGCATGATAAAGATCTTTGCGCTCGATGCTGCACGCGCCGAAAAGCACACGCAGCCCAATTTCACCATGATGCTTTGGAATGAGGATTTCACCAAGCGCAGGGAGGCGGGAGAGCGCCTTATAGAGCTGCTTGCGGAGCATGCCTTCATCCGCTCCGAAAAGCTTGTGGGCAGATACCGCGGCTTCGATATGTATCTTGCGAACGACGCCTCGGGCGCAAGGCGCGTGATACTTCTAAAGGGCAGGGGCAGCTATCAAAGCGAGCTGAGCGACAGCGCTGTGGGCATAATAATGAGGATCGACAACGTTATCTCCGGGCTTGGCGCACAGCTTGAAAACACGAAAGCCGAGCTTGAAAGGCTCAGATCCGAGCAGAAGGAGCTTGAGGCTGAGGCGGAAAAGGCCTCCGGACTCGACGAGGTGATAGCCGGCTTGAGGCATGAGCTGCACGAGGTCGACCGCAGGCTCGGAATGCTGTGAGCCGGCGCAAAGCGTCGATATAACAGAATATAATATCCCGGAAAGGGCAAAAAATGAGCGAAAAACACAATTATTCGGTAGACGACATCAGGGTTATGGAGGGGCTTGAGGCGGTGCGCGTGCGCCCCGGAATGTATATCGGCTCCACGGGCAGCCGAGGGCTTCACCACATGCTTTGGGAAATAGTGGACAACGCCGTGGACGAGGCTGCGAACGGCTTTGCCACCGAGGTTTCGGTAACCATAAATAAGGACAATTCCGTTACCGTGGAGGACAACGGGCGCGGAATACCCGTGGGCATCCATGAGAAGCTGGGCGTTTCGGGCGTTGAGGTCGTGTATACTCAGCTCCATGCGGGCGGCAAATTCGATAACGATTCCTACGGCTTTTCCGGCGGTCTTCACGGCGTTGGCGCTTCCGTTGTGAACGCGCTTTCGGAATACGTTGAGGTGGAGGTCGCCACGGCGGGAAAGCTGTATTCCATGCGCTTTCACAGCTACGAGGACGCTGAGGGCAATATGCACTCCGGCATTCCGGTGGCTCCGCTTGAGGAGGTCGGAAGAACGCGCAGGCAGGGCACGCGGGTCACCTTCATGCCGGACGCGCGCGTGTTTGAAACCGTGGAGATGAATTCGGAGGTCGTTTCCAAGCGCCTTCGGGAGCTTGCGTATCTAAATAAGGGCGTGCTCTTTCGCTTCACGGACGGCCGGATCAAGGGCGAGAGCAAGGTGCGGGAGTATAAATACGACGGCGGCATAGTGGATTTCGTGTCATATCTGAACGGCGAAAAAACCGCTCTCTACGACCACCCGATCTATTT
Organism: uncultured Clostridia bacterium; assembly: GCA_947168565.1. Lineage (GTDB taxonomy): Bacteria > Bacillota > Clostridia > Christensenellales > CAG-138 > PeH17. Next base: position 128,730 of record CAMVMM010000001.1, on the reverse strand, counting down.
CACAGGCGTGCGCGGCACGGGCAAAAACACCATTCTGGTGGAGATAGCGATGCAGCATAACGACGGGTACACCGAGAGCGTGTTTTCCTACGTGAACAATATCCCCACCACCGAGGGCGGCACGCACGAAACGGGCTTCCGTTCGGCATTCACCAAGGTGATGAACGATTACTGCCGCAAGATAGGCGTTTTAAAGGAAAAGGACGCCTCACTCTCCGGCGAGGACTTCCGCGAGGGGCTGACGGCGGTAATATCCCTTAAAATGAGCTCCATTCAGTTTGAGGGGCAGACCAAAACCAAGCTCGGAAACACCGAGGCGCGCACGGCGGTGGAATCCATTGTCACGGAGGAGCTGATGCCCATCCTTGAAAACCTTAAAAACGCGGATATTGCAAACGCGATGGCGGATAAGGCGGTCAAGGCGGCGAAGGCGAGGGAGGCGGCGCGCAGGGCAAAGAGCATGGCGCGCGAAAAATCCAAGCTTGAAAACGCGCCGCTCGTGGGCAAGCTTTCAAGCTGCACCGGAAGAAACCCCGAGCTGAACGAGCTTTTCATCGTTGAGGGCGACTCCGCTGGCGGCAGCGCCAAGCAGGGGCGCGACAGGCGCTTTCAGGCGATACTGCCCCTTCGAGGCAAGCCGCTGAATGTTGAAAAGCGCCGCATCGAGCAGGTGCTTGAAAACGACGAATGCCGCAGCATCATCACCGCGCTCGGCACCGGCATCGGCGAGGATTTCGAGCTTAAAAATCTGAAATATCATAAGGTGATCATCCTTTCGGATGCGGATCAGGACGGCGCGCATATCCGCGCGCTGCTGCTCACCTTCTTTTACCGCTACACAAAGGAGCTTATCACAAGCGGGCACGTCTACATGGGAATGCCGCCGCTGTATAAGGTGCAGAAGGGCAGCGACGTAAAATATGCCTACGACGACGAGGAGCTTGCCAAAATAACCAAGGGCATGAAGGGCTATACCCTCCAGCGCTATAAGGGCTTGGGCGAAATGAACCCCGAGCAGCTTTGGGAAACCACGCTGAACCCTGAAAACCGCTCCCTCGTGCAGGTCAATATAGAGGATGCCGCCTACGTGGAGCATCTTGTTACCCTGCTGATGGGCGATAAGGTCGCAAGCCGCAAGGAATACATAATGGATTTCGCCAATTTCAATAAGGTGGATACATTTGAAGATAAAGTAAAGGTGGAGTAAATTCAGACGAATCGACCACATAAGCTTATATTATGAATTGAAACAGAAAAAGCCCGGGGCAACGGGCTTTTTCTGCTGTTCAAGAATGCTTGCCGATGTTTAATACATTCTGCTCAACGAGCCTGCCGCACTTGCACAGGCAACCCAAACAATGATGCCAAGCACCAAGCCTATTATGCTCATCGACAAACCGGCAACTGCGAGACCCTTTTTCTCGGGATGTTTTCTCATTGCGATGGCGCCAAGAACCAGACCGACGGCGGCAACTATCACGATCACAATATTCATGCCGGGTATAAGGCAAAGGGCCAGAGATACGATACCCAAAACCAATGAAGCAACAGCCATGTTTTACCCTCCTTGCAAGAATAAACCTGTAAATACCACTACTGTAAATGACCTTTGCCGAATACTTGACTGCCGGGTGGAGGACATAATGCTTTAAGTTCCGTGCGATGGCGATCAGGTGCTTTGAATGATTTTTAGCTTGCATATTTCGCCGAGCAGTGGTATATTAACAGCATGAATACTACTTTCATGGAGATAAAAATGCAAAACAGTATGAATAAAGAACATAATGAAAATGCTCGCTTTCCCCGTTCCTCCGGCATACTCATGCCGGTATTCTCCCTGCCGTCCGCCTACGGCATCGGCTCCCTCGGCAGGGAGGCGTATGAGTTCATAGATTTTCTTGAAAAGGCGGGTCAAAGGTACTGGCAGGTGCTTCCGCTGAACCCCACGGGGTACTGCGATTCGCCCTATTCAAGCTACTCCGTTTTCGCGGGGAATCCGTATTTTATAGATCTTGAAGCCCTTATCGACGAAGGTCTTTTAGCAAAAAGCGAGGTTGAAAGGGTCGATTTCGGAAGCGACGCGCGGCGTATAGATTATGAAAAGCTCTACCTCAGCCGTCTTGAGCTGCTCACGCTTGCAATGAGCCGCGCAAACCTTTCGGAGGACGAGGGCTATCTGCACTTCCTCAGCCAAAATGCCGATTGGCTCGATGATTACGCACTGTTTTCGGTCATAAAGGCACGCTTTTCAATGAAGCCCTGGTATGAATGGGTGGATGAGGACGCAAAATTCTATCACGATGCGGCGCTTCAAAGATACTGCGAGCTGCTTGCGGACGAGATCAAGCTTTTCAAATTCACCCAATACCGCTTCTTCCTTCAGTGGGCAAAGGTAAAGAGCTATGCAAACTCAAAGGGCATCGGCATAATCGGCGATCTGCCCATCTACTGCGCGCTCGATTCCTCCGACGTTTGGGCGCACAGAGAGCTTTTCCAACTGGATGAGGACGGCAGACCCACCCTTGTGGCGGGCGTTCCGCCGGATGCCTTCACGCAGGACGGGCAGCTTTGGGGCAATCCGCTCTACGATTGGGAAAAGATGAGGCTGGACGGCTACACCTGGTGGGGCCGCCGCCTTGAGATAGCGAAAAGTCTGTTTGATGTTGTGCGCATAGATCATTTCCGTGCGCTTGAAAGCTACTGGGCCGTGCCTGCGGGCGATTCCACCGCAAGAAACGGGCATTGGGTCAAGGGGCCGGGGCAGGAGTTTACCGACGCGCTCAAGGCCGCTTTCCCCACAATGCGCTTTATTGCGGAGGATCTGGGTTTTTTGACCGAGCAGGTACACGCGCTGCGAAAGGCGTCCGGCTTTCCCGGCATGAAGGTGCTGGAGTTTGCCTTCGATCCTTCCGGTGAGAGCGATTATCTTCCCCACAACTACGAGAAAAACTGCGCCTGCTACACCGGCACGCACGACAACGCGCCGCTGTATCAGTTTGTAAACGAAATAAGCAAAGAAGAGCGTGCGTTTATTGCAAAGTACCTTGGCGTAAACGATGCGTCAAACGAGGCGCTTGCCGAGGCGATCCTTCGCGCGGGACTTGCCTCCTCCGCCGATCTTTTTGTGGCGCAGATCCAGGATTGGCTCTCTCTTGGCGAGGGCAGCAGGATCAACACCCCCGGCACGAGCGAGGGAAACTGGCAGTGGCGTTTGCTCAAGGGTGAAGCAAACGACGCGCTTGCCCAAAGGATCGCGGAGCTGACAAGGCTTTACGGCAGATGACGCACATGGGCAAAACCGGCGGCTCGCCGCACCCTGAAAAATGGCGGGAAACGGTCGACCCGTTTTCCTTGCCGTATAAGGAATTCAAGCTTGTAAAGGTGCTTGGCTATCCGCACGCGGGCAACGATGTGTTCCACGCGGAAGGTGTTTTTCACGGCGAAAACGTGCGGGTATACATCAAGGCGGCGCGGCAGAGCGGCGCAAATATTCAAAATGAAGTAAATATACTGAACTCGCTGAACGAGCCGCTCTTTCCAAAGGTAATAGACTGCGGCTTTGATGGTACGCCGTTTTCCGTCACGCTTGAGCTTGAGGGAGAGCGGCTTTCCGTTTTGCTCGGAAAAAACGAGGCGCTCAGCTCGCTTTCCTATATGCGCGAATACGGAAAAACCCTTGCGCGGATTCATAATTTGAAGCTTCCCGCCGCCCTGCCCGTTTTGGACAGAAGGTTTTTCCACCCGCCCTCAAGCGAATTGCTTTCAAAGCTCGATCTTGGCTTTCTGGAGCCTGTTTTCGATCAAAAGCCGCCAAAGCCCGCGCCTTGCTTCTGCCACGGGGATTTTCACTATGCGAATATCCTTTGGAAAAGCGGGCATATCGCAGGAATTCTGGATTTTGAGCTTGCGGGCATCGGCAATAGGGATTTTGACATAGCGTGGGCGCTGCTGCTTCGCCCGGGGCAGACTTTTTTAAAGACCGATGAGGAGCGAAGCGAGTTTCTTCGCGGCTATTCCGAATTGGGGGAATACGATTTTTGCGCGGTAAAGCGCTGTATGGCGCAGTGCTTCGTTTACTTCCTTGAATTCAGCGGAAGCGATGAGGAATACTGCCGATACGCGCGAGCGTGGCTGGAGGGGTATGCGGAAGCAGCTTCCTCTCACTCATAATACGCTATCTCCCTTTTAACGTCCTTCGCAAGCAGCAGCAGCGCGGCGATGTTCGGCGCGGCCATCAGCAGATTCAGCATTTCCCCGCATTTCCAGGCGGCGTCCACCCTCACAAACGCTCCAAGCGCCGTGAGCACTGTAAAGGCAATGCAGAACGCCAGCCTTGAGCGCTTGCCGAAAAGATACCTTGCGGCGGCGAGCCCGTAAACCGACCAGCCGATGAGCGAGGTGTAGGCGAAAAGCAGCAGCGAAACCGAAAGGAAGATACCTGCGCTCTTCACTCCAAGCACGGTGGAAAACGCCGAAAGCGCGATGCTCACTCCGGAAACCGATGGGTCAGGGGGCAGGGGAGCGCCGCTTGCAAGCACCACGAGCGCCGTGAGCGTACACATTACGAGCGTATCGGCAAACACCTCGAATATGCCGTAGAGCCCCTGCTTTGCGGGCGAATCCGTTTCAGCGCCCGCGTGCGCCATCGCGGAGGAGCCCACGCCCGCTTCGTTTGAATAAACGCCTCTTGAAATGCCTATCCGCATCCCTTTTGCGGCGCATACCCCGCAGATACCGCCGCCGAGCTGACGAAGCCCGAATGCCTCCTTGAAAATGCGCGCTATGCTCGGAAGAATGCTTTTACTGTGTGCAATCAGCACCGCAGCGGAGATGAAAATATAGATGACCGCCATAAACGGCACCAGCAGCGCGCTGATTTTTCCGATACGCTTCGCGCCGCCAAGCACCACGGCTCCGGTCAGAAGGGCGCAGAGAAGGCCCGCCGCTGCTAAGATAGGCGCTTCCGCTGCATTGGGGCTGAAGCCGCGCACCATCTCAAAAGCGCTCCTTGCCACCGTGTTTGACTGCACGAGCGTTGTGCCGATAAGCGAAGAAAGCAGGGCAAACACGGCGTATAAAACCGCAAGCGGCCTTGAGATGCGGCCAAGCATAGCCGATCCGCCCGATTTTCTTTCCCCGCAGCGCCCCCTTCCGAGGCCGCCTTCAATATAGAGCATCGGGCCGCCGATATAGCCGCTCTCCGTTTTCTTTCTGTATTTTACCGCTAAAACTATCTCCGAAAATTTAAGCGCCATGCCGAAAAGCGCCGCAAGCCACATATAAAAAACCGCTCCCGCGCCGCCGATCGCAATCGCGCTTGCCGTGCCCGCTATATTTGCCGTCCCCACCGAGCCGCCCAGAGCGGACGCCATAGCCTGAAACGGCGTCGTTCCCGTGGCTTCAGCCTGCTTCCCCGTGCGAGCCGCCCTTTGCCGCGCGTTCGGCAGCAGCACGACCTTCAGCGCGCGGAGCGTGTTTTTTAGCGGAAAAAAGCGCAGCGCAAACGAGCAGCCCATCCCTCCGAAAAGCATTATTATTGAAAAAAAGCCCGATATCATTTCCATGCAAAAAGGGTATTCCACCGCTCCGCTGATGATTACCGATACAGCAGTTATTACATAATAAAATTGTAAACAATTTATTAAATTTTGGATTTTGGGCAAAAACCTGTTTACAAAACCGAAATAAGCTGATAGAATTAAGTCATCGAAGGATTATGCAAGACTTGTAAACAGTGTTTTGCCTCCATCTTTTCCGTGGCCCGCATAATGCGCGGCTTCGGTCCATACCTCCTATGGCATCCCCCGGTCATTTTCGAATGGCCGGGGGTGTCCTTTCCGCGCATAAAACCGCGCAAAACTCCGGCTTGATCAAGCCTAATGAATTTTGAAATATATATAAGATAATTCTATTGCATATTGGGGATATCTGTGCTAAAATTAGCAGATAATTACCGTTAGCGAGGTGCAAAATGGTCAAATTATTTCAGCTTAATAACGATCCGAAGGCCTACGAAGGCAAGATCGAGGTTTCCGGTTGGATAAAAACTGCAAGGCAGTCCAAAAACTTTGGGTTCATCGCCCTGTCCGACGGCTCATGCTTCAGAACGGTGCAGGTCGTGTACGCCACGGCCGATATTCCGGATGAAACCGTTCGCCTGCTGGACACCGGCGCGGCCATCACCGTTCGCGGCGTGCTGGAGCTCACTCCCGACGCGCAGCAGAGCTTCGAGATAAAGGCGGAGCAGATCATTATCGACGGCGCATGTCCGAACGACTATCCCCTTCAGAAAAAGCGCCACACGCTTGAATATCTGCGCACCATTCAGCATCTGCGTCCGCGCACAAACACCTTCCAGGCCGTTTTCCGCGTTCGCGGCGTTGTGGCGCAGGCGATCCATCGCTTCTTTGATGAGCGCGGCTTCCTCTACGTTCACACGCCCATCTTCACCGGCAGCGATTGCGAGGGCGCGGGCGAAATGTTCCGCGTTACCACGCTGGATATGGATAATCCGCCCAAAACGGAGGATGGCAAGGTCGATTTCTCCAAGGATTTCTTCGGTAAATCCTGCAACCTCACCGTCAGCGGTCAGCTTCACGGCGAGGCGTTCGCGCTTGCGTTCCGCGATATCTACACCTTCGGTCCCACCTTCCGCGCCGAAAACAGCAACACCGCGCGCCATGCGGCGGAGTTTTGGCAGATAGAGCCCGAGATGGCGTTCTGCGATTTGGACGGATATATGGACACAGCCGAGGCGATGATCAAATACATCATTAAAACCGTGCTCGAGCGCTGCCCGGACGAGATGGAGTTTTTCAACAAGCATTATGACAACACCCTGCTTGACAGGCTCAACCACGTGCTCAATTCCGATTTCATCCGTTTGAGCTACACCAAGGCGGTGGAGCTTCTGCTTGAATCCAAGCAGGAATTCCAGTATCCTGTGTTCTGGGGCTGCGATCTGCAAACCGAGCATGAGCGCTATATCTGCGAGCAGATATACAATTCCCCCGTTTTTCTTACCGATTACCCTGCGGAGATCAAATCCTTCTATATGCGCCTGAATGACGACGGCAAAACCGTTGCGGCGGCCGATCTGCTCGTGCCCGGCGTGGGCGAGATCATCGGCGGCAGCCAGAGGGAGGAGCGCTACGACGTGCTCAAAAAGAAGATAGAGGATCTTGGCATGGATATGCGCTATTACGAATGGTATCTCGACCTGCGCAAGTACGGCGGCGTGAAGCATGCGGGCTACGGCCTCGGCTTCGAGCGCATTCTGATGTATCTTACCGCCGTGCCGAATATACGCGACGTCGTTCCCTTCCCGCGCACCACGGGCAGCATGGAGTATTGATCCCCTTCAATATCGTTTTTTCAAGGATCGGGCCACCGATCCTTTTCCATAACGCTGAATGATGCCGAAAATCGCCCGTGATTCGGGATTGAAAAGCTGATTTATTCTATGATATAATCCATAATATCGAAACGACCGGAAATTAGGGCGGCGGGGGCTGCTTGGTCCGCCGCATTTGGGAGGTTTTTTATGAAGTGCAGATATTGTTCGTGCCTTGAAAGCAGGGTGGTGGATTCTCGCCCCACCGAGGACGGCACCAGCATCAGAAGGCGCCGCGAATGCACAAGCTGCGGCAAGCGGTTCACAACCTATGAAAAAATAGAGGAGCTTCCTATAATGGTGGTGAAGCGGGACGGCACGAGGGAGGAGTTCGACAGCGCGAAGATCCTCTCCGGCGTGCGCAAGGCGTGCGAAAAGCGCCCCGTTTCAATGGCGGATATGAATAAGCTTGTGGACGAGGTGTCAAAGGAGGTTTACAACACGCTGGATCAGGAGGTCACCACCATCCGCATAGGCGAGCTTGTGATGCAGCGCCTGCGCGAGTTGGACGAGGTGGCGTATGTGCGCTTCGCCTCGGTCTACCGCTCGTTTAAGGATATAAACACCTTCATGCAGGAGCTTCAAATGCTGCTTGAGGAGGAAAGCTCCGGCAAAAAGCCGGGAAAGGCGCCCGCCTCCGATATGAATAACGAATAACGAATAACGAATAACGAATCAAGAATGAACTACGCCTCTTTATTTGAAAAAGTGCAGCGCGGCCACACGCTTTCGCAAACACGCGGAGTCGGCATCCTTCGCTCCGACGTGTTTGCGCGCACCCATGGCATTGAGCATGGGTTTTCAACGCGCCTCGGCGGAATCAGTCCGCAGCCCTATGCCTCCATGAACCTGAGCCTTACCAGGGACGACAGCAGGGAGAACGTGCTTCGGAACTACCGCATTTTCTTTGATGCTGCCGGGCTTGATATAGGCAGGGCGGTGCTTGTGAATCATGAGCACGGCTCAAATATAGTTCGGGTGGATTCCTCAAACGCGGGGCAGGGGCTTTTTAAAGAGCCGCTTCCGTTTTGCGATGGGCTTATCACAAACGATCCCGCCGCGATTCTCGTTACCCTTCACGCGGACTGCGGCTGCTGCTATCTTTTCGATCCCGTGAACCGCGCAATCGGGCTTGCCCATGCGGGCTGGAAGGGAACTTACAGGCGCGTTGCCGAAAGCCTGGCTAAAAGCATGGCGCGCGAATTCAGCAGCCGCCCCGATAAAATGCTTGCCGCGCTCGGCCCCTGCATCTGCAAGGAATGCTTTGAGGTGGATGAAGGCATTGCGGATGATTTCGTTTCAGAATTTCAGTATGAAAGCTTAAAAAAGCCGGGAAAACCCGGCAAAGCCTATGTCAATCTTGAAAGTGCGCTCATCCTTCAGCTCTGCTCCGCCGGCATCCCGCCGGAAAATATATCCTCCATGGGGCTTTGCACCTATGAAAGAAGCGATTTGCTCTATTCATACAGGCGCGATAAGGGCATGACGGGCGCTATGATAGGCTATCTGCTTCTCACGCCGTAGCGCTTTATGCCGCTGTTGCCGAAACCGCCGAAATATATGTTTATTACAAACCCGCTCCGATAAAACTAAACGCATAGTTTTACGGAAGCGGGGTTTTTTATGTCGTTTTCAACAATGGCGGTGCTGATGCTGCTTTGCTGCACCCTTTTCGGAACCCTCGATTCGCTTTTGAGCGAATTGGGCGCGGGCAAGGTGTTGCCGATGCTGTTTCTTGCGCTCGTATTATTCTTGCGCAGCGCAGTTTTTATGCTGAATCCGGAGCTGATGATAGCGCCAGCGGTGATAGTCGTTTTGATTGCGGCGCTGCTGCTCCGCTTGATCGGGGAAAACAGCACGGCTGATATGATAAAGCTCGCAATCCATACCCTGCTTCTTTCGCTTTGCGAGGCCGCAGCTTCAAGCGCTTTGGAGCCGGACGCGGCAATGCTCGTATATGCTTTTTTTGCCGCGCTTCTATCCTCAAGGCTCAAGTCCGCGCCTGAAGCCATTCTTGCCTGCGCCGCCGCGCCCGTGCTTGCTGAGTGCGTTCGCTTTGCTGCAAGAGCTGCCGTTTTGAAATACGGTTATTTTGAGCTTGCCGGAGCGGCGCTCGATGCGCAGCTTATGGGCATTCTTGCCTTCGCGCTGCTTTGCTATGTTCGTGACCTGAACGAAAAGCCCTTTTCTCAAACCAAAGGCAGCGTATAGCCGATGGGCGCGATCCGAAACACATATCCGCTTCACTTCTTCGTTCACTTTAAATTCGACTGATTATCGCATATTTTTTACTTTGTTCACAATGCTTTTTATGAATATATGCTTCCCAAATCCCATAAGCTTTTTCAGCAAACAAAAGGAGTGGGATCGGGATGAGAAACGAAAGCACAAACGAAAAAGCAGGCACAGGCACAAGCACAAGCGCAGGTGCAAGTGCAGGTTCGGGTGCAAGACCATTTGAGCTCGGCTTTTTCACACGGAATGATAAAGGGACGCTTCACGCGCTTGGAATTATGCCGATGGAAAGGCGGAGCTTGGAGGCGGCTGCGGAGCCCCTGCCATTGGAAAAAACCGCACTTACGGCGGCGGAGAGCGCGATACTCAAGGCGGTGCCGCATTGGCTGAGAAGCGAGCTTGAAGGGCTGTTTCTTTCGCCGCCCGCATCCATGGGCGGGGTTGAGGAGGTGCGCTTTCGGGTCGGCAGCCCCGTTCAGCTTCTCTTTGCACATGGCGAAGCGATACTCCCGCAGCTTCCGTTTTTTACCGCCCTTGAAGCTGAAAGAATGCTTGCCGCCGTTTGCGAAAATTCGATGTACGCAAAGGAAACCGAGCTTGAAAAGGGCTGCGTGTCGATGCAGGGCGGGGTGCGCGTCGGGCTCTGCGGCACACCTGAGGTTCAAAACGGCAGGATAGTTCGCTTTCTAAAGGTGTGCGCGTTCAATTTCAGAGTGCCGAGGGAAAGGCTCGGCTGCGCCGAAAAGCTGATGTGCCGGCTTACGCGGGGCGGATTGCCAAAATCATTCGTTATCGCCGCGCCTCCGGGCGTGGGCAAAACAACCTTTCTTCGGGATTGCGCGCGCTGCTTTTCAAACGGGATCGGCTTGGAAAAAGCCTTTAAAACCGCTGTGATCGATGAAAGATACGAGCTTGCGGGCGGCCCGGAGGGAGGGCTGAACGTGGGAAAGCGCACGGACGTGATGAGCGGAATTTCCAAATGCGAGGCGCTGCCGTTTCTTATCCGAAATATGTCCCCGCAGGTGGTGATAACGGAGGAGCTGAACGGAAAACAGGAGCTTGAAGCGGTCGAAGATGCCGCACGCTGCGGCGTGGCCGTGGTATCAAGCATTCACGCGGGCAGCCTGCGCGAGCTTAAGCATCGCCCCGGTCTGCGCACGCTTTTTGATTCGGAAACGGTGAAGCCGCTTTTTCTGAAACGGGAGCGAAACGAATTCCGGCTTGTGGACGCGCTTGAGCCGGCTGCCGTATTGGAGAGCAGGTCATGCTGAAGCCGGTTTGCGCCGCCTTGATTTTTCTTGCGTTCACCGCACTTGGGTATGCTCTGAAGCTCGGCGTGCTGGCGCAGTACAGGGATGCGGTCAACCTTCTGAACGATTTGCGGGCGTTCAGGCCCCTGCTTTTTGAAAGGCTCGATATTGCGGGGATCATAGAAAAAATGAGGACGCTCGGAGCGGCGGATCGCTTCTGGGAGGCTGCCGGGGAAGGCTTGATGGCGGGCGCGTCGGGCGGAGCGGCATTGGTGGAAGCGCTCTCGCGGCTCAGTATTGCGGAAGCTGAAAAAGAGAAGGCGGCGCGCTGCTTTGCGGCATTCGGCACTCGCGGCGCGGCTGAGGAAGCGGCAAGGCTTGATGAACTGATTCGCACACTCGACTCGTCCGTAAAGGGCTTGAAGGAACACGCGGAGCAAAAATCGAAGGTCGAGCTGGCGCTCTGCGTGCTCGGCGGGGCGGCTGCGGCGCTGACGGTGCTTTGAAAAAACGGTTTGTGAAAAAATGCTGTATTGCGGAGGAAGAAGCATGGGGTAGAGATAGTTTTCAAAATCGCCGGCATAGGGATGCTTGTGGCGGTCGTGTGCCAGCTTTTAAAGCAGGCGGGCAGGGAGGATATAGCGCTTCTGACTGCGCTTGCGGGGCTTGTGATAGTTATTTCCATGGTGATAGGCATAGTGTCAACGCTTTTCAGCAGCATACGAAGCGTTTTTGAGCTTTACTGATGGAGCTTTTATCACTCGCTGCCTTCCTTGCGGCCTCGGCGATAGTCAGCATGAGCCTGCGCCCCGTAAGCCCGGTGTTTGCAAGGCAGACCGCTTTTGCGGCGGGTGCGCTGGCGCTTTTGAAAGTGATCGCCGTTCTGAGCGGAGCCCTGGATGAAATCAGGCGAATTGCGGAGCTTGGCGGTATTGCTCCCGCCGCCGTTTCAACGGTGTTTAAGGCGGTGGGCATAGCGTACCTCACAAGAGCGGCCGCTTCCGTTTGCAGGGACGCGGGCGAAACGGCGCTTGGCGAAACCGCCGAAACCGCAGGAAGGGTGCTGCTTATGCTGATCGCGCTTCCCATCGTCCGCTCCATCGCCGAAGCGGTGATAAGGCTTGTGAATTCAACTCTTTGAAGCAAAAGAGTATGCTGAAAAATGAAAACTATTGCTTTGCCAAGGAAGGTATCCATATTAAAAGCGGCTCCGCTTATCCTGCTTGTAACAGCGCTTTTCATAGCGTTTGAAAGCAGCGCCATGGCGCTGAGCCCGAAGGACTTGAGCTGCGGCACGGATGCCGTAAGCGGCGAAAGAGCTCAAAGCGGCGCATCGGATGAGCGGGAAGCCGTAAGCGCGGAAACCGACCGCCTTATCGGTGAAGCCGAGCTTTCAAAATGGGATGAATTCCTTGAATTCTCTCGGGATGGGGGCGAAGCGCTTTTCGGCTCTATGAGCGCTTCCGAAATCGCAAAAAGCATAGCGGAATCCGAAGTGGAGAGCGAGCCGCGGAGCGTGTTTGAAAAGCTGCTTTCGCTGATGCTGCCCGGCCTTAGAAAAAGCGCGGCGGGACTGCTGCCCGTTGCGGCAATATGTATGATCAGCGGCGTGTGCGCCATCGTCTTTAAAAACGACGGAATGGATAGGCCGGTTCAATTCGTGCTTTCCTCGGTTTCCGTTTTGAGCGTCACGGGCGTTTTCGCCTCGCTTGCGGCAAAAGCAGCGCAGGCATGCTCAAAGATCGCATCCTTTTGCGAGGCTGCAGCGCCCCCGCTTTCAATTCTGCTGGCTGCCTCGGGAGCGCCCGGCGCATCCGCCGCCCTTACGCCGAAGCTGTCGCTTCTTGCGGCCGGAATCAGCGCATTGATGGATGATCTGGTGTTTCCGATGCTGCTTGCGGCGGGTGTGATAACGGTGCTTTGCGGAATCGGCGAATTCATGCGCCTTTCAAACGCGGTCAGCCTGCTGATCAAAAGCGCGAAATGGCTGATGGGGCTTGCCTCGGTAGTTTATACGGGCATAGTTTTTCTCAGCGGCGCAGCTGCGGCGGCCTCGGACGGCGTTGGCGCGCGCACGGCAAAATACGCGATAGATAGGCTGCTTCCCGTTGGAGGCAGCGTTGTTTCAGCCACCATGGATACCGCGGCTTCGGGCGCTTATCTTGCCAAAAATGCGGTCGGCTCGGCGGCGCTCGTGGTGCTTGCGCTTGCTTTGATAAGGCCGGCGCTGACCCTGCTCGGAGGCATGCTCGCCTTCCGTGCTGCAGCCGCTGTGTGCGAGCCCTTTTCCGGCACCGGAATTCCGGCAATGCTCGGTGGGATCGCGGATGTGCTCTCCTACATGCTTGCCGCCTGCGTTCTGTGCGCCTCGATGCTCGCGCTCACGCTTGTAATGATGATATCGGCAGGAGGGTCGCTGCTTTGAGAGCTTTAACGAACGGGAAAATACAGAGATAAGCACGATGCTTTATGGGAGATGGGAAAAATGGATGCCTTCAAGCAGTTTTTGATAAGGCTAACGGTCTTGGGTCTTGTGTTCTCGCTGCTGGAGCTGATAATTCAGAGGGAGGGGAGCGGGGGCGGCGTGTTTCAAAGCGCGTCAAAGGTGCTTGGCATAACCCTGCTTGCCGCCGCCCTGAGTCTGCTGTGAGGCAAGCAGAAGCTTGTGACGGCAAAATACGTAAAATGCAAAAACAGAAATCTGTTTACAGCGTTCTGCCGCAGGAAAAGAGGTGAAGAAGCCGATGGACGCAAAGCTTGATCTAAGTGCTCTGACGCAGAAAATCGCGGGCAGCAAAAGGTATAAATACACGCTTATCATCTCCGTTGCGGCGCTTGCAGTGTGCGTATATATGCTTTCGTTCCTGCCGCTTTCATGCGCGAAAACGGCGGAGAATACGGATGCAAAGGCGCAGCAAACGGCAGGCGAAGGTGATTTGGCGCTTGAGCAAAGGCTTGAGCGCAGGCTTGAGGAGCTGCTTCAAAGCATGGAGGGCGTGGGCAGGGCAAGGGTGATGATAACCCTTGAAAGCGCGGCGGAGCAGATAGTTGCCTCGGATGAGCGCAAGAGCGGGAGCGACGGCTCCTATTCAAGCGAGCTTCGCCCCGCCACCGTTTCAAACGCCGGCAGGGAGGAGCCGATCGTAATAACGGAGCTGATGCCAAGGGTGCGCGGCGTGATCGTGCTTGCGGAGGGAGCGGGGGATATTCGCGTTAAGTACAATATCACCGCCGCCGTGCGCACCGTGCTCGGCATAGATGAAGGCTCGGTGGAGGTGTTTGTAATGAGATGAGCGGGGCTTGAATATAGTTTAACGGATTCAGTAAGCTAAATAAAAAACATGGAGGTAAAGTTTATGGCTGCAACTAAAAGAATAAGGTTTACATCAAAGGGCATCGTCGCTCTGCTGCTTCTTGCCGCGCTCGTGGTGGGTGCGATCGTGCTGAACGTTGCCCTGAACAAAAAGGACGATCAGCTTGCTTCCGCGGGAAAAGGCGATGGGAAGGGCGCGGTGGAAACGGAAAAGCCGGCGAAAGAAAGCGCTGTCAGCGCCGGAGTGTATTTGAACAGCTTCTCCGCGTTCAGGGATGAGCGCAGCTCTCTTCGGGCAAAGGAGATAGATTATTTGAGAATGATAATCAACGAGCAGGGCACGGACGCAGGCACGATGCAGAACGCGCAGCAGCGGCTGATGGAGCTTGTGGACAATATGGAAAAGGAATTTTCAATTGAAAGCATGATTAGATCAAAGGGCTTTTTGGATGCTGCGGTAACCATGCGCAGCGACGCGGTGTCGGTCGTGGTCAGCGGCGACAGCCTGACGGACGAAGAGGTGGCAAGAATACTTGATATAGTTAAAACGGAAACCGGATCGCCCGCAAGCTCCATTCGCATTTCGGTGAGCGGAACGGGCGGCGTATGAGCGGCCCGCAGCGCATCCATCCGGCGGCAATTGAAACAAAAATCGGCACAAAGAGGCATTTTTATGAAAAACTTATATAAAAATCATGAAATTTCATCCATGATTGTTTACAATTCAACGGAAGTTTGGTATAATAAATCAGACTAAAAAACAGGAGGTGTCCATCTATGGATAACGAGAATCAGGTAATCACCGACGTTAAGGTCAATGAAACGGGTAAGGTCGTTTTTGCCCCCGATGTTATCGCCACCATCGCAAACCTCGCCACCGCCGAGGTAGAGGGCGTTTCGGGTCTTGGCGGAGGCTTTGCGGACAGCATCTCCGGCATTTTCGGCGGCAAGAAGAGCTACACCAAGGGCGTTCGCGTCGAGGTCGGCACCGAGGAAGCTGCGGTCGATATCAGCGTCAACGTGAAATACGGCTGCAAGATCCAGGACGTTTGCGTGGACGTGCAGCAGGAGGTCAAGAGCGCCATCGAAACCATGACCGGTCTTCGCGTGGTAGAGGTCAACGTGTTCGTTCAGTCCGTCACCTTCGCGGAGGAAAAGGTCGAGAAAAAGGTCGAGGAACCCCGCGTTAAATGATCCAATGATCGGAGCCGGTCAAGGTTCGCCTCCGGCTCCGAACACTTTTTTTAAATCAAGCGCTGTTTGCCGAACGGAGGATCTATATGAAAAGTGATAATGTAAACAGGCTCTTAGTAGTTGTTGCGCTGCTTATGCTTGCCGTGGTTTTAGCGGTGCTGATGCTTACCGCATGGGGTGTTATGAACCTGAAGGGCTTTACACAGCTTCTTTCCGGCGATAAAATGGCGGTGCGCGTCCTTTTGGGCATTCTCTTTCTTTTCCTGCTTATTTTCACCCTGTTTGTTATGGCCTGCGTGTTCAGAATCGGAAAGGAAGGCAGCAAATCGGTTATGAACACACTGCGATCCACCGAAGCCGGCACCTCCTTCATCAGCAACGAGGCGATCATAGGCATTATCCAAAGGCAGCTCAAGCTGGACAGCCGCGTTAAATCCGGCGATTGCGTGATAACGCCCGTTGCGGACGGGATCACCGCCGACGTCAGGCTCACCGCCTTCGCGGGCGGCGATCTTGCGCAGCTCTGCTCAGATCTGCAAGACAGGATCATAACCGAGATCGAAGGCTCCACGGGCATTCCCGTTCGCAGCGTGTCCGTTTCCATAGTACAGACCATCGATTCCGGCTCCACCCAGGTTGAAAGAAGAGTGCGTTGACGGCTCGGTGCGCCTGCATCGCGCGAGCACACTACCCGGCGTTTCAGAATGAATTCTTGGGAGGCAAAGCATAGTAATGGCAAAGAAAGAGAATAAAGAGAATAAAGATTCGTTTCCGGAGTTAACAATGGAGCAGATCACCACCCTCGGTCAAATGCTGATGGTCGTGTTTGAATTCATACGGAAGCATAAGGTGGCTATCGGGCTTGGCGTATTCGGGCTCGTAAGCGCCATACTTATTCTTTCCATCGGCTTTTTTCCCGCGCTTCTTATAATGCTCTTAGTGATTGTGTTCGGAGCATACGGCTTTCTCGTGGATAAGTACGGCTTCGATGGAGCAAACAACGCCATCAAGAATTTTATCACAGGCAGGAGCGATCAACAGTAATTCATGATTTGTAATTCATGATCCGTAAACTATTATTATGAGCAGAAAAACAGCAAGAGAAGTGGCAATGCTCCAAACATACGAAAAAATGTTTGGCTGCGACGATACGTACGCCGGCATAATCGAAAAATCCGGCATAAGCGAGGAGCCGTCGCCCTCGGATATAGAGTTTGCGCAAAGCATAGTTTCGGGAGTTTCCGAAAATCTTGAAAGCATCGATTCCATCATCGGCTCCGCCGCCGTGGGGTGGACGGTCGATCGTATGCCGAAGGTTGATCTTTCCATCCTTCGCGTTGCGGTATATGAGATTCGTTTCGGGCGCGAGGTTCCGCCCGCCGTTGCGGTAAATGAAGCCGTGGAGTTGGCCAAGGTCTATTGCGATGAGCGCTCACCGCGCTTTATAAACGGTCTTCTCGGCAAGGTCGTGCGGTCCGAGGCGTGATTCCCAATGGCGGAGCGCAGAAATAATCAAATATTTATCGGCATAGATACAAGCTGCTACACTTCATCCGCAGCTTGTGTTTGTATAGACGGCATTGTTTCCGATAAGCGCACCCTGCTTGAGGTAAAGCAGGGCGAAAGGGGTCTCAGGCAGAGCGACGCCGTTTTTCAGCATACGCGAAACATGGCCGAACTTTTGCCTGAAATGCTGAATTCGCTCGATCCTTCCGCGATTCGGGGCATCGGCTTTTCCGAAAGGCCGAGCGGCAGGGAAAACAGCTATATGCCCGTGTTCCTCGTTGGAAGGCTGCTTGCCAAAACCGTCGGCGCTTCGCTCGGGGTGCCTGTTTTGGGCTTTACACACCAGCAGGGGCATATAAGAGCCGCGCTTTTGGGAAATGAAGATCTCATAGGCTCGCCCTTTTTCGCATTTCACTTAAGCGGAGGCACGAGCGAGCTGCTCCGCGTGAATGAAAGGCTCGATATTCTTCGTATCGGCGGCTCAAGCGATATTAACGCGGGTCAGCTTGTGGACAGGGTCGGCGTGCGCCTCGGGCTCGGCTTTCCCTCCGGAAAGGCGCTTGAAGCGCTGGCGCGTGAAGCAACGGAAGCCGCCGCCCCGATCCCCTCATCCGTCAGGGGAACGGAGTTTTCGTTTTCCGGCGCGGAAACGGGCATTATCAAGGCGATAGAGCGCGGTGAGGAGCCCCGTGCCATCGCGCTTTCGGTATACGAGCTGATAGCGCGCACGCTTGCAAAAACCATAAAAAACACACTGCTTGCCAATCCGCAGGAGGGCTCGCCGGCGTTCCTTTTTTCCGGCGGGGTCGCATCAAGCCTGCTGCTTCGTGAAATGCTTGTTAAGCGTATTTGCGCAGAGAACGTGCGCCTGTTTTTTTCAAAGCCGGAGCTTTCGAGTGATAATGCCGTTGGCGCTGCGCTTCTGTGTATGGATGAATTCACCCGCAAGGCCGATTGAATCGGCCGCGTTTTCAATGTTTCTTATCAATTTGTATTATTGAAAGGATGTTCCCATGGCGAATATAATAGATGGCAAAAGGCTTGCGCTTGAGCTTCGAGAGGAATGCGCGAAGCGCGTAAGCAGGCTGAAGGAAAGCGGCGTTATGCCGAGGCTTGATGTGGTAATGGTCGGAAATGACCCCGCCTCCGAGCAGTATGTAAACAGCAGATTGAAGGATTGCGCGGATATAGGACTCTTGACCGAAACGCATATCCTCGATGAAAACGCCCCCGAACAGGAGCTTACGGCGCTGCTTGATGCGCTCAGCGCAAACAGCGCGGTTCACGGTATCCTACTTCAAATGCCCCTTCCCAAGCATTTTGATCAGGATGCGGTGCTTGCCCATATCACGCCCGAAAAGGACGTGGACGGGCTCACCATTTCAAACGCGGGCGCGCTTTTCACCGGCAGAGAGGGCTTTGCGCCCTGCACACCAAGCTCCATCATGCACCTTATCAAAAGCACCGGCGTGCCGCTCAAGGGCAAAAACGCCGTGGTGGTAGGCAGAAGCATAGTTGTGGGCAAGCCCGCCGCGATGCTGCTGCTTGCCGAGCATGCCACGGTTACGATCTGCCATTCAAGAACAGTCGAGCTTGCTCAGCATCTTAAACAGGCCGATATAGTCGTTGCTGCGGTCGGCGTGCCGGGTCTTATCAAGGGCGAAATGCTCAAGCAGGGCGCGATAGTTGTGGATGCGGGCATAAACAGGGTGAACGGAAAAACCGTTGGTGACGTTGAATTTGACTCAGCCGAGAATGTCGCGGGCTATATTTCACCCGTTCCCGGCGGCGTTGGCCCCGTAACGCGAAAGATACTTCTTGCAAACACGCTTACCGCTGCGGAGAGGGCAAATGGCATCCGTTGAAAACGTATATTCGGTATCGAATCTGAACGAGTACGTGAGCCTGCTGCTTCAAAATGACGTGCGGCTCAAATCCCTGCGCGTTCAGGGCGAGCTCTCCGGCTTCAAGCGCCATTCCTCGGGCCACCTGTATTTTTCACTCAAGGATAAAAACGCGCTAATACGCTGCGTAATGTTTAAATCAAGCGCCGCCACGCTCAGATTCGCCCCTTCGGACGGAATGCGCGTGGTGCTGAGCGGCAGCGTTTCGCTTTTTGTTAAGGACGGGCAGTATCAATTCTATGCAAAGGGCATGCAGCCGCTTGGCGAGGGCGAGCTTTATAAGCAATTTCTGGAGCTTAGGGACAGGCTCGGCAGAGAGGGCCTTTTCGACCGCAAGCGCCCAATACCGTTTCTGCCGCGCTGCGTGGGCGTAGTTACCAGCGAAACCGGCGCCGCTCTTCACGATATCCGCTCCGTTATCTCAAGAAGATTTCCCACAATGCGTCTACTTCTTGCTCCCGCGCAGGTGCAGGGAGCGGGCGCGGCGCAAACCATAATAGACGGCATAGCGCTTCTTAATACGGTGGATGAGGTTGACGTTATCATAGTCGGCAGGGGCGGCGGCAGCTACGAGGACCTTTCCTGCTTCAACGACGAAGCGCTTGCCCGCGCCATTTTCGCAAGCGAAAAGCCGATCGTCAGCGCCGTGGGGCATGAGGTGGATTTCACCATAGCCGATTTTGCCGCCGATCTTCGCGCCGCCACACCCTCCGCCGCGGCGGAGCGCTGCGTGCCGGAGCTTGAAGCGCTGGAATACACCTTAAGCGAGAGGCAAAAAAGCATGACCTCCGCCGTTTGCCGCGCCATGGAGTCGGCAAGGCAAAGAATAAAGCTGCTTTCATCGGATTCCGTGCTTTCAAAGCCCTCCGCAATGCTCGATATCAAGCGCGAAAGGCTGAATTCCGCCGTAAGGCTGCTTGAGCAGAAGGCGGGGGAGAATATCACCGCCGCATATCTGCGCCTGGAGGGGCTTGAGCAAAGGCTGCACGCGCTCGACCCGCTCGCCGTGCTGAAGCGCGGCTATGCCATAGTGTCAAAAGCGGACGGGGAATACGTTTACAGCGCGGAGGAGATTTCCTGCGGCAGCAGGCTCACGATACGCTTTGACGACGGCACGGTGGAAGCGATAGCGGATAAAAAATAACATCTCCCCCTGCCGATAGAAGCGAGTATCAAACCTATCCGATAATTCCGTATTTGGAGTAAAAACAGTATTATGGAAAATAAAAATACCGAAAACAGTAAAAAAACCGAAGCCGCCGCAAAGCTCGATCTGAGCTTTGAACAGGCCGCTTCAGAGCTTGATTCAATAGTGGCAAAGCTTAATTCCGGCAGCGTGCAGCTTGATGAAATGATAGCGCTTTTTGAAAGAGGCTCTCTGCTTGCGGAGCATTGCAGCAGCCTTCTTTCGGAGTACGACGGCAGGATCGCAAAGGCGATGCGCAAGCCCTCAAACGAAGCTTCGGAATAATAAAATCCTGACTAAAAAGGGTGGAATATTCAATGGATATAGGCATTGTTAATAAGCGCTACGCCGCCGAAGTGGATGCGGAGCTTGAGCGCGCAATATCGGGCTGCGGCGCTCCGGAGCCTCTTATTTCCGCCATGCGGTACAGTATTAAGGCGGGGGGCAAGCGCCTTCGCCCCTGCCTTGCGCTGGGCGTTTGCGAAATGCTTGGCGGAAACGCCGAAATGGCGCTGCACCTCGGCTGCGGCATCGAAATGATACACACCTATTCGCTCATTCACGACGATCTGCCCTGCATGGACGACGACGATATGCGCAGGGGCAGGCCCTCCAACCACAGGGTGTTCGGAGAGGGTCAGGCAGTGCTCGCAGGGGATGGGCTTTTGACCTTTGCATTTGAATATATGCTCGGCATGGGCTTGGTTCACGAGAGCAAAAGCTATTTCAAAGCGGTTCACGAAATCGCCCGCCGCGCCGGAGTGAGCGGCATGGTGGCGGGGCAGTCCAAGGATCTTGAATGCGAAAATTCCGAAACGCCGGATGAGTCCGCGCTGAGCTTTATCCATTCCCATAAAACCGCCGATATGCTCACCGCCGCAGTGCTTGCTGGAGCGTACAGCGCAGACGCGGGTGAGCGGCAGCTCCTTGCGCTTGAGCGCTTTTCGCAAAAAATGGGCTTGCTTTTTCAAATAACCGATGATATACTCGATTATTCGGGGGACGAGGCGCTTGTGGGCAAAACGCTTGGCAAGGATGAAAACAGCCGCAAGCTGACCTTCGTGACCCTGTACGGCATCGACAAGGCAAGGGAGCTTGCGGAGCGGACCGCCGAAGAAGCCAAGAGCATTCTTTATGCTGCATTTGGCCCGGGCGCCGAATACCTTGTTCAAACCGTTGAAAAAATGCTTTCAAGAAAGTATTGATTTATTATGACGCGCTACGATGATCTTGATCTGTTAAAACGGATAGAATCTCCGGCCGATCTTAAAAAGCTTGATATGAACGAGCTCGGCGCTCTTGCTGAAGAGATGCGCCGCTTCATGGTTTCCACCGTTTCAAGAAACGGCGGGCATCTCGCCTCGAACCTCGGCATAGTGGAGCTGACAATCGCTCTGCATCGCTGCTTCGATTTTAAGTCGGACAGGCTTGTGCTGGACGTGGGTCATCAGTGCTACCCGCATAAGCTGCTCACCGGCCGCGCGCGCGAGTTTGAAACGCTGCGCACCAAGGACGGCATCTCCGGCTTTCCCAAAACGAACGAAAGCGAATACGACGCCTTCAACGTGGGCCATTCCAGCACCGCTATCTCCGCAGGGCTCGGCATTCTGCGCGGCTTGAGGCTTCGCGGCGATAAAAAAAGCCGCGTGGTCGCCGTTATCGGCGACGGCGCGATGACAGGCGGGCTTGCGTATGAGGCAATAGATGACGCGGGGCAGGCCGAGCTTCCGCTCATAGTGATTTTAAACGATAACCGAATGAGCATTTCGGGAAACGTCGGCGGCCTGAGCAAGCATCTTTCGGGACTGCGGACAAGCCGCGGCTACAAGCGCTTCAAGCGCAGGGTCTCCGGCAATCTGAAAAAGGTGCCGAAGGTCGGAAAGGGCCTTAGCAACGCGGTGGAGCGCTTAAAAAACAGAATAAAATATTTCATACTTCCAAACGTGCTGTTTGAGGAGCTGGGCTTTACCTATATCGGACCCTTCGACGGGCATGATATTCGCCTGCTTTGCTCGATCCTTCAGCACGCAAAGGATAATCTTACCGACAAGCCCCTGCTCATCCACGTGCTTACGGAAAAGGGCAAGGGCTACGCGCCGGCTGAGCGCGATCCCGAGCGCTTTCACGGCATAGGCGCCTTCAACGAGGAAACGGGCGAAAGCGCTTCTTCGGGCAGCAATTCAAAGGTCTTTGCCGAGGCGCTCTGCCGCCTTGCGGAAAAGGATGAGCGGATCGCCGCTATCACCGCCGCTATGCCCTCCGGCACCGGGCTGACGGGCTTTGCCAAAAGGTTCCCAAGCAGGTTTTTCGACGTCGGCATCGCCGAGCAGCACGCTGTAACGATGGCTGCGGGCATGGCGATGGCAGGCATGAAGCCCGTTTTCGCCGTTTATTCAACATTCCTGCAGCGCGGATACGATCAGCTTCTGCACGATGTGTGCCTGCAGGGGCTGCCCGTGGTTTTCGGCGTTGATCGCGCCGGACTTGTGGGGGCGGACGGCGAAACGCATCAGGGCGTTTACGATATCGCCTATTTTTCCACCCTTCCCGGCGGCTTCAAGCTGTTTTCTCCGTCATCCGTGGAGGAGCTTGAGCAAATGCTTGCCCATGCCCTCAGCCTGAACGAGCCCTGCGCCGTTCGCTATTCGCGCGGGCTGCTGCCTTCAAGGCCGATAGCCGGCGGCGCTTCAATGGAGGAGTGGGAAATAATCAGGCCGGTTCGACCTGTAACCGTCGCCGCAACCGGCAGGCTGCTTGAAAACGCGATGAAGGCGGCGGAGGGGCTGGACGTTGGGCTTGTGAACGCAAGGCTGATCTGCCCGATCACTGAAAAAATGCTCGATCTGCTCCGGGGAGCGGATACCGTGATCACTCTTGAGGACGGCAGCAGGGACACGGGCTTTGGAGCGCAGCTTGCGCGGCTCGCCTGTGAAAGTGGCGGGATCACCGTAAAAACGCTCGGCGTGCCAAGCCGCCCGATATGCGCGGCAGCGCCGAAGCAGCAGGACGAGCTCTGCGGGCTGACTGCGGAGCAGATCCGTGAAACCATTATCGAATGTATAAACAAGCGGAGGCATCAAGTTGACTGAAAGAGCCGACAACAGGCTGGTGGAGCTGGGGCTTGCCAAGAGCCGGGAGCGCGCAAAGGCGCTTATTATGGAGGGCGTTGTGCTGGTGGACGGCGTGCGCGTTATGAAGGCAAGCGACCCTGTAAGGGACGATCAGGTGCTCTCGCTCAAGGAGGATCCGATCCCCTTCGTCAGCCGCGGCGGGCTCAAGCTTGAAAAGGCCGCTGCCAAATATAAAATCGACCTTGCCGGCCGCGTTTGCGTGGACGTTGGCGCATCCACCGGCGGCTTTACCGACTGTATGCTTTCGCACGGCGCAAGAAAGGTTTACGCGGTGGACGTTGGCTACGGCCAGCTCGATTGGAAGCTGAGAAACGATGAACGCGTGGTGTGCATGGAGCGCCGCAACGCAAGGCTGATGGAGCCGTCGTGGTTTGATGAAACGCCCGCATTTGCCTCGTGCGACGTTTCGTTCATCTCCATTAGGCTGATTCTTCCAAGAATTCATGACGTGCTTGAGATCGGAGGCGAGGCCGTGGTGCTTGTGAAGCCGCAGTTTGAGGCGGGCAGGGATAAAATAGGCAAAAACGGCGTCGTGCGCGATGAGCGCATACATCTTCAGGTGCTTTCGGAGGCGGCCGCCTTTGCCCTTGATACCGGCTTTAAGATCCTTGAGATCGATTTTTCACCCATCACCGGGCCAAAGGGCAATATAGAGTTTTTGCTGTATCTCAAAAAGCCCTCTGCCGATGCGCGGAGCGGGGACGGCGCCGCTTTGAGCGCAGTTTCGACCGTGGAGCAGCTCGCCGCGCTGTGCGAGTCCGTGGTTTCGGCCGCTCATGCGGAACTGCGTACTTAACAAACAAAATGCCTCTTAAAAACGGAGGAACCATGAATAAAAGCGTTTATCTGATTGCAAACAGCACAAAGCACGGTTCAAGCTCGGTGCTTGATCGTGCCTGCTCAGTAATTCGCTCGTTCGACTGCGAGCCGCGCGTGTTCGATCAGCCGGAGGAGCTGTTTTCGCATTCCGCAAAATTCCCGCCCGACCTCGCCGTGGTTATCGGGGGGGACGGCACGGTGCTTCGCGCGGTGACCCATGCCGTAAGCAGCAAAACCGATGAGCTTGTGCCGATCCTCGGCATAAACTACGGCAAGATCGGCTTTTTCAGCGAAACGGATATCGACGGCTTTGAGCGGGCGTTTTCAAAATTCCTTGCGGGCGAATACCGCATCGAGCGCGCATCAATGCTTAAAGCGGAGGTGGAAAACGACGGCGGCTTCGTGTGCCTGAATGATTTTATGATCGCCAAAAAGGGCTTTTCATCCGTTGCCCATGTGGAGGTTTTGATCGATGGCTGCAGCATGGGCATGGTGCATGCGGACGGCGTTATCGTTTCCTCCGCCACGGGCTCAACGGGCTATTCCATCTCGGCGGGCGGCCCGATAGTTGCGCCCGGGCTGGACGTTATCATTGTTACCCCTATATGCCCGCATTCGCTGACCGTGCGCCCGACCGTGGCTTCGTTTGACTCAAAAATAACCGTGCTCACGCACAGCGAGTGCGTGCTTCATTCGGACGGCGCACAGCTCATTCAGCTTGGCGAGGGCTCCGTGCTGAACGTTTCAAAAAGCGAGCACAGCATCGGCTTCGTGCGGATCGGCGAAAGAAATATTTTCAAATTGATACGGGAAAAGCTCGCATGACCATCGGAGGATAGTGATGCTTTCAAGACTTATCATAAATAATATTGCGCTTATCGAGCATCTGGATATGGATTTGAGCCCGGGGCTGAACGTGCTCACGGGCGAAACCGGCGCTGGCAAATCCATCATTATCGACAGCGTGAACCTTGTGCTGGGCGAGCGCGGCAGCAAGGAGCTTATCTCCACCGGCGCAAGCAAGGCAAGGGTCGAGGCTTTTTTCGATATTTCAGCCTTGAAGCGCGATTCGGACGATGAAACGGATCTTTTTTCGCAGCTTGAGCAGCTTGGCATAGAGGATCTTGGGGAAGAGCTTATAATCGTGCGCGAGATCACCGCTTCGGGCAAAAGCGTCTGCCGCGTGAACGGCGAAATAGTTACGCTAAACACCCTCAAGGCCGTTACCTCAAGGCTTGTGGACGTTCACGGCCAGCACGAGCATCAATCGCTGCTTGAGCCAAAGCGTCACATTGGCATTCTGGACGCCTTCGGCGGTGCGGAGCTTTCGGAAGCTGCGGATAAGGTCAGGCGCATTTATGCGGACGTGCGGGCCGTTGAAAACAGGCTGAACGCGGGCTTCGTGTCCGAGGCGGAGCGCGAAAGGCGCATTGATATTCTTGAGTATCAGATATCCGAAATAGACGCGGCGGACCCGAAGCCTGCCGAGGAGAGCGCAATAGAGGAGGAATTAAACCTGCTTTCAAATGCGGAGCGCATTGATTCCTCCCTTGCCAAAAGCTCGGAGCTGCTTTCGGGTGAGGGCGGAGCGCTAACAAGCCTTCGCTCCGCAGTTGCCGCCGTTTCATCCATATCCGAGCTTTCCGCCGCTTACGGAGAGCTGCATCAGCGCCTTGAAAGCACGTTCTACGAGCTGGAGGACGCGGCGTATCAGCTTCGTGATATGCAGCTTTCGTATGAGTTTTCACCAGAAAGGCTGAATGAGCTTGAAAACAGGCTGGATCTGTTGAACCTGCTCAAGCGCAAATACGGAGGCAGCGTGGAGGCGGTTATTGCGTTCAAGGAAAGCGCCCTTTCGGAGCTTCAGGAGCTTACCGGAGCGGATGCGCTCCGCGCCAAGCTTGCCGCCGAGCGCGACAGCCTAAAAAAGGCTTACTGCGAGCAGGCGGAAAGGCTGACGGCGCTCAGGAAGCTGGCCGCCGAAAAGCTGAAGGAGGGCGTGAACCGCGAGCTGCACGTGCTCGGCATGGAGAAGGCGGTATTCGATATTTCAATTGCCACCGATCCCTCCGCGCTGCATCAAAGCGGCTGTGACACGGTGGAGTTTCTGCTTTCCGCAAACGCGGGCGAGCCGCTCAAGCCGCTTTCAAAGGTTGCCTCCGGCGGCGAGCTTTCACGAATCATGCTTGCCATCAAAACCGTGTGCGCCGGGATCGACGGCACTCTTACCCTGATTTTCGACGAGGTGGACACGGGCATAAGCGGCATCACCGCCGTGCGCGTGGGCGAAAGGCTCAGCCTTGTGTCAAAGCGCAAGCAGGTGCTTTCCGTTACCCACCTGCCGCAGATAGCGGCGTTTGCGGATATGCATCTGCTTGTGGAAAAGCATACGCTGGATAATTCCACCCGCACCGCCGTGCGCTCGCTCAATGCTCAGGAGCGCCGCGCGGAGCTTGCCAGGATCATGGGCGCGGGCGCCTCGCGTGAATCGGCGCTGAGCTATGCCGCCGAAATGCTTGCGGAGGCGGAAAAATTCAAGCAGGGAGCAGAATAATTGTTCCCCAAAAGCCCGGATTGCGGGCTTGCCGGTTTTTCTGCCTGCACCATCAGGCTGCCGAATTATCCGGCGGTATTCCAATTATGCTTTTGATGTGTTATAATGTATGAACCGCTTGGTTCTTTTGGAGGAGCATGATCACAGATTTCGGCATTGGCGACCGCGTGCTGATGCGCAAGAAGCATGCTTGCGGCGGAAGCGAGTGGGAGATAACCCGCAACGGCGCCGATATTCGCATAAAATGCCTGAGCTGCGGGCGAAGCGTGATGCTTGACCGCCTCGTTTTTATGCGCGCCGCGAAGAAAGTGACCTTCAGCGCAAATGGCGCGGCAGCGTCGATCGAGGAGAGCCCGAAGGCGGGGGAGAGCGACGAAGAAAACCATAACGGTTCGCCCTCCTGAAACTATAACTCTTATTGGTGAAATATGAATAACAACGAATTTTCAAATGAGCTTGCGGCAGCCGCCGCGGAGCGCGACGATAACCGGGGCGCCTTCATTGGCAAGCGCAGATCGGTGATAGACCGCAAAACGGACGCCGCGTTTATGAGAGCCTCCGAGGCGCTGCACAAAAAGCATTCCGAGGTGAATAAAACCTTCACCCTCTCATTCTTCATAACGCTGGCCATGGTGATAGTGGCGGCCTTCGCAATACGCCAATTCATAGCCGAGCCCACCATGGTGGACGGCCCCTCGATGCAGACCACCCTCATGGACGGCGAGCGCGTTTTCGTTGAAAAGGTGAGCTATTGGCTGCATGAGCCCGAGCGCGGGGACGTGGTGATAGTGAATTATCCAAACAGGTCGGAGCGCTTTGTGAAGCGCATTATCGCGCTGCCGGGCGAAACCATCTCCATCGATAAGGGCTACGTGTACATAAACGGCGAAAGGCTCGATGAAAGCGCCTATGCGGGCGATTGGTACGGCAGGATAATCCTGCATATTCAAACCGTGGGCAGCGAGAACGGCAGCTATACCGTGCCGCAGGGTCATTATTTCGTGATGGGTGACAACAGGAATTATTCTCACGACAGCAGAGCGGACGACGTTGGCGCGGTTGCGGCCGAAAAGGTGCTGGGCAGAGTAAGAGCGGTGATTTGGCCGCTGAATAAAATCAGGAAAGTAAGCAAATGAGTGTTCAGGCATCCGCAGTTCGACCCAGAAGCGGTCAAAAAAGAAATATCGGCTATAAGCTGCTCGACTGGATCACGATAATCGTGATAAGCCTGAGCCTTGCCGTTGCGCTCCTATTCGTTGTTTTCAGCCCGCTCAGCATTTCCGATACCGGCGTTGGAGGCTTTGAGGACGGCGATCTTGTGTTTGCGGACAGGTTTTCAAAATACATTTCCGGCTTCGACCGCGGGGATGTGGTGGTGCTTAAAAGCCTGACCATCGGCGGCGAAGCGAGCGGCAGAAGGCTTGCGCGTGTGATCGCCTTCGCGGGCGAAAAAGTCACGATAGCGGAGGGCAGGGTGTACGTGGACGGCGCGCTGCTCGATGAATCCGCGTATACTTACGAAATGTACGAGGGCATTCGTGAGGAATTCATAGTTCCCACCGGCTGCGTGTTCGTGCTTCCCGATGACCGCATGATGGTTTCGGCGGAGATAATAAAGGAGCTTTGCGTTAAGCTGACGGATATTCTTGGCGAGGTGCGCTTTATCGCGTATCCGTTCGACAGGTTTTTGACCTTCAAATAAGCCGCAGTCTTTCAGTCAAAGCTGCCTGAAGCTTGTTTTTTGAAAACACAATCGTGTTAAAGGATCGTTATGATGGGTATTGTTTCTGTTTTATATATGCTGTTATTCGCCTGCAGCGGCGTTATCGTTGCAAGAGCCGTTTTTTCAAGGGACGACACGATCCGGAGGCTCACCTTCGGGCTTGCAGCGGGTCTTTTGATGCTGATCTGGCTTCCAACGCTGTTTTCGTTCATCCTCGGCTTCACGCTGCTTTCGCAGCTTCTTGCGCTCGCTTCGGCAATCGGCATCGCGGTATTTTTCTTCATTCGAGATAACAGGCGCAAAAAGAACGATACACCCTTTTCATATAAAAAGAGCGATAAAAAGCAGCTCATACCCATGCTTTTTACCGTGGCGCCTATCACGCTTATCCTTTTCATACTGCATCTCAATCACACCATCGTCCCCGCGTCAAACGGCTCGCTGCACGTGGGTCAATGCACCTTCGGCGATCTTTGCATGCATCTGGGCTTTATCTCCAGCATCAGCGTTCAACAAACCTTCCCGCCGGAGTATTCGCTTCTGCCCGGCACACCGCTCGGCTACCCCTTCCTTTGCGACAGCGTAAGCTCCACCTTTTACACTCTCGGCGCTTCGCTGCGCCTCTCCGCGCTCCTTCCCGCGCTCTATGCCTGCCTTGTGGTCACGCTCGGCGTTTACTGCCTTTTCGACACATGGTTCAAGCGCACCAAAACGTCCGTGATCGCCACCTATATGTTCTTTATCGGCGGCGGCCTCGGCTTTGCGTACATTTTCAACAACAAGCTGCTGCTTGAAGCGGATGGAGTGGATAGAGTCAGGGAAATGATGCAGGGCTTCTACCTCACGCCCACCAATATGCCCGCGCAGGGCCTCAGATGGGTAAACACCATCGCCGATATGCTTGTGCCTCAAAGGGCAACGCTTTTCGGCTGGGCGCTGCTTTTCCCCGCGCTGACCATGCTTTATCGGGCCGCTGTTGAAAAGGAAAACAGGCTCTTTATACCGCTTGGCATATTCGCCGGCGCATTGCCGCTTGTGCACACCCATTCCTTTGTGGCGCTCGGGCTTATCTCGGTATACCTTTTCATCACCGCCTGCTTTGATCGCTTCTATGAGCGCAGACCCACCCCGGGCGTTAAGCTTTCAATTAAGCTGATGGGCGTTTACCTTGTGATGCTCGCTCTCGGCGTGTTCAGAATGCTGAAGCTTGCCGAGAATCCGGCCGGGGTCGCTTCAAGGATCACATTCATCGCATTCATCGCGCTCACCGCTATTGCGCTTGTGCTTCTCGTGGCTGAATTGTATAAAGCCGCTAAGGATAAGCAGCAGGTGCAGCTTATCGCCGCGCTTGCCGCGCTCACCGCTGCCTCCGGCATTCTTGGTGCGATAGGCGCAAGGAATAAATCCGTTCTCTGCGTTTTGGCACCCCTTGCCGCGCTCGCGCTCACGTTTATGCTCGCCCTTGCGCAGAAGCGCACGGATAAAACGCCTGTCGATGAGCAGGCCGTGAAAAATGGCGGAAAGCACATACTTTGCTTCATTCTTTTCGGCGTTATAGCGGTGGCGCTCGCCGCTCCGCAGCTTTTTGGCTTCACCTTCAAGCAGTCGGCGGACAGCGAATCCTTCCTGCGCTGGAAATTCAACTGGGACAACAACAGCGATTCCTGGCTTTGGTTCTACATCAAAAACCTGGGGCTTATCTTCATCCTTATGCCCGCTGCCTTCATCCTGCTCAAAAAGGAGCACAGGCGCTTTTATTCCGGCTCGCTCGTGATATGGGGCATCTGCGAGCTCCTTCTTTTCCAGCCCAATCCATACGACAACAATAAGCTTTTGTTTATATGGTTCGCCTTCACCTGCGGCATAGTGGCGGAAATGCTTGCCTCAAGGCTTGCGGAAAAAGCGTATAAACCGGATGAACGCACACAAGCGGGCAGGAGGATCGTGGACGCGCAGAAAACCGCCGCGCGCTATCTGCTGCTTGGCTTTGCACTCGCTGCAATAATGCTTTCCGGCGTTATGACCCTTGCAAGGGAGTATGTTTCCGGCGATCACGTGGATATAGTTGCCGATAAGGACGGCAAACGGAAGGTTGAATATGTTGAATCGGGATACGAGGTCGTTGCGGCAAATCTTGTGCGCCTCACCGATTGGATAAAGGCAAACACCGAGGCCGATGCCACCTTCCTTACGCATAACAACCACAACAACGCGATCGCCATGCTCACCGGCAGAAACCTTTTCTGCGGCTCCGGCACCTTCCTGCATTGGCACGGCGTTGACTACGGCGCACGGCAGAGGCTTATATCGCAGATGTATTACGACCCCGCGTCAAACCTTAAAAAATACGCCGCTCAATACGATATAGACTACGTTCTCATCGGGTCCTACGAGCGGGGGAATTACAAAATCGACACCGCGTGGTTTGAGGCGAACCTTCAAAAGGTTTACTCGCAGGACGGCGTGATGCTGTTTAAGGTAAACTGATACTTGATGAAGGATACGTTTTGTGGTAAACTATACTTTAAAGCGGCTCGACCGCCCAATTTGAAAGGTAATGCTTAATGAGCGAAGCTAATATTAAATCAAACAGCAATCCCGTTTCCGAAACGGAGGAGCGTAATGCGCTGGGCGTTGCAAGGCGCTCGCTTTGGTATGTTCTTCGCATAATGCTCGTGATAACCCTTGTGGGCGCGCTCTGCTTCTTTGCCCTTGTGGAAATGATGAATGTCAGCAATATCTATATCATCGTTACCGAAGGCATGGAGAAGCGGGCGGACTGCGTTATGGGCAACACGCCCTCGTCCGATCTTCAGGAATATTTCATCAAGGAATGGCTGAGCCGCGATGAGATCGTGGACAGCGGCAAATACGATGCCTTCCGCGTGGATTCCTACGACTACCGCCTCACCATTGAAAAGATGAGCGTTGCTCCATGGTCGAAGGACGCCTCGATCCGCGTTTTGGAGCAGGTTTTGAATATTCAGGCCACCCCATATAACGACAGCAACAAGGATCCCGTTCCCCAATGGGAGGATTCCAGAATGGAGATAAGGCTTGAGAAGATAGACGGCCGCTGGTATATCAGCATGATCTCCGTGCTTCAAAAGGATCCGGAGATTGAGCCGGGAGCCACGCCGGATTATTCACAGCTTGAAACGGATATACCGCATTATTGATCCAAGCATACATGGACCCGCAGGCACGAGCCTCGGGTCCATCTTATTATGCAATTCGCGAACTGAAAGCGGAGCGCGGCAAAGTCCGTTTTTCCGAGCAGGCTTCTTTATCAAGCCTTCAGAAGCAGCGCCGGAGCATCGCGTTTTTGATACTTGCTTCTATCATGGCTTTTGGTGCGGTATCGTATTATACATCCAGAATGCGTAGGCGCCGTACCCCTTTGCGGGATCGTTTATAAACACGTGTGTCACTATCCCCGCAATCCGTCCGTCCTGTATGATAGGGCTTCCGCTCATCCCGCGAACGATGCCGCCGGTTTTAGAAAGGAGCCTTTCGTCCGTTATCTCGATCACCAAGCCCTTTGGCTCCGCATTCCTTTGCTTCACGGTTCTAATGATTTTGCAGGCGTAGCTTTCGGGCCCTCCCGCACCCGTTTGGGATAGAATATAAGCGTCCCCGGTATGCACCTCGTCCGGAAAGGCGACCTCAAGCGCGTTTCTCAGCATAAATTCACCCGGCAGTTCATCCGTCAAAAAACCGTAAACCCCCAGCTCGCCGTTTTGCTCAATGCTGCCGATAAGCCGGCTTTTTGAGGAAAAAGTGCCCTTGATCTCTCCCGGCGCGCCCGCGCTGCCCCTTGATACGCCGAGCACGTCCGCAAAATACATGCTTCCGTTCAGCACCGGTATCAGCGTGGAGGTGTCCGCGTCCATCACGGCGTGCCCGAGCGCCGCAATGCTTTCGTTTTCCGCTGAAGCGTAGGAAAGCGTGCCTATGCCGATCGTGCTGTCCCGCACCCATGCGCCTATCCTCGCTTCGCCGTCAACTGCGATGGGCTTTATTAAAAGCTCGCGCGTTTTTCCGCTTCTGTTCACCTTCACCCGCAATTCTTCCGCCGCCTTCAGATCAAGCGCAAGCGAAAGCTCCTCTGCGGTGCATACGGCTCTTCCGTCAATGCTCTTTATTATGTCCCCCGCACGAAGTCCGCATTGCTTTGCGGGGCAGGCCTTTCCTTTTTCCGTTTCTATCTCGCTGAAGCCCACCACCAGCACGCCGTCCGTGCGGATGGAGATGCCCACCGAATCGCCGCAGGGAATGAGCTGCGCGCGCTCCGTTGTGTCTAAAACCGCATTCAAGATCCCGACAGCGTCGATGAGCCCGTGTCCGAAGCCTTCCGCGCCAAGCCTTTCGTCAAGGCTGCCCGAAACCTCGGAGGCTCCCCCTGCCGGAGCATGCTTTTTGAAAAGAGCGGGTATTTCCTGCAGATGCTCAGTCGAAACGCCGCTGCTGTTTGCAAAAACTATGCCGTCATAGGAGCGAATGGCCCGCATTTCATCGGTATAGTTCAGCGCAAGCAGCATCAGCGCAAGAATAAAGCCCGAAAGCTTGAAAAAACCGTATGCGCGCGGGCTTTGCATAGGTTTCATCCCGGTGTTCATCCCCGTATTCAGCCTTGCATTCATCTTAACACTTTTCTTCTTCATCACTTTTCCTCCGTTTTCCATCATTTGCGATGCTCATTCGGTTTAGTTTTTCATTATTCTGCCGCGCTCATTCAGCAAAGCCCTTTATTCCGCCTCGAATAATGCGATATGTACGGAAATTTGTTTAAAAATGATGACTTTAGCCATTCGATATGTTATAATGAATATATGAGAAGCCGCCTTAATAAAAGAAGAACCCGCAGAAAAAGCTCGGTAAAAAGCTTCAAATCGGGCAATCTGAGCCCGCTGCTGAAGCTTTTGGGCGTTGTGTTCGGCGCACTCGCCGCGCTTGCGCTGCTTGCGTTCGGAATAATGTTTGTGCTCGAAGCCTTTTTCAAGATAGACACGCCGCTCAGCTCAAGCGGTCTTTTGGGCAAGCTTGCCGGCAGGATAAACACTCCGCTTATCGAAACGCCGAGCCCCGCTCCAACCGCGGAGCCGACGCCCACGCCGCATCCCATGGCGGATTTCGACCCCGTGAGCGCGCAGCATGAGCTTATTCTGCCCGGCGAGCTCAATTTTCCGTGGCTTGCCGATCCTTACTACCACGGCGGAAAGGTGATCTGCTCCGCGGGTAGGCTCGTTGACGGCAGGGTGAAGCACGATAAGCTCATAGAGTGCGATATTACGTCCGCTCTTCACACGGGCGCGGTGCGCGAACTGGATATAAAGCCCGTTTGCGATCACCTGCTTTTCCCCGTGTTCAACGAAAAATGGCTCGTTTATTTCGATGCGAATTACAGCTTCGGCGGGGGGGAGATACGCTATATAGATCTCTCAAAAGCCCCTTATGCGCCAAGAACCGTTAAAACCGTTTACGTAGGTCAGCCGGAAATAAAGCTTGACGGCGATATTATCGCATGGATAGAGCGCACGGGCAGCGAAAGGGAAAAGATATTCCTTTGCGATCTTTCCACGGAGGAAACCGCCGTGGTGGAATATTTCGATAATCAGTCGAGCGGCACAAGCATGCCATATCTTCACGACGGAAGGCTCGTTTGGGCGTCATCCGCTTCAATAGGCGATTCGAGCGTAAAATCGCTTGATATCGCCACGGGCTCCGTTTCGGAGTTCCGCCCCGGAATGCTCGTTCACGATCCCGAATACAATGGGCAATACTACGCCTGGCTCGATTCGCCGCACGGCGAAAACGCAAGGCTCTATATTTCGGACGGCGTTTCGGGCTCGGCGCAGATAGCCGAGGGCGCGGTGGAATTCCGCTTGGATGAGCAAAGCGTGGTCTACTCCAAGGATGAGGCGCTGTATATGTATATGCTTTCCACGGGGGAAACCTATCGCCTTACCGCACAGAACGAGGCGGCGCAGCTTCTCGGCGTTTCGGGAAACAGCTTCGTTTTCTGGATGGACGTCACCTCAAGGGAGCGCGATATTATCAAATTCATGGCCCTGCCCTTGAGCGAAGCGCACCGAGCCCTGCTCGCTGCGGAGCAGGAGGATCAAACCGAAGCAACACCACGGGCGGATAATAATGGCAACTAAGGATAAAACCAAATTTGTGTGCGGCGAATGCGGGCACGAGAGCGTTAAATGGCTCGGCTGCTGCCCCGGCTGCGGAAGCTGGAACACCATGGTGGAGGTGCAGTCCGTTGCCGCCAAAAGCGGCGCAAGGCGCGGCGCTTCTCTCTCCCATGCCACGGCGCTCTCCTCGGTTTCCGACGGCGACGCGGAAAGGGTAAAAACCGGCATCGGAGAATTTGACCGCGTGCTTGGCGGCGGCGTTGTTGCGGGAAGCACGGTGCTTGTGGGCGGCGACCCCGGCATTGGCAAAAGCACCCTTTTGATGCAGGCGGCAAGCAACCTGATGCGGCACGGCGCGGTGCTGTATATCTCCGGCGAGGAATCCAAGGCGCAGCTCAAGCTGCGCGCCTCCCGCTGCGGAGTGAACCCCGAGCTGCTCGTGATGACGGAAACGGCGATAGACGCGATAGAAGCCGAGGTGGAGCGTATAAAGCCGCGCTACATGATTATAGACTCCATCCAAACCATGGTGAACCCCGCCTTATCAAATGCAACGGGCAGCATTACGCAGATAAGGGAGGCCACGGCGGTGCTCACAACG
This sequence comes from uncultured Clostridia bacterium, assembly GCA_947168565.1. Classification (GTDB taxonomy): domain Bacteria; phylum Bacillota; class Clostridia; order Christensenellales; family CAG-138; genus PeH17. The sequence continues at coordinate 93,778 of CAMVMM010000001.1, read as the reverse complement.
CTTGCAAAGGAAAAGGACTGCGCCGTGTTCATAGTGGGCCACGTTACCAAGGAGGGTGCGCTCGCAGGCCCGCGAATGCTGGAGCACATGGTCGACACGGTGCTGTATTTCGAGGGCGATAGGCACGATTCGCTGCGCCTGCTTCGAGCCGTGAAGAACCGCTTCGGCTCAACGAACGAGATAGGCATCTTTGAAATGCGGCAGGAGGGCATCTGCGAGGTCAAAAACACGGCGGAGCTTTTCGTTACGGGCGGCAACGATACCGGCTGCTCCGTTACCTGCATCATGGAGGGCAACAGGCCCATCCTTGTTGAGCTTCAATCCCTTTTAAGCACCTCCGCCTTCGCAAACCCAAGGCGCGTTGCCGCCGGAATGGACACGGGCAGGCTGATGCTGCTGCTTGCTGTGCTTGAGCGCAGGGGAGGGCTGAGGATAAGCGATAAGGACGTATATACAAACGCCGTGGGCGGCATTCGGGTGGATGATCGCGGCGCCGATCTTGCCACGGTGCTCGCAATCGCCGGTTCCGTGCTTGACAGACGCCTTCCCGACAGCACCGTTGCCATAGGCGAATTGAGCCTTACCGGCGAGATCAGGCCGGTGGACAGGCTGCTTGCCCGCGTTCAGGAATGCGCAAGGCTCGGCTATAAGCACGCGATAGTGCCTCATTCCACCCAGCTTAAGGGAGTGGAGGGCATTGAACTGATAAAGGTCAAATACCTGCGGGATGCGTTCTGCGCGTTTATGGATAACCGATAAGGAGAGGCACTATGAGAACCGAAAAAAAGCTTACCGATAAAGCAAATACGCTCTGCCTGTATCGAATTCTTGAAAAGTATTCGGACGAGGAGCATCTGCTTTCAATGCGCGATATCATCGGCAAATTCGCCGATGAATACGATATGAAGATAGACAGGCGCACCGTATACAGCTCCATAGAAACGCTCAAAAAGCTGGGCGTGGAGGTTTCGGAATATGATAAGAGCCGCCAGGGGTATTACCTTATGACCAGGCTTTTCGAGCCCTCCGAAATAAGGCTGATGATGGACGCCGTGTATTCCCAAAAATCCATACCGCAGAAGCAGACTTCCGATCTTATAGATAAGCTTCAATCCGTGCTGAGCATCCATCAGCGCAAGAATTACAGGCACCTTTTCTCCGCCGAGTCCGAGAAAAAAACGCAGAACAGAGCCGTGTTTTTCAATATAGATTCGCTGGACAGCGCGATAGCCAAAAGGGTGAAGGTCGATTTTATTTACAATCAATACGGCCTTGATAAAAGGCTGCATCCGCGCCGCAAGGAGCGCTATGTGGTCAGCCCGTACAGCATGGTTTGCAACAATCAAAACTATTATCTGCTCTGCATCAAGGAGGGGAAAACCGATTTAAGCTATTACCGGATCGACTTAATGAAGGATATCCGCGTGCTTGATAAGCCCATAGATTTCCCCGCCTCCAAGGTGGATATAAACACAGCAAGGAAAACCGTTTACGCCTTCGCGGGCAAGCCCGTGGATATAAGGCTGCGCTGCAAAAACACCGCGATCGGCGGCGTGGTGGATGAATTCGGCACGGGGATTCGCATCAGCTCGGACGGCCCGGAGCATTTCATCGCCACCATAAAGGCGGCGCCGCAGGGCGTGCTGTATTGGACGATGCAGTACCTCACCGAGGTGGAGATATTGCAGCCGCAGTTTCTGCGCGATCGTGCGATCGCCTTCATAAAGGATAATTCATATAAGGTCTGATTACCTATGCCCGGCGTTCTGCCCGGGCATTTTTGACGGGCTTTTCAAAAGCCTTTACAGCCCGAAACAAAATAACGTCAGGCAATAATAAGCAAACAACAAAACGGCAAGCGGTAAAACGGAGGAGATATGCTGTATTTTGAAAACGACTATCAGCAGGGCGCGCACCCCTCGGTGCTTGAGCGCATAGTGGAAACCAATCTTATACCGATGTCCGGCTACGGAACCGATCCTCTCTGCGAAAGCGCGAGGGAGAAGATCAAAGCGGCCTGCGAAAGCCCGAACGCGGAGGTGTATTTTTTAAGCGGCGGCACGCAAACAAACCGAATCGTTATCTCCACCCTGCTTGCGCCGTATCAGGGCGTTATCGCCGCGAAAACGGGTCACGTGAGCGTGCACGAGGGCGGCGCGATCGAGGCCTCCGGCCATAAGGTGATAGAGCTGCCGTGTGAAAACGGAAAGATAGATATACAAAAGGCAAGGGAATATGCTTCCGCTTTTTTTGCCGATGAAAACAACGAGCACATGGTTTTTCCCGGCATGGTGTATATCTCGTTTCCAACGGAGCTCGGCACGCTCTATTCAAAATCGGAGCTTTTGGAGCTGAGGCGGCTTTGCAGCGAATACAATATGCTGTTATATGCGGACGGGGCGCGCCTGGGCTATGCGCTTGCAAGCCCTGAATGCGACGTTTCACTTGAGGAGCTTGCCTCGCTTTGCGACGTTTTCTATATCGGCGGAACCAAGCTCGGTGCGCTGATAGGCGAGGCGCTTGTGTTTCCGAAAGGGGGAGCGCCCGGGCATTTTATAACGCTTATCAAGCAAAACGGGGCGCTGCTTGCCAAGGGCAGGCTGCTTGGAGCACAGTTTGACGCGCTGTTTACGGATGAGCTTTATCTGCGCCTTGGCAGGCATGCTATCGCCATGGCGGAGGAGCTGAAGGCGGCCCTGCGGCGCAAGGGGATGCGGTTTTACCTTGAATCGCCCACCAATCAGCAATTCGTTATTATGAAAAATGAAGCAATCGAAAGGCTTCGCCAATTCGTTCGATTCAGCTTCTGGGAAAAATACGACGACGAAAGCGCCGTGGTCAGGTTTGCCACGAGCTGGGCAACCGATATTGAGAGCATCGCGGCGCTTGAAAAGGTGCTGTAAACGAAATACGCGGAGTACAGAAAACACACTAAAGCACACGAAAAACACGAAAACGTGAAACAAGTGAAGCATGTGAAATCGTGAAGCGGGCCTATTCCTCCGGGTCCTCTTCATCCTCAAGGATCCTGCCAAGAAGCATTTCTGCATAGGCGGGGTCCTTTTTCAGCCGCTCAATGCTCTCGCGGCTCATAACGCTGTTTGTGCCAAGGCAGGCGGTGCATCTTTCGCCGCACTCCGGGCAAACGCAGCCAAGGTGCGAATCCTCGGATTGAACCATATATACTCCGCAGTTTCGGCAGCTGCATCTCATTTTGTTATCACTCCCATCCTTTTCATCATACACTTTATTATAGTGTATTGGCGCGAAACTTCAAGGGGGAGGAACGAAAATGGATGGTTTTTTATCTAAAAGGAGCAGATCCTTCGCTTTATTGAGCGGATATGCGGCGTCAAGGCTGAAAAGCGCGGCGCTCTCGCTTGCGTTTCTTGCCGCATTCCTTGCTTTGGCGGTGGGCGCTTCTTTTCACTATACCGAATTGCAAAAGGCCGCCGAAGCGAGCGCGCAAATCAAAACGAGGGTTTTGCGCGTGTATTCATATAACGCAAATGATCAAAGCAGCCTGTCCCTTCTGTTGAGCGATGCGTATACTGCGGCGCGGGAGGGCTTGAGCGCAGTGCTTCCAAGCGAGATAGAGCGCATGGAGAGTGACGGCGTGCTTTTTATTATCGAAAACGTGAACCTCGGCATTCTTGCACAGCTTGCGGCGCACGATATAAAGGCGGTGATCGCTCTTGATGATTCGTTGGATAAGCATATCGTTGATACGCTTCGGCAGTCGGTAAAGGCGGGCCGAGCGGAGGTGGCTCCGGTTATCAGGCTGAGCGGCTCGAGGGAGGAGCTCATTTGGCAGATAAACGCAAAAAAGCTTGATGCGCTTGCGCTTTTCGGAGCGGAGTGCCGCGCCTTCATTGCTGATGAGGCTGCGGCGCGGGCGCTTTCCGGCGCATGGGATGGTGATAAACCCTTTTACGCGCTTGAAAAAGCGTATTTCATAGCTTCGGGCAGCGGGGTGAATGCGCTTGAATCAAGTGAGAGCGAATGCGGAGCGCTGCTTCTGACTTGCTCCGAAAAAAGCGGAGAATGAAAACAAAAAGGCGGAAAGCAGCGCGGCAGGCATTGAACAGGGGGCTTCAAGCATAAGCTTTTGATATGAAAAAAGCTGCTGAAAACAAATCAAAAGGTATTGCACGGAGCGAAAAGCGCGCGAGGGCGGCGGGCAGACTGATGCAGAAGGCGGACGTTCACGAATCCGCTGCGGAGGGCTTTCCCTGCATCGAGCTTTATGCGGACAGCCGCGCCTATGTGGAAAACCATATCGGCGTGATCGAGTTTGGGGAGAGCATCGTGCGGCTCAAAACGGCGCTCGGCATCCTCCGCTTTGAGGGAGCGGGGCTTAGAATACGGAACGCGGAGCCCAAATGTATGCTGATAGACGGTCAAATAGCCTCAATAACGTTTGAAAAAGGGGATCAGCGGCACAGGGGAGAGCAAAGATCAAGTTTATGTGGAAATTTTTCTCCGGATATGCTAAAATAAGAGTTGAGTGCAGCCGCCCGGAGGGCTTTGTGAATTGCGCATTGCAAAGGGGAGCGGAGCTTCACAACCTGAAGCGCTCATCCCGCCGCGAATTTACCGCCGTGGTGAGAAGTTCAGGCCTTGCCGCCGTGAGGGAGGCCGCGAATGAGTGCGGCGCGGAGCTGCAAATACTAAAAACGGGCGGAACGGCTTTCTTGCTTCGTTCGCTTCTTGCAAGACCCGCGCTTACAGGCGGGCTCGCCGCCGCGATGCTGCTGATGGCTTTTCTTTCAGGCAGGCTCATCTTCGTTTCTGCAGAGGGTGCGGAGGAGAGGATCGTGCTTGCCGCGCAGGAGCTTATGGAAAACGGGCTTGAGCTGCGGTTTTCGAGGGCGAAAGCCCTGGATAGAGCCGAGCTTATCGAGAGGGTTTCCGGCCTTGATCCCTCGATAGACCTTGTGCGGGTGGAGGTGGACGGCGTTATACTTCGCGTTCACATATTAACCGCGGAGGATGGCGGATCAGGCGAGGACGCGCGGCCCGCAAGCATCTATGCGGATCGTGACTGCGTTATAGTGAGCATCTCCGCTTCAAGCGGAAAACCGCTCGTTCGCGCAGGTGACGCCGTTAAAAAGGATCAGCTTCTTGTGAGCGCGGATATTTCCGCAGAAAGCGGCGGCGGTGAGCGCGTTCACAGCGAGGCGGAGATAATCGGCGAGGTGGCAAGGGTGCTCTCCGTTCGCGTTGAGCCCGCTGCGGCTTTGCCCGTTCCGGAAGGCGCCGCTTCACGCTTTTTTGCGATAGAGCTTTTCGGAATTACGCTGCCCCGGGCGGATAAGGAGCGCGGGCTTGCTATGGAAATCAAGCATAAAGCGCGGCTTGACTGCACGTTTCTTCCCATATTTGCGCTCGATGCACGATCGCGGGAGTTTGTGATCGGAACGCGGAAGCTGCTGCGCAAGGAAATGCTTGCCGAGGCTCGCGCAAGGCTGGATGCGGGTATTGCCGCCGCACTTCCTGCGGACGCGCTGATAGTTTCCAAAATCACGGAGCTTATCTGGGAGGAGGACGGCGCCTTAACGATGAGCGCCACCGTGCATACTTACGAAAAAATCGGTACTGAGAGGTATTTATGACAAATAGCGAAATGCCCGAAGAAATGGTTTCGGGGCATGAGTCGGAGCAGGCGGCTTCCGTTGGTGAAGCCCGAGATGCTGCGGTTGAATATATAGACTTTAACTCCATGGACGAGGCGATACGCCTTTTCGGAGTGTTCGATGAAAATCTGCGCATAATCGAGGCGGAAACAGGCGCGCACATCAGCTTCAACGATGAGCGGATCAGGGTTTCGGGCAGCGAGGCCTCCGTTTCGGCCGCGGCCGGTGTGATCACAGGCATGCTTGCGCTCATTCAAAAGGGCGAAAGCATCGACAGGGGGCGGATCCGGTACGCGATAGATCTTGCAAAGGAGGGCAATCCGGAGCTGATAGTCGACCTTGCGGACGACGTGATAGCCTTCACAAGCCGTGGCAAGCAGATAAAATGCAAAACGCTCGGCCAGAAAAAGTACGTGAACGCCCTTAAAAAGAACACGGTCGTGTTCGGCGTCGGCCCCGCAGGAACCGGCAAAACCTATCTTGCCGTGGCCATGGCGGTGCTTGCCTTCAAAAATAAAGAGGTCAGCCGTATCATACTGACACGCCCCGCTGTGGAGGCGGGGGAGAAGCTGGGCTTTCTGCCCGGCGATCTTCAGAACAAGGTCGATCCTTACCTGCGCCCGCTGTACGATGCTTTATACGATTTTCTTGGCTCGGAGGGCTTCAAGACCCTTTCCGAGCGCGGCGTGATCGAGGTGGCTCCGCTTGCGTATATGCGCGGCAGAACGCTGAACGATGCCTATATCATCCTTGACGAGGCGCAAAACTGCACCATTGAGCAGATGAAAATGTTTCTGACCCGCTTCGGCGAGGGCTCCCGCGTGGTCGTAACGGGCGATATAACGCAGATAGACCTGCCGCAGGATAAAAAGAGTGGGCTCATCCACGCGCTGAAGGTGCTTGAGGATGTTGAGGGAATCGCCGAGGTCCATCTCACCGCGCGGGACGTTGTGCGCCATGAGATGGTTCAGCGCATAGTTCGTGCATACGAAAAAGCGGCAGAGCTTGCCGCCGCGCGGGCCCGGGAAAGGGCCGCAAGGCAGGATGATTCCGCGGACCGGGAGCAGTCTGCCTATGCTTCAAGGCACGATAAAAAACAGAACTGACTTTTCTCCGCGAAAACGCGGGTTTTATCCCCGAAAGCCTTAGATGAGGTGAGTGAATGAAAAAGAAAGAATCAAGCGGGCATAATCAGGCCGCAGTCGTGGAATCGCCAAAGCGCGGACTCGGCTCCCTGATGGGAAAGGCAAGAAAGCGCGTTGCGCCAAGCTTCGGCTTCATCGTGATAGCGCTCGTGGCGGTGATCGTGTTTCTTGCGGCATATATCCGCATATCGGGAGCCTGGGTCGAAAAGGGCGGGCTGAACCTTATCTGGCTTGCCGCGATCTGCGCTGTATGCTCCGCTACGACCGTGCTGCTGTATGAAACCTACCTTTATTTTGAGGATAGAACGCTGCTGACTAAGCCAAACCGCCTTTTCGCGGTCGCAACGCTCATAGCGCTTGCCAATATCCTCACAGCCGTTACCTCCGTGGTGTCCTACACCTTCGTTGCCGCGCCCGTCGCAATCATCCTTTGCGGCCTTCTTGTCACAAGGCGCTCGGCGTACACCCTGAGCGTGTTGATGGCGGGCACGAGCATGCTGCTGACGCTCACCACCTCCGGCCATGGTGCGTTGGACAAGCCTTTTGTAATAATGCTTTCCGTGCTGATAGGCGGCATAGTTTCCGTGCTTACCCTCAATTCGCGCCAAAGCAGAACCTTGCCGATACTTTCCGGGCTTGTGGGCGGCTTCGCCTCGGCGCTTGTGACGGCGGGCTGCCTCGCTTTTCTTCACGAGAGCACCTCATCCATCCTTTCGGATTCGGCGTGGATGCTTGGCGGCGGAATTATCTGCGGAATTGCGGCAACTGGGCTTCTGCCCGTGTTTGAAGCGGTTTTCGATGTTGCAACCGACGCGCGGCTGAACGAGCTTTTAAACAACAACAACCCGCTTCTGAAGCGCCTCATGCTTGAAGCGCCGGGAACCTATCACCATTCGCTGATAGTGGGCGTGCTTGCGGAGAGCGCGGCGGAGATAGTCGGCGCAAACCCGCTTCTTTGCAAGGCGGCGGCATACTATCACGACGTGGGCAAGCTTGTGGGCCCCAAGTATTTTAAGGAGAACCAGGGGGAATACAATATCCACGACGAGCTTTCGCCCGAGGAGAGCGCAAGACGCATCATAGCGCATCAGCATGACGGCGCGGCGATGCTTGCAAAGAGCAGGTTCCCTTCGGAGCTTATCAAGATCGCCTCCCAGCATCACGGGGACTCCGTTATGATGTATTTTTACAACAAAGCGCTTGAAAATGCGGAGGATAAATCCACCGTTCAGCGCGAAGCCTTTGCCTACGACGGCGAAAAGCCCCGCACCAAGGAGGGCGCGGTGCTAATGCTTGCGGATTGCTGCGAGGCGGCGGTTCGCGCAATAAAGCGCCCCACTGCGGAGCTTATAGAGGAGCGCGTGAAGTCCGTTATCAAAGGGCTTTGGCAGCCGGATGACGGTCAGCTCTCCCAATGCCCCCTCACGGCGGCGGATATAAGAAGCATTGAGAAATGCTTCATCACCACCCTGCTTGCGCAGTATCACGAAAGGGTTGAGTATCCCCAAAATCTGCCAGATTCTGCGATAAACAGGGGCTTGATCGAAAAAAACTGATCCACGGCGGGGAAAATGCTTGATTTATGAGTGATAATTCTTTGAAAAGCGGTGTTTGCGATATGGCGGATCCGGGAATTCAGATTGAAATAGAATATGAGGCAGCGCCGCGCGGAGCGGAGCAGGCAGTTTCCTGCGCGGTGAAGGCGGTGCTTGAAGCGGAGGGTGCGGCGGGCAGATACCCCTGCGTTATCCTGACCGATGATGAAACCATCCATCGCTGCAACCGCGACTTTCGCGGGGTGGACAGGCCGACGGACGTTTTAAGCTTCCCCGCAGATGAGGGCGAGGCGCTTTTGACCCCTCCGGACGGCTTTCTTGGCGATATTATGATCTCCGTGCCGACTGCGGGCCGCCAGGCGGAATCGCTCGGGCATTCCACGGTGCGGGAGATTGCCTTTTTGACCGTTCACGGAATGCTCCATCTGCTTGGATACGATCATATCGCTGCGGAGGATGAGGAGCTGATGCTTTCGCGTCAGCGCGTGATAATGGCTGAAGTTGAGCCCAATTTGATTGAATATGCGGAAGAAAACTGCGGCAGGGAGTTTAGTATGAATGAATCGCTTATTTCGGAAATGATAAACAAGGCGCTTGAGGCGCGGGAAAAAGCCTACGTGCCGTATTCCGGCTTTCGCGTCGGCGCGTGCCTGCTTTCATCAAGCGGCAAATTTTACCTCGGCTGCAATATAGAAAACGCCGCCTATTCGCCCACGAACTGCGCGGAGAGGACGGCGGTTTTTAAGGCGGTTTCCGAAGGGGAAACGAGCTTTGAAGCGCTTGCTATCGCTTCCGACAGCGATTATTTCACCTATCCCTGCGGCGTTTGCAGGCAGGTGCTCTGCGAGTTTTGCGCGGATTCCATGCCGGTACTCTGCGCCAATAAGGATGGTGAACATATTTTAACAACGCTCGGAGCGCTGCTTCCAATGGCTTTTTCAAAGGAGGATCTTGTTAAATGAGCTATCGCTCCGGCTTTTTCACGATAATCGGCTCCCCAAACGTTGGAAAATCCACCCTTTTGAACCGTATGGTTGGGCAGAAAATCAGCATAGTTTCCGATCGCGCGCAGACCACGCGCAACCGCATCACCGGCGTTGTGTCCCGCGAGGGCTGTCAGATGATCTTCCTTGACACGCCCGGCGTTACCGCTCCCAAAAACAGGCTGGGCGAATACATGGTCAAGGTCGCGTTCGATACCATAAGCGACGTGGACGCGGTGCTTCTTATGCTGGACGCTTCCGTCGGCATCCGCGAAAAGGACGAGCGGCTCTTGAGCGCGCTTTCGGAAAAAATCGGCAAAACTCCCGTTATCGCCGCAATAAACAAAACCGATCTTGCCAGCCTTGGAGATATAGACGAAATCACGGAGCGCCTTTCGCGCGAGAGCTGGATCAAGCATATCGTACCCATCTGCGCCGAGAGCGGCAGGGGAGTGGATAAGCTTGAAAAGGTGCTGATGAGCTATCTTACCGAGGGTCCGCAGTATTATCCGGACGATATGGTCACCGATCAGCCTATGTGGGCTATCTGCGCCGAGATGATACGCGAAACCGCGCTCAGGCTTTTGAGGGACGAGATACCGCACGGCATCGGCATCGGCATAGATAAGATTCAGCTTAGGGAGGACGGCATTCACGACGTGCTTGCCACCATCTACTGCGAGCGCGAATCGCACAAGGGCATAGTGATAGGCAGGGGCGCCTCCATGCTGAAGAAGATCGGCACGAATGCTCGGCATGAGATAGAGTGGCTTTTCGGCACGAAGGTCAATCTTCAGCTATACGTGAAGGTTCGTCCCGATTGGCGAAACAGCGCGTCAGCGCTCCGGGAATTCGGCTTCGACCCCAATTTTTAAAGCTCTACGCCCTGCGCTCCGCCTTGAGGCTGCGCCTTTTTTCCCGTTTCTCTCATTCGTGTATACAGCAGATAGTCCTCTATTCTGCCGCTTCTTTTAAAGCTTTGCCAAAGCGCGTCAAGCTCCTCGCTGCTGCCCGCTCCCCGGCCAAGCCCTTCAATATAATATGGCTTATTCATTCCCGCCTCCTTGATTTTGTGAAGGATCATTCTTTTAATAGTCTTCCCGCCCGGAGCGTATGGAATCAAGCCATTATGCGCCAATCATGGAAAAGCGCGGCAGAGCTGCCGCAAACAGGCTATGAGCTTTGAAACCGTAACCGGAATAGTGCTTCGCTATACGGATTATAAAGAAAACGACCGAATACTGACGGTGCTGACCCGCGAGCGCGGGCTTGTTTCGTTGACGGCGCGCGGAGTTCGCGCAAATAAAAAGAGCGCCGCATCCGCCGTGAAGGACGTTTTCTGCTGCGGCGAATTCGTGATCTATGAGCGAAACCGCATACTGCTCGTTTCCTCCTCAAGCCTTATAGAGGCGTTCTATCCCATACGCGAGGATTACGACCGCCTTTCCGCCTGCGCCTTGATCGCAAGGCTTGCGGAAAAAACCGCTTCAAACGAACGATCGGACGAGCTTTTTGAGCTATTATACAGCGTGCTTGGCTTTGTTTCGTATTCTCCGGTCGAGCCGCAGGATATGCTGCTTGCCTTTGCTGTGAAGCTTGTTTCGATAGAGGGCTATGAGCCGGTCATCACAAGCTGCGCCTTATGCGGAAAAAGCGTGCTTGACTCAAGCTCCATCCGCTTTTCGTGCGGCAGCGGCGGCGCGGTTTGCGGGGAGTGTGCGCACGATGAGCCGAGCTATTCGCCCATGACGATGGAGGCGCTGCGCAGGATGCTGCTGCTTGACACAAGGGAGCTTTACAGGGTGAAGCTAACGGAGGGTATGCGCAGCGAGCTGAAAAAGCTGCTGTTTGAATATATAGAATATATGTTCGAGTTCCGCGTTCAAATCTGAATGGGTTCGAGGCAAGCCCGGGCCATTTGCCCGCTCCGGTTTGACATACGGCCGATAAAAGTGTATTATATAGCTTGCGGCACACCGGCTGCCGAAAGAATAACCAAAGAATGACCAAAAATAACCAAAGGAGTTTTATATGCATCCGTTTATAGATGTTTTCGGTTTAAGAATACCGAGCTACGGGCTTATGATGGCGCTTGCGTTTATACTTGCCATCGTGCTGAGCTATATCCGCGCCAAAAAGGCGGGGAAGAACCCCAACACCATTCTCGATCTCGCGCTTGCGGCGATCATCATCGGGCTTGTGTCCGCTTATCTGCTGTATATTTTCGTGACCTATCCTATTAGCGAGATCTGGAAAAGCATCACGGACGGCAGCTTTTCCGTGTTCAAAAGCGGCGGCCTTGTGTTCTACGGCGGCGTTATCGGCGGCGCCCTTGCCGTTATCGCCTATCTCAAGCTCATCAAAAAGGAAAAGGTTTGGGATTATGCGGCGATAATCGTGCCCACCATCCCGCTTGCCCACGCCGTGGGCAGAATAGGCTGCTTCCTTGCGGGCTGCTGCTACGGCAAATGCGTGGACACGCCCATCTCCGTTATCTACACAAATCCGATCGGCGGCGCACCTGTCGGCGTGCCGGTTTTCCCGATCCAGCTTGTTGAAGCCGCCTGCAATATAGTGGTTTTCATCATCCTCATGCTCTACGTCGGTAAGCAGATGAAGCGCGGCAGCGTGCTGTTTTTATACATGATCCTGTACGGCATCGAGCGCTTCGTGCTTGAGTATTTCCGCTTCGATGAGATCCGCGGCATACTTTTCGGGCTCTCCACCTCGCAATGGATAAGCATCGCAATGGTGGTCGTTGGCGTGATCGGCCTTATCCTCAGCGTCAGGCGCGAGCGGAATATGCTTGCCTCGCCGCAGACCGAAACCGTCCCTGAGGGCGGCGCCGAGCCTGCGTCCGGCGAAGCGGCCCCCTCGGAGGCGGAGGAATGATCCCAGCCCTTTAAAGCACCTTTATTCCGTATTCAAACGGCCCGGGCAGCGCTCCGAGCCGTTATTTTGACTTATGCTATCCTGTGCCTGAAGCTTTGCTTCGGACGGATCATTTTTCGGAGGAGGAAATGTAAACCAGAATGTCGGACAGCACGCGCTTCACCGCTTCAACGTCGGTCCTGTAGTAGGTGCGGTTGTTCAGCTTCTCCCTGAAGAGCAGACCCATGTCATATATTCCGGTGAGATGCCTTGACGCATTACCGGCGTTAATATTCATCTTCTGCGCTATATTCAGGCAGTAATCCGGCTCGTGGCAAAGTCTTGAAAGCATCTCAAGCTTCACGGGGTCGGTGAACGCCTTCATGGTTTCCGAAAGCCTGTCCGCCCTTTTTTCAACGTAGCCGTTTGTAAACTCGGGAAAAACGCCGGCGCCTATATACAGCGTGGCTATCTTGTCGTCCGTGCCGGGCTCGTAGCCAAAGCCGATTTCATTGAAGAAAAAGAGGCTGAACCCTGCGGTGGTTTCGTGCGTGAATCTGTTTGAATGGTCTATTCGGATGAGCGATGCAAACTGTTCGGCTGTAATATTGTCAAATCCGATGCTCCAGCTTTCGGCGGCATGGGCATAGATCGGCCGAAGCTTGTCAAGTCCCGCCTCAAGCCTTTCGGCATAGGGGCGGAGCAGGGCGGCAAGCCTGTCCACGTAATAATCAAGATTGTCGAGCACGCGGTATGCGTCCAGCTTGGCGTCGTGCGGGTACTGAAGCGAATATATCTGCTCAAACAGAGTGGGCACGCTTCTGCCCTTGGTCAATGCAAACGCTATGCCGGCGTTCGTGAAATCCACCACCATCACGCCTTCTTTTTTCAGATCGCGCCATCGCTGCTTGATCTCCTGCACCTGAGTGTCAAAATCAGGTGAGGTAAGCTTCATGAATGAAGTCAGGGCGACCCTTGCGGCGCAGTTCAGCTCAGCCTGTCTTCCGGTATCAAAGGGCTTGAAAAAGAATTTGACCTCTTCGGATTCCATATCAAGATCGGCGCAGGCTTCGTTTAAAAAGTCGTCAGCTATCACGGCGTGTTCGTGAAGAGCGGATATCTGCTTGTTTGAAAGCACGCTCCCGAATTTTCCCGCAAGATGCTCCGCTATCTTCACAAAAGAACGCTTTGTGTAGTACATGCTGACCATTCCCGCGGTTTCATAAAGAATATATGGATTGTTTACGAGCCTAACTCTCATACTCAGGACGACGATCCCCCTTTATTAGCTAAATATACTATAACATAAAATCTTTTGTTTTGCAACCTCAGCCGCATCACGAAATAGGTGTAAAAAACGGCCGAAAGCGCGGCTCTTCGCGGCTAAAGTGGCTTTCCTGCTTTGAAAACTTCTTTCAGCAAAACAAATTTGTTGACAAATAAAGCCGCCTGTGCTAAAATAAGCGGCGTAACTGCGAAGAAGCGGAAAATCCGTTCCGTATTTCCCATCAAGCGAGCCGCGGTCGGTGCAAGGCGGCATGGAAGGTGAACGGCACTCACCGCGGAGCTTTTGCGGTGAGTGGCTTTCGCCATCAGCCGCAAGCGTATGCCTGCGTTAAAGGCTTGAGCGGTCCCTGCGCTTTTTGCAGGGGCAACCGAAGTGGTACCGCGCGGGTGCTGAAATGCTTTCCTGCGTCTTCGGAAACGGAATGCCGTTTCCGGGGGCGTTTTCTTTTATCCGGGCGATACATTAAAAAGAATAACAAACCGAAGGGAGTTTTATATCAAAATGAGCGAACGCTACGAGCATTTGCCGATCGAGAGCAAATGGCAGAAGATTTGGGACGATACGCATTGCTTCGAGGCGAAGGATGATTTTTCCAAGCCGAAATACTATGCGCTTATCGAGTTTCCGTTCCCCAGCGGCGCCGGATTGCACGTGGGGCATCCGCGCAGCAACACCGCGCTTGATATTATTTCAAGAAAGCGCCGCATGGAGGGCTACAACGTGCTTTTCCCGATCGGGTACGACAGCTTCGGGCTTCCGACCGAGAACTACGCCATAAGAACCGGCGAGCACCCCGCGAAGGTGACTGCGCGCAATATAAAGGTTTTCCATAATCAGCTCAAGCTGCTCGGCTTCTCCTTTGATTATTCAAGGGAGATATCCACCTCCGATCCCGAATATTACCGCTGGACGCAGTGGATATTCCTTAAAATGTTTGAAAAGGGGCTTGCTTATAAGGCGGAGCTTCCCATAAATTTCTGCACAAGCTGCAAGGTCGGCCTTGCAAATGAGGAGGTCGTGGACGGCTGCTGCGAGCGCTGCGGCGCCCCCGTGGTGCGCATGGTGCGCTCCCAGTGGATGCTCAAGATCACCGAGTATGCCGACAGATTGATCGACGATCTGGACACCGTGGACTTTATCGACAGGGTAAAGCTCTCCCAGAAAAACTGGATCGGCAGAAGCACCGGCGCGGAGGTCACCTTTAAAATAGATGGCTACGACGAGGGCCTGCGCATCTACACCACCCGCCCCGACACGCTCTTTGGCGCCACCTATATGGTTGTGGCGCCGGAGCATCCGCTCGTTGAGGCGCTTTCCGATAGAATAGCCAATATCGGGAAGGTGCGCGAATACCGAGCCGCAGCCGCAAGAAAGAGCGATTTTGAGCGCAGCGAGCTTGCAAAGGATAAGACCGGCGTGCCGCTTGAGGGCGTGACGGCGATAAATCCCGCCACCGGCAAGCCCATTCCGGTCTGGATATCCGATTACGTTCTGATGGGCTACGGCACGGGCGCTATTATGGCCGTGCCCGCGCACGACACGAGGGACTATGAGTTTGCCAAAACCATGGGGCTGCCGATAGTGGAGGTCGTTTCCGGCGGCGATATCGAGAAGGAAGCGTTCACGGACTGCGAAACGGGCATTCTTGTCAATTCCGGCTTTTTAAACGGCATGCAGGTCGAGGACGCGAAAAAGGCGATGATCGAGTGGCTTGAAAAGGAGGGCATCGGAACCAAAAAGACCAATTTCAAGCTGCGCGACTGGCTCTTCAGCCGCCAGAGGTACTGGGGCGAGCCGATACCGCTCGTTTACTGCGAGCATTGCGGCTGGGTGCCGCTTCCCGAAAGCGAGCTGCCGCTGCTGCTCCCAGAAATAGAGGATTTCCGCCCGGCTGACGACGGCTCCTCCGCGCTCAAGCGCGCCTCGGATTGGATACACACCACCTGCCCCAAGTGCGGCGCACCCGCCGAAAGGGAGATAGATACCATGCCGAACTGGGCGGGCTCAAGCTGGTACTATATGCGCTACTGCGACCCGCACAACTCCCATGCGCTTGCGGACCGCAAAAAGCTGGATTACTGGCTGCCCGTGGACTGGTACAACGGCGGCATGGAGCATACCACGCTGCATCTGCTGTATTCCCGCTTCTGGCATAAGTTCCTTTATGACATCGGCGTGGTCGGCTGCCCGGAGCCCTATATGAAGCGCACGAGCCACGGCATGATACTTGCCGAGGACGGGCGCAAGATGAGCAAATCCTTCAACAACGTTATAAATCCGGACGACCTTGTGAAGGAATATGGCGCGGACACCGTGCGCGCCTACGAGATGTTCATCGGCGCATTCGATCAAACGATCCCCTGGAGCACTCAGGGCGTCAAGGGCTGCCGCAGGTTCCTTGAAAGGGTGTGGCGCCTTCAGGATATGATAGTTGAGGGCGAGGGCATCCGCAAGGAAATGGCGGCAAGCGTGCATGGCTGCATAAAGAAGGTCAATGAGGACTTTGAGCGAATGAAGTTCAATACCGCCATAGCCGCGATGATGAGCCTTGTGAACGATTTCTATCAAAAGGGCGACGTTACGCGCGATGAGCTGCATACGCTGCTGGTGCTGATGAATCCCGTTTGCCCGCATATCACCGAGGAGATGAACAGTCTTATCGGCTTCACCACGCCCATCTACGAAACCGAATGGCCGAAGCACGATGAGGCCGCGCTGGTGAAGGACGAGATGGAGATCGCCGTGCAGGTCAACGGCAAGGTGCGCGCAAGGATGCTCGTTCCCGTCGGAATGGAGGAGGCCGCGCTCAGGGAGCTGGTGCTCTCAAATGCCGAGCTCAAGCCCCACGTTGAGGGTAAGAACATAGTTAAGTTCATAGCGATAAGGAACATTGTGAATATCGTTGTGAAATAAGAAAAAGCATAGAAAAGGGGGGCGCGGCGCGTCCCCCTTTGGTATGGATTCGATTCTAATAAGATGCCGCAAAAGCTCGGCGCCGCTCGCTCCGTTTGACCCTATTTCGCACTTTTTGCGGAATAAGCGTCGCTAAATACGCACATTTAATATGGAAAAACAGCAGCATTTATGATATCATATTCAAAGTGGAGCACGGTATAATGCTCCGCGTATTATGAAAAGCGATCAGGAAAGGTAAAATATGAAATTATCGATCTCATCACTTGTGAAATCATTTGATAAAAAAGAGGTGCTTTGCGGCGCATCGTACACGTTCGAGCAGGGCAAGATCTACGGTCTGCTCGGAAGAAACGGCGCGGGTAAGACCACGCTTTTCAACTGCCTCAACGAGGATATCACGACCGACGGAGGAACAATTGTTTTAGAGGAAAACAACGGCAGCAAACGCCCCCTTACTGCGGACGATATAGGCTACGTTCTATCCACTCCGGTGGTGCCGGAATTCTTGACGGCAAGGGAGTTTATTCGCTTCTTTCTGGATATTAACCGCGGCAAGATCGAATCGCCTCGTGAGCCGGATGAATATCTGGACTATATGCAGATAGATCAGGAGGATCGATTCAAGCTTATAAAGGATTTTTCGCACGGCATGAAGAACAAGATGCAGCTCTTGGTAAACTTCATCGCCGATCCGCCGATCCTGCTGCTCGACGAACCGCTGACAGCGTTGGACGTTGTAATGGCGGACGAGATGAAGCGGCTTTTAAAGCGCAGAAAGGAATCCCATATCACCATACTTTCGACCCATATAATGGAGCTTGCATTGGATATTTGCGATGATATCGTGATACTCCACAACGGCGTGCTCTCTCCTGTATCGCGCGATCAGCTCGATGATGCTGCGTACAAGGATCGCATAATAGCCGCGCTCAAGGAGGAAAGCAATGCTTGAGGCGTTCATCCAATCATTCAAACTTCGGATAGCTTATCGAGTAAACGGGATCCTCTATAATCTGAAAAGGGTTCCACTCATAAAGAAGCTTCTGCCGGAGCAGCTTTACGATTCGCCGCACATCAAAGCTTTCGCCCGCGTTCTGGCGGTGCTTGGCGAGATTTTCGGCTTCTTTGCAGGAAAGCTGCTTTACATAGCGCTGTTCATTCTGCTTCCGTGTTATTACTTGAAGCCGCTCCACGGAATAGGGTATGCGCCTCTATTTCTCAATATCTTTTTCTTTTTGACCATATTGGGAGCGTTGAGCAATAATCCGTTCTGCCAAAGCGATGCAAGCTCATCCTATGCCGTTTTCCTTATGCGCATGGACGCGAAGCGATACGCTCTGTCAAACTACGCCTATTTTATCGTTAAAACCTTCGTTGGCTTCGCTGTTTCGCTTGCTTCGCTGTATTTGATCGCCAAAGCGAATGGCGTTGCCGATATCCGCCCCGTTTGGATAGTATTGATGCCACTGCTTGCGGTCTGCGTCAAGGTGATAGCCGCCGCTGCCGATATCAAGCTGTTTGAGAGAAAAAGAAAGCTTGTTCGGAGCTTCTCTGCCGCAGCCCTCATATCGATCCCCCTGTTTTTTGCATTGGCATTCGCACTTCCTGCCTTGGGCATCGTTTTGCCGGCTTGGGGCTTCTATATAGCAACGGCTGTTTTTACATTATTAGCCATTCCCGCCGCAGTCTGCATTATTCGCAGCACAGAGTACCGCAGGATCTATCAGAACAACCGGTATTCACCGATATCCACGAGCGACATTCGGCGCGGTGTACAGGAGAATTATAAGCAAAAACTGGAGCTTGGAGCCGAGAAAGAGAGCCGCAAAACCGGCTGCGCGCTGTTCAACGCGCTGTTCGTGCGCCGCCATCGCAAGCTTCTTATGCGCCCCGCGCAGCGCATGGCAATTATTATTGCTTTGGCTGCATCAGCCGCCGTTGTGATATCCCTTTTTAACCGTGAGCTTGCCGGTACCATCAACAGCAGGCTAATGAAAACGCTGCCGTATTTGCTTCTTGTGATGTATAGCATAAACCGCGGCGCAACCACCACGCAGATATTCTTTTACAGCTGCGACTGCAATATGCTGACTTATCGCTTCTATCGCCAGCCCAAAACCGTTTTGGAGCTTTTCAAAGAAAGACTCAAAACCGTCGTGCTCATCAACCTGCTTCCGGGTGCAGTACTTTGCTTGGGCGCTGCGCTGCTTCTCCTTGTTACGGGCGGAACGGAGAATGTGATTGATTATCCCGTTTTGATAGTTTCAATACTGTCAATGTCGGTGTTTTTCTCGGTGCATTATCTGGTGCTCTACTACCTGTTTCAGCCATATACCGCAGGCCTTGAAACGAAGCACCCGATCTATTCGCTGATAAGCGGACTGACATACCCCGTGTGCTATCTGATCGCGATGCAGCTTGGTAAGCTGATATCGCCTATGGTATTTGGCTGCAGCCTCATCGGCTTCTGCGTGCTGTATACCGCAATTGCGCTAATACTTGCCTATAAGCTCGCGCCGAAAACCTTCAAGCTGCGCTGACAGGCATAGGAGATATTATGTTAGGTACAAAGGAATGGACGCGGCACGCCGCGTCCATTTTGGTATAAAAAACAATTATATCGGCAAAAGGAAATATGCCGCCCGCTTAGATATCAACGATCAGCAGTCCTTCCTCTCCGTAATCAAGCCTTTGCGCGATCCGTCCTTCTTCAAAACAGAACGCGCCGCCGACCGCATCGGGATCGTGCGAAAGGGGGTTCACAAGCAGCGCTCTTTTTGCAGCAAGCGCGGCTTGCTCCGCATATTCTTGTTCGTATTCATGCCATTGTTCAAGCGAAAAATTCACGTACACGGGCCAGATGAGAGCTCCGGTCGTTTTAAAGCGCTCGGGCATATCCCACATATCGCCGCAGAGCGTGAGCATGAATCGTTTTCCTTCGTACTCAAATTCGCAAACGCTCTCGCCCTCCCGGTAGTGCCCATCCGCTATAGGCTCCTTCCATCCAGTTGAGATGCGGCGGTAATTATGAACAAGCCTGCCGCCCTGTATAAAGGCGCATGAGGAGTATATGCTTTCGCCGCAAAGCTCGAAGTACCCAAGGATGAGATCGACACCATAGCTTGCGGTAAGCCTTTCAAGAAAACGCATCGTTTCACCATCCCGCGTGATGGCGATATGTCTGTCGTTTTCAAAATCCCAGTTCAAAGCGTCGAAGCCCTGCAGAAAGCATTCACCAAAGCAAAGAATATCCGCTTTTCCCTGCGCATCCTTCAAACCGCGCTCAATTTGAGAGAGGTTGAAACCTATATCGCCGTTTTTAAATTCGTATGCCGCGAGTGCGATCCTCATAAATCGGTTCCTCTCATTCGGTATAATCAAAGCCCGTCCAAAGCTTGAAGGCAAGCACGCCCTGATGGTAAAGCATTCTGTCGCCCGGAATGGTTTTTAAACCGCGCTGAGCCGCAGTCTTGATAAGCCGCGTTTCGCGGTCCGCACGGTAAACTACATCCATCACCGTGCAGCTCGGCTTTAGCAGGGTTAAAAATGAAAGATCGGCAAACGTAATGCTGCTCGTCATGCCGAGCGGGGTGGCGTTTATAAGAAGATCCGCATCGGAAATGCCGCCGGATAATGCCTCAAGGCTGAATATCGCATCCTCGATAGGGTAGGGCCTGCCGGTTGCGGCGCGCCGCCTTGAAACGGTTTTCACGGTGCAGCCCGCCTGAACGAGCATCAGGTTAATTGCGGAGGCTGCGCCGCCGCTTCCAAGCACGACCGCCGAACGAGCGGACACGTCCACACCCGCCTCGGTCAAGGCGTTAAGCGCACCAGCGCCGTCCGTATTATGCCCGATCAGCCTGCCGTTATCAACTGTCACGATATTTACCGAGCATGCCCTTTGCGCAAAATCGGAGATCTCGTCAAGATAGGGAAGGATCGCCCTTTTATGCGGCATGGTAACGGCAAAGCCGCTCAGGCCGCGCTCTGCGGCGATCTCGCGTATGGAGGAAAGCT
This sequence comes from uncultured Clostridia bacterium, assembly GCA_947168565.1. Classification (GTDB taxonomy): domain Bacteria; phylum Bacillota; class Clostridia; order Christensenellales; family CAG-138; genus PeH17. The sequence continues at coordinate 73,366 of CAMVMM010000001.1, read as the reverse complement.
CGTCCTCCTTAACGGCGATGCGGTCAAATTCGGCTTTGATGCCGAATTTTTCAAACATTGGCGCATAAAGCTCCGGAGAGCGGCTGTGCTCTATCGGATAACCGATGACCGCGTATTTTTTTGATTCATTACTCATACTCTATACCCCTTTATACAACTTTATACCGCTGGATCCTTTAGCCTGTTCAAAATGAACTGCGCGCCCACAAAATAGCTTCGTTCGCCGAGCGCTGAAACCTGCGCTATGCAAACCGGCTCTATAACGCTTATTGCGCGGAAGCTTTCTCTGTTGTGTACGTCGGAAAGATGCACCTCCACCGCCGGAATGCCCACCGCCTCTATCGCGTCCCTTATCGCATAGGAATAGTGCGAATACGCGCCGGGATTTATGATGATGCCGTCAATCAAGCCGTAAGCGGCGTGGATGCGGTCTATCAGCTCGCCCTCGTGATTTGATTGAAAAAACTCCGCCTCGGCGCCGTTTTCCCTTATATATGCAGCCAAATCGTGCATTATCTCGTCAAGCGTTCTGCTGCCGTAAACTTCGGGCCTTCTTATGCCCAGCATATTCAGATTCGGTCCGTTCAGCACAAGCAGCTTCATTTCAGTTCCAATCCTTCGGCACAAACAGCCTTTCGTAGTCCCGCACGGCGTAGCGATCCGTCATGCAGGCGATATAGTCCGCGGCAACGCGCTCCCTGCCGTCCTCATCGATGTATTTTTTGAAATCCTCGGGGAGGCCGTCTATATTTTTAAGATAATGCTTGTACAGCGTTTCCACAACGCCCTCCGCCTTGCCCTCCTCGGCCTTGGCGCGGGGGTCATGGTAAAGGTTTTCAAAAAGATAATCGCGCAGCTTGTCAAACTCCGTCATCATTTCCTCGCTCATGCGAACATAATTCCGGCCGAAGCTGACCGAAAGAATATCCATGATCAGCGCGTTGATGCGCTCGCCGTGGGTCCTGCCTATTTTTTCAATGCAGCTTTTGGGAAGTATTTCGTTTGTTAAAAGCCCTGCGCGTATCGCGTCGTCTATATCGTGGTTCACGTAGGCTATGCGGTCCGCAAGACTCACCACCGCGCCCTCGAGCGTGCAGGGATGCCCGCTCTTTTTATGGTTCAGTATGCCGTCGCGCACCTCGTAGGTAAGGTTCAGCCCAACGCCGTTTTCAAGCTTTTCCACTATGCGAAGGCTCTGCACGTTGTGCTCAAAGCCGCCCGGCACAAGGTCGTTTAAAACCTTTTCGCCGGAATGCCCGAATGGGGTATGCCCAAGGTCATGCCCCATTGCGATGGCCTCGGTAAGATCCTCATTCAGCCGCAGTGCGCGGGATATGGTGCGGGCGATCTGCGAAACCTCGAGCGTGTGCGTGAGCCTTGTGCGGTAATGATCGCCCACGGGGGAAAGGAAAACCTGCGTTTTATGCTTGAGCCTGCGGAAGCTCTTGCAGTGGATTATCCTGTCCCTGTCGCGCACGAATTCCGTGCGAACGGGGCAGGGCGAAAGCGGTCTTTCGCGCCCGCGCGTTTGGCTCGACTTTTGCGCAAACGGCGAAAGCGTTTTCATTTCAAGCTCTTCTGCGATTTTTCGGTAGTTCTGCTCCATATTTTTCTTTACCAACAAAACACCAAAGCATCAAAGCCGGTTGGAGGATGAATTCAGCTTCACCCTGAATAGCCTTGCAAAAAGCTCCTTCTTGGGCAGGAACTCCAGGTCGCTCGCGTTGAAGGGGCGCAGGAATATCATTGCGGCAATGTAGACCGCAACGCCGACAGCGATGGATATTATGGTTCCGACGGTGGGATGCCCCATGCTTCTAATAAGGGTGAACACAAGATACACCACCAGACCCATCAGCACGCTTGAAAGAATGGGCTTAACGAAGGTGTCCGCATAGCTTATGCGCATCCTCGTGTAGTGGAGCACAAAGAACGTGTCCCCGATCGCGGCGATGGCGTAGCAAAGCACGGTGGAGAGCGCCGCGCCCAGAATGCCGAGATTGGTGAAATTCATGAGCAGAAGCATGCTCACCACCTTCACTATGCCGCCGACAGCAAGGAAGTAAACCGGAATGCGGGGCTTGCCCATGCCCTGAATAACGCCGGTGAGCGTTTGCACAAGGGAGAGAAACAGCACGCCGACTGCCGCAAAATACATGACCTGCTGCGATTGAAGGTAAATCTCATTGCTTTCGCGCACGGCGGTGTAAAGCATGGACATGATCGGCCCGCCGAGCACGAAAAGCCCGGCTGCGCAGGGAGCGCCGATGAAAAGCGCCAGCTTAAGACCGGTGGAGCTTGCGGCGTGAACGGTGCGCCTGTCGCGCCTTGCGACCGCCTGCGAGATCGCCGGCACAAGGCTCATGGAAAGCGCCAAGGTAAGCACGGCGGGCATATTGATAAGCGGGGTAACGTAGCTTCTGAGCACTCTGTACGCGGTGGAGGCGGCTTCGCCCGCCGCCTGCTCGCTCAAGCCGCAGGCGATATTCTTTGCCTTGAGAATTCTCATTATAAACGCGGAATCCGCAATGCCGGTAACGGGCATGATGGATGCGCCGATGGTTATCGGAATTGCTATGATAAGCAGCTTTTTCATCACGGAGGCAGTGGTTTCGCCCCTTGTGAAATTGCCGAGTGAAGGCGTGCAAACCGGAAGATTGCCGCGCCGCATCCGTGCGTCGTAATACAGCTTGATATATAGGAGCGCAGCAAGCTCCGAAACGCTGACGCCTATAAGAGCGCCCATTGCGGCAAGCTCGGGGCGATCGGGGTATTTTTTGATAAGGATATAGGCAAGAGTGAAGCCGATCAGCAGCTTGACCACCTGCTCAATGACCTGGCTTATAGCCGTGCCGGTCATGCACTGCATGCCCTGAAGATAGCCGCGGTAAGCGCACATTATGGACACGAAGAAGAGCGCGGGGGAGAGCGCCATAAGCGAAAGCCTGGCGGGGTCGGCCTCCGCCTGATGCGCTATGATACCCGAAGCGAGGAAAAGTATGGCGGTGGTAACTATGCCTATCACCGTTAAAAGCTTCAGCGCGGATCTGAAAACATGCTTCGCGCCGCCTATATCGCCGGAGGCGATACGCTCTGAAACCATTTTGGAGATCGCGGTGGGAAGACCTGCCGAGGAAATGACCAGAAGCCATGCGTAGTATGGATATGCGACCTCGTAATACGTCATGCCCTCGCCAACGATATTGGCAAGGGGAATGCGGTATACCGCGCCGATGACCTTAACGAAAAGACCGGCTATGCCGAGTATCGTAGCCCCCTGAACGAAGGAAGTTTTCTTGTTTCTCTCCATATATCATTCCCGCACAAGCACGAAACACCGTGCTTGTGCGGCGCTCCTTTCTAAACTGATTGGCAGAATCGGAAACAAATCACAATCATATTATACCATATCAAAACGCAATATGCTATATTAAATCAAAGCGATTTAGCCTTAAAAACCGATCCGAACGCATTAAAACACAAAAAAATGCCCCCCTGAAACGCCGCACAGGAGGCAAAATAGCGATATCGTGCAGAGACAGCGGCTTGAAGCAAAAGTCTGCTTCAGCGCACCCTGCCTCTTTTGCTGCCCGATCCCGCGCCCTTCGGCGCGCCGGAGCCTTTGGCGCTGCGCTTTTGAGCGCCGCCGCGCCTTTCGCCCGAGCCTCCATGCTTCGAGCTGCGCTCCGCTTTGCCGTGCCCTGCTGAGCTGCGCCCTGCTTTACCGTGCTCGCCTTTACCGTGCGCCGCGCTCTCCGCTCCCTCCGGCGGCACGAGGCAGTTTTTACCGAAGCCGATCAGATCGTCCCTGTCCGCTTTTCTTAATGCCTCGCGCACAAGAGGGCGGTTTTTGGGTATAAAATACTGCATAAGCGCCCGCTGCATGGCTTTTTCGCGCGGATCGCGGGGGATATAGACGGGCTTCATGGTGCGCGGATCGAGCCCCGTGTAAAACATACAGGTGGAAAGCGTTCCGGGCGTTGGGTAAAAATCCTGCACCTGCTCCGGCCGCTGCCCGCTCGCTTTAAGATACTGTGCCAGCGCGATGGCGGAATGAAGCGTGCTTCCCGGATGGCTGGACATAAAGTAGGGAACTATGTATTGATCCATGCCCAGGCTTTTGTTCAGCGCCGTATATTTAGCCGCGAAACGCTCGTAAAGCCCGCCGCCGGGCTTGTTCATGCATTCAAGCACGCGGTCGTCTATATGCTCCGGCGCCACCTTAAGCTGACCGCTGACGTGGTGCCTGATAAGCTCCTTTATAAAGGTGTCGTCCTTATCATACATCAAATAGTCGTAGCGTATGCCGCTGCGCACGAACACCTTTTTAACGCCGTCGAGAGCGCGTAGCTTTCTTAAAAGCTCAACGTAATCGCGGTGATCCACCGTCATATTCTTGCAGGGAGTATAGCCAAGGCAGCTTTTATCCTTGCAAACGCCCTTTGTGAGCTGCTTTTTGCAGGCGGGGAAGCGGAAATTCGCCGTAGGCCCGCCAACATCGTGAATATAGCCCTTGAAATCGGGAAGGGCGGTGAGCAGCTTCGCCTCATTAAGAAGCGAGGCATGGCTCCTTGCCTGGATCACACGCCCCTGATGGAAGGTGAGCGCGCAGAAGGAGCATTGACCGTAGCAGCCACGGCAGCTCACAAGCGAAAACTGCACCTCGTCCAGCGCGGGGATATGCTCGCGGTACGAAGGGTGTGGCAGCCGCGTATAGGGGAAGGAATACACCTCGTCCAGCTCCTCGGTGGAGAGCGGCGGGGAGGGAGGATTCACCACAAGAAAGCTTTCGCCGTGCCTTTGAACGAGCCTTTTGCCGTTTATTGCGTCCTGCTCGCGGTATTGCGCCAGAAATGCCTCGCAATACGCCTTTTTATCCGCGCAAACGCTTTCAAAGGAGGGGATCTCCCCGTATTCATACACAAGCTCAAGGCTCGGCGCAAGGTAGGCGGTGCCGGGAATATAGGTGATATCGCGAATATTCAGCCCGCCGTCAAGCGCCTCCGCAAGCTCGATCGTCTGCCTCTCGCCCATGCCGTACACAAGCAGATCGGCGCCGGAGGAAACCAATATGGAGGGGTGCACCTTGTTTGCCCAGTAATCGTAGTGCGCGAACCTGCGAAGGCTTGCCTCGATCCCGCCGATCACTATTGGCACGCTCCCGCCGTACGCCTTTCGTATGAGCGAGCAGTACACGTTCACCGCGCGGTCGGGCCGCCTGCCCGATTTGCCGCCGGGGGTATAGGCGTCGAGGGAGCGCGGCTTTTTGGCAACGGTGTATTTATTGACCATGGAATCCATGTTGCCTGAATTAACAAGAAAACCGAGCCGGGGCCTCCCGAAAACAGTAACCGATGAAGCGCTTTTGGGGTCCGGCTGCGCGATTATTCCAACCGTGTACCCGCGGGAAAGCAGCATTCTGCCGATAATTGCCGTGCCGAAGGAGGGATGGTCTATATATGCGTCCCCGGTCACTATCACAAAATCCGGCGTGCGCTTTCCGCATTGGGAAAAAAGCTCATCCGGCGTCATCGGAAGAGGTGTGTTTGCGCTTGCGGGAGTCAGATTCGGTTTGCCGCTGCCGCGATCCGCGGGCTTGGCATTTTCAGCTGGCATTCGGTGCATCTCCTTGATAGGCGGCGGAAAAACGGCGCTTTCCCGCCTTTTATCCGTTTATTATAGTTTACAAGCGCTAAAAAGGCAATACGGCGAAGCGGATTTTTTCGGCTTTCGCATATATTCGGCTCACCCCCGCTTATCGCCCGCCGTCGCGTACAGCGCGGGTATCATGGGATAGGCCGTTACAGCCTCCTTTTTTCTGTTCACGATGTCTCCGTTCTTTTTATATTCCAAATACGTTTGATACACCCTTCCGCGTATTGCGTTTCTTATCCGAACGCATTCGCCCTCCTTGAGCGTGGGGTCGGCGGTGAATTCCGGCTCGGTCGGCTCATTTACCTCCACAAGCTCCGTGATTATTTCGATTTTATCATACTCAGCGGGAAAAGCCTCGCCGTATATCTCGCACATTAGGCAGTTTTTTTCGTCATCCGTCCACATAAAGATATAGATCCTTTCATCCGTGCTGTTTTTTATCACAAGATCGGCGCTGCCCCAGCTCAAAGAAGCGTCCCTGCCGCCGTCGATATACGCCACCTTTCTTGAATGCCCTATGCGCTCCGGCACCTCAAGACCCGCCATAAGCGCGCAGTTGTAAAGCGTTGTGCTCACCTGGCAGATGCCGCCGCCGTACTGCTGCTCGGTTTCCCTGCCTCCGCTTGCAAAAGCCGTTGCCGTCTGCCAGCCGTTTTCCTTCGTGCGCTCGCCCAATGCGGCGTTGCATGAAAGCTCCTCGCCGCTTTCAAGCGCACGGCCGTTTATCAGCGCCGCCGCTTTTTTTATATTGTGTACCCGCCCGGGCAGGGAGAGCGAATAGCTGTTGAACGAGGTGGAGAAAAACGCCCTTCTGACTGGCAGCGAGGGAGCTTTTCCCTCCGCCGGAATGCTTTTTACCGGAAGTGCAGCTTCAGTTTTCCCTTCTAACACAAGCTCCGCTGCGCGCGCTTCGTCCACGGAAAAACCGTCCACGGGCGCGGTAACAACAAATCTTGCGTTTCGCTCAAGCTCATCAAGACCCGTTTCCCGCGCCGCCGCAGCGCTCATCAGCTCCGGCTCAACGGGCGCTCTGTTCACCTTTTCGGCTATACCCGCTATTGCGGCCCTCAGCCTGCTGTCATTCAGCGGCTTCAGCTCAAGCTCATATTCGCCGCCGCCGTTTTTCATAGCAAGCTCGATGATCTCCGCAGTGTTTGCTTTAAGGTTCAGATCGAAACGGTCGAGCAGATAGCCGCCTTTTTCATGCGTGAAGCGAAAGGAGTATTCGCCTTTCATAAGCTCGGCTTTTTCATCAAGCACGCTCCGCGCCTCGTCCGCCGTCATTCCGCTCACATCAATGCCGCCTATATATGTGCCGTCCGCAAAGGCTTTTTTCCCAAACAGCCCCGCTTCGGCGCTGCTCCCGCTCTCGGTCGGGCTTGCCGCAGGCTGCGGGGAAAAGCCGGGCGATCTATCCGCTGCCGAATCATCCCTGCACGAAAAAAACAGTATCGCGCACACTGCGATAAGCAGAAGCGCCGCCGCAATTCTGAATGCGATCGAGCCCCTTGCCCGCGAGAAAAAATCCGTTCCGTCGGTTCTGTCGTTCATGTTCATACTGCCTCCCAAATTTTATATACACGATCAGTTATGCTTAGCTTGTTGTAATGTGATCGAAAATATGATATAATCTTGAAAAAGGATTTAGAAGCATATCAAATATGCCGCTAATACATGGTTTCGATCCGCTTGCGGATGGAGATAATAAAAAAACGGAGGAAAACATGAACAACACCCTTAAACGAATTCTTGCGCTTCTTCTCATCGCGGCAATGTCGTTTTCCGTGCTTGCATTCAAGGCAGGCACGAGCGAAGCCGTTTCGGAAGAAAAGCCCGAAGCCCGAGAGCTTCAAAGTCCCAAATCGACCGATCCCAATGAGATAGTTCCCATCATCGTTAAGCTTGCCGATCGTCCCGTGCTTGAGCGCATGGGCGTGCGCGACGCAAAGTCCGCCGCAGCAAGCCGTGAGCTTATCGAAAAGCAAAACAAGGTGATCTCCGTCATCGCCTCCAAGCTGATGAAGGACGGAGCCTTCAAGGTGGATTATCATTACACCATGCTCTTCAACGGCTTCTCCTTCCACGGGGAATACCGCCTTATCGACGAGATTAGGTCCATCGACGGCGTTGCCGCCTGCTATCGCAGCAACGTGTTCGAGCTTCCGGAGGAAATAAAAGCGGAGGGCGATCCCTCCAGGCTTTCCACCTCCGTGGGCTGGATCAACGCGGACGATATGTGGGCGCTTGGCTACACCGGCCAGGGTCAGACCATCGCCGTTATCGACACGGGCATCAAAAAGAACCATCAGAACTTCGCCGCCGCTCCCGAATCCCCGCATTTCGATGCGGCGGGCATCCAGGCGGTGCTCGATCAGTATGACCTTTGCGCGGAGGAGAGCTTCACCGGCACCCTTACCGGCGCTCAGCTCTATTACAGCGCGAAGATCCCCTACACCTTCAACTATAATTCCGGCAATCTGGACGTGAGCCACACCGACGCGAACAGCGACCACGGCACGCACGTCAGCTCCATCTGCGCCGGAAACGACAACACCGCTCGCGGCGTTGCCTATAACGCGCAGATCGTGTCCATGCAGGTTTTCCGGCGCGGCGGCGCGGAGTGGAGCACGATCCTTGCGGCGCTTGAGGACTGCGCCTATCTTGAGGTTGACGCGCTCAACATGAGCCTCGGCGCCGACTGCGGCTTCACCGAGGGCGACGAGGACATGGACAACGTATACGCACTGCTTTCGCAGCACGGTGTGAACTGCGCCGTTGCCTCAGGAAACAGCGGCACGGCGGGCTCCGGCAACCTCTACGGCAGCTACACGCCCACCCTCAACATAGATAACGGCGTTACCTCAATTCCCGGCACCCATCCCGGCTCGCTCAGCGTTGCGGCAAGCACCGATTCCGCAGCGGCGGGCGTCACCGGCTTCAGCAGCAGGGGCACGACCTCCGACCTTCGCATCAAGCCCGAGATCATGGCTCCCGGCGACAACATAAACGCCGCCACCGATTCTTCGTTCTCCGGCGGCAATTACGGCACCAAGAGCGGCACCAGCATGGCAACTCCGCATATCGCGGGCGCAATGGTGCTTGTGAACCAGTACGTGAATGCAAATTTCCCAAATCTGAACGAAGCTCAGAAAAAGGATATGGTAAACACGCTCCTGCTCAGCACCGCAGTGCCCTCCAAATCCGGCGGCACCCCGTTCACCGTGCGCGCTCAGGGCGCGGGTCAGGCGAACCTCACCGCAGCTGTTACCACAAAGGCGTATCTTGAGGTTTCCGGTCAGGTCCGTCCCAAGCTTGAGCTTGGCGATGACGACGAGCGCACCGGCATCTTCAATCTCTCCTTCGACGTTGTGAACTTCGGAAACACCCCCCTCACCTACACCGTAAATCACTACGTGCTCACCGAGGATACCGAGTCAAGATCCATCGGCGGCAGGCAGCTTTACACCATGAAGGGCTCCGCGCTCAACATCACCAATAACGTAACCGTCACCAAGCCGAACAGCGTCACCGTTCCCGCGCATGGCAGAACCACCGTAAACGTGACCGTAAACGTGACCCCTTACGCTTCCTATCTGAACGAGCGCTTCCCGAACGGCGCATACATCGAGGGCTTCGTGGTGCTCGACGGCGAGGTCGATCTTTCCATACCGTTCCTCGGCTTCTACGGCGATTGGGAGAAGGCGGCGGTATTCGATCGTGAGTATTACTACGATCAGTATCTCCACACCAACACCCTTCCCGCCGAATGGGGCGTGAACTACGCAAAGGCGGGAAGCAGGCTTCTCGGCGTGAACCCCTTCGGCGAAACCACCGATTTCTATTTCGACCGCGCCTCCATCAGCCCGAATAACGACGGCGTTCTTGACGCGATCGACGACGTGCGCACGCATCTTCTGCGCAATGTGGAAACCTTCCGCTATGAAATAGTGGACGCGGGCAGCGGGGAGCAGTATTACGTTAAGGATATTCCGTTCATGACAAAGGGCGTTGAAAACAGCTGGTTCTCCAGCTATGAGCCCGTCGGCGTGATGGAGGACACCCTTATCGATCCGTGGAACGGCGGCGGCCTTCCCAACGGCACAAGCGTTATCCTGCGCATGACCGGCTTTATGCAGAGCTGGGACGAGTTCGACGTTCAGGCCAATGAAAACGCTTCGTGGGAGGTTCCCGTGACCATCGACCTTGACGCTCCGCAGCTTGAGTACTGGAATATGCAGAACGGCCGGCTCGTTGTGTACGCTTCCGACAATCACTATCTCGCTTTCGTGGGCGTTTATGCAAACGCATCCTGCACGCAGCTTATCGAATCCGCGATCGTTGAGGAGCATCAGCGCGGCGCTCTGAGCATGCTTGATTTCAACGTCGGCAGCCGCCAGACCGTTTACGTCAAGCTTGGCGACTATGCGGGCAACAGCGTTACAGTCACCGTGACCGAGGGCGAGGGCGGCTCCCTTGAGCCCGTGGACCTTCAGGGCATCAGCCTCAGCACCGCCGATCTTGAGATTTACGAGGGCTACACCGGCGATCTCGGCATAGTGCGCGAGCCTGCCAGCGCCAATAATTTCGAGGTGGTCTGGACCAGCGCAAACACGAACATCGCCACCGTTTCCGGCGGCCTTCTGCGCGCCACCGTCACCGGCGTAAGCGAGGGCACCACCACCGTGACCGCAAGGGCGACCGATAAGAATACCAATCAGGTGTTCACCGCCACCGCCACCATCGTCGTAAGGGATTATCCCACCGTCAGCGAAGCCGCAAACGCTTCCGGCAGCAATATCGGCTTCAACACCAGCGGCACCTATCCCTGGGTGGTTGAGTTTAAGGACGGCAGAGCCTGCGTCAAGAGCACCAATCAGGGCGTTGCAAGCTCAAGCTCGGTAATCACCACCGAGGCCATGGCGCTTGAAGCGGGCGACAAGCTCCTCTTCACCTGGTCCGTAAGCAGCGAGGGCAATTACGATAAGCTCAAGTTCTTTGCAAACAACACCGAGGTTTCCAATATCCACGGCAGCGTCGGCTGGACAAACTTTGAGTACACCGTGCCCTCCACCGGCACCTACACCTTCAAGTGGAGCTACGATAAGGACGTTTCCGTAAACAGCAACGACGACACCGCGTGGCTGGACGACGTTCGCCTGACTCCCATCAGCCAGCCGCAGCATCTGCTTGGCGACTGCGACCTCAACGGCACCGTGCAGGTGGCGGACGCGATGCTCGCAATGCGCCACGGTCTCGGCCTTGGAACCCTCACCGGCGAGGGCCTTGCTATGGGCGACGTGAATTTCGACGGCAGCGTTACCATGAGCGACGCGGTGCTTATTCTGCGCTATGCCACGGGGCTTATCGAGGAGTTCTGATCCGCCTTTAGGCTGATTTGAATTTACCATGCTTAAAAATGGAGCCGCTTCCCGATGGGGGGCGGCTCTTGCTGTTGCCGGCTGCTCTTTTTTGATCGGTTTATTGATATGAGCGCGCCGTTATGGTAGAATCATGCTTATGAAGGACAGAATAACGCTTGAAAAAAGGTTTATGCGCCTTGCCCTTGCCGAGGCGGAGCGGGCATTCGCGCTCGGAGAGGTGCCGGTGGGCGCTGTGGTGGTGCAAAACGGCGAGATCGTGGCTTCGGCGCATAATCTCGTTGAAACGCTTTGCGATTCTTCCGCGCACGCGGAGCTTCTTGCTCTCAGGGCGGCGGCGAAAAGGCTTGGAAAGCGGCGGCTGACGGACTGCGAGATCTACGCAACGCTTGAGCCCTGCGCCATGTGCATGGGCGCTATAATCAATTTCCGGATAGGCGCGCTGTGCTTCGGCGCGTTCGATCCCGCGGCGGGCTGCACGGTTTCAAGATGCGAGCTTGCTAAAGCCGCCGAGCCTGCCGTTCCGTTCGTTGGCGGCATGCTGGAGGAGGAGTGCGCCGCGCTTTTGAGCCGCTTTTTTGAGGAAAGGCGCGCCTGTGATGACTCGCAGGGCAAATGCTCATGCGCTGATAATAAAGCCAATCGTGACGAATAGAGCGCTGCCGCCGTCTATTTGAAAGCAAGTATTCCGTCCGTATGCAGCGCCCCCTCAAAGCTCTGCTGTGAAAACACGCGCCCCTGAAGGATGCTCGTTTTGCCGTAGCGCCTGCGGATGGAATCCACCGCCTTTTCAACCGTAAGATGCTTATCCCGCATCGGCGCGTTTTCAAAAAGGCAGGTTTGATAGGGCATCATATCCGGAATAAGCCCCGTGCAGCGGAGGCCGAGGCTGCGGATGGGCTTTGCCCAGTTATAGCTCTGCTTTAAAAGCTGAAATGCCTTATCCCGAAGCTCCCTTGAGATGCAGCTTGCGTATTCAAGCGCGGCCTGGCGCTCAAAGGTCACGAGCGAGGTATCGCGCACGCTCAGTACCACCGTGGTGCCCAGCACTCCGTGCTTTCGCATACGGCAGGCAACCGATTCGCCGAGCGATTGAAGCAGTGCAAGCGCCTCCTCGTTTGTTTTCACGTCCCTTGGCGGGGTGAAGCTGTTTCCAATGCTTTTCATGGGCGGCGCGGCGCCGATTTTTGCCACGGCGGAGTGCTCCAGCCCGTTTGCGCTATGCATGAGCTCCACCCCCGTTTTTCCAAGCCAGCAGCGCACCCGGGCTTCATCCGCATGAGCAAAATCGCCTATGGTGTATATACCCCTCGCGTTCAGCCTCGCCTTTGTTTTTGGGCCAACGAAAAGCAGATCCTCCACCGGAAGCGGCCAAACAACGGCTTTGAAATTCTGCGGCGTGATAACGCTTGTGGCGTCCGGCTTTTTCAGATCGGAGCCGAGCTTTGCAAAGCATTTGTTGAAGCTGACCCCAACCGAGGCGGTGAGCCCGAAATGCTTTTTGTATTTCACGCGTATCTCGTCCGCGATCTCCATGGCGGCTCCCGCTGTTTTTGCATAAGCGCTTATATCCAGCCACGCCTCATCCATTCCAAAGGGCTCCACGCGGTCGCCGTAGGTGCTCAAAAGAGCGCGGCTTTCTATCGTGATCTGCTCATATTTTTCAAAATGGCAGGGGACCAGCACAAGCTGGGGGCATTTTATCAGCGCCTCACCGATGGGCTCCGCCGTCCTGACCCCATACGCCTTCGCATGATAGTTTTTTGCAAGGATTATCCCGTGCCTTGCCTCCCTATCGCCGCACACGGCAACGGGGTATGGGGCGAGCGAGGGATCGTCCCTTATCTCCACGCTTGCGTAAAAATTATTAATATCCACGTGCAGTATGCTTCTGCCCATTCGCTCGCCAAGATCAAAACCGCTCATTTTTCCACCCTCCGGATACAGCTTATCTCGAATTATTCTCTTATTCGTTCTTTAACCTTATTATATCACTCTTAACGGTGGATGTAAATAGCGAATTCTAATATAGGGAGAATTATTTTTGGAAAATGCTTGCAATTCTCCGAAAGGTGTATTATAATTGAAGCGTAAAGAGAATAACTTGGCTGCATTCAGTCAATACGGAGGCTAAAATGATAACCGAAATAAAGAAAAAAAGCGGCAAACGCAGCAAGGGCATTTCCGAAGGGCAGCAGAACGCCAAATTCGGAGAAAAGCTTGCGGAGCTTCGCAAGCAAAAGCGCATCACCCAAAAGGAGATGGCGGAAAAAATCAGCAGGGAGGGGGAGCGCCTTTTCGGCAGGGAGCCGATAACCGACCGCGCCGTCAGCAAATGGGAAACGGGCTCCAGCCTGCCGGACGCGCAGCAGTTCATAAGCATCTGCAATATCCTCGGCATTTCGGACGTGCTGCACACGTTTCGCGGCATCAAAAGCGCCGTCGATCCGCTCGCGGCCCTCAATAAGCTCGGCAGGGAGCGCGCGGGGGAATACATTTCAATGCTTGAGCAAAACCCGCATTTTTCGCTTCGGGAGCATAAAGCTCTCCCCGTTCGCCAGATCCCGCTGTACGATCTGCCCGCTTCCGCCGGCACGGGCGTGTTTCTTGACGGCTCAAGCTACACCATGATAGACGCAGACAGCTATGCCGCAAGCGCCGCCAATTTCGCCGTGAAGATCAGCGGCGATTCCATGCTGCCCATGTTTGAGGATGGGCAAATAGTCTATGTGCGCCAGCAGCAGGAGCTTGTGAGCGGCGATATAGGCATATTTATTCTCAATGGCGAGGCCTACTGCAAGATGCTTAACACCGATAACGGCGTGTCCCTCGTGTCCCTCAATCCCAAATACAAGCCCATCCCGCTCAGTGAGGATTCCGATCTTCGCATCGTCGGCAGGGTAGTGGGCTAAGAGCTTTCATAAAAAAACCGCGGGAGCGCCCCTGCAGTTTTTTCGTGTGTAGAATCATCGAATTGAAGCCGTTTCAGTTCATTGCGGCGAAGCCACGGCCCACTACCTCCTTGGTTTCAACAATGGAGAAAAGCGCCTTTGTGTCGTGCTTGCGAACTATGGATTTAAGCTTGGCAAGCTCCGTGGTTTTAACTATGCAGTACACCACCTCGCGGGGCTTTCCGGTGTATGCGCCCTCGCCGTGCAGGAAGGTGACGCCCCTGTTCATATCCGCCATCACATGCGGCGCGATCTCGTCCCACTTTTCGCTTATTATGAACACGGTCATATTGCGGTTGAAGCCCTGCATGCCGTAATTGAAGGCGGTGTTTGAAATGAAGGTGGCAAGCATGCTGAACAGCGCAGGACGAACGCCGAAGAAGAAGCCCAGCACGGTCATTATCACGAGATTGTACGCTATATTAAGCGTGCCTATCTGAATGGAAAACCTTCTGCTGAGGATAACGCTCAGCACGTCCATGCCGCCCAGCGTTGCGCCTCTTTTGACCACGGGAACGCCGATTATGCCCATCAGCGCGGCGCCCACGACCGCTGAAAGCATCTCCGAGTTTTCGCCAAGCTCGATGCGGAAATCCGCAACGAAGGGAATGGAGAAAAACAGCGAATAGAGCAGCGTTGCCGTTGCGCTGAAAACTATGAATTTGGTGTTCACATATTTTAACCCAATCACCACCAGCGGCAGGTTCAAAAGCAGCAGCGGAATATAGCGGGGTATGCCAGTGACGTATTGAATAAGCATTGCTATACCCGTAACGCCGCCGGAAAGGAAGTGATTCGGCGTGTAGAAGGCGCTTATCACAAGGCTTTGCAGAAAGGTGCTGACCACGATAAGCAGAAAGGTTATGGAATCCTCCTTTAAATTGAAATTCGGATCATACGGATTGAACGGAACCTTGGGATCGGTGTTTCGAACGGTTTTTTTCATGGATCGACCTCTTTTCAATGAATTTTTTGATTTTCAAACCCTATGCCTTCGCTTCGCCGCCGCCATTCGCTTCGCCGCCGCCCTGAGCTTCGCCGCCTTCTTCGGCAGGGGAGGGATCGGCCTCTTCGTTTGTGAGCGCAAGGAGCGTATTGAGATATAAATCCTTGTTTATTTCGTTCCACCTGCGCTCGGCTATGCGCGTATATCTTGCGGAGGGAAGCTTTATCTTTATTTCAAAGAAGGGCTCGCCGTTTTCAACGAGCGAAAGCCGTGTTGTGAATCGCCCCTCGGAATGATATTCGGATTCCATCTGCGCGGTGTTTTCGCGGCGAAAACCGTCCAAATGCGCGGAAAGGAAGCTTTGGATCGAATCCCGAAGCGATTTCGGCAGATTCTTTTCAAAAAGATTGATTATCTCCTCGCCGCGACGGGTCAAAACTATGGTTTGAATGCTGTACGTGGGGATGCTGGCGATGCAGGCGCTGTTTTCAAGCTCGATAAACTGCTGAGAAAGCTCGATATAGTTTTCAAAGCCCTGCTCAAACATGACCGTGGCTATCTGCTCGCGCGAGAGCGGAATGCCCGCAAGATGCAGAATGTATAGAACGGACAGCTTTGACCTGTCCTCACCGGTTGAAAAAAAAGCCATAACACACCTCGCCAAATAACTGATTTTGCCTTTAAATTAAACGAAAAATCGGGGCTTGGCAAAACCGCCCGTCTATTATACCACAATATTTTTCAAAAAAAAATTACCAAAAGGGGTTGCAAAAATAAAAATTTTGTGTATAATAGTCTAAGGCAAGGGGTTATAGCCCAGCTGGTTAGAGCGCTACGTTGACATCGTAGAGGTCGTTGGTTCGATCCCAACTAGCCCCACCATAATCTATCCTGTGGTGTGCGTTACGGCCCGATCATAAACCCTCACTTATTAATTAGGGGCATGAGTCGAAACGTGAAAGGCACCCCCGCCTCTCGAGGCGCTTATTTTCCGGGGTACCGAAAGCATTAGCTTTGCACCCGCACCTGTCTGATTCGGACGGGCATTATTATCGGGACGGACGGCACGACGGGATGGACATTGCCGAATGGTGTAACGGTAACACTAACGACTCTGACTCGTTCATTCAAGGTTCGAATCCTTGTTCGGCAGCCAATCAAAACAGTCACCTTTGTGGCTGTTTTTTGATTATTTGGAATAGTAAGGATTCGAAGCCCGCAGCGAAAGGCTCCTGTGAAGCCTTTCGCAGGGCCGGCTTTTTCGGCGCAGAGCGAGCGCGAGCGGTGTGAGCGAGCGGCGAGACTCGATGCGCGAAAAAGGAATCCTTGTTCGGCAGCCAATCAAAAACAGTCACCTTGGTGGCTGTTTTTTGATTGTTTGGAATAGTAAGGATCCAAAGCCGCAAAACAGGAATGTTCGGCATCGCGTTCGCATCGGCTCGTTTACGGTATTCGAATCTTCATAGATATACTTGGGCGTGTTCACACTACCGCTCAAAGGCCGGTTCCGGCTGCTTTTCCGCCATGCTTTGTTGCGTTCCCTTGAAATACGGCCCTGTATTACTGCGGGAACGCGCCTCGCCTGGTGAAAAAGCATCTCGGAACCAACGCTTTTCGGATAGTGTGAACACGCCCTAATCTGATGTTGAATTCAAAAACATAATATGATATAATACACATCAAGATAGACATTTTCTAATTGTTTATCAAATAAAGAGAACGGAGATTGATCATGAGATCAAAAGCTCGCCTGTTTATTTCATCTTTTCTTATTCTTTTACTGTGTTTTCAAATGATTCCGGGTCTTTTCGGTGTGCTTGCCGAGCCCGCCGCTCCCGCGGATGAGTCGCTTGATGCGGCTGCGGACGCAGGCTTGATCGAGCTGCCCGAAGCCTATCCCGCGTATGGACGGGAGCCTATGCGCGGAGCTGAAGCGCTTGATCAAACCCTCGATGATGCGCTCAACGTGCCCGGCGGAAGCATCCATTTCACCACCGGCGGTAACGGCCCCTTCGTGCCCGTTGATTTTGGCGACAGGCTTACTGCGGGCGCTTACGGGCCATGCTACGCCACGCTTACCTTTACGATCAGTATGGCGCAGGATTCGGCGCTGTTTTTCGAGTTCAACCAGTATTATTATTGGATCGGTGATGCCGCCGAGCTGCTCGTGAACGGTCAACCCTCGGGCTGGATCGACGAAAAGATCCGTGCGGACGGGTGGACAAGGGCCGCATACGTAGCGGAGAGTACGGGGGAGTACTCCTTTGAGCTCAATGTGCGTCTTGGCGAAAACGGTTTCTTTCACCTTGATAATTTCGAATACGCTGCATCCCCGGCCGATCCCGCTCTTGGCGAGGCGCTCAACGTGCCCGGCGGTTCCCTTGAGTTCATAACGTTCGGACACACCGATTTCACCGTTGAACAGCAGGACGGCCGAACCGCCGTTATGTCAAACAGCTTTTATGAAAACTTCAGCTGCTCGGTGCTGCGCAGCCTGCCCGTTTATCTTGAAGCCGGTCAAACTCTGACTTTTGATTACAAGGCGCACGGAGCGACCACCGCGCATAAATTCGGATTCTATGCAAACGACAAGGCCCTGTTCATGGCTTCCACCTATGATAACGATGAGCAGTGGCATTCCTACACTTTCACTGCGCCTGCTTCTAAAAAATACAGCTTTGAATGGGTGTTTCTCAGATGCGTTTTTTCCGAGTCCGCACAGATGCCCTGCGTGTTTATCGACGAGATAGGTATTGACAGGCCCGGTGCGATTCAGACGGTAACGATCGACGAGGCGCTGAACGTGCCCGGCGGGGAGCTGCATTTTGAATCGAGCGGCACAAGACCCTTCTACACGGAGCAGCTTTTCGGAAAAGCATACGCGATGTGCGGCGCCCAATACTATTCAAGCGGGAGCGGTTCGCTCGGCATCACCCTTCAGCTCGATCGAAACGAATCGTTCAGCTTTGATTACAGAACGATAGGAAGCCACGACAATGGCTACGGCATGGATTTCTATGTGAACGATCAAAGATATGTTCAAACAAACGGCGGCGCTCAACCCGACGGCTGGGTCCATTTTACTTTCCTTGCAGAGGAGGCGGGGGAATACCGGTTTAGATGGGAGAGCGTATGCGGGAATGCCTCTCAGCATCACTTTCTGTTTCAGGCATATTTGGATAACGTTACCATAGAAGCTCCCTTCGACGAGGAGCTTTCAGCCGCGCTCAACGTATCCTCGGGAGATATCAGATTCTACACCTTTGGGCCCGATACCTATTATCCGATAACGCTTGACGGCAGATACTGCGCCGCATCGGACACCGAAAACAAGCGCTTCTTCCAGGGTCAGATCAAAACGGAATATATTTACCTCAACGCGGGTCAGTCCATCTCATTCGACTACTATCTTGATTTTGAGGATGAGGAAACGCGGGCGGGCTTTGCGTTCATTGAGGGGATCTGGGATCGCCTTTCAACCTTCCCGAACAGAGGCAATATCGGCGAATGGCTGAGCTTCAGCCACGTGGTCGAGGAGAGTGGAGTGTATCAGTTCTCATGGCGCTTCCACGGAAACGATCTGCGCAAAATGGGCAGAGTGCTTATAGATAACGTGCGAATCCGCGCCGGCGGCAGCGGGGACGTGGATCACAGCGGCAGCGTGACGGTTGCGGACGCCATTCTTGCGCTTCGCGCCGCGATGGGGCTTTCGGAGCTGCCCGATTGGGAGTTTATTTATGCCGACATGAACGCGGACGGCTCAATAACGCTTTCGGACGCCATAGCGATACTTCGAGTTGCGATGAGCCTTGAGTAAAACCAAATAATAAGCAGCTCCCTTTTGCAGGTGCGCAGAAGGGAGCTTTTTGCTGTGATAGAATTGAATCCGCGGAACGCGGCGCAGAATCAAAGCTTCGTATAGCCGCTTGTGGTAATAAAGCCGTCCAGCTTTCTTCCCGCCTTGCATAGCGGGCAGCTATCGCTTGCGTAGTAGTTGTAGCTGCCAAGGTCGCTGCGCTTGAAAACGGTGTGCACGGGGATGCCGCCAAGCTCGTCTATCGCGGAGAAGATGGAGCCGATGCCAACGATCCTACCGCCGTAATAGGTAACGCATTCGGCGGCCCTTGCAAGGCTGCGTCCGGTTGAGGCGGTGGAGATAAGGATCAGCACGTTGCAGTTGGTCACAAAATTTTGAAGGTCGTTTGAAAAGGTAAGCTGGTTGTTTGAGTTGATGCTCGGGGTGATAACGTGTATCTCAGCGCCGCAGTTGATGTCCCTGCCGGGGGAGGAGAGCTCCTTGGCAAGGAAGGCTCCGATATTCTGCGTGTATTCAAGGCAGATCACGGTGTCTATCTGGGTATATCGAAACTGCTTTGCAAGCACGTCGGCGGTCTCCGCGGCCATGGCGGCGTTCGTGCGCACCTCGGTCATGCTGATATAATTATCAACATGGGCGTGGCTCGTTGCATAATGCCCGGGATAAATATTGAGCTTTATGCGGCGGTTGCCCTTCGCGGGAACCGATACGGGATTCATCAGCATATAATTACCTCCAATTTTCGGCAAGGTTGCCTCTGTAATTAACAATTATAACACGGATTTGGAGATAATACAATATATATTATCATAAATATTCGACCCAAAGCAAAAAAATGCTTGAAAACTTTGCGCTCATGCTTTATAATACATTCGTTGCGCCAGACGGGGAGTTAGCGGTGCCCTATACCTGCAATCCGCTGCAGCAGGGTTGGATTCCCGCCCCAAGGCTCACACTTGCGCAGCCGGCTCGGCTGCGCTCACGATGAAGGTCGGGTCCCGTGCAATCTTCTGCCGTGAACCATGTCAGGTCCTGACGGAAGCAGCATTAAGCGGAACTGAGGGTGTGCCGCGGGTATGCCTGGCCCGAGTGAGCGTTTCGAGCGCGTGCGGGGGTTGTGTGTCGAAGGGTGGGTGCGCAACTTTTTCTTTTTTGGACTTATTCCTTTTTCGCTTTTCATTGGCGCCGCTTTTATTAAACTGCCGCCTTTATTAAATTTTTGTGACAAGCGATCGCTTTTTCAGACGATCGTTTATGCCTTTTGCCTGTTTTCACCGCCAATTATAATAATTTACTATTATTAAATGAATATTGAGCCGACCCTCAACAAATTATTTTGATCCCTTGCCCTTGTAACGGCCGCGATTTGTGTTATAATGTATTCGAGAGAATCTGCCGGATTCGCTTGCCGATCATATTTTAATTCGGAGTGACTATGATAGTTGTTATCCCGGCCTATGAGCCGGACGAAAAGCTTTTGAGGACGGTTTCCGATCTTCAAACCCAAACGGGGTTCCCGATAGTTGTTGTGAACGACGGCAGCTCGGATAAGTGCGCCCCCGTTTTTGCTTCTCTTGAGGGCGAAAGCGGCGTTACCGTGCTTCATCACGAGGTGAACCGAGGCAAGGGCAGGGCGATGAAAACCGCCTTTGAATACGTGAAAAACTGCGGCAGGTTTGATGAAGCGGACGGCATAGTGACAGTGGATGCGGACGGGCAGCATCTTATACCCGACGTGCTGCGCGTTTGCGAGGCGTTCCGCGCCCATCCGAAGGCGCTCATCATCGGCGGGCGCAAATTCACCGGCAAGGTGCCGCTTCGCAGCCGTATGGGCAACGCCATCACAAGGTTCGTGTTCGCCGTAACTACGGGCGTGCGCGTTCACGATACGCAGACGGGGCTGCGCGCCTTCGGCGTTTCAATGATAGACGAAATGCTTGCGATCCCGGGCGAAAGGTACGAATTTGAGATAAACCAACTTTTGACCTGCACCCGCAAAAAGATCGATATAATTGAAATTGAGATCGAAACGGTGTATCTGAACGAAAACGAATCCTCGCATTTTCACCCCGTGCGCGATTCGTGGAGGATCTATAAATCCATCTTCGCCTTCATCGGCTCCAGCCTTTTCTGCTGGCTGCTCGACTACGTGCTGCTGCTGGTTCTGACGGGCGTTTTCGGCAGGCTCACGGGCGGCGTTGGGTTCACTCTGTTTGGAAAAACGCTTGAGCCGAAGCTTCCCGCGCTCATCATCGCAAGAGCCGTGAGCTCCACCGTAAACTATTTTCTGAACCGTGAGCTTGTGTTCGCTTCAAAGGCTAAAGGCAGCCTTGCGCGCTATTTCGCGCTTGTGCTCGTTATGCTTGCCGTAAACTACCTGCTGCTCAGGCTGCTTACCGGCGCGGGCATCCCGCTTTCCGTGGCCCAGATACTTGCGCAGCTCATCATCTACCCCGCGAATTATATAATTCAGCGCAAATTCGTGTTTAAAGAAAGGAATTGAGCCCCTGCTCAAAGCTGCTTCATGAAAAATTTTAACGCAAAAAAGATTCTTATCGTTGTAACCGCGGACATCCTGTGCTTTGCGGTGCTGCTCCTGGGCTTTGCATGGTTCCATCATGCCAAGCCGAAAAAGCTCGTGCCCAGCGGCATCAGCTTTTTGGACAATACGCCGCTTCCAACGCTGGGCCTTGCGCCCACGCCTCCTGCCTCCGCTCCCGCCGAATCCCTCCGGCCCTCCGAAACGGAGCAGGTGAGCGCGACACCCGCCGCGCCCACAGCGCCGGCAGATGATCCCTCCGCCACTCCCGGCGGAGAAGCATCCGCCGCACCCTCGGATTTGCCTACGGACGCGCCCACAGCCACTCCGACGGACGCACCCACCGCTCAGCCCACTCCCGTGCAGACAAACGGTCTTTTAAGGGGCAAATATGCCGAAAAATTCACAAGCGGCGAGGTAATATATACCGACACCGTTTACCGCAGCAGCAACGTGTGCATAGAGATAAGCGAGCATGCGGTGAAGGTGGAGTATGTGCCGGTGCATTATTTCGTGGCGGATATCTACATACAGGACATCACGAGCCTGCGCTGCGCGATCTCCCAATCCTCCAATAATAAGGACAGGGTGGAGGATCTTTGCAATCAAAACGGCGGCATAGTTGCCACCTCCGGCGACTACTTCCTGTTTCACTCAAGCGGCCTTGCTATAAGAAACGGCGAGCTGCTAAGGGACAGGCTTCACCCCGATCAGGACGTTTGCGTGCTGTATCAGGACGGCACCATGGAAACCTATCTCAAGGGGCAGATCGATCTTCAGTCCATTTACGCAAAGCGCCCCTATCACGCATGGAGCTTTGGCCCCAGGCTCCTTGAAAACGGTCAGCCTATGACCTCGTTCAACACAAGCGTTGAAACCTGGAATCCCCGCTGTGCGATAGGCTACTACGAGCCGGGGCATTACTGCCTTGTGGTTGTGGACGGCAGGCAGGAGCCGGATTATTCCTACGGCCTTAAGATGGGCGATCTTTCCAAGCTTATGTATGAGCTCGGCTGCACCGAAGCGTATAATCTTGACGGCGGTATGACCGCGATGATGGCGTTTCACGGCGGCATCATCAGCCACCCCTGCGCGGGCGGCCGCCAGAGCTGCGATATAGTTTACGTTGCCGAGCCGCTTCGATAAGGATTGAGGTAAAGACTATGAAAAAAGGCGGACTTTTCGATTTTTCAAATAAGATCAGGGTGGTCAGAGTGATCCTTGCGCATCTCACCATGCTGTTTGCCGTGCTTGTGCTTGTGCTTTTCGTTATAGATCGCGTAAACAGCGCCATGGAGTTTATGACAAGCCCTCTCTCAAGGTGGATGATAGCAATACTTGCGTTTCTCGCGCTCGTTTCATCGGTGCTGAGCATAATCGCGCTTTGGGATAATCCCGACAAGCGCAGAAGAAAGCGCCGCGGCTTTGGGGCCGATCAATGAACGGCGAAGAATCAGTCGGCACTTATGGGCGGCCTGCTCGTGCAAGGCTCTTGCACGGGTCGGCCGCTTTGCGTAATGACGGCCCGCGCATCTGCATTCGATCGCATTCGCCTCTCCGCTAAGCCCTCGTTTTTCTCGCAGCCAGAATTGCCGCAAGCGACACGGTGATGGATGAAAGCACGCATAAGAGCGCTATCTGAAGCACAGAAAGCGTTCTTTGCGCAAACTGCCCGGAAATATCGACCCCCGCGGGCAGCGCATCGAAGGAGCAGAACAGCGGAAAGCATATATAGCTTATCAGAAAAGCAAGCATGGCGTGCGCCGCTTTTGCGCTCAGGTATGCAGGCGCATCTATTTCGCAAACCGACCTTGCCTGCATAAAAATGCAGAGACCGCCGAAAGAAATGATATAGCAGGCGAGCGAAACGCAGAGCCTTGGCGCGGCGCCTGCGGCGGATAAAAGCGCAAGCCCGTTTGTTATCTCAAGCATGCCCATGAGCGCGGCGCGTGAAACCGGATGCAGCGGAAGGCTTGAAGTGAGCGGAGAGTTGCCCATGATCTCTCCGATCGAAACGAAAAACACGATGATGCCGCAGAGCTTGAGCATGGTGGAGGCGGCCTCGGCAGCGGCCTCGGGGAAGGCTGTGAAAAGGCTTGCCGTTTGCGCTTTTGCGGAGGCTTTTTTTAAAACCGGCGGCCTGCGCTCCGCCGTTTTTTTATTGCCCCTGCCGCGCCCGATCCGCCCGATCGAATAAAAAACGCAAAACAGCAGCGCCGCCGAAAAATAGTGGCACAGCATGATGTAAATTGCCGTAAACCGATTTGAAAAACCGAAGATGCGCGAGCCGACCGCGCCAAGAATAAACACGGGGCTTGCAAGGTTGAAAAGCGCCGCATACACGCTTCCTTCTTCTCGATTTTGAATCGCTTCGCCGTGTGAGCCCTCCGCGCCAAGCAGCAGAGCCCCCGTCGGGTTTCCCGCGATCGCGCCCAATGCCTGAAGCTTCAAAAGAGCAAGAAAACCCGCGCGGCCTGTTGGGGCGAATGCTCCGAGCCTTTTTAAGCAGCCTATGCAAACCGTAAAGGGAAACAGCGCGGGGAAAACTCCGTGCGCGAAAAGCTCAAGCCCCTTCACTGCGCCGCGCATGGAAGCATCGCCGCAAAGGGCAAAGAGGAGCAGCAAGCCCGTGCAGATTATGATATAAAAACGCCTCATGCTAAAAGCTATGAGGCGAAAGTGAGAATTATTGTTATCAGCGAGAATCAAACCGTCACAAGCGCGTGTGAAAAATCATCCGTGCAGGCCTTGTCCCTTGGACAGGCAAGCGCACGGATGAGCGACGCTCTGCGCGAATGCTCAAGCACAGCTTTGGCGCATTCAGGCAGCTTTTCTGCGTCCGAAGCGGAGATCACAACGGGCAGCGCGGCCCTTTTTGAAAGCTCGGAAAGCAGGTGCAGCTTGCATTTTTTTACGCCGAGAACGCGGATATACAGCGCATCCGGCTCGGTGAAAGCCCGCCCTTGAAGCTCCGCAGTCGTTCCGATCAGCGCATAGATCAGTATGCGTTTTAGCCGCGCAAGCGTGTAGCGCCTTGTTTTGACCCTTGAAAGCAGCTCGTCCACGGTCGAGGACGTAAGCGCGGCACGGCTTATCGGGTTTTCAAGCCCCTCGGAAACGTCCGCAAGCGCCCCTATTCCGGGCGCACCCAGGGCGCGAAGCGCGTAGAGCACGGCGGGGGAGAGCCGCTCCGGGCCGGCGGGAAAGCGGCCTGCTTCATAAAGGCGCACCATATCGGAAAATACCTGCATCGGCACATGCTTTTCAAGCGCCGCTCCGCCTTTTTCCATATCCGCTGCGGCAAGCCGAAGCGCCGATGCGGAGGCAAACTCCTTTTCAAGCGCGTTTTCGTTGTACCCCGCGCCCTCGCGCCTGATTGCGATCGGACGGATCGTGGGGGAGAGCCTGCTGATTTGGCGAATGTATTCTATCGCAAGAATATCGTTTGGCGCGGAAGGATCGAAGGTTAAGCCCTGCTCCGAAAAAGCGGCAGCCGCCGCCTCGGGATACGAAACGCCGCGCGAAAGCGCACGCTTTATTTCGGTTTTATCCAAGTTCACGGAGGCCGCCGCTTTAAGCGCTTCGATATCGCCGCATTCGCTCCCGAAGGCAAGCGAGTCTATAAGCCCGGTGGCGGCAAGCAGGCGCACCCCGCCGTACGCAAAGCGCTCCGCACAGGCGCAGCAGAGCAGATCGGGCAGCTCTATCACCATATCCGCGCCGCCCGAAAGCGCGTGGCGGGCGCGAGTGAATTTATCCAGGCAGGCGGGCTCGCCGCGCTGCACAAAGCTTGCGCTCATGCACACTATCGCGTTTTCGGCCCCGCTTAATTTAAGCGCGCGCGAAATATGATAGGCGTGGGCGTTGTGGAAGGGATTGTATTCGGCTATTATACCGACTGATTGCATTTTACAGCTCCGTTTCGGATTTTATATTCATTCACGGCTTTATTTTTGCCGCCAAACTATGTTATAATACAAAAGCATTCAGCCGTCAACTGTTTTTTAGCTGCGGCGGGCGGGGCGCTTCGCTCCGGAAACGCAAATTTCTTATATTTTAAGGAGAAATACCATGAAGATTCTCGTTATCAACGCAGGAAGCTCCTCGCTGAAGTATCAGCTTATCGACACCGCCGAAAACAAGGTCCTTGCAAAGGGTCTTTGCGAGCGCATCGGTATCAGCGATTCCAAGCTCACCTACAAGCCCGCCGGCAAAGAGGGGTTTGAGCTTGTGAAGGATATGAAGGATCATACCGACGCTATCAAGCTCGTGCTCGACGCGCTTGTGGATAAGGAGCACGGCGTGATCTCCGATATGAGCGAGATCGACGCGGTCGGTCACCGCGTGGTGCACGGCGGCGAGAAGTTCGCAAAGTCCGTTCTTCTGAACGACGAGGTTCTTGAAACCATCGAAAGCCTGAACGACCTTGCGCCCCTGCACAACCCCGCGAACCTTATGGGCATCCGCGCCTGCCGCGCCATCATGCCCAACACTCCCATGGTCGGCGTGTTCGACACCGCCTTCCACCAGACCATGCCGCCCGAGGCGTTCATCTACGCGCTTCCTTACGAAGCCTATACCGAGCACATGGTGCGCCGCTACGGCTTCCACGGCACCTCCCATAACTACGTTGCCCTTCGCGCTATCGAGATGCTCGGCAAGCCCGCCGAGGAAACCAAGATCATCACCTGCCACCTCGGCAACGGCTCCTCCGTTGCTGCGATCAAGGGCGGCAAGTGCATCGACACCAGCATGGGTCTCACTCCCCTTGAGGGCCTGCCCATGGGCACCAGAAGCGGCGATATCGACCCCGCTATCGTGGTTTACCTCATGAAGAAGGTCGGCATGACCCGCGAGGAGATAGACACCTATATGAATAAAAAGAGCGGCATGCTCGGCATAAGCGGCGTTTCAAGCGATTTCCGCGATCTCGGCGCGGCCGCGGCAAACGGCAGCAAGAGGGCTGCTCTGGCGCTGGACGTGTTCGCCTATCGCGTCAGAAAATATATCGGAGCATACGCCGCCGCGCTCAACGGTGTGGACGCCATCGTGTTCACCGCCGGTGTTGGCGAAAACGACAGGGGAATGCGCGCCCGCATCCTTGAGGGCCTGGATTACCTTGGCGTGGATGTGGACTATGAGTATAACGCAAGCTGCCCGCGCGGCGAGGAGGTCACCATCAGCAAGCCCGAAAGCAAGGTGAAGGTGTTCGTTATCCCCACCGATGAGGAGCTTATGATCGCCCGCGACGCGGAGCGCCTGGCGAAATAATGCCAAATCAGCATTATATTTTCACTTTTAAATAAAAAACTCTTGACAACGCAGCCTTTGACATATAAAATATCAAAGGTTGCGTTGCGCAATGTTTGATTTGGAGAGCTTTTGTGAAGATCAATGTGGCTTTGGAGTTAAAGCTTGCCGGGAAAACCGCAAGCAGGCATTTCGAGGAGGATTATGCGCCCGTCGAGCTTGGCGGCCATAAGCTCATCTTCACGATGCCGCTCAGCGTTGACATATCCTATGCCTTCGACGGCGAGGGGTTCAACACTCAGGGTGTGCTCAGCTCCGAGCTTCTTATGAACTGCACGAAGTGCAATTCCGAATTCAAGCAGCGCTTTTCCGTTGAGTTTTCGGAGCGCTTCATCAAGGCGTCCGAGGAGGAGGCGGAGGAGCTCGAGTGCTATGCGTTTTCCGGCGAGGTGCTGGATATTGACAAAATGGTGCTCGATCTGATAGTTCTCAACGCTCCGGTTTATAGGCTTTGCAGGCCCGACTGCAAGGGGCTTTGCCCTGAATGCGGATGCGATTTAAATATCACGCAGTGTTCGTGCTCAAAGCGGCATGCGGACGATCCGGCCAAGCCCGTGTCGCCCCTTGCGCAGCTTGCACAGCTGCTCAATCATGAGGAGGAGGTGTAGAAAATGGCAGTACCTAAGAGAAAAACTTCAAAAGCAAGGCGCGATAAGCGCAGGGCTAATTGGAAGCTCACCGTTCCCGCTATCGTTGAGTGCCCCCAGTGCCACAAGTTCAAGCTGGCTCACAGGGTTTGCAGGCATTGCGGTCAGTACGACGGCGAACAGATCATCAAGATGGAAGAGGAAGCGTAATCGCCTTTCGCCTTTTGATGCAGTATTATACTCGACTTAACGGGGTGTGCTTTTGTATACCCCTTTTTGTGTTTGCTGCGGTTTGATTAAGCCGATTTGTTTTATGCGTAGCAATTTCAGAAAAAAACACGCTCCGGCATTTTTCCGAAGCGTGTTTTCTTGTGTGATATGCTGCTTAGTCGGATATACGTCAGATCAGCGCTTTTGCAAACGCATCCGCATCGAAGGGCTGTAGGTCGTCTATGCCCTCGCCAACGCCCACGAAGCGCACGGGAAGATGCAGCTCGTCGTTCACCGCCACGACCACGCCGCCCTTGGCGGTGCCGTCCAGCTTGGTGAGGATTATGCCGGTAAGCCCCGTGTTTTCACCGAAAACCTTCGCCTGCGCAATGGCGTTCTGACCTGTGGTGGCATCCAGAACGAGCAGCACCTCGACCGCCACGTCGGGCAGCTCGCGCTCGATAACGCGGCGGATCTTGGCAAGCTCGCTCATAAGGTTCTTTTTATTGTGAAGCCTTCCGGCGGTATCGCAGATGAGCAGGTCGCACTTTCGCGCCTTGTATGCGGCGATCGCGTCAAACACCACGGCGGCGGGGTCCGCGCCCTCGGCATGCTTGATTATAGGCACGTCTGCGCGCTCGGCCCATATCGTAAGCTGCTCGGCAGCCGCCGCGCGGAAGGTATCGCCTGCGGCAAGCAGCACCTTGCGGCCGTCCTGCTTATACATGGAGGCAAGCTTGCCGATGGAGGTGGTTTTGCCAACGCCGTTTACGCCGACTATCAGGATCACGGCGGGCTTGGTATCGGGGATGAATCCGTCCGTATTTCGCATATTCTCCGCAAGCAGCTCTATCATCACCTCTCGCGCCTCGCTGCGCTTTCTGATGCCTTCCGATTTAAGCCTTGAGCGGAGATTTGAAAGCAGCTTTTCGGTGGTTGCCATACCCATATCGGATATGATCATGGCCTCCTCAAGCTCATCGTAAAACTCATCGTCTATCTTTTCATCGCTCTCCACAAAAAGACTGCCGAAAATACTGTCCCTCGTTTTTTTTAGGCCGTCCTTGAGCTTGGAAAAAAGCCCCTTTTTCTTTGCCTTGGGCTCCTGCTCGGCTTCGGGCTTGTGAGCCTGCTCAATAATCTCGGAAGCGGCCTCGGGAAAGCTTTCGGCTTCGGCTTCATTAAAGCTAAAGGTTTCCGAAGCGGGATCGGCGGCGGGAGAGAGGGCTTCCGCCGTTTTATCGGCAGCGGTATCGAGCGCGGCATTTGCGGCTTCCGCAGCTTCAGCAGTGTACTCGATTTTTTCTTTCGAGGGCAGCTCGGCTTCAATGCCCGCGATCCCGCCCTCTGCGGCGCTTTTCGCCTCGGCGATCGCAGCGCCTGCTTCCTGCGCAGCTTTGTGCGCGGACTCGTTCAGCTCGTCCGCAGCGTGCTCAATCTTTGCATCGACCTCGTCCGCAAGCTGCTGTGCATCGGCTTCTGCGGCCTGCGTCTGAAGGTTCAGCGCCTCCTGCGCGGCCTCAAGCTCCTGTTCTTTTTTTTTCTTTTTGCGTTTAAAGAAATCCCACATAGGTTTATTCTCCTTAAATGATTATCGTTATAAGTTGAATTTGGCGGAAACGAGCGAGGAAACGCCCTTTTCCTCCATTGAAACGCCGTAAAGCGCATCGCAAACGGCCATAGCGCCCTTGCGGTGCGTGATGATTATGAACTGCGTGCCGCGTGCGTAAGAGCTTAAATACTTCGCAAAGCAGTCCACGTTCGCCTCATCAAGCGAGGTGTCTATCTCGTCCAGAATGCAGAAAGCGGCGGGCTTGAGCTTCAGTATCGCAAAAAGCAGAGCGATTGCCGTGAGCGCCTGCTCTCCGCCTGAAAGCAGGGTCAGAAGCTGCAGCTTCTTTCCCGGCGGCTGGGCGATGATGTCTATATTTGAATTGAGCACGTCACTTTTGTCGGAAAGCACCAGCTCCGCACGGCCGCCGCCGAAAAGCTCGCGGAAGGTTTCGCTGAAGTTTTCCTGGATCATTGCAAACTGCTCCACAAATTCCCGCTCCATGGTGGCGGTAAGCTCGCCGATAAGCTCGTTCAGGTCGGCCTCGGCCTTTCTAAGGTCGCCGCACTGCGCGGAAAGGTCCTCGTAGCGCTCCTTAACGCTCTTATAATCCTCGATGGAGGCGGTGTTGACCTCGCCAAGCGCCCTGATCGCGCGCTTTAGCTCGTCGCAGCGGGAGTGCATCTGAGTTGTGGAGATGGTTTTGCGATAATCCTGCGCGTTTTCGTAGGTAAGCTCGTATTCCTCCCAGATGCGATCCACCATATTCTGCAAATCGATGGTCAGCTTATTGAGATTCAGCTCGTTTTTATGAAGCCTTTCTTTCAATTCATCTATCGAGGCAAGCGCGCTCTCCCGCCTTGTGCGGGCATCGTCAAGCAGGTTCAAATGCTGCGCGCGCTCCGCTTCAAGCCTGCGCAGCTCGTCCGTAAGCTTATCCGCCTTTTCCTTATCCTCGCTAACGACCGAGGAAACCTCGGAAAGCTCCGTTTTAAGCTCCGCGATGGACCTATTTGAATTCTCGATGGAGGAATGCCGCTGCACTCTGCGCTGAAAAAGGGCGGCGTTTTCCGACTCAAGACGGGCAAGCTCGGCGTTTGCGGCATCCTTTTCCTTTGTGGCCGCCATGATAAGCACCTGCAGCTCCGCAACGGCGTTGTTCGACCTTTGCAGCCTCGTGCGAAGCTCCGCAAGCTCCTGCTGCCCAAGCCTTATGTCGTCGCTTGTAACGCTGTTGTCATCGGCTATGCTGTGCTCCGTTCGCTCCGCTTCGCCGCGCTTTTTATCTATATCAAGAACCGAATCGTCGATCCTGACCCTTTCCTCGTCCAGCGCCTGAAGCGAGGCCTCGTTTTTTTGGATGTATCTTTTGGAAATATCCTCTTTTTCGCGCAGCGAGGCAAGGGCAAGCTCGGCGTCATGAAGCCTTGCGTCGAATTCGGAAACGGCGCTTCTGCGTGCGCTCAGCTCCTCCTCAAGCTTTTTGATATCGGTCTTTATTTCGTTTGACCTTGCCACGGAGCGCTTCAGCCTTTCGGTAAGCTCATCAAGCTCCCTTTCGCGGCCAAGCAGGCTGAATTCGCGCTTTTGAACGCTGCCGCCGGTCATGCTGCCGCCCGGGTTCAGAATATCGCCCTCAAGCGTTGCGATGCGGAAGGCGGAATGCGCGCGCTTGTTTATAAGTATGCCCGTATCCATATCGCGCACGATAACGGTGCGCCCGAGCAGGTTTTCTATAACGCCGCGAAACTCCGGGGAATAGCCTATAAGGTCGGAAGCAACGCCGTAGCAGCCGTCAACACCGATATAGCCGCGCTCCTCGCTTGAAAGCAGCCTTGAGCGCATAGCGGTGACGGGCAGAAGCGTCGCCCTGCCGTATTCGCGGCTGCGCAGATGCTCGATGACCGCCTTTGCGTCCTGCTCTGTCGGCACTATGATATTTTGAAGCGCCGAGCCAAGCGCCATTTCGATGGCACGCTCGTATTTTTCGGGCACGGAGATAAGCTCTGCCACCACGCCGTGGATGCGGCCTGCAAGCCTCGTGTCCCTCTGCGCGTCGTTCAAAAGCTTTTTAACGCTTGCGTAATAGCCCTCGTGGGCGCGCTTCATTTCATCCAGCACCTTGCACCTTGACGCCATCGCGGCGGAGGAATCCTCGCATTTGCGCAGCTCAAGCGAGGCTTGGCGCAGCCTCTCCTCGAGCTTGCCGGCGCTTTCCGATTCCATGCTTCTGCCGGATAAAATCTCCTTCCGTTTTTCGGTCAATTCGGCGATGCTTTTTTTATGCGCTTCAAGCTCGCCTGCAAGCTTTTCGCCCTCCGAAACCGCCTTTTCGCGCTCAAAGGCAAGCTCCTCAAGCCTTTTTAGAAGCGATTCGCGCATTGCCTCAAGGCGGGAAACGCTGCTGCGCGTATCCGCAAGGCGGTTCATCGCGTCCATCATCGCCTGCTTTTTTGCCTCAAGCGCGGCGTCCTTTTCGCGTATTTTTTCGTCGAGCGCGTTGAAGTCGGCGGTCGCCTTGAAAAGCCGCTCATCGAGCGAAGCGGAGTCCACCGCCATGCCGGACACGTTTTTATCAAGCACGTCCATTCGCTCGCCGTTCACGGTGATTTGGCGCTCTATCTCGGAAATTTCATCGGAATACTGCGCTATCTCCTTTTCAAGCGCCGCGATGCGCTCGTTCAGCAGCTTTTCGTTTCCAAGCTCCGATTCAACGGTTCCCGAAAGCGTTATGAGCTGCTGCGACACCTCGCTAATTGCTTCGGAAAGCCTTCTTTCGGCGGCCTCCTCTGCGGTGCAGGATGAATTGAGCGCCTCCTCCTCGGCGGATGCCGATGCAAGCTCGTCGTTAAGCTGAGCGGTGCTTTCTTCAAGCAGCTTGATGCGCTCGTTCGATCTGTCGTATTGATTCAAAAACAGACCAAGCTCCATATCCCGCAGCTCCTCGCGCAGCTTCACAAACTCAAGCGCCTTTTCGCTCTGCTCACGAAGCGGCTCCACGCGCTGCTCAAGCTCAAGCAGGATATCCTCAAGGCGAACAAGATTCTTGCTTGTGTTCGCAAGCTTTCTTTCCGCCTCCTCCTTCCTTGTGCGGTAGCGCATAACGCCCGCCGCCTCTTCAAACACGATCCTGCGCTCGTTTGACCTGTCGGAGAGGATCTCGCTCACGCGGCCCTGGCCTATGATGGAATAGCCGTCCTTGCCGATGCCGGTATCGCGGAAGAGCTCCTGAATATCCTTCAGCCTGCACGGTGATTTATTTATGTAATACTCGCTCTCGCCGGAGCGGAAGGCGCGCCTTGAAACCGCAACCTCGGAGTAGGGGGAGGCAAGGGAGCCGTCCGTATTGTCGAAATACATGGAAACCTCGCAATACGAGAGCGGTTTGCGCTTTTCGGTGCCGCCGAAGATAAAGTCCTCAACCTTTTTGCCGCGAAGCGCACGGGCGCTCTGCTCGCCCAAAACAAAGCGAAAGGCGTCGGCAATATTGCTTTTGCCGCAGCCGTTCGGCCCAAGAATGCCGGTCACACCCTGCTGAAAAAGCAGCTCGGTTTTTCTGGCAAAGGATTTGAATCCGATTATTTCTAATTTGGTTAACTGCATAGGTACGTATTGAATTTAAATCTCATCCGAAGGGCGCGGATCGCCATCGGGCAGATTCAGCAGCTCAAGCGTTGCCTTCGCGGCGTTTTGCCCCGCCTCCTGCTTTGTGCTGCCGCTGCCAAAGCCGTACACGATGCCGCCGATGCTGACCTGCATCGTGAAAACGCGCTTGTGATCCGGCCCGTTTATGCCTATCACGGTGTATTCCAGCTCCCCGCTGTGATGATGCTGCACATATTCCTGAAGCAGCGTTTTATAATCCTTTGCGGAAACGCTCAGCACGGCGGCCTTCACGCTTGCTTCGGCAAAGGTGAGCACGAAGCGCTTTGCGCAGTCCAGCCCGCCGTCAAGATACATGGCGCCGATCACGGCCTCAAGCGCATCGGATAAAACGGAGGGCTTATCCCTGCCGCCTGTGTGCTCCTCGCCATGGCTGAGCCGGATGAACCTGCCAAGCTCAAGCGCCTTTGCCGCCTCATAGAGCGCCGGCTCGTAAACGGCGCGGGAGCGGGTGCGGGTCATCATGCCCTCGTTCATATGGGGATAGTTTTTATACAGATATTCGCTCACGCAAAGCTCAAGTACAGCATCGCCCAAAAACTCCATGCGTTCGTTGTGGGTGCTTGCCCGATTCTCGCCCTTCACGTAGGATGAATGGGTGAGGGCGGTGTTTAAAAGCGTGGGGTCGGTGAAGCTGTAGCTGAGCTTTAACATAAGCTCACTTAGCTCCTTGAGGCGTTTTTCGTTCATAAAAAGCCCTTTTTATAAAAATACATAAATGCCCACATAAGCTGATTTGCCTATGTGGGCAGGCGGGAAGGATTATTTGGATTCGATGTAGCTGATGATGTCGCCAACGGTTTTGATGCCGGGCAGATCCTCGTCCGGGATCTCGATGCCGTAGCGCTCCTCAAGACCCATCACAAGCTCCACAACGTCGAGCGAGTCGGCCTTGAGGTCGTCGATCAGCCTGGAATCCTCGGTGATGCGATCCTCGGAAATGTTGAGCTGCTCGGCAATAGCCTTGCGGACTTCTTCAAACATATTCTCTTTAAGCATAAAAGTAATCTCCTTTCAGATTCGTGCCATTGGCCTGCGGCACTTTCCAATAGCATATTCTACATTATAAGGCGCGTTCTGTCAATTGGAACGCGCGGGATTTTAAGCTCAAATTCGCGGCAAATTTATGTTTAAAATATGTTGCCGCGCGAAAACCGGAAGCTGGGGATGAGGGGGCTTAATTCTCGCCCTCGTCCGCCGGCATTGCTTCCACCGCCCTTGCGATGCTCTCGGTTATACGTCCAAGCACCAGCCTTCTTGCCTGGCCGACAGCGGAGCAGAACGCCTTCGCGTCGCTGCTGCCGTGCGCCTTGATTATGCCGCCGTTTATGCCCAGCATAGGCGCTCCGCCGTATTCGGTATAGTCCATTTTTTTCTTGAGCGCGCGGAAGGATTTTCTGCAAAACATAGCGCCGAATTTGGAGCGCTTTCTGCTCATAAGCTCGCTTTTTATCATCTTCATCACGGCCTCGGCGGCGCCCTCAGTTGCCTTCAGCACCGCGTTTCCAACGAAGCCGTCGCACACGAGCACGTCGAAATTGCCGCTCATAACGTCCCTTGCTTCGCAGTTGCCAACGAAATTGATGCCGCTCATCGCCTTCAAAAGCTGATACACGGCCTTAGTAAGCTCGTTGCCCTTGCCCTCCTCGGCTCCGTTGTTTATAAGGCCCACTCGTGGGTTTTCTATGCCCACAACGTCCCTCATATAGGCGGTGCCCATAACGGCAAACTGCAATAGGTATTCCGGCTTGCAGTCCACGTTCGCGCCGCAGTCGATGAGCATGACAGGCCCTTTGAGGGTCGGCATTATCGGGGCAAGCGCGGGGCGCTTTATGCCCGGAACGCGCTTAACTATGAGCGTTGCGCCCGCAAGCACGGCTCCGGTGCTGCCCGCGGAAATAAAGCAGTCCGCCGTCCCATACTGCGTGAGATACAGCGCCTTCACAAGCGAGCTTTCCTTTTTGCGCTTTATCGCCACCGTGGGCTGCTCGTCGCAGCCGATCACGTCCGGAGCGTGAACTATCTCCACGCGGGAGGCGTCGTATTCATACTGTGAAAGCTCGTTTTTAATTATGCTTTCATCTCCGCAGAGGATGAGGGAAAAATCGTTGTAAAGCTGCAGCGCGTCCACGCAGCCCTTGATAACGGCGGTGGGGGAGTTGTCGCCGCCGAAAACGTCTATCGCAAACTTCATTGAGTTAAACCTGTTTTGACCTATAAAGGCTTCCTTTCGATCGGGTTGGCGGAGAAACCCCGCCCTGTTCAAAACAAACAAGTTTTATTATAGTGCATTTTTAATGATTTTTCAATATCGACGGCGGCATTTTGCGCAAAAAAAGCGGCCGCAGAAGGGCCGCTTTTGATATATCATGACCGGATAACAGCTTATCCGTTCGTCAGCGCTTCATCTATCGCCCTTGCGGCGGTCTTGCCCGCGCCCATCGCGGATATGACCGTGGCAGCGCCCGTTACCGCGTCGCCGCCCGCATAGAGCCCCTTGCGGGAGGTGAGCCCCTGCTCATTCACAATTATGCCGCCCTTTTTATTGACCTCAAGTCCTGCGGTCGTGTCCTTGATGAGGGGATTGGGGCTGGTGCCGATGGAGATTATCACGGCGTCCACCTCAAGCTCGAACTCGCTTCCGGGAATCGGGATGGGGCTTCTTCTGCCGTTTGCGTCCGGCTCGCCAAGCTCCATGCGGATGCAGCGCATGCTGCGCACAAAGCCGTTTTTCGGATCGCGCGGGTCGCTCGGGTTCTCATAGCCCAGAATCTCCACGGGGTTATTAAGCAGCCTGAAGTCGATGCCCTCCTCCTCGGCGTGCTCCACCTCCTCGCGGCGCGCGGGAAGCTCCTCCATGGAGCGGCGGTAAACTATATACACCTTCTCCGCGCCAAGGCGAAGCGCCGTTCTCGCCGCGTCCATCGCCACGTTTCCGCCGCCGACGACCGCAACCTTGCCGCCCTTCATGACGGGGGTGACGGGATCGCTCAGATACGCCCTCATAAGATTGCTTCTTGTAAGGAATTCATTGGCGGAATAAACGCCCTTCAGGCTCTCGCCGGGTATGCCCATGAAGTTCGGAAGGCCCGCTCCGGAGCCGATGAACACCGCCTCGTAGCCCTGCTCGAAAAGCTCGTCCACGGTGAGCGTTTTTCCTATCACCACGTTTGTTTCTATATCCACGCCCAGCGCCTTGAGCGTTTCCACCTCTTTTGCAACTATCGCCTTGGGCAAGCGAAACTCCGGTATGCCGTACACGAGCACGCCGCCCGCAGTGTGAAGCGCCTCAAAAACAGTGACCTTATAGCCCTTCTTGGCAAGATCGCCCGCGCAGGTAAGCCCGGAGGGACCGGAGCCGACTATAGCAACGCGATGGCCGTTCTGCTCGGGAGGCTGCGGCTTTTCAAGCGAATGCTCGTTGTGGTGATCGGCGGCGAATCTTTCAAGCCTGCCGATGGCAACGGGCTCAAATCTGATGCCGAGCGTACATTTGCTTTCGCACTGCGTTTCCTGCGGGCATACCCTTCCGCAAACCGCGGGCAGGGAGGAGCTTTGGCTTATCACGCTGTACGCGCCCTCAAAATCGCCCTCCTTCATTTTTGAAATGAAATCGGGAATATTTATATTCACGGGGCAGCCCTCAACGCAGGGGCGATTCTTGCAGTTGAGGCAGCGCTTCGCCTCCTCGACCGCTATCTCGGCGGTATAGCCGAGCGCAACCTCGCTGAAATTATGCGCCCTGACCTCGGGCTTCTGGGTGGGCATCCCATGCTTTTTCTGAACTACTGCCATTTTCCGACTCCTTATTCCGCCGCTTCGGCCTTTTTAAACAGATTGCACGCGTGCTCGTGGGCACGGCGCTCAAAATCAAAATACATTCTGCCGCGGCTCATCGCCTCGTCGAAATCCACCTCGTAGCCGTTGAAATCCGGGCCGTCAACGCAGGCAAATTTGGTGATGCACTCGCCGTTTCTGTGAAGCGTAAGCCTGCAGCAGCCGCACATTCCGGTGCCGTCTATCATAATGGGATTCATTGAAACGGTAACGGGAATACCGTAGGGCTTTGCCGTGAGGGTCACGTATTTCATCATAACAAGCGGCCCTATAGTGATGATAAGGTCGAATTTTTCGCCCGCTTCAAGCATTTCCTTGAGCGGCACGGTCACGTTTCCGCTTCGCGCATAGGAGCCGTCGTCCGTCATCACAACGAGCTTATCCGAGCAGGCTCTGAACTCATCCTCAAGAATGAGCAGATCCCTGCTGCGAAAGCCGATTATGCTTGTGACGTGGGCGCCGAGGCGGTGAAACTCCTGCGCAACGGGCATGGCGATCGCGCAGCCGACGCCGCCGCCGACTATGCAAACCCTCCTTATGCCCTCCGTATGGGTGGGAACGCCGAGCGGGCCCACAAAATCCTGTATAGCCTCGCCCGCGTTCTTATGGTTAAGCTTTTCGGTCGTAGCACCGACGATCTGGAAGATGATCTTCACGGTGCCTTTTTCCTTATCCACTCCGGCAACCGTAAGCGGTATGCGCTCGCCGTCTTCATCCACGCGAAGGATGATAAACTGCCCCGGCTTCGCTTTATTCGCAATAAGCGGGGCATGGATCTGCATTTCGGTCACAGTTGGGTTCAGTGAACGTTTTTCAGCTATTGTGTACACTTGATTCCGCTCCTTTGATCTTGAGTTATACAAGTTTTAACATTATAAGGCAATTTGAGCGAAAACTCAATAAGCATAATACGATCATGACATATAAAACACGGTATATTTGCCTGCGGCCTGCAAAGGAGCGATTATATGAGCGTTTAAGTGCGTCCCGAGGCCGATCATACCATTCAGCGCCTAAAGCAGATAAACCAATGCGGACAGCCGCATGAGCCGTCCGCACAGTAAAGCAGAGTCATATTCGCCGCTTCATGCGGCAATAGGTTCGGGCATCAGTTTGCGGGCTTTGCCTTGGGCATGAAAACGTCCACAAACACGTTGCTCAGGAAGGTTGCGACCTCACGAAGGAAGTTTCCGATATCCTCGATCACGCGCTTCACGCCGCCGGTGAATTTCTGCCAGCCGGTAACGGCCTTTGCAAGACCCAGCGCACGCTGGCGGATCTGCTCCACGTCCAGCCCCTCGAGGGTTCTGCCGAGCCTGAGTATCTGATCCACCTGCTCCTCGGTCAGAAGCACGTCGTTGTCGTTCGCAATGGTGCGGATGCATTCCTTAACCTCGTCGTCGCCCATGGTCTGGGTAACGTCAAGGATCTTTTTCAGCTCGATTATGACCTCGGTTGCCTCGTCGGAGCCGATGACCTCGGCAAGATCCCAGGTGGTGAGCAGCTCCTCAAAGCCCGCCTGCTTGATATAGTCGCTGATAAGGCTGCCGGTCATGCTTTCGTATGCCTTATAGATGCCGGTGAGGGCGGCGGTGCCGCTGACGGAGCGCGGCGCGGCGACAACTATCTCCGCATCCGTGATGCCCACGGTCGCAAGCACGCTTTCGTACATTTCGGCCGTGCAGTAGCTGATATTATGCGTGCTGACCTTGATGCCGCTGCCGGGAGTGAGCGCGCGGATAAAGATGCTTGAGATGGAGCGCTGACCGATCTTGTCGGAAGGCACCTTTCCGTTGAGATAGAATCGTTCCTCGGAAATGGAAACGGTGAGCACCCTGGCCTGATCCTGCTCGATCGCGTCGCTGAGGCCGAAAAGCTTGAGCACCTCGCCCCGCTCCTCCGCCGTTAGATCGGCGCCGAACACAACGCGCCAATCGCCCTCCTCCATCGCAAATGCGGTGGACACGGCGCCAAGGCAGAAAAGCAGCGCAAGCACCATGCTGATGATTCGTTTCTTCATAAAAATACAGTCCTTTCTTTAGCCTTGAAGCTTCGCAATATATATATGCAGTCGGCTTCAAAGCGTACTATACCACATCACGGCCGTATATTCCACCGGTTTTTGTTAATTCTTTATGACATTTTCGCCCGCCTCCTGTCGCAATCATGAACGCGCTTGCCCCTGAGCGCCGCAATATATTTATTAAAAAGCTGAAATTCACGCAAAAATCCTGTATAATAGAGCTATATGAAATGCCTTTGGTAAAATGCCGCATTTGAGGCAAAAAAGGCGAAATCTACTTTACTATTAAAAGTACGGAGGAATCATAATGGAAAAGAACAGCGGCTTTGCAACAAAGCAGATCCACGTCGGCAAGCTTGAAATACCCGGCATCGCGCCCCTTGCTACCCCGATCTTCCAAACGTCCACCTTTGAATTTGAAACCACCGCTCAGGGCGCAAGTCGCTTCGCGCTCGAGGAGTCCGGCTACATCTACACGAGGCTCGGCAATCCGAACACCACCAAGATAGGGCAAAAGCTCGCCGCGCTTGAAAATGCCGAAGCCGGTATGGCAATGGCAAGCGGCATGGGCGCCGTTACCACCGTGCTTTGGACCGCGCTTCACGCCGGCGATCATCTGCTTGCGGACGATGCGCTCTATGGCTGCACCTTCTCCTTCTTCACCCACGGCCTGACCCGCTACGGCGTTGAAGTGACCCTCGTTGACTTTTCAGACATCGAGCAGGTGCGGGCGAATATCAGGCCGAACACAAAGGTCTTTTATTTTGAAACGCCCACCAACCCCAACCTCAAGCTCGTTGATATCGAGGCCGTTTCGAAGCTTGCGCACGAAACCTGCCCCGAAGCCAAGGTCATAGTGGACAACACCTTTGCCACTCCGTACCTTCAGAGGCCCCTCGACCTCGGTGCGGACGTTGTGATCCACAGCGCCACCAAATATCTCAACGGCCATGGCGACGTTATCGCGGGCATGGCGGCGGGCCCCGCCGATTTCATCACCGAATGCACGCTTTTCGGCCTTAAGGATATGACCGGCGCGGTTCTCGGACCCTTCGAGGCATACCTTATCGACCGCGGTCTTAAAACGCTGGATATCCGCGTTAAGAAGCATTGTGAAAACGCGATGAAGGTCGCCCGCTTCCTTGAATCCCATCCCGCGGTTGCCCGCGTTATCTATCCCGGCCTTGAGAGCCACCCCCAGCATGAGCTTGCAAAGAAGCAGATGCACGGCGGCTTCGGCGGCATCGTGACCTTTGAGCTGAACACCGACCGCGAGAGGAGCGCAGAATTTGTGAATAATCTCAAGCTCTGCACCATCGCCGTCAGCCTTGGCGACGCGGAGACCCTTATCGAGCATCCCGCCACCATGACCCACAGCACCTACACTCCCGAGGCGCTTGATGAGGCGGGCATCGGCGTGAGCATGCTTCGCCTGAGCGTTGGTCTTGAGGATGCGGAGGACATCATAGCAGACCTTAAGGCTCAGCTCGATCTTATCAAATAAGCCTTGAAAAAATGGCTTTGAAGAATCATTCGCGGCTGCGTTCGCCCTCCGGCGTGCGCGGCCGTGCTCGTAAGCACCGCTCCGCCCAAATAATCTATTATTCGCATTTCATCACAATATATCAAATTGCCCTTTACAAACGCGATCATTTGTTGTATAATACATTCCGTTACGGGGCATTAGCTCAGCTGGTAGAGTGCCACACTGGCAGTGTGGATGTCAGCGGTTCGAGTCCGCTATGCTCCACCATGAAAACAGCAAGTTGCAAGACTTGCTGTTTTCAATTATCCCCGTCATTTCGGCATGGAGCTCCGCCGTTCCGCCAATGGGCAATTAGCGCCGCACCGCCCGAAACTGCGGCGAGCAGCTATTTTTGTTTTCATATATTGACTTTAACATATATTTTCATGTATAATTAAATGGATATTTTATGCTTGGAGGTCATTTAAATGTCTGAAGCAAAGTCGCAAAAAAAGCTGAAAATCATCATTTACAGCCTTATGGAGTACGATCAGGCTGAATACGAGCGCTACAAGGATCGGTTCAGCTTCAGGTTTATGAAAAACAAGCTCGATAAGAATACCGCGGTTTTCGCCTACGGGTGCGACGTTGCGGTCGCCTGTCCGTTCGACGACGTGAGCGCGGAGGCTATAGACGAGCTGATCGAGGCCGGCGTAAAGCTTATAGCGATGCGCTGCGCGGGTCACAACAACGTGGATATAGAATACGCCCGCGGAAAGATCCCCGTTGTGTACGTGCCGGATTATTCCCCCTATTCCATAGCGGAGTATTCCATTGCTCTCATGCTCTGCGCCGTGAGGAAGGTTCACAAGGCGTATAACCACTCAAGGGAGCATAATTTCTCCGTTTCCAATATGTCCGGCTACGAGTTTTTCGGAAAAACGGTCGGCATCGTGGGCGAAGGACGCATCGGTATCTGCGTTATAAACGTTTGCAGGGCCATGGGCATGAAGGTGCTTGTGAACACGCCCCATCCCAAGCTGCTTGATGGAGTGGAGTACGTGAGCCTTGACGAATTGTATGAGAGGAGCGACGTGATTCAGCTTCACTGTTCGCTTACACCGCAGACCCACCACATGATAAACGATGAGTCCATTTCGCGCATGAAGGACGGCGTGGTTATCGTGAACACCGCAAGGGGAGGGCTTATAGATACGGACGCGCTTATCAGGGGGCTTGCAAGCCGAAAGATCAGGGCGGCCGCGCTCGACGTGTACGAAAAGGAAGCGAACACCTTCACCGTGGATATGACCGAGGATATACTTGAGGACAACGTGATGCAGGTGCTGCTCGGCTTTCCGAACGTGATAATCTCGCCGCACATGGCATACTTCACACAGGAATCCATAGACGCGCTCTGCGACACCACCATCAGCAATATAGACGATATTTTTGAAACGGGGGACTGTAAAAACAGGCTTTGCTGAGAAGGAGAATACTGAAATGGATATCGGCATTTTAAACAATATTCCTTATTTTCTGGACGAATGGAACGAGGTTTTGGAGTATGCTCCGGACAGGCTTTTTATATCGGACGAGCTGCATCCGCGCGGCATAACCCGCCGTGAGGCGGACGAGTATTCGGGCAGGGTCTACGCTTGGCTCAAGAAAAAAGGCGTTGGCAGGGAGGATTTCGTGATGGTGATACTCCCAAGGGGGTATCTGGTTCCCATAGCAATGCTCGGAGTGTGGAAGGCGGGCGCGGCTGTTACCGTGGTGGAGGATACCTATGCCGCCGAAAGAATAGCCTATATCCGCAGGGACTGCGGGTGCAAGGTTGTGATAGATATGGACGCCATGAACGAGATCGCCCGCACCGAGCCTCTTTCCGGTTATGAAAAAACGGATATTCACGATGCGGCGCTCGCCGTGTATACCTCCGGCACAACGGGCAATCCCAAGGGAGTGCTTCACGAATACGGCAATTTCAAGATGCACATCGCGCTGAAATCCCAGAAAAAGTCCGATCCGGATTCCGTGATACGGTTTGCATTTATCGCGCCGCTCAATTTCGTTGCCTTCTATAAAAATATGATCTCCGTGCTTACCTCGGGGCATCACCTGTTTATAGTTCCTTATGCAACGGTGAAAAACCCCACGCTTTTGCGCAGGTTTTTGGAGGAGAACCAGATAAACGCCACCTTCCTTTCGCCTTCCATGATCCGTGCGCTGAACGAGGAGGTGCCCGCCTGCGTAAAAATGGTCTACACGGGAAGCGAGCCTGCAAACGGCGTGTTTCTCAAGGGCGTGCGCCTTGTAAACGCTTATGCAATGAGCGAAAGCTTTTTCTCCGCCGCAGAGTTCGTGATGGATAAAGCCTACCCCCAGTGCCCCGTCGGAAGGCCGAACAGCTTGGTGGGAGCTGCGCTGCTTGATGAAAACGAAAACGAGGTAAAGGAGGGGGAGACGGGTGAGATCTGCTTTGAAACGCCCTTCTTCCGCGGCTATCTCAACCTTCCCGAGCAAACCGAAAAGGCGCTTAAAAACGGTGTTTTTCATTCGGGCGATCTTGGCAGGGTCATGCCGGACGGCTATCTTTACGTGCTTGGCAGAAACAACGACATGATAAAGATAAACGGCAACCGCGTGGAGCTTGGAGAGGTGGAACACGTTGCAAAGCGCGTGCTCGGCGTCGACTGGGCGGCGGCACGCGGCTTTGTGAAGCCCGAGCGTTCGTTTTTGAGCCTTTACTACACCGCGGATATACAGGTGGATCCGGAGCAGACCCGTGAAAAAATGAAGGAGTTTTTGCCATACTACATGATTCCTTCATTCTTCATCCATATAGATTCCGTGCCGCTGCTGCCAAACGGCAAGCTCGACCGCAAACAGCTTCCGGAGCCGGACTTCAACAGCTTCAGGAGCGAATACGAAGCGCCTGCAAATGATTTGGAGCGGGCTGTGGTTTCAAGCTTTGAAAAGGCGCTGGGAATGCAGAAAATCAGCGTAAATGATGATTTTTACGATCTCGGCGGCGATTCGCTCCGCTCCATGCAGGTCGTGGAGTCTGCCGGCGAGCCGCTGCTCACAGTTCCTATGCTCTACGAGTTCAGAACTCCGCGCCGCATAGCGCAGGCTGTAGCCGAGAAAAAGGCGCTTGCTTCCGCATCCGTTGAGGTGAGGAATGAAAAGGCGCTTGAGCACGATCAGCCGCTCATACCGATGCAGCTTTTCCTTATGGATAATCAGCTTGTGAACCCCGAATCCACGTTCAGCAACGTTTTCGTGATGTGGCGCATGCCCAAGGATAAGGTGGACGTTCAAAGGCTGCTCAATGCGTTTGAGAGGGTCATCGAGCATCATCCGGTTTTCCGCTCGGTGATCAGGATCGATGAGGATTTCGGCTTCGTGCAGCATTACGATCCCTCGATCAGGCCCGAGCTTTCCGTTGAGAGGGTGAGCGAATCGGAGCTTGAGACGATTAAGCAGGATATTATCGCTCCCTACGGCAGCCTGATGAATAAGCCGCTTTACCGGGTTCGTTTCTTTGAAACGGAGGAGAACGTGTGCGTCTTTTTAGACGTTAATCATATTTTCACGGACGGCGTTTCGATGCACGCGCTGTTCCGCAGCATCTCTCTTGCGTACAACGGCGAGGAGCTGCCGCCGGATTACGCCTATCTTTTCGCAAGGGATACGAATAAATGGACGCTTGGCGATGAATACTATGACGCTAAAAACAAGATGCTTTCGCGCTACGGCGGCAAGCAGTGGTGCAGGTGCTTTACGCCGGATCACGATTCGCTCTTTATGCGTTCAAAATCCATCTCCCATGATTTTCCCGTGTCTACCGCCAAATTAAACGAATTTCTTGATACGCACGGGCTCAGCCTGAACGCGCTTTGCGTGGCGGCCGCGCTCTGCACGCTGCGTGACGTGGAGAAAAAAACCGACATCATGGCTTCATGGGCATACAGCGGCAGGGACGACGTGCTGTATAAGGACACCGTTTTCCCGATCACCAAGGAGTTCCCCGTGGCGGTTTCGTTTGATCGTATCTCAAGCGTTTCGGAGCTTATCGGCGAGGTGAACGAGCAGATCCGCTTCGGCGTTGCCTGCCAGAAGTATCCCTACGTTTCCGAAACAACGACGATCGAATCGAACAACCCCTTCCGCATCCGCACGCTCGGCACCATGCGCAGCTTCGACGGCATAAAGGGCGTTCCGTGTGAAACGATCCCCCTTGTAAATAAGGGCGCCGCCTGCGGACTGATGAACGTTCAGATACTCACCAAGCCCGACGGCGAGCAGCGGCTGGTGCTTAGCTTTAACGATGCAAAATACGAAGACTCAACCGCCGAAAGGGTGCTTTCCGTGTTCTGCGAAAGCATTAAAATGCTCATGGAGGGAAGGCTGAACAACTAACAGCTTGATTCGCATAACGTACTTTCTATTATAATTATTAAAGGAACCGCCGAAGCGTGTTTATTGCACCTAGGCGGTTCTTGCGCATGAATAATGCGGCACTTCCGAAATCGTTGCGTTTTAATCAAATTACTCTATTGCTTATTGCCGAGTATCATGCTTGAAGCATTTGCCGTATCTGAAAAAGCATCAAAAATATTTTTTAAAAGAACCGATTTGTCCGGCGTTAGAGTGTTGCGCCGAAATTGCGTTTGTGTTATAATAGC
This sequence comes from uncultured Clostridia bacterium, assembly GCA_947168565.1. Taxonomy (GTDB): domain Bacteria; phylum Bacillota; class Clostridia; order Christensenellales; family CAG-138; genus PeH17. The sequence continues at coordinate 28,742 of CAMVMM010000001.1, read as the reverse complement.
ACTTAATTATATTGTGTGAATACGTGCGTCGTTTCTATGAGGAAGGGGTTTTCCGGGCCGTGAAAGGGTGCGCGCTGTCCACATTGGATGCCCTCATCCACGCTGAGCAAGCCTTTGCGGGAGGATTCCGTTTTGTGCTTGGCTGCTCGCATAATTTGGTCGATCGTTGCTTTTTGATGATCGAATGCCGGTAATAATCGGTTCCATTATATTATCGGCCCCTGCAACAGAAAGTACTTTGCCCGGAGAAAATATAAAGTGAAAAACAAAAATGCCACCAGCGGCACAAATATTGTCCGCAATATGTTTTGGAGATTCAGTGAGAGACTGGCCGTGCGCTTCGTACAGCTTGCGCTCACCATCATCCTTGCAAGGCTGCTTGAGCCCAATGTCTACGGCTCCGTTGCGCTTGTAACCGTGTTTATCACCATATTGAACGTGTTTATAGACAGCGGTCTCGGCGGCGCTCTCATTCAAAAAAAGAATTCGGACGACCTTGATTTTTCAACCGTATTCTATTTCAATATATTCTTCTGTCTGGTGCTGTATGCGCTTCTGTTTTTTGCCGCACCGCTCATCGCCTCGTTTTATAAGCAGCCGGAGCTGACGCCGGTCGTTCGCGTTGTGGGCATCACGCTGCTGATCTCAGGCATTAAAAACATTCAGCATGCGTATGTTTCCAAGCACATGCTGTTTAAAAAGTTCTTTTTCGCCACGCTGACCGGAACCATCGTTTCCACGATCGTAAGCATCGTTATGGCTTATTACGGCTTCGGCGTTTGGGCGCTTATTACGCAGCATCTCGTAAATGCTTTTATCGACACGATTTTCCTTTGGTTCACCGTCAAATGGCGCCCCAAGCTGATGTTCTCCTTTTTCCGCCTGAAAGGGCTGTTTTCATACGGCTGGAAGATGCTTGTTTCTTCGCTCATCAATACCGTGTATAATGAGCTCAGGCAGCTTCTTATCGGAAAAATATACACGACCTCCGATCTTGCGTTTTACAACAGAGGACGAGCATTGCCGAAGCTTGTTGTGGCCAACGTCGATTCGGCGTTGAACAGCGTGCTGTTTCCTGCGCTTTCAAGCGTGCAGGACAGAAGTGAGCGCTTGAAGCAGATGATGCGCCGCTCGATGAAAACAAGCACTTATATATTGGCTCCGCTGCTCTTTGGCTTGGCCGTTTGCGGAGAGGACGTTATTCGCGTGCTTTATACGGACAAATGGCTGCCTGCCGTGCCGTATCTGTATATTTTCTGCGCTTCCCTCGTTTTCACACCGATCCACACTTCAAACCTCAGCGCGATCAAGGCTTCCGGCCGAAGCGATCTGTTTCTCAAGCTGGAGATAGCTAAAAAAACAGTCGGTTTGATAATACTGTTTGCCACCATCCGCATCAGCGTTTTAGTGCTTGCCTTGAGCGGACTTGTGACCAACATTGTTTTCCAGATCATCAACTCCTGGCCAAACAGGAAGCTGCTGAACTATACCTATGGCGAGCAGATTAAAGATATAATACCGAACCTGCTGCTTGCGGCAGTCATGGCGGGTGTTGTATATTGCCTGCATTTCATCCCGATGCCAAGCATCCTCAGGATCGTTTGCAGCATCATTCTGGGGGCGGCATTCTATATCTCGGCCTCCAAGCTGCTCAAGCTCGAGAGCTATACCTACATGATCGAGATGATAAAGTCGTTCAAAAAGGAATTCAAAAAGCGTTGACGCGCAGTTTGATCTCAAGAATAGGTCATTCAGTTCGGGATGATGCAGGGCATCATCGGAAAGAGAGTTACCATGTCAGATCTTAATAAAAAAGCGTTTGACCCCATCAACGTTACCCGTTCGTCCATGCCCTCTTTCGAGGAGTATTGCGAGGAGATAAGGGAGCTTTGGCAGACCCGCTGGCTCACAAATTCCGGCGTTAAGCACAGGCAGCTTCAAAGTGAGCTTGAGAGCTTTCTCGGAGTATCCCACGTGGAGCTTTTTACGAACGGCCACATGGCGCTCGAGCTGCTGATTCAGGCTATGGGGCTGACGGGCGAGGTCATCACGACCCCCTTCACCTTTGCCTCCACCACCACCGCGATAGTGAGAAACGGTCTTACGCCCGTATTTTGCGATATAGACCCGAATACCTACACCATCGACGCATCCAGGATAGAATCGCTGATAACCGAGCGCACGAGCGCGATCATCCCCGTGCACGTTTACGGCAACATCTGCGACGTTGAGCGGATAGACCGCATTGCGAAAAAGCACGGGCTTGCCGTGATCTATGATGCCGCACACACCTTCGGAGAAGCCTATAAGGGGCGCGGAGTCGGCTCATTCGGCGACGCCTCCATGTTCAGTTTTCATGCAACCAAGGTTTTCAACACCATCGAAGGCGGCTGCGTCTGCTTTTCGGATGATCGGCTGTGCGAGATCCTGCCTGCGCTGCGCAATTTCGGCATAAAGGCCAAGGATGAGGCGGAGTATTGCGGCGCCAACGCTAAAATGAACGAATTCTGCGCCGCGATGGGGCTCTGCAATCTGCGCCATGTGGATGAGGAGATAGAAAAGCGAAAAGCGGTAGTGGAGTACTATAACGAAAGGCTTGGCGGCATAAAGGGCATAAGGCTCAACCCCGTTCAGCCCGACGTGAAAAGCAATTACGCCTACTATCCGGTCGTTTTCGATGAAAAGGTTTTCGGCGCGGGCAGGGATGCCGTCCTTGAAGCACTGGCAGAGCACGGGATAATGGCGCGAAAGTATTTTTACCCTCTCACGAGCGCATTCCCCGCATTCAACGGAAAATACGATACAAGTCTTACGCCCGTCGCGCTCGACGTAAGCAGCCGTGTTTTAACGCTGCCGCTTTATGCCGATATGACAAGATCCGATGTGGACAGGATATGCGCGGTCATAACAGGTATCAACGGGGAGGTTACGGCATGAGCACAGCTTTGACCGCAAACGGCTTAAACGTTAAAAAAGGCGAACGCAGCTCCAATTTGGAGCTTTTGCGCATTCTTGCAACTTTACTCATTATTGCTCATCATTACGTTGTAAATTCCGGAGTTCTTCAGTTGATCGGCGCTTCCCCCGTTTCCTTTAAGGGAGGCTTTTTCCTTCTGTTTGGTCTTTTTGGAAAAACGATCATTAACTGCTTTGTTTTGCTGAGCGCTTACTTTATGTGCACTGCGAAGATCAGCGCAAGGAAGTTTTTTCTGCTGCTTTTTGAGGTTATGTTTTATCGCCTGGCGATAATGGCTGTTTTTGCGGCTGCCGGCGTTCAGTCTTTTTCCTTGAAATCCGTTTTGCTTTCTTTGATACCGGTTTCAAAAGTCAGCACCGGCTTTACCGCGGGCTTTCTCGTTTATTACCTGTTCATTCCTTTCGTGAATACTTTCATTAGGAATTTAACCGAAAAAGCTCATTTTACAGTGCTGCTTCTGTGCGGGTTTTTGTTTGTTGCTCTCGGCACGTTTAAAAGAGTTACCTTCAACTATACCGTTTGGTTTATCGTGCTTCACCTTATCGCCGCGTATATAAGGCTTTATCCTAAGAAATGGTTTTCAAGCTTGAAGATCACCGGCGCGCTTGCCGCTTGTTCTGTCATTCTGTTTTATCTGGTAACGCTTGCCGTATATGCTTTGAAGCGCGGAGTATCGCCTTACTATTTTGCGTACGACTCGAATTCATTCTTCCCGGTTGTTGTGAGCGTTTTCGTTTTCATGTTCTTTAAGAATATCAAGCTTAAAAGCATCAAGGCCGTCAACACCGTGGCTTCGCTTACGTTCGGAGTTTTTCTTATCCACACGAGCGGAGACCACATGAGAAGCTGGCTTTGGGGGTCGCTGCTTAAAAACGCTCAAGTGTATCCCACCGCATATGCCATCCCTCATGCAATAGGAAGTGTGATTGCTGTTTTTATAGTTTGCGCTCTTATTGATTATCTTAGAAAAGCCTTCATTGAAAAACCGTTTTTCAAAGCGTTTGATAAGGTTTATCCGCGCATCGAACTGTTTGTTAATAATAAGTTCAACTCATTCTGCAGCTTGATCGGTATAAAAGACTGATGGTTTAACTATTTATTTGGAGGTATATCATGAAAGGTATTATTCTTGCCGGCGGAGCCGGAACCCGGCTCTATCCGCTCACCATGGTCACAAGCAAGCAGCTTTTGCCTGTTTACGACAAGCCGATGATCTACTATCCGCTGACAACGCTCATGCTTGCGGACATCAGGGATATTCTTATCATCTCCACTCCCGAGGACACGCCGCGCTTCAAGGCGCTGCTTGGCGACGGCAGCCAGTTTGGCATAAGCCTCAGCTACGCCGTTCAGCCGAGTCCGGACGGGCTTGCACAGGCCTTTATCATCGGCGAGGAGTTCATCGCAGGCGAGCCCTGCGCCATGATACTTGGCGACAATATTTTTTACGGCAACGGTCTTGGCAATATGCTCAAGCATGCCGTGACCCGCGCGGAAAACGGGCGCGCGAGCGTGTTCGGCTTTTACGTGGACGATCCCGAGCGCTTCGGCGTTGTGGAGTTTGATAAGGAATACAAGGTGCTCTCTATCGAGGAGAAGCCCTCTGCGCCCAAGAGCAATTATGCCGTCACGGGCCTGTATTTCTATCCTGCCGGAGTCAGCGGGCTTGCCCACCGGGTGAAGCCCTCCGCAAGGGGAGAGCTTGAGATCACCACGCTGAACTGCATGTATCTTGAAAAAGGGCTGCTGGATTGCGATATAATGGGACGCGGCTTTTCCTGGCTCGATACCGGCACGATGGACAGCCTGATGCAGGCGTCAAACTTTATCCAGATGATCCAGAATATGCAGGGTATAATAGTTGCTGCGCCCGAGGAGGTTGCCTACAGGTATAAAATGATAACCAAGGAGCAGCTTATCAACGCGGCTAAGGTTTACGGCAAATCCAATTACGGCAAGCATCTTTTGGCCGTTGCGGACGGCAGAATGAGAAAGTGAGGAGAAACGCATGAATATCTTTGTTACCGGCGGCGCCGGATTTATCGGAAGCAATTTCATATTCTATATGCTCAAGCAGCATCCCGATTACAGGATCGTTTGCCTTGACAAGCTGACCTATGCCGGCAATCTCAGCACCCTCAAGCCGGTGATGGACAACAAGAATTTCCGCTTCGTCAAGCTGGATATCTGCGACAGGGAGGGCGTGTTCGCTCTGTTTGAAGAGGAGCATCCGGATATAGTCGTGAATTTCGCTGCGGAAAGCCACGTGGACAGAAGCATCGAGGATCCCGGCGTATTTCTTCAAACCAATATTTTCGGCACGGCAACCCTGATGGACGCCTGCCGCAAATACGGGATCAAGCGCTACCATCAGGTTTCAACGGATGAGGTCTACGGAGATCTGCCGCTGGATAAGCCCGAGCTCTTCTTCACCGAGGAAACGCCGCTTCATACCTCCAGCCCTTACAGCGCGTCCAAGGCTGCCGCCGACCTGCTCGTGATGGCATATTACCGCACCTACGGGCTTCCGGTCACCATCAGCCGCTGCTCAAACAACTACGGCCCCTACCATTTTCCGGAGAAACTTATCCCGCTCATGATCGCAAATTGCCTGAATGATAAGGCGCTGCCCGTGTACGGCGAGGGTATAAACGTCCGCGATTGGCTGTACGTGGAGGATCACTGCAGCGCGATCGACCTCATCATCCACAAGGGCAAGGTGGGCGAGGTATACAACGTCGGCGGTCACAACGAGATGCGCAATATAGACATCGTAAAGCTCATCTGCAAGGAGCTTGATAAGCCCGAATCCCTGATAACCCACGTTACCGACCGCAAGGGGCACGATATGCGCTATGCGATAGACCCCACCAAGATACACGATGAGCTTGGCTGGCTTCCCAAAACCAAATTTGCGGACGGTATCAAGAAAACCATTCAATGGTATCTTGACAACCGCGATTGGTGGGAGGAGATAGTCAGCGGCGATTACCGTAACTACTATGAAAAAATGTACGGTAAACGCTGAGCCATCATGATTTCGAGCACAGAAGAGGCGGGCAGCACTATGCCCGTCTTTTTATATATCCCGCTTTTTGTGTGTTTTTTCGTAAACCCAGCGGTAATACCGTCCCGCACCTGAAGCCTTGATTCGGACGGCATCTTTTCCGCAGCCTCTGCCCGCCCCCTCGCGGCGAATCGGATGCAGGATAGTATAATCTCAAAAGTCGATGAAAGGAATGCTTGAAATAATAATAAAAATGGACTATAATTAAGAAAAGCGGCTAGACCGCATAAACAAAAAAGGAGTTTTTATGCAAAACGCAATGCTTTCGCTTATAGTTCCCGTCTACAACGAGGAGGAGGTGCTTGAAACCTCTTTTCGCCGCATGGACGAGGTAATGCGCAACATCGGCTACGACTATGAAATAATCTACGTAAACGATGGCAGCCGCGACGGTTCAATGAAGATCCTTCGCAGGATAGCCAAGGAGCACCCCTACGTCAAGGTGCGCTCCTTCAGCCGCAACTTCGGGCATCAGCTCGCCGTAACCTGCGGCATGGACGCGGCGCAGGGCGATGCGCTCATCATCATCGACGTTGACCTTCAGGATCCGCCGGAGGTGATAGAGGATATGGTCAAGGCGTGGGAAAACGGCGCCGATATAGCCTACGGCAAGCGCGTGAAGCGCCAGGGCGAGACCTTCTTTAAAAAGTTTACCGCCGCCTGCTATTACAGAGTTCTGAAGGCGATGAGCGCCGCAGAGATCCCGCTCGACACGGGCGACTTCCGATTGATCGACCGCCGAGTTGCGGACGTGTTCCTTAAAATGCGCGAGCATAACCGCTTTTTGCGCGGAATGAGCGCATGGATGGGCTTTGAATCGGTGCCGATAGAATTCGTGCGCAACGAGCGCTACGCCGGAAAAACCAAGTACACCCTTAAAAAGATGCTCAAGCTTGCAATGGACGGCATTATCGGCTTTTCCGACCGTCCGCTCACGCTTTGCGGCTACTTCGGCGCAGGGCTTTCCGCTGTGAGCCTCCTCGCGTTCTTTATCTTCATCATCCTTGCCATATTCTCCGTAAAGGTATCGGGCCTGCTCTGGATGTTCTTCGGTCTTGCGCTATTGATGGGCATCGGCTTCGTGTTCCTCGGCATTCAGGGCGCCTATATGAACAGAATGTACGACGAGCTCAAGAACCGTCCGCTCTATATAGTTGCGGAGGAGCTCAATCTTGAATAAAACATGAAAAATATCCAAAATAAACGGTTGATTTTTCATAAAATAACGCTATAATAATTTAAAGGGACAGGTGTGCCTGTTCACAAAACAACCAAACACAATATTTGGAGGAAATTACACATGGTTAGAGTTGCAATCAATGGTTTCGGTCGTATCGGCCGTTTGGCTTTCCGTCAGATGTTCGTTTCGGAGGGCTATGAGGTCGTGGCTATCAACGATCTCACCTCCGCTAAAATGCTTGCTCATCTTCTCAAGTACGACTCCACTCAGGGCAACTGGGCCGCTTTCGGTAACCACGCCGTGGATTACCACGAGGGCGAGGGCGAGGATAACTACATCGTTGTGGATGGCAAAAAGATCGTTATCTACAAGATGCCCAACGCTGCCGATCTGCCCTGGGGCAAGCTCGGCGTTGACGTTGTGCTTGAGTGCACCGGCTTCTACACCAGCAAGGAAAAGGCAAAGGCGCATATCGACGCCGGCGCCCGCAAGGTCGTTATCTCCGCTCCCGCAGGCAACGATCTGCCCACCATCGTTTACAATGTAAACCACAAGACCCTCAAGCCCGAGGACAACATTATCTCCGCCGCGAGCTGCACCACCAACTGCCTTGCTCCCATGGCGAAGGCGCTCAATGATCTGGCTCCCATCCAGAGCGGCATCATGTGCACCATTCATGCCTACACCGGCGATCAGATGCCCCTCGACGGCCCCCAGAAGAAGGGCGACCTCCGCCGCAGCCGTGCCTGCGCACTGAACATCGTTCCCAACTCCACCGGTGCCGCGAAGGCGATCGGTCTTGTTATCCCCGAGCTCTCCGGCAAGCTCATCGGCGCCGCTCAGCGCGTTCCCACTCCCACCGGCTCCTCCACAATGCTCAATGCCGTTGTTAAGGGCAGCGTTACCGTTGATCAGATCAACGAGGCTATGAAGGAGCAGGCAAACGAGTCCTTCGGCTACAACACCGACGAGATCGTTTCCTCCGACGTTATCGGCATGTACTACGGCTCCCTTTTCGATGCAACCCAGACCATGGTTCTGCCCCTTCCCAACGGCGATACCCAGGTGCAGGTCGTTTCCTGGTACGACAACGAAAACAGCTACACCACCCAGATGGTGCGCACCATCAAGTACTTCGCAGAGCTTGACTGATAAGGAGCATCAAACGGTTAGTGTTTCGCGCCCTGCCTGTGCGGGGCGCGTTTTATTTTGATTTAGCGTTCTCATTTTGAAATATGGCACTAAATACGCAGATGCAGGTTTATATTTGTGAAAGCGAGCCTTTCTTTTCCGTTTTTGATTGAAATGCTCCGGAGATTATGGTAGAATTAGATCAAAATAATTGCAACCGGTTATGAGGTCTTATGAAAAAGTTTTTAAGCTATCTCGCCATTGCGCTGACCCTTGGCGCATTCATACTGCTGTGCCTTATCTGGGTTTTGAAGATACACGTTATCATACCGATTCTGATGTTCGCCGCTGCGTTCGTGCTGCTCGGCGTTGTCAAGCGTATGCATGAAGCGGAGAATACGGAAGGTGCGGAAGCTTCGGAAAGGTCGGCAAATTCTGTAAAGTCCGAAGGCATGGAAAGAGCCGAAAGCGCGGAAAGCAGCTCCGGCGCTGAAACCGATAATAAATAAGCGGGTAATACCTATGCAACAGAAAAACACTCAAAAAAAGCAGAGCATGCTCTCAAGGTTTGCATCATACTATAAACCGCACATAGGTCTGTTTTTAACGGATATGGCATGTGCGCTGTTCATTTCGGCGGTTGATATCTCCTATCCGCTCATTTCAAGAAAGGCGCTTTATGAGTATCTAACCCCCGAATCGCCGAAGTACGCGCCGTTTTTCATTCTTATGGCGGCATGCGTGGTGATGTATCTGCTTCGCACTCTCGCCACCTATATCGTGACCTATCTTGGGCACACGCTCGGCGTGCATATCGAGGCGGATATGCGAAGGGACGTTTTTTCCCATCTTCAAAAGCTCGGCTTCAGCTTTTACGACAAATCGAGAACCGGCAAGCTGCTTTCACGCTGCACGAACGACCTTTTCGACGTTACGGAGCTTGCGCACCACGGTCCGGAGGACGTGTTCATCTCCATGGTCACCTTCCTCGGCGCGTTCGCTGCGATGCTGTTCATCGAATGGCGGCTTGCGATAGTTCTGATATTGACCGTGCCGATACTGATGCTCTTTGTGATGAAGCTCCGCACGCGCATGAGCCGCACCTCGCGCAAGGTGAAGGAGGGCATGGCGATAATTAACGCCGATATCGAATCCTCCATCAGCGGCGCGCGCGTGGCCAAGGCGTTCACAAATGAAAAATACGAGATCGAGAAGTTTGAAAAGGGCAACGGCGTTTTCATTCAATCCAAGCGCCGCTACTATAAAACCATGGGGCTTTTCCATGCCGGAATGGAGTTTTTTACCTCCATCATGGGCGTGCTGGTGCTGAGCGTAAGCGGATTGCTTATAATGCGCGGCAGGATGGATCAAACCACGCTTATAGTATTCCTGCTGTACGTTTCCTCCTTCACAAATCCGATCCGCAAGCTTGCCGCGTTTTCGGAGCAGTATGCTATGGGTATGGCGGGCTTCAAGCGCTTTACGGAGCTTATGGACACCGAGCCGGATATCAAGGATTCACCGAACGCCGCGGAGCTTACGAATGTGAAGGGCGATATTTCCTTCAACCACGTTACCTTTGCCTATGAAGCGAACGAAACGGACCGCCGAAACGTGCTTGAGGCAATAGATTTGAGCATAAAGGCGGGGGAGACCGTTGCGCTCGTCGGCCCCTCCGGCGGCGGCAAAACCACGCTCTGCCACCTGCTTCCGCGCTTCTATGAAACGCTTAGCGGCAGCATCACCATCGACGGCAAGGATATTCGGGATGTGACGCTGCGCTCCCTGCGCGGCAATATCGGCATAGTGCAGCAGGACGTGTTTCTGTTTGCCGCAAGCATAAAGGATAATATCCGCTACGGCAGGGTGGACGCCACGGATGAGGAAATAGTTCGCGCCGCCATCGCCGCCGAGATACACGACGATATCATGAAGATGCCCGATGGGTACGACACCATCGTGGGCGAGCGCGGCATCACCCTTTCCGGCGGGCAGAAGCAGCGCGTTTCGATCGCGCGCATCTTTTTGAAGAATCCGCCGATACTCATTCTTGATGAAGCAACCAGTGCGCTTGACTCCGCAACCGAGGCGCGTATAACCGCCGCCTTCGAGCGGCTGAGCAAGGGCAGAACCACGCTCGTTATCGCGCACAGGCTCTCCACCGTTCGCAATGCGGACAAGATCGCGGTTATTGATGATCGCGGCATCGTTGAGATGGGCAGCCACGATGAGCTCATCGCCCTCGGCGGCGAGTATAAAAAGCTGCACGACGCTCAAAACAGCTTCTATTTGATCAAATGATCGTTCACTCTCCGATTATTCTTTCAATAATTCGGACAAGGATCAAACCGTATATTATTTTGTAAGGAGATATAAAATGGAATACACTATCAACACTCTTAAAAAGCTTATGGCGATCGACAGCCCGAGCGGCTTCACCAAAAAGGCTGCTGAATACATCATGGATGAGCTGAAATCGCTCGGCTTCATGCCCGAAATGACGCGCAAGGGCTGCGTGCTCTGCTGCCTTGGCGGAGAGGGTTCGCCCACAGTTTTTTCCGCTCATATAGACACGCTCGGCTGCATGGTTGCCGGCGTTAAGAGCAACGGCAGGCTGAAGCTCACGAGGATCGGCGGCATGAACGCAAATAACGCCGAAACCGAGAATGCGAGGGTCTACACGAGGGACGGCAGGATCTATGACGGCTGCTTTCAGATGAACGATCCATCCGTTCACGTAAACGGCAAATACAGCGAGCAGAAGCGCGATTGGGACGGCATGGAGCTTGTGCTCGATGAAAAGGTGTTCTCCGCGGAGGATACCAAGGCGCTCGGCGTTGCCACCGGCGACTACGTGTGCTTCGATCCGCGCACCACCGTTACCGCGTCCGGCTATATCAAGAGCCGCTTTTTGGATGATAAGCTCAGCGCGGCGATCCTGCTTGAGCTTGCCCGCGCGATCTCCCGCGGCGATATAAAGCCCGCCCGCAAGGTATACGTCTACATGACCGTGTTTGAGGAGGTCGGCCACGGCTGCTCCAGCGGCATTCCGGAGGATGCGGAGGAGATCATCAGCGTGGATATGGGCTGCGTTGGCGAAGGGCTTGAGTGCAAGGAGCATCAGGTTTCCATCTGCGTTAAGGATTCCCACGGCCCCTACAACTATGAATTGACCGACAGGCTGGTGACGATTGCCAAAAAGCATGAGCTTGACTATGCGCTGGACGTTTACCCCTTCTACGGCTCCGATGCGGACGCGGCGCTCGATGCGGGCTACGATCTGCGTCACGGGCTGATCGGCCCCGGCGTCTATGCCTCGCACGGCTATGAAAGATCGCACGTGGATGGCGTTAAGAACACGTTCGAGCTGATCAGGCATTATATTTCCGAGTAATACTCACTGCTGCGGTATCGCGGATTTATACTATCATACACCTAAAACCTTGATTTGGACGGTATCTTTTCCGCCGTATCTGCTTCGTCAAATCTTGATTGACGCTCCGAGTCAAGCTGCGATTTTCCTCATTGATACAGCGAAAAATCTGCTCGTCCAATCTCAATGTTTTAGATGTACGTTAGTATTAAACCGTGATGCCGCTTTTTTACCCTTGTTAAATTATTTAACGTAATTTATAACAAAAATGTGGCAAATTTATTAACAGTAGTAGATAATGTAAGCAAAAGCTTTGACAAATCCCTTCACACACTTATAATATGTATTGAGCGTAAGGAAATGCGCTTCACCAATTGTGTGAATGCTTATTCCGGAAGGAGATATAGTGATCATGGTCGATTATTACAGGAGAAATTCGCTTCCCCTTGAGATGCACAAGGTCTGCATAGTGCAGAAAACCGAGATAATTCCCGTTGAGGAGCGCGTAAAGGCCATCAGAAAAGCCGGCTTCAATACCTATCGCATGGAATCCAAGGATATTTTCCTTGATATGCTGACCGACAGCGGCGTGAACGCCATGACGAACGATCAGCTCGGCGCCATGATGACGGGGGATGACTGCTATGCGGGCAGCAAAACCTATTTCAGACTTGCCGACAAAATAAAAGAGATCTTCAACAAGGATTATTTTCTGCCCGTGCATCAGGGAAGGGCTTGCGAGCACATGCTGGCGCTTGCCTACGTTCAGCCCAAGCCCGGCAGCATCGTGCCGATGAACTTCCAGTTCGGCACCTCGGTTGGCAAAATACAGTATTGCGGCGGCGATTTTGTGATCTGCATCGCGGAGGAGGGCCTTCAAAAGCAGAGCGCAAATCCGTTCAAGGGCGATTTCGACCTTGTGAAGCTTGAAAGCGTGCTCAAGCAGCAGGGCGGCAATATAGCGTTCGTGCGCATCGAGGCGGGCACAAACCTCATCGGTGGCCAGCCGATCTCACTCGACAATATGCTTGCCGTTTCCGAGCTGTGCAGGAAGTACGGCGTTCTCTCCGTGCTTGACGCAAGCCTGCTTCAGGATAATCTTCATTTTATAAAAACGCGCGAAAACGCCTACCGCGATAAGAGCATCCGCGAGATAGTGCGCACCATGTCCGACGCTATGGACATAATCTATTTCTCCGCCCGCAAGCTCGGCTTTGGCAGGGGCGGCGCCATCATACTGAACGATCAAAAGGAATTTGAGCATATTAAATCCTTCGTTGCCTCCTTCGAGGGCTTTCCCACCTTCGGCGGCATGAGCGTTCGGGAGATGGAAGCGATAAGGGTCGGCCTGGACGACACCATGGACGAGGACACGATCTCACAGGGGCCGCAGTTCATCGAATACCTTGTGAACGAGCTTGAGGACGCCGGCATCCCCGTGGTCACTCCGCCGGGCGGTCTTGGCTGCCATATAGACGCTATGAAGTTCGTGCCGCATATCGACCGCAGAGATTATCCCGCCGGTGCGCTTGCATCCGCAATATATATTGCCTCCGGCGCACGTGGAATGGAGCGCGGCGGCATCGACGAGCCTTGGGCCGATCCCGATGAGGAGCCCTACGGCTCAATGGAGCTTGTGCGCCTTGCAGTTCCCCGCAGGGTGTACACGGTTTCGCAGATGAATTATCTTATCGACCGCCTTCTGTGGCTTTATGATAACCGAGAGCTGATCGGCGGCCTGCATTTTGAAACGAACGCACCGCATAACTTCTATGACGCGCTCGAAGCGAACTCCGACTGGCCCGAAAGGCTTGCCGAGAAATTCCGCCGCGATTTCGGCGATTCGCTCTGATTCTTTCCATATTTGGTTTCCTATAAGGGCCGGGCGTGTGCTTCGGCCCAAAAGCTTTTTACAAGGGAGGCATCCATGCCGCAGCAGATTTTGTATATCATTTTGGGAGCTTTCGCGCTGCTCGTTTTGGCGGCGGTTCTGTTCTTTGTTTTCAGAAAAAGGCTTGCCGCAAAGCCGTCTAAAACCGCGCTTCGCTTCAAAAAGCTCATTCTTCATGAGCATGGCTGCACCGCCGAGGAGAACGAATACGAGCTTTTGAAAACCGAGAACGGCGTTCGCATTTCAAACTACTTCGGCAACTGGTGGGACGCGGGCGAGGGCGTGCATTCGCGCAAAAACTGCCTTGCAAAGCGGCGCGGAGGCAGCGAGCAGCTCTATAACGAGCTTGCGGAGCTGCTCGGCTCGCTCGGCGTTGCCTCGTGGAACGGCTTTGATGAAACCAACCCCCACGTGTGCGACGGAGGCGGCTTCAGCCTTGAGATAGAGCTTGAAAACGGCGAAACGATCTTCGCAAGGGGCATGAACGCCTATCCGCCGCATTACCGAGAACTTGTTTCAAGGCTGCAGGGCCTTTTTGACAGGCAGAGCTGACCGAATACTGTTTGCGCTTGCAATATATAGGAATTTTTCCTGCTTTGGTATTGACATTTAGATAAAATCATGTATAATAGGACCCTGTAAAGCTTCAAGCCTTTACAGCAATCAAGGAGGTGCTTATGCTCGATCGTGTGGATCTCAGCCTCCTTATCGATTATTACGGCTCATTCCTTACGGAAACTCAGCTTGAGGCTCTGCGCCTGAGCTGCGACGAGGATCTGTCCCTCAGCGAGATAGCGGAGCAGCGCGGCATCTCCCGCCAGGGCGTGAGGGACGCGATAGCGCGCGGCGAAAAAACGCTTATCGAAATGGAGCAAAGGCTTCATCTTATTGAAAAGGACAGGCGGATTTCCGGCATAGCTCGCTCCATGCGCCTTGAGCTTGACTCGATCGCGCGGGATGCGGAAAATGTGCAGAGGCTTGATAAACTTTTTTCTCTACTTTCCGAGCTTTCGGATATAACGGAGGGCAGCGATGGCATTTGAGGGACTTTCTTCAAAGCTTCAAAATATTTTCAAAAAACTCGGCAATCGCGGCAAGCTGACCGAAAAAGAGGTCAAAGAGGCTATGCGCGAGGTGAAGCTTGCGCTGCTTGAGGCGGACGTAAACTTCACCGTTGTTAAATCCTTCATCAACACGGTTTCCGAGCGTGCGGTCGGCACGGAGGTGCTTGAGAGCCTCACGCCCTCGCAGCAGATTATCAAAATCGTGAACGAGGAGCTGACCCGCCTGATGGGCGGCACCGTATCCAAGCTTGAGTTCGGCCCCAAAAAGCCCTCGATCTTCCTGCTTGCGGGTCTTCAGGGCGCGGGCAAAACCACCATGGCGGGCAAGCTTGCGGCCTATCTTGCCAAGACCCAGCAGAAAAAGCCCCTTCTCGTGGCCTGCGATATCTACCGCCCCGCCGCTATCACTCAGCTTCAGGTCGTGGGCGAGAAGGTAAACGTGCCCGTTTTCGAGCGCGGCACGCAGGATCCCGTTAAAACGGTAAAGGAAGCCATAGAGTTTGCCGAAAGCAGGCTCATGGATCTTGTGATAATCGATACCGCAGGCCGTCTGCATATCGACGAAGCCATGATGGATGAGATCGCCGCCATCAAGGAATACGCAAAGCCCGCGGAGACCCTGCTCGTTGTGGACGCAATGACGGGTCAGGACGCGGTAAACGTTGCCAAATCCTTCAACGAAAAGCTCGGGCTCACCGGCGTTATCATCACCAAGCTCGACGGCGACACGCGCGGCGGCGCGGCGCTCTCCGTTCGTGAAGTCACCGGCAAGCCGATAAAGTTTTCCGGCATAGGCGAAAAGCTTACCGACATCGAGCCTTTTTACCCCGACCGCATGGCGTCCCGCATTCTGGGCATGGGCGACGTGCTCACCCTTATCGAAAAGGCGGAGCAGGCGTTCGACGAAAAGCAGGCGCTTGAGCTTGCAAATAAGATCAAAAACGACGATTTCACGCTGGACGACTTCCTGGAGCAGTTTCAGCAGATGAAAAAAATGGGCTCCGTGGAGGAGATACTCGGCATGATGCCGGGCGTGGACGCCTCCAAGCTCAAGGACGTTGAGATCGACAAAAAGGCGACCGGCAGGATGGAGGCGATCATCACCTCCATGACTCCCAAGGAGCGCAGAAGGCCGGACCTTCTGAACGCAAGCCGTAAAAAGCGCATCGCCGCCGGCAGCGGCACGAGCGTTCAGGACGTAAACAGGCTTTTAAAGCAGTTTGAGCAGTCCCGCCAGCTTATGAAGCAGTTCACGGGCGGCAAGGGCAAAAAGCGCAAGGGTCTGCTTCGCGGATTGTTCGGCAAGAGCGGGCTCCCACAGTAATTCACCAATTTCGGCACAGCCGTTTGGAATAATAAAGCATACAACATATTTTTTAGGAGGAACTATCATGCTTAAGATCAGGCTTCGCAGAATGGGCGCAAAGAAGGCTCCCTTCTACCGCATCATCGTTGCCGATTCCCGCGCGCCCCGCGACGGCGCTTTCGTTGAGGAGATCGGTTACTACAACCCCCTCACCAACCCCGCCGAGGTGGTTGTGAATGCGGAAAAAGCCAGGCAGTGGATCAAGAACGGCGCTCAGCCCACCGAGACCGTTCGCGGACTGTTCAAGAAGAACGGCGTTATCGACTGATGGAAGAGAATAAGGTCATCACCACTCCCGAGGTTATGGCGCTTGTGGAATACATAGCCAAAAACCTTGTAGACGAACCCGATGCGGTAAAGGTCGAGATCAAGCCGAACGATGCTCCGGATGGCGCAGACGCTTCCGCAAACGATGCCGAGGGCGCAAGCGATGAGGCCGTTTCCGGCGCTGAAAGCAACGTCGTTACCATCGCGCTCACCGTTGCCAAGGATGACACGGGCAAGGTGATCGGCAAGCAGGGCAGGATCGCCAAGGCTATCCGCACCGTTGTTCGCGCCGCCACCGTGAAGGGCGATATCAAGTATCGCGTCGATATTATGTAATCAATTCGTAAAAAGCGCAGGCAGGGGCTTTTCGCTCACGCCCCGCTTTTTTAGATTGGATGGTTTTCTTTGGCTGCGGAGGTGGCATAATGATAATCCTGATCACGGGCGCATCCCATACGGGTAAAACGGTTTTATCCCAAATGCTTATTGAAAAGCTTAAGTTTCCGTGCTTTTCCATCGACCATTTGAAAATGGGACTCATCCGCAGCGGTCAAACCAAGCTCACTCCCGAGGATGATGCCGCTCTAACGCCTTATCTATGGCCGATCGTCCGCGAGATCATCAAAACCGCCGTCGAGAACCTTCAAAATCTGATAGTTGAAGGCTGCTACGTTCCTTTTGATTGGAGAAATGACTTTGATGCGGAATATCAAAGCGCCATCCGCTTTATTTGCCTTGCGATGACGGAGCGCTATATCGAGTCCAATTTCGGCAGCATTCTCGCTAATTCCTGCCGCATAGAAAGGCGTTTGCTTGATACCCTCACTATGGATGAATTAAAGAAAGATAATGCCGAGTTTATTTGCGGCTTCAAAAGGGCAGGAGAGAGGATTTTTTATATTGATTGCGGCTTTGATCAGGAGCTTCAAGCGGTTTTGAACGACCCATGCTTTGATCCCGGGCTCTTTCAATTCTCAAACAACACTTTTTGATACGGAGATTCTATGGACTATTTTCGCATTGGATTGATACTGCGCCCGCACGGCGTTCGGGGCGAGGTAAAGCTTCTTTCGCTTACGGACGATCCCTCGCGCTTCAAAAAGCTTAAGGAGGCCTACATCGAAAGGTCGGAGGGGGAGTATACCCCCGTTCACGTTGAGAGCGCAAGAGCCTCTGCGGATAACGCCGCTATCGCCAAGCTTGAGGGCGTGGACAGCGTTGAGCAGGCGGAGGCGCTGCGCAACGCCTATCTTTGCGTTGACCGCGCTCACGCCGTGAAGCTGCCGGAGGGCACCTATTTCGTGCGCGACATAATCGGCTGCCGCGTTGTTTCCTCCAACGGCGAGGAGCTTGGCGTGGTGGAGGACGTGTACGAAACGAACGCAAACGACGTTTACGTTGTTCGCGGCAAAAAGAAGCTTTCCGTTCCGGCGCTGAAGAAGCTGCTTGATAAAGTGGATATTGAAGCAAAGCTCATTGTTTTCAACGCCGAGGTGCTTGCGGAGGTGGGGCTTTTTGAGGATTGATATTCTAACCATTTTCCCTGAAATGTTTGGCAGCGCGATCCATTCCAGCATTCTCGGAAGGGCGGAGGAAAAGGGGCTGCTTGAATTCCACGCGCATAATATCCGCGATTTTTCCGCGAATAAGCATCATAATACCGATGATTACCCATACGGCGGCGGCGCGGGCATGGTGATGCTGGCGCAGCCGATATTCGACTGCGTGGCGGCGGTGAGCGCTAAAAGCGAGGTAAAGCCGCGCTGCATCTATATGGGGCCTCGCGGAAAGCGCCTTTCAACCGAGCTTGCAAAAGAGCTTGCAAAGGAAGAAAGGCTGCTTATTCTTGCCGGGCATTACGAGGGCATAGACGAACGCGTGATGACTTTGATGGACGACGAGATCTCCATCGGGGACTACGTGCTCACCGGCGGCGAGCTGCCCGCAATGGTGCTGATAGACTGCCTTTCAAGGTTCATTCCCGGCGTGCTCGGTTCGGACGAATCCGCGGAGGACGAAAGCTTTTCCGGCAGCGGTCTGCTTGAGTACCCGCAGTATACCCGCCCCGCAAGCTTTCGCGGAATGGAAGTGCCGAGCGTTTTATTAAACGGCAACCATGCCGAGATAGCGAAATGGCGCAGACAGCAGGCGCTTTTAACCACGGCAAAAAACAGACCCGACCTTCTTTTATGCGCGGAGCTTTCCGAAAATGATATCGCCTTTTTGCGGCAGGAGGGCATCGAGATCTGAGGCTGAAAACCGTTTATAAAAGCCGGAAAGAATGTTAATATATCAAAATTTCGCTTATTTTTCTATGTTTTTGCTTGCATTCGGCACCGAACTGTGCTATAATCTTTAGGCATTTGGATGGTCCAATGGCCGCAGGTCGGTTAAGAACATCTGTATAAAAGGAGTTTAAAAATGTCAGACATCATCAGAGAGCTCGAAAAAGAGCAGCTTAGAACAGACCTCCCCAAGCTCGAGATCGGCGATACCGTTCGCGTATATGTCAAGGTCGTTGAAGGCAACCGCGAGAGGCTCCAGAACTTCGAGGGCATCGTTATCAAGATGCAGGGCGGCGGCATCCGCAAGAGCTTCACCGTTCGCCGCATCAGCTACGGTATCGGCGTGGAGAGGACTTTCCCCTATCACAGCCCCCGCATCGGCAGGATCGAAGTTGTGCGTCACGGCGTTGTTCGCCGCGCCAAGCTTTACTACCTCCGCGAGAGGACCGGTAAGGCCGCCAAGATCAAGGAGCGCATCGTAACCAAATAAGAGCCAAAGGAGTTTACTCCGCCGCCTCCCGACCCCAAATCGGGAGGCATTTTATAAAATTCGAGGAGCTTATGCAAACTATAAACTGGTACCCCGGGCACATGGCGAAGGCGCGCCGGATGCTTGAGGAAAACGTGAAGCTTGTGGATATAGTGATAGAGATCGTGGATGCCCGCTGCCCGCTCGCGTGCCGTAATCCCGATTTTGAAAGCCTTTTCAAAAATAAGATTCGGGTCGTTTTTATGAATAAGAGCGATCTTTCTTCGCGTGAATCGAATAAAGCCTGGATCGCGCATTTCAAATCACAGGGGATAACGGCGGCCGAGCTCGTGTCCACCTCTCAGTCGGCTAAAAAAACCGCCGTTTCCATCATAGAATCCGCCGGAAGCCCGGTTATCAAAAGGTACAGGGAAAAGGGCATCCGCAAGGTGCTTCGCGCCATGGTGATAGGCGTTCCGAACGTTGGCAAATCCACCCTCATCAACCGCATCGCGGGCGCGGCAAGGGCGCAGGTGGGGGACAGGCCCGGCGTTACCCGCAGCAAACAGTGGGTGAAGGTTTCGGATTATCTTGAGCTGCTGGACACGCCCGGTCTGCTTTGGGGCAAGCTTGAAAACGAAACGCTTGCAAAGCACCTTGCCTATATCGGCTCCATTCGGGACGACGTGCTTGACACGGAGGAGATAGCCTCGCTGCTGCTTTTCGATCTTATGAGGCTTTGCCCGAATGAGCTTACCGCGCGCTACAAAAAGCTGAACGCGGAAGCCGAAATTCCCTACGAGCTGCTTGAGGGCGTGTGCAGAAGCCGAGGCTTCGTTCTTTCCGGCGGCAATCTCGATACCGAGCGCGCCGCAAGAATAGTGCTTGACGAATATCGCGGCGGCAAAATTGCCTGCGTTGCGCTTGAAAACCCAACGGACAGCTTCGATACCGAGGAGGGCAGCGCCGGCGGCGAGGATACCGATGGGCAAGCCGATTGGGAAGCCGATTCGCCCACGAATGCAGAAGAATGGGATGAGCGGCATGAGTAAGCTGGCTGATCGCAACCCTAAACTGCCCGAGGCGGAGAGGCTGCACATAATGAGCGAAAACGAGCGCCCATTTTGGCAGCGCGGAATCGCCGTTGCCGGTATGGACGAGGTCGGCAGAGGCCCGCTTGCAGGCCCCGTGACCGCCGCCTGCGTTATGCTGCCGCCCGATTGCCTGATAGCCGGCGTGAACGATTCCAAAAAGCTGAGCAAAAAAAAGCTGCTTATGCTGCACGATAGAATAATCGAAGCCGCGCTTTGCTGGGGCGTTGCGTTTGTGGATGAAAAAACAATAGACGAAATAAACATCCTTCAGGCAACGAAGCTCGCTTTCAAAAGGGCTTATGAGAGCATGGCTTCAAGCAAGGCCTATGCCGAATGCGGCTTCGCGTGCGGCGCGGCGTTTGTGGATGCTGTAAAGGAGCTTGATATTCCTATCAGACAGATCCCGCTCGTTCACGGCGATGCGATTTGCTATTCCATCGCCGCCGCAAGCATAGTTGCCAAGGTGGAAAGGGACAGCTACATGATGGAAATGGCGGAGAAATATCCGAATTACGGCTTTGAAAAAAACGTCGGCTACGGCACGAAGCAGCATATCGACGCATTAAGGCTGTTTGGGCCGTGCGAGCTGCACAGGCGAAGCTTTATAAAGAATTTTGTGAGTGAAAAGGAGCAGTAGATATGGAAATGCGAACCAAGCTCGCGCTTGAAAAGGGCAGCAGGAGCCAGAAGAGCGGGGCGAAGGGAGAGCGGCGCGCGGCGCTGTACCTTCGGCTGCATGGATACAGAATCATTGAGCGCAACTGGCTTTTTCACCGCAAGGAGATAGATATAATCGCCCGAAAAGGGGAGATACTTGCCTTTATCGAGGTGAAATCCCGAACCAATATGAACGGCGTTGCGCCGCAGTTCAGCGTCACGAGTGAAAAACGCAGAAACATTATATTTGCTTCAAAAGCGTATATAGCAAAGCATAATATTCAAAGAACCGTGTTCAGATACGATATTATCGAGGTCGATCTGACGAAGCATCTGCCCTTTTCCGGAATAAATCATTATGAAAATGCCTTCAGCGAATGAGCGCCGAAGGCATTTTTTTGATAAACATCATTTACAGCATTTATTTGACAATCAAAGGACTTCAGCTCATAGCTTTTTATGCGTAAGAGTCCATGCTCTATTCACCGATCAATTCAAAAAACTCTTTCTCGCTCAAGACCCTAATGCCAAGCTCTTTGGCCTTATCAAGCTTGCTTCCGGCGCTCTCTCCCGCAACGACGTAGTCCGTTTTTTTGCTCACGCTTCCGGCGGCCTTGCCCCCAAACGACGCTATCAGATCCTCGATCTGCTTGCGGCCCATCCGCTCAAGGGTGCCGGTAACAACGAAGGTTTTCCCGGAAACGAAGTCATTTTGCCTTTTGCTCTCGGCTTCGCGCGGGCGCACGCCGTTTTCAAGCAGGCGGTCGATCTGGGAGCGGATATGCTCATCGGCAAAAAAATCAACGATGCTTGAAGCCACTATTTCGCCAACGTCCGGAATCGCAAGCAGCTCCTGCTCCTTTGCAGCGCGCACGGCCTCAAAGCTGCCGAACGCGGAGGCAAGATCCTTTGCGGTTTTGGAGCCGACGTTCGGAATGCCGAGCGCAAAAATGAAAGCGTCGAGCGCGCAGTCCTTGCTCTTTTCTATAGCCTCAAGCAGGTTTGAAACGCGCTTTTCTCCGAAGCCGGCAAGCCCCGCAAAGCTGCTTTCATCAAGCTCGTAGAGCTGAGGTATCGTAGTTAGGCCGATCGAATCCACGAGCAAAAGCGCCGTTTTTTCGGAAAAGCCCTCTATATCCATGGCGTTTCTTGAAGCGAAATGCTCCAGCCTGCCCACTATCTGCGGAGTGCAGGAGAGCGAATTGGTGCAGAAGGCATGCACGCCGCGCCGCTCCACCCTTGCGCCGCACGCGGGACAGTGCTCCGGTATCGAAACCGGACGGATCGGCGCATGCTCATCAACGCTCTTCAGTATTTCCGGGATCACGTCGTTGCTGCGGCGCACGAGCACGTGCGAGCCGATGCCGACGTTTTTTCTTGTGATATCGTCAAAATTATTCAGCGTGGCTTTCTTGACCGTGACCCCCGCAAAATCGACCGGCTCAAGATGTGCAAGCGGCGTCAGCTTGCCCGTTCTGCCGACCTCCCAGGTAATATCCAGAATTTCGGTCACAAGCTCCTCCGCGGGGAATTTATACGCTATCTCGCCGCGCGGAAACTTATCCGTATAGCCCATCTCTTCAAAAAGGCGCAGGTCGTTCAGCTTGATCACAAGCCCGTCTATCAGAAAATCAAGCTCGTTTCTGCGCTCAAGCACTCTGTCAAGCTCGTTTACCACCTCGTCTATGCTGCCGTAAAACACGAAATCGCTCATCGGCAGCCCGTTTTCACGCATGAAGTCATACATTTCGCGCCTTGTTTCAAATCGCCTGCCCTCGATATAGCCAATATTATAGCAGGCGCAGTCCAGACGGCGCGAGGCGGTGATTTTGGGATCCAGATTTCGTATGGCCCCCGCGGCTGCGTTTCTGGCGTTTTTAAGCTGCTCATCCCCGCCGCGATTCAGCTCCTCCAGCACCGAAAGGCGCATATAGCATTCGCCGCGCACCTCGAATTTGCCCTTATACGGCACTCTTTTCGGAATGCTTTTTATGGTCGAGGCCTGCGCAAGTATGCCCTCGCCCGTGATGCCGTTGCCGCGCGTTGCCGCCTGCACAAGCTCTCCGCCATCGTAGGTAAGGTTTATGGTCAGGCCGTCGAATTTATACTCAAGCAAAAGCTCCAACTCATCGTTTCCCGCATGAAAGCGCCTGCAGCGCGCCGCCCAATCTCTAAGCTCGCCCTCGGAGCGTACCTTATCAAGGCTCCAGAGCCTTGCAAGATGCGTATGGGGCTTGAATTCCGAAACGGCGCGGGAGCCCACGGAGCGGGTGGGGGAGTTTTCAAGCACAGTTCCGGTTTCGGCTTCGAGCGCGATAAGCTCATCCATGAGCGCGTCAAACTCGGCGTCGCTGACCTGCGGCCTGTCGCTGAAATAATACGAATCGGAATACTCATTCAGCTTTTGAACGAGGTATTTCATTCTTTCAAGCATATTCAATCCTCCTCAATTATCGTCAGCGGCGCGTATGCTGCCGCAAGGCGGCGCAAGCTGCCGTTATCGAATTCTATGCTGATTATCGCCGCGCTTCCTCCGGAGGAAACGTCAACGACCGTGCCTTTTCCAAACTGCGGATGGATCACGCGCATGCCCTTTTTATAGTTTACGGAAGGCTTATCGCTCATTCCCGAGCCGCTGTGCGCCTGCTTCCTGTATCCGCCGCCCGCTGCACCGGAGGCTTTAGCCGACCCGCCGGAAAGCCCGTTCAGCCTTCTTATCTGCTCCACGACCTCCTTGCCCACATTCGTGCCGGAATACCTCGTGGAGACGCCGCCAAATCCTCCTGCGCCAAACCCGTCGTAGCCGCCGGCTCTGCCTCCCGCGCCGCCCGCTTTTCCCGAAGCGCTCATAAAGGAATTGCGCTTCGTTGGAGTTGATTCGGGGTCAATAAGCTCCATCTCCTCAAGGAAAACGGAGGGATCGTTGATCTGCTGGCTGCCGTAGAGCATACGCGATCTTGCCGCAAGCAGTATAAGCTTCTGCTCCGCCCGCGTAACGCCGACGTAGCAAAGCCTTCTCTCCTCCTCAAAGCGGGAGGGGTCCTCTTTGGATCTTGCGGAGGGGAAGATGCCCTCCTCCATGCCGGGCAGGAACACCACGGGAAATTCAAGCCCCTTCGCGCAGTGCAGCGTCATCAGCTTCACCGTGCCGTCGCTTTCATCGATATTATCCGCCTCGGAGTTCAGCGCGGCGGTTTCAAGAAAGCTCTGCAGTGCGTCCGTTCCGTCGGGAAGCTGCTGCTCATGCTCAAGCATCGCGCCCAAAAGCTCCTGAATGTTTTCCGAGCGCGTATCGTATTTATCGCTTCCAAGCTCAAGCAGGTAGGAATCAAAATCCGTTGCGGTTATGATGCTTTCCGCAAGCTCCGAGAGACCCATGCGGTATCTTTTTGCAAAAAGCTCCTTCATAAGGTCTATGAAGGGCGCCACCTTTTTTGCAAGCTTTTCGTTCAGCGCGTCCGGCGTGATGCACACCATGAACATGGAGATATCCTTCTGCTGCGCCGCAGCTTCTATGGATGAAACGGTCGCAGCGCCGATGCCGCGCTTGGGCACGTTTATTATGCGCTTGAACGCCACGTCGTCATTCGGATTGGCTATGAGCTTGAGATAGGCGATCAGATCCTTTATTTCCTGATAGGAATAGAAGCGCATGCCGCCGATAATGCTTATCGGTATGCCGTAGCCCGTGGTAAGCACGGATTCGATCACGCGGCTTTGAGCGTGCGTGCGGTAGAGCACGGCAAAATCGTTGTAGCTCCTATGCTCGAGATTATGCAGCCTTGAAATGGTTTTGGCGATGGCGTACGCCTCGTCGCGCTCGTTGTCCACCATCACAAGCTCCACTCTCTCGCCGCCCGGCTTATCCGTCCAAAGCTTTTTGCTTTTTCTGCCCGTGTTATTGGAAATAACCTTGTTTGCGCATTCCAGAATGGGCTTTGTGGAGCGGTAATTCTGCTCAAGGCGCACCACCTTTGCGCCCTCAAAATCCTTTTCAAAATTGAGGATATTGCGAATATCCGCGCCGCGCCAGCCGTAAATGCTCTGATCGTCGTCGCCCACAACGCAGATATTGCGGTGCTCGGCGCAAAGCAGCTTGACTATCTGATACTGGGGATAGTTCGTGTCCTGATATTCGTCCACAAGCACGTAGCGGAATTTTCGACGGTACTTTTCAAGCACCTCCCTATGCTCGGAAAGAAGCTTAACGGCGTATAGGAGCAGATCGTCGAAATCCAGCGCGCTGCATTCACGAAGCCGCTTCTGATACGCGCGGTACACGTCCAAAAAGGTTTCCGCGCTCTGACCCGCCGCCTCAAGGATATACGCCTCCGGCCTGTCGGAGGAATTCTTGGCCTCGCTTATCATGGAGCGAAAACGCGCCTTGGGAAGCTTTTTTTCGTCGATGCCCTGCTGCTTCATAATATCGGCGATCACGGAGTTTTGATCCTGATCATCGTATATGGTGAAGCTGCGATCCAGCCCCAGCTTATCTATATCCATGCGAAGCAGCTTCACGCAGAAGGAATGGAAGGTGGTGACCCACATATCGGACGAGGGCGTGTCAAGCAGCTTATCGACCCTTTCCTTCATCTCCCTTGCGGCTTTATTTGTGAACGTTACGGCAAGTATCGCCCACGGCGGCACGCCGTGATTCAGCACAAGATTCGCTATGCGGTATGTTAAAACACGGGTCTTGCCGCTGCCCGCTCCAGCAAGCACCAGCAATGGCCCGTCTATGGTTGTGGCAGCCTCATACTGCTCCTTGTTTAACGATTTAAGATTAAGCATTATAAGAGGATTTGAGTTTACCTTTGCTAATATTTAATGAGTATTCAAAAAAGCAGGCCGTATCACTTCAGCTTTTCGTTCACGGCCGATTTAAGATGCTCAAGCGCAAGCAGCAGAAGCTCGGAGGGAAGGGCAAGATTCCATCTTTCAAAGCCGCTGCCGCCCGTGCCGAAAAGATAGCCCTCGTCGAGAGCAAGACCGTGGGAGATCACGTGCTCCTCAAGCGCCTTGTCATCAAGGCCGAGCGCGCGCATATCCAGCCACGCAAGGTAGGTTCCCTCCGCCCTTATGACCCTTATCGCGGGCAGCTCGCGCTCAACAAACGCATACAGCAGCTCAAAATTATGCTGAATATGAGCGTTTAATTCATCCACCCAAGCGGCGCAGCGCGTGTAAGCCGCGATGGTTGCCGCGCGCGCGAAATACGGCACAAGTCCGCCGCCGGCGCGGTCGGCCACCTTTTTAAAGCTTTCCGCAACAGCTTCATTTTTAATGAAGATATTGGAGCAGGAAAGCCCCGCAAGGTTGAAGGTTTTGCTCGTGGCGGTGCAGGTGATCGAAAACTCGTCCATTCCGGGAATGGATGCGAAAACGGTGTGCTGTGCGCCGTCAAGCAGCAGGTCGTTGTGGATCTCGTCCGCAACCACGATCACACCGTTCTTTTTGCAGATCTCGCCGAGCCTTGTCAGCTCATCCCTCGTCCAAACCCTGCCTACGGGGTTGTGCGGGCTGCATAAAAGCAGCAGCTTCACGTCCGAAGGCGCGGTTTTGCGGTCGAGATCCTCATAATCCATGGTGTACCGCTCGCCGTCGAAGAGGAGGGGGTTTTCAACGATACGCCTTTCGGAGGCTTGTATGGCGTTTGCAAACATCATGTAAACGGGGGGCTGTATCACAACGCCCTCGCCCTTCTCGCAGAAGGCCTCCACGGCAAAGCGGAGCGCGGGCACTACGCCGTTCGTGGTGATAAGCTGAAAGCCGCTCGTATCCCAATTATGGCGCGTGCTCATCCAGCGGCGAACGGCCTCGGTATAGGCTTCGTCCGCATAGGTGTAGCCGAAAATCGCCCTGTCCGCCGCTTCCTTTACGGCCTCGCGGATCTCAGGCGCCACGGGCAGCTCCATGTCCGCCACGGATAATGGCACAAGACCCGAGTCCTTGACGGACTCGGGTGCCATATCGGTTTTGATAGAGCCTGTGAGGGCTCTGTCTATATGGGTTTTGAAATCGTACATGCTCAATTATTTGTAGCTGTAGCCGCGATCGAATGCGTTGAGGTTGATCTCAAGGAACTTGGGCTTAACGCACTGCTCTATCGCCTTGTGCCATTCCTCCGTGCTGAAAGGAAGCATCTTTGCGCAAACGCCCATGAGCACGACGTTCGCCGCGCGATAGGTGCCGCACTCATGCGCTATATCCACGGCGTTTATCTTTATGGTTCTGCAGGCCTTTTCCACGCGCTCAAGGCAGTCCTCGGGATACTTTGAGCTGCCGGTGATAACCGGCATGGGGAGGATCTTCTGGGTGTTTACGACCATAGTGCCATCCTCCTTGAGGTATGGCAGAGCGCGCAGCGCCTCAAGGTTTTCAAAGGCAAGCACGATATCCGCCTGACCCTGCTCAACGATGGAGGAATACAGGGGCTGATCGTTGCTGATGCGAACATAGGTGACCACGCTGCCGCCGCGCTGGCTCATGCCGTGAACCTCGCTGACGCGAACGTCATAGCCGTTATTCATTGCGAGCTGGCCGAGGATCTTGCTTGCAAGCAGGGTTCCCTGACCGCCTACACCGACGATAACTATGTTGAACATACCGTTTTTCCTCCTTATGCTTCGGGGTTGAGAGCGCCAAAGTGGCAGAGCTGAGCGCACAGACCGCAGCCGACGCACTGTGTGGGATCGACCGCAACGCCGGTCTCCGTCTTGCGGATGGCGGGGCAGCCGATCTTCATGCACATTCCGCAGTTGCGGCACTTTTCGGTGTCGCTCACGTAGGGAACGCCGGGCTGCTTCACGATGAGGGCGCAGGGGCGGCGGGAGATGATAACGGAAAGCTCCTCGCGCTCGGTCTCCTCACGAACGACCTTTTCAAGCTCCTTGAGGTCGAAGGGATCCACAACGCGAACGTGACGGATGCCCATAGCCTCGCACAGCTTAACTATATCAAGGGCGGTGGTGGGCTCGCCGTGGATGTCGTAGCCGTTGGCGGGGTTGTTCTGATGGCCGGTCATGCCGGTGATGGAGTTGTCCGCAACGATCACGGTGCCCACGGAGCGGTTGTACGCCATGTTGAGCAGTCCCGTAAGGCCGCTGTGGCAGAAGGTGGAGTCGCCAAGAACGGCAACGGTCTTTTTTGCCTGCTCATGTCCGCGAGCCTTCTCCATGCCGTGCGCCATGCCGATGGATGCGCCCATGCAAACGCAGGTATCCACGCCGCTGAGCGGGGGAAGCGCGCCGAGGGTGTAGCAGCCGATATCGGAACATACCGTGAGCTTGAGCTTGCCAAGGATATGATACAGTCCGCGGTGCGGGCAGCCGGGGCAGAGCACCGGAGGACGGGCGGGAATGTCGGGCGTGTTCATGGGGCCGGCTTCCTCCGCGCCCTCGAACTTCGCGGCGATCTTGCGGGCGAAAAGCTCACCCTGAACGCCGGTGAGATCCTTTCCGCTGCACTCGATGCCCCAGGCCTTGATGGTGTCCTCATAGAAGGGCTCCATATCCTCGATAACGTAGAGCTTTTCAACGCCCTTTGCAAACTCCTCGATAAGCTTTTTGGGCATGGGGTACGCAAGACCGAGCTTGAGCACGGATGCGTTGGGCATGGCCTCTTTAACGTAGTTGTATGCAGCGCCCGAGGTGATGACGCCCACCTTGCGGTCCGCCCACTCGATCTTATTGATGGAGAGGGTGTTCGCATCCTCGGCCAGCCTCTTCTCGCGCTCCTCAACGTAGCGATGGCGGTCGATCATGAATGCGGGCATGGAAACGTATTTTCTGATATTGCGGCTGTATTCGCGCAGCGGGGGCTCAACGCGGTCCTCAAGCTCCACAAGGGTGCGCGCATGCGCGATCCTGGTGGGGACGCGAAGGATCACGGGGGTATCGTACTTTTCGCTGATCTCGTATGC